>NZ_LHCD01000029.1:0-79132 GCF_001262595.1 Methylobacterium sp. ARG-1
ACGAACCATCTGAACCAGCAACACCAGCAGGCCCAGGACTGCCAGCGGGCCCAGAAGGGCCACCAGGACCAGCGGGTCCGACATCACCTTTGTCCCCCTTCGCCCCTACAGCACCCTGAGGCCCTGCCGGGCCAGCGGCTCCGGTATTCCCCTGCGGACCAGTCGCGCCGTCCTTGCCGGCTGGTCCCGTCGCGCCCGTTGGACCGGTGATTCCCTGAGGTCCGGCGGGACCAGCAGGGCCAGCCACGCCGTCTGCGCCGCGAGACCCAGCAGGACCAGCTGGTCCGACAGCGCCAGGGCTGCCGCCTGCACCTGGAGCGCCTGTTGCGCCCACATCGCCAGCGGGTCCGGCTGCTCCCTGCGATCCTGCATCGCCTCGGTCTCCCTTATCGCCCTTGGGGCCGGGCGGCCCGGCGGGGCCAGCCGGACCGACCATGCCGGCGCGGCCCGGCGGAACCTGGCTGACGGTGTCAGCGAGCGCCGGGGACGCCGCGAGCAGGAAGGCAAGAACGATGCGCAGCATCAGCCCGGGGCTCCCGTGCCGTATTGCAGCTCCAGGATGCCCTTGCCGGCCTTCTGCTCCGGCGAGGTCGCCGCGTAGGGGCCGTCAACCGACATGGCCGAGAGCAGCACCGGCCGCAGCGTCGTGCGGATGCCCTGGGTGCCGGGCATCCAGAGCCAGCCCGTGCGGGTGGTCACGGGGATAAAGTCGAGGCCCTCGCGGGTGCCGCAGAGGCGCACCGCGAAGGGGTTATTGTTCGTGTACTGGAAGCACGTCGCGTTCGGCGGAAGCACCACCTCGACGGGCGTGCCGGCGCTGTCGGGCGTCACCTCGATGATGACCGGCTCGCCCATCCGGTAGAACGGGACCTGCGGACCGGCAGGCAGCCCCTCCCTGCCGCCGAGCTGCAATTCAGCCCAGCGGGAGAGGTTCGCCTGCCAATCCGCTCCGGAGAAGCCGCCGGCCATCGTCGTGGCCTACCGGGCCAGCTGCCGCTTGCGGAGTTCCGCCTCCTCGGCGGCCCGCTTGTCGGCGGCGGCGTGGGCGGCCGCGACGAGCTCGCCGAACGGCTGCGCCGACCCGACTGCCTGCGCCTCGACCTCGCGGTCATAGGCGTCCCGGGCGGCATCGCGCTTCCGGATCGCGGCGTCGACCTCGCCCTGGGCATCGGCCACGGACTGGTGCAGCTCCTGGAGCTTGCTTACCCCCGCGGTCGAACCCTTGCCGGAGCGCACCTCGGCCTGCATCGCCTCGCGATTGGCCGTGAGCACGTCCTGGGTCAGGTCGGCCCGGATCTCGGCGTCGGGGCTCTGCAGGGTCGAGGACTTCGGCGAGACCGAGCTGTCAGCGGCGGTCTTCAGCTTCGCTTCCATCTGCGTACCGGCCGGGGCATCGCCCTCGGCGGACTGGCCGCGGTTGGCCTCGGCGGACGCGGCGTTGCGGCCGGCCACGTCTTCCTGGCCGTCGGTCTGGTCGTCGTTCTTGCGCGGGGGCATGGCAGCCCTCCTGTGATCGAGCTACGGGGCGGGCGGCGAGGCGCGCGAACGCGCCCCGGAGCGAGCGTCAGAACTCGCGGGTGATGATGCGGGCGATCGGGATGGACCGACGGTCCTTCGCGATACGGGCCCAGGACGTGGCCGCGGCGAGGTTGTTGGTGGTGGCCGCGTTGGTCGGGCCGCCCTTCGGCGGGGTGCCGACGTAGGCCGTGCCCGGCACGTGGTGGGCCCACTCGACGCGGTCCCACATGGTCTCCTGACCGCCGCCGTTGCCGGCGCCCGGGATGCGCAGCACCTCGTTCGGGACCTCGGGCGAGCCGGTGCCGTAGGTCACCGAACCGCGGCCGAACAGCCAGGTCTCGAACACGCCCGCGTTGTTGGGCATGGAATCGTCGAGGGTGACGTCCTTGCCCATGTAGGTCGGGATGGTCGGGTTGGCCTCGCTGTCCAGCCGGAACTGGATCAGGTTCTTGGTCAGCGCGCTCGCGTAGACCACCGAGTGCATGGCGACGAGCGCGATACCGCCCATGGCGTCGCCCATGGTGAGCAGCGCCTGGATGAAGGCAGCGCCGTTGAAGTCGGTCACGCCCGCCGTGTAGCCCGCACCCGAGATGTCCCGGGTCATGTCGTTCTGCACGTGGCTCGCGTCGGTCGCGGCCGCGTTGGCGGCGAACACGCCGGCGAGGTGGGCGATCACCGCGCGCTGGCGGCGGTAGGCCCAGTACTGCGCGATGTCGTTGGCGAGCTGCGCCAGCGGATCTGCGGCCAGCAGGGCGCGCACGAGGTCCATCTGGGACCAAGAGTTGTTGCGCGACAGGCGCACCGCGATCTCGTCGCCGGTCGAGGGCTTGTTCGGGGTCGAGAACACGGTCGGATCGTCGGAGGAGACGTTCTCGACGTCCTGCCGATCGATCGGGTTCAGGCGCGGCATGTCGATGGTCAGGCCCGGGCCCGCCAGGAAGCGGTCGAGCAGCGGGTCGGCGACCATGGCGCCGGACGTGATGAGGGCCGTCTTCTCCACCGCCAGGCGGCGGACCATCGGGACGAAGACGGACGGGACGATGACGTCGGAAAGGCGAAGAACGCCGGTGGCCATGATGGGCTCCTATGGAGGCTTGAGGGTCTGATCCGTCAGCACCGCCAAGCCGGGCCCCATGGCCGGCCGGTCGTGTTCGGGCTCTTGGTCGAGGGAGGGTGGCCGCGCGCCCCATGGCGGCGGCCGGTGATGGTGTTGGCGGCCCCATGGGCTGCCGGAAAGGTTCAGGCCGCGCGGTTGCGCGGGGCCGGCTTGGCGCCGCCGAGCGTGGTGCCGGCCAGCTTCGCGAGGCGCTCGGCCTTCGCCTGGTCGACGGCAGCGATCTTGCCCTGCTCGGTGACGTTCCAGGCCTCGGCCGTGAACGGGTTGTCGCCGCCGGCCGAGCCGCCACGACCACCGGTGGATCCGGCGCCTTGCGAGGCAGGCCACCAGTGCGGGCGGCGCTCCTTCATGTCGGAGAGCCACGCCTCGGGCTTCAGGCCCGGGGTGACGCCGACGCCGTCCTTGGTGACGACCTGGCCATCCTCGCCGACCTCGAACACGCTGTTGCCGTACATCAGCACGTCGTCGACGGCGGAATCGATGATCTTGGCCTTCGAGGCCGCGGCGCGGACCTCGTCGGAGATGGTGCGACCGCGCAGCGTGCCGCGGGTCTCGTCACGCTCGCGCTCGGCGGCGGCCTTCGCCTCGTTGGCCTGGGCGATCTGGCGCTCGAGCGGGGCGGTCTTGGCCTTCAGCCGGCGCTCGACCTCGCTGGTGACGCGCTGTTCGACCGTCGCGTCCGGGTTGGCCTCGATGTCGGCTAGCTTGTCGAGGCGATCGCGGGTCTCCTGCGGGTCGAGGCCGTCGAACGCGCGCAGCTTGTCCTTGGTCGCCTTGTGGTCGTTCCGCTCCTTCGCGAGGGAACTGGTCAGCCGGGCGACATCGCCGCTGTCCGAGGTGCCCTCGACCTCCACGGTGAGGTGCCACTTCCCGTCGCGCTCCTCGTAGAGCGAGAGGTAGTCGGCCGGGACGTCGGCCTCGGTGTCGTAGACCTTCTTGAGCTTCATGGTGGGCTCCTATGGCTGCGTCCCATGACGCAGGGCCCGGCGCGCGCCATCGCGGCCGGGGAAGTCGGAATGGGCTGGGATCAGGCGGCGCGGCGCTCGTAGCGGCGATTCTGCTCCGCGTAGTAGAGATCGCGGAACCACATGGGCCGCTGCTGGCTGAAGCTGATCGCGAGGCCGAGCACGGTCAGGCCGAACTGCCAGCCGTTGTTGTGCCGCATGGCGAAGGCCGAGAGCACGGTCCCGATGCTGCCGCACCGGTAGACGTGCGGCCCGGTCGTCTTCCACATGCCGCGCGGCTTGGCGAAGACGATGCGCTGGAACCCAGCGGAGAGGATCCAGCGCCAGGTCAGCGAGTGGGGCGAATGCCATGACGCCAGGTTGACCGTTCGGCGATCGCTGGTGAGGCGAAACAGGCTGAGGCCCTGCATGCTGCTCTCCGTCGTCCCGCCCCATGGCGGGAGAGGCCGGTCAGCGCCATGGCTGCCGACGGTTGACCGCACTCGGGGCGCGGATCTCATTGATGCCCTGGTGAATCGTCGGCGGGCGATTATCTTCGCCGGTTCAACCGGAGGCGATAAATGGCGAGCGAAATTCCCGAGGTCGGACCTGTTGCGGCTGCAGCAATCTTGATCGAACTGATGAAGACGCTACGAGCGAGCGGCGCTTTGTCCGACGCGGAAATCGGGTCGATCCGCACCCGTGCAGCCGCTCACTCTGAGGGCGAAACGAAGCAGCAGGAGATCGCATCGGCGATCGACTCGTTGATCGCAGAAGCGCTGTCTTAGCCCTTCGCCACAATCGTCGTCCGCCCGCGCGCCAAGCACATGGCGCAGACCTCGTAGAAGTTGCCGCCGGTCATCCGGCCGGTCTTCAAGCTGACGTAGCCGCCCTGGCGAATCCGCATCGTGGCTGCGGTCGAGACTCCGTCCATGGTCTCGCACTTCCGGCACGTCCACTGGAGGTGCGGGATCGGACGCGCAGGCTTCTCGGCGCGGCGGGTGTCAGCCATAACTACTCTGTCGGGCTGCTAACAAACCGCAGAAAGCGATTCCCCGATGGTGTTGTCGCACTTGCGATCAGGGCAGTCCCTGAAACGCCGCCGCGCTCCGATCCATCTGTCAGACCCTCGCGGCGAAGGTCGTCTAGCACGCGCCCGAGAGCTCCGTCGTTAGCCTGCCCATGCAAAGCACGGCTGATGTACGTTTCCCGTGATCCCATGACTGCGTTGTGCACGGCGCGCATATACCCGGCGTGAGATGTCGGGTCTGCCAAGAGCCGCAGCACAGTAAGATGAAACGGGGAAAAGCGATCAATCACCGACATAAACGCGCCGCGCTCAACCTCATCAAGGCTATAGCCGCGCGCGACGTTGAGAACAGCGTTACGCAGCGCCTCTCGTTTCTCGGCATGATGCGTCTTCATCGCGTGCTGAGTGGTCTCGTAGACCGCGCTGATGAATTCCTCATTCCCAGATAAGGAAGCCGGATCGAACCCTTCAAGTCGCCCCTGCAGTTCAATCACCCCTTCACCGAGGCTGGCAAACCACTCCTCACGCCGCTTCTCGAGTGGCTCGCCAATAAAGTGTCGGACAAGCTCGCCGATGGCGTAGCCTGCGCCCGGAACCAGTGACGCGCCTGCGTCCAAAGCAGTTCTCGCGACATGATACGGTAGCGACCGGTCGTCCTCTTGGGGGTACGGCTCGATCCGTTTCGGCTTTTCGTCGCTCATAGAGCAACTATGCCGCTAAGCCCGCCTTCCGGAAAGCCCCAGCCTCGCGCCGCCGCAGCTCGTCGAGCGTGTAGGCGTGGCCGGAGCGATCCACGAACTTGTCGACCGTGAGCCCGCCCTTGCGGAACAGCAGGCCCTTCGCCTTGCCCAGCACCTCATCCTGGAGCGAGGCCGGCTGCTTCGCCAGCCACGCGCCGTAGGTCAGATCGGCCGGAACCTGGCCGTTCATGCTCGCCCGGGTCCCAGCGTCCACCTCGTCCAGGTCGATGCCGAGGTCCCGGAACGACTTCGTCACCGGCGTCGTCGTGCTCCGGCAGTTCCAGTGCGCCGGCGGGCGCGGGCCCTTGCCGGGCTCGTAGACCTTGCCGTCCCGGGCCTGGCACACCGCGGTGGTGCGGCTGTCGAGCACCGAAACCCAGCGGACGCCTGAGATCAGGTCGGCGTTGCGCTCGTAGACCGCCTCGGACGCGCCGGAGGCGATGTGGTTGACCGCGGTGCGGACCACGGCCTCGGCATCGCGCCGAGTGATCTCCAACACACCGTCCTTGTAGCCCATGGCCTGCGTGCCGCGGACCCGGCGGACGATCTGGTCGACGGTCTCGCCCTCGACCATTCCGATTCGAATCGCGTCGTGCACCTTCGTGGTGCGGCCCTGCTCAAGACCCTGCGCCCATTCGCGCAGCACGCGGCCCTGGAACGGCCGCTTCATCACGATCGCCTGCAGCTGCTCAGTGGTCGGCTGCACGATGTCGAGCCGGACCGGCACATGCTCGGCCAGGACGTTGCTCTGGTACTCGGCTTCGTAGCTCGCGAGGTTCAGCCCCTCTTTCAGGAGTGCGGCCTGGATGCGAGCGTAGACGTCGGCGTTCAGTGCCCGGACCGCGTCGAGTAGGCCCTTCAGCCGGCCGGTGGCGAAATCGGTGTCGAAGGTGCCGGGCTCCACGCCGTCGAGGCGGGTGCGGATCTGCTCTACGAGATCGGCGTCGGTCCGATTCAGCAGCGCCAGGATGCGCCGGAGGATCCCGGTGCCGAGACGCTGCAGGCCGACCGAGTGGCTGACCTGGGCGTCGAGGATCGCGTCGTTGACGTCCACCGGCTGGCGCCTCAGTCCTCGTCGTCCGGGTCGTGCTCATCGTCGTAGTCCGGCTCTTCCTCGCCGGGCTGCGTGATCGTCATGCCCTCGCCGTCGCTGGAGAAGCGGCCCGGGCGCACCTGAGTGCCGTCCTCGCGGGTGACCACCTTATTGGGATCGGTATCGGGCTTCTTCGGCGTGGCCATCACAACACCTCGGCGGTCAGGACGTTGCCCTCGACCTTCCGGATGCGGAAGCGCGAGCCTCGTGGCAGCATGACCTCATGCTCCATCGCGAAGCTGGACGCGCCGCGGCCGTTCATCAAGTAGGCGCGGTTCCCTTTCGGGAGCAGCAGCTTGAGAACGACGCCATCCTCCCCCGAAAAGCTCTCGTCGGCCGTGCTGCGGTGCAGGGACGTGCTGACGTAGCCGCCATCGCGCAGGATCGCGCCGGGCTTCAGCGCCTTCACCCGCTGGGCGAACTCGCCCGACATGCCGCGGTAGACGACCGTGTCCTCGGTCATCTTGGAGCGCTTCAACACCCGGTCCAGGTTGCGGATCTCGGGCCCGAGATCCTCCTCCTTGTAGGGATTGCTCCGATCCTTGGCCGCCGCGCGCTTGCGGAGGAAACCGTTGATCTCGGAGAAGCTCGCCCCGCTGTAGTTGTTGATGGCCGCGATCTCGTCGGGCGTCTCGGGCTTCTGGATCATCGCCCGGTAGAGGTCGCGCTCAACCTCCTGCACGGTGGCGTTGTCGGTGTTCGAGAAGTCCGAGAATTTGGTCTCGTCGTATTTGGCGGCCGCACTCGCCTTCGCTGTGTCGGCAGCCTTCTGCGCGTCACCGAACCCGATGCGGCCGGCCTTATGATCCGCAGCCAGGAGCCGCAGCGCGTGCGCTCGGCCCTTCGGGTGGCTCGCCACGAAGCTCTCGACCGTGTCGTGGCCCTGGTACTTCCGGACCCGGCCTGACAGCACGACGATCTTGTCCTGCGCCGTGACGCCGCTCGTCTTCAGGCGCTCGGCGCCGACGGTCAGCTTCTTCGGCGAGGTCTCGCCGGCCCCGCCCTTCGATCCGAACCGCCCGCCCATGGCACGGGGGTGCTTGGCCGAGTCGAACTTGCCGCCGGATGCCGCGCCCGGCTTCGTCGCCTTCGGCTTCCGCATCAGGCGCCCGCCAGCGTCTCGGGCGCGAACAGGCCGTTCAGGTCGTCGTCGGTGACCGCGTCGGCATCTTCGTCGGTCGCCTCGTCGTCATCGTCCAGCGCAGGGCCGCCGTTGTGGCCGATGCCGCTACCGCTCGGCCCCTCGCCCTCGATCTGGTCCTCCTCCTCCTCGTAGGTCTTGGAGGTGAAGCCCTTCCGAGCCAGCCAGTCGTGGATGCTCTCCCAGGACAGCGGCAGGCCCATGCTCTTGGCCTGGGTGATCTGCAGGATGTCGGAGCCGGTGATCGGCGTGCCGGCGAAGTCGAGGTTCGGGGTAACCTTCACCTCGTCCGGGTTCGCCCCGACCCAGGTGGCGGCCATCTTCAGGATGCGCTCGAGGCCCTGGGCGCCGGCGAGCGCGACGCTCGACAGGGTGGCGGTGCGGGCCGCGACGCGGATCTCCAGGGCGTCGCCCGATTCCGCGCCGCCGGAGCGGTCGCCGATGATCTGGGCGCCCATCTCCGCGGCCGCGGTCTTGTCGTCCATGATGGCCTGGCGCTGGGCGGACAGGCCGTTCGACGAGACGCCGATGAACTTGGCGTCGCCGCCCGTGTCGAGATCGATGCGCCCGTTGGCGCCGAGCATCACCGGCTGGCCCTTCACGGCCTCACCCGGCTCCGCGTAGGCGCTGCCCGTCTTGGCGCCGATCGTGACCAGCGTCTCCTGCCCCTGCATGAACAGGGCATGCCGGTAATCGGCCTCGCCGCGGTAAATCGCCAGCGCCATGGAGGCGACCCGGAGCAGCGGCGGCGCGTCCGGATCCCATTGCAGGTCCTTGGCACCGATCGTCACGAACGGGATCTCGGGAAGCTTCGTGCCGGCGATCTGCGGCGCCACGAATGGCAGGGCTGCTGCCTCGTCGGTGTCGGACACTGCCGCGGCGACGTAGCCCTCGGCGGGCATCTCGGCGTCTGCGCCGGCGGCCCGCTTCACGAATCCCGTGGCGGCGTCCCCCAGCACGAGGTAGCGCCGCTGGTGCGCATAGCTCAGATCGTCCTGCAGCTGGTCGCCGCTCTCGTCGAGCACCGCGAACAGCAGCTTGCCGGGCGAGGTCACTCGGTCCACGCCCCAGTTCAGGATGCTCTCGGCGGCGTAGGTCGAGAGGTAGGGCAACGCTCCGGGGCCGAGATCGCCGCGCACATCGAGCAGCAGCCCGAGCCGACCGGTGAGGAGCTGCTCCTCGTTGATCCGCCGCAGCAGCGTCGCCAGTCCCTCGCGGTCCTGGGTGCAGTCCTGCCGCAGCGATTCCAGCTTCTTGGGCAGCTCAATCGTCGGCGGCTTGCGGTGCATGATGCCGATCAGCGCCTCGGCGGAGGCGGCGACCAGCGGATGGAACACCGCCCGGCAGCGATAGGCGTCGTACTGGGCCTGGCCCTCGTTCTGGTAGGCGCCGCCGACGCGGGCCTCGACCTGGCCGTCCTCACGCTGCCGGCCGATCAGGGCATGGCTGCTGACGCCGCTCATGAACCCGGCTGCGATCATGCCGGAGGTCGCCGGCAGGTACTCGGTGCCGAGTTCCTTCACCCGGCGCTCGCCGGCGTGGGTGTCGCGAACCACCTTCCAGTCGGGCGCGGCCTCCGCGTATTTCGGATGCTTCGACGAGAGCGGCATCAGGCGGCGTCGTTCTCGTTGCGCATCGGCCGCCCCTCAGTACATGCCGATCGTGCGGCCCGTGCGCGCCTCGCCGCCCGTCGTCACCGGGAACACGGCGGCCACCATGTAGCCGAGCGCGTCGCTGATATGGCTCAGCGCCGGGTCGGCCCGCTTGTCGATCTCACCCGAGCCGCCGGCCAGCAGCCGGACGCCCTCGAGGTCCTTCACGACGTTCGGCGCCCGGGCGGGGTCGACCATCATGCGGACCGTGCCATCGCCGGCCTTGAGCCGGGTGTTCACCGCGTTGACCCGGGCGCGCACTGCGGGGTTGGCCGCCGGCACCTCGAAGAACAGCCGCTGGCCGAACTGGGCGCCGAGCTCGCGCCGGATCAGGTCCCAGTCCGAGCCCGCCACCTTGGCCGAGCCCCGGGCGCCGCCTGACGCATCGCCGAAGCACACCACCCGGCCCGCGTGCCAGCCCCAGTCCTGGATGATCCGCCGGCACACCGCGGGGGTGTTCGAGTTCCGCGGGATGTGGACCTCACCGATGATGCCGGTGCCGTCCTGGCCGTTCGGGAGGCGCTGCTCCTGGGCGATGACCGCGACGCCCGGATCGACGTTAAAGTCGAAGCACAGAGCGAGCGGCCGGGCGGGGTCGTAGGTGAGGCGCTGGCAGTGCACCGCCTCGGAGAACGGGTAGTAGGCCCGGCCCTCGAAGTTGACGAAGGAGGCCTCGTATTCCTGCTGGAACGTCAGCGGGTCCAGATCGCGCTGAGCGGAGGCGACCTCTTCCGGCGGCAGGATGTCCGCGCTCTTCCAGGTGAAGCCGTCCCACTCCGGATCAGAGCGCGAGATCGCCCGCTTCCACATGTCGTAGTAGTGGTTTCGACCCTCGGGCACGCCGATGAGCCAGCACCAGCCGCGACGGTCTGACAGGGCCGGCCGGATGTTCTCGGGCCAGGCCGTCGCCTTCACGTTGGCTACCTCGTCGATGATGCCGCCGTTCCAGCTGCGCCCTTCCATGCGCTGCGGCTTGTCGAGGCCGATGACCCAGATCTCGGTGCCGGTGACCAGGCGAACCATCAGCTCACCGTCCCGGGTGTCCTTGATCATCCATGGCGGCAGGAACGCCTTGAGATCCTGCCAGAAGATCGCCTTGGCCTGGTCTCGGGTCGGGGCCGAAAGGAAGAACCGGGCGTCTGCGAACCGGGTCTCGCGCATCGCAGCGCGGATCAGGTAGCGCTTGGCCCGCTCGGTCTTGCCGGAGCGCCGACCGGCCGGAACGACGCAGAACCGGGTGCCGCAACTGATCAGGCGCCGCTGTTCAGGAAGGGGCCGCAGCGGATACCAGCGAGGCGTGAGGAGGCTCACTCGGCGTCCTCGACCGCGTCGGCCTGGGCCACCGCCTCCCGGATCTTGCGAGCGATTTCCAGCGGGGCGCCGCCGCCATCCTCGGGCGGTTTGTCTCTCCAGAGGTCCGGCCGCCGATTCTTGAGCCAGAAGATCGCCGCAGTCGTGTCCGGCGGATAATGCTCGACGTAGGGCACCACGACTGGCGAGCCCTTGTCCTGCATGATCTTCACGGCGTCGTGGCTGTAGCCGGTGGCGCGGCGGAACAGGCTCGCTACCACCGCATCGTCAGCCACGGCCTTGGTCCGCGTTAGGGCCTGACGAAAATCCTCATGCTGGAGCTTCCAGCGGTAGATTGTCCTGACATCGACCTCAAAGAAGCCGGCAAGGTCCGTGTCAGTCGCGCCGTCCTTCAGCAGCTTCTCAGCCTGGCGCGCGAACAGCGGCTGGTAGAGAGGCGGTCGACCCCTGCCACGAGACTGGTCGGAGCCGCCCTCATCATCGTAGCTGCCGATGCCTTCCGCCCGGTCAGCGGCGGACCGTACCTCGTCCGGCGTCAGTGGACGCGGCTTAGGTTTCCGTCCGGCACCGGGGCGCTTTCCGCCGCGGGCCATTTGATTACCCTGAATTCAAACATTCAAAGGGACGGCGCGAGCATCGCTCAAGCGCGCATGCGTCCGCAGGACTGGTGATGCAATCGTGCAACACAGCCCCGCAATGGGCGAACGATCTCATGCCGCCCTCAGCATGTCAACGTCCACATCCAGCTTCAGTTTCTGCCCTCTGGCATCGAGAAGGATCGCGATGCGTCGGCTCTCCGGTGCCCGCATCACCTGTCCGATCAGCCCCTCCCACATGGCGCCCATGATGCGCACCCGCTGGCCCTCGCTGAAGGCGTTCTGCGGCTTCGGCGTATCGTAGGCGTCGAATTCATCCGCGGCCGCCAGCAGCCGCATCTGCCACGGCGGAAGCACGATCGGCGTCGGTCCCGAGGACACGAGCGACACCACGCCGGGCTCGCGCAGGATGCTGTGCCAGGACTGGGCCTTGGTCTTGCCGACGAAGGCGTAGCCCGGGAACACCGGGCGGCGCACGAGCGACTTCCGGCCAGCGTGCCGACGCTCCACGATTCGGCTCGGGGCGAAGGGTGAGAAGCCTGCGCGCTCCAGCCACTCGCAGGCTCGGCGCTCACCCTGGAACGCGACGCTCGCGGCATAGTAGGTCAGCGACGGGTCGAACCGACCGATGCGCTCGGGCGCTTCACCGTCAACGAGAGCAGGCTTCGGCCAACGGCACCGCTCACCCGCGCAAATGGCCGGGTCGGCATCCAGCACGAACAGGCGAGCGTTGTGTTGCGGCGTCGGCTGGGCGTCGTAGGTCTTGCTGCTCATGGTGGCCGGCCTCTCTCGGGTACGCGACTGGGAGTTGGGACGGGTTGGGCTGCGTCAGAACGGGATGTCGTCGGGGGCCGCTGGCCATTGAGGCGTCCGGGCTCCCGGCTGGCGCAGCTCGACGCGCTCGACGTCGATCTTCCGCACAGCCTCGACGGCTTCCAGCACTACGAACACCTTCCCAGGATTCGCTCGAGCAAGGCGCTCGGCCTCGGTGACTGCCGATGCTCGCGAGCCATGCCGATGGTTCGCCGGACCGTCGCCATGGACCATCCAGAACAGGTTCATGCTGATCACGCTGCGCTCTCCTGTGACGGCGGGTTGCGGTTGGCGGCCTCGGCCTTGGCGGCAGCTTCCATCGCGGCCACGGCGGCATCGGCCCGGGCCTTTCGCTCGCGGAATCGCGCGTTCGCCCGGTCCATCTCGGAGCGCTCGCGGTCGATCTCTTCCTCGGTGCGGCCAGGCATGGCGCTGCTGCGGCCGATCTCGGCCTTGGTCGCCTCCCACCGGGCAAGCGCCTCGGCGCGCTGCTCCGGCGTGGTCTGAGTGTCGATCACCTCGGCGTCGAGGATCTGGCCCAGGCGGTAGAGCTCGGATTCGCTCTGCGCGAGGACGGCCCTGCACTCGGCGACGACGTCGGCACTCGACGGGATGCCGCGGCCGTTCCACGAGGACTTCCAGCCCGGCCGGCCCAGAGCAATCTGCGCCCGCTCCATGGCCCAGACCGGGATGCCCTGCGCGGCCTCGGCGTAGAGCTTCGCCTTCTCGATCGCCTCTTCTCGGCTCATGCCGAAGGCGTCGCCGTTGGCGATGATCTTCACCAGGACCGGCAGGAGATCCCGCAGCGGCGCCGGGCGCAGGCCGGTCAGCAGCTCGGCACGCCGACTGGTCAGCGCCGCCCGCTCGGCCTCATCCGGCGCGGAGGAGGCGGAAACGACTTTCCGGCCAGGCACCGCTGGGTGATCCTCCATCCGGTTCATGCAGCGACCGACCAGATCGGCCATCGGCCGGGTCATGATCGAGGGTGCGGTGGTCTTCGAAGCTGCCGGGAGGGTCATGGTCTGCCCCGTTGAGGCTGGCGAGGAGGGAGAGGGGTCCGTTGGTGGAGCGTCGGCCTGGCGATGGCCCTCGAGGCGGGGCCCGGCTGTCTGGGGGCCGCTCGCATTCGCGCTTCGCCTCTCGGCGCATCCAGCCATCGTGGGTCGCGTCCCAGTCGGACCGGACCTCGCCCTTGCTCTCGGCCCAGACCCGCATGTCGGTCGCGGTGGAATTCATCCACTCGGTCGAGCGACCCAGTTCAGCCCGAACACGATCGCTGCGCTCGCCGGGCTGCCAGTCGGTCGGCAGAGCGCGATTTCGGGCTTTCCGAGGCCGAGTCCCCTGGGGGACAGAGCCCCCTTTAGGGGGCGAAGGGGGAGACTCTTCGAACTTAGAAAAAGATGTCTCGGCCTCGTCGGCGGCGATGTCCTGTGATGTCGCGTGACGTCCTGTGACTTCACGTGATGTCACGTGACGGCGACGGGCCTGACGCTCACGATCGTTCTGACGGCGGGCCTCGATCGCCTCCCGCTCAGCGCTGGCGCGGGCAAGCTCCATCACCACGCGCTGCAGCAGCTCGGGATCCAGTCCGGCACGGGCCAAGTCAGCGATGAGGTTTTGGTCCGCCACGCTGCTACTCCGCTGCCATCGGGGCGTTGGCGGGGATGTCGGCGAACAGGTTTCCGGCCGAGGCCTCGGCTTCCCGAAGGTTGCGCGCAGCCTGGGCGAAATACGAGGCGCTCAGCTCGACGCCGATGAACCGGCGATCGGCCTTCAGCGCGGCGTAGCCTTCGGAGCCGATGCCGGCGAAGGGCGACAGGACCAAGTCGCCGCGATTCGACCAGAGCCGGATGCAGCGCTCAATCAGGTCGAGGGGCATCGGGCACAGGTGCTTCTCTGCGTCCGGGTCGCGGGCCTGCTTCGCGTTCAGGACGTTGGTCTCTGACGTGTCATCCCAGACTGGCGACGCCCAGCGCTGCCAGATGTCCAATGCCTCGAGGTAGCGAGGATCTCGCTTCTGCTGAGCATCGCTGAGCCCGGCATAGTCGGGCAGGCCATCGTGCGAGGCGACGCGGCGCGACACGAACCGCGTGCCCTCGCCAGCCCATTCCGGCCAGAGCCCGGGCAGGTGCTCAACCGGGGCGGTTTCGTCCATGCCGTCCGCCCATTTGCGGAAGGTCACGATGTACTCGGGCAGGCCCTGCCGGTTGCGCCCAGCGTCGAGGCGGAAATTCTTGTAGAGCAGGCCATCGGGCTTGGCCTTCGTCATCTCCCGGACGGGGCAGCGCCAGACCGTCGTCTTGCTGTGCAGCGACCAGCCGGCACGCACGTGGGTGCGGACGCAGGCGCCGGTGAAGTCGAGCAAGCCCCGGTCGCCTTTGGCGCTCGCGTTCGAGTAGTAGACCAGATCCTTGACGTGGATGGAGACGAGCCGGCCAGGCTTCGTCACCCGGAGCAGCTCGCGCGCCACGAAGGCGTAGGCCTCTTGGAATTCCTCGTCGCTTTCGACGTTGCCCATGTCCCGGGCGGAATCGCTGTAGATGTAGAGGTTGGCGAACGGAGGCGAGTAGACGCTGAAGTCGACCGAGTTGTCGGGCAACTGGGCCAGGACCTCGACACAATCAGCGTTCCACAAGGTCCACCGGTCGCCGCCAGCGACGGCATTGCATGCGATCTCGGTCATGCGGGCACCATCCACGCGGGAAGCGCGGCCTTGAGGGAGGGGCGGTAGTCTTCGAGGATCGCGGAGGTACGGGCGGCCCGGGCCATGGCCGCGGTCATCTCGCGCTTCATCGCTTCGTGATCCCCGGCCTTGCGGGCGATCGTGTCGCTGATGGCCGCCTCGGTGTCGGCGCAGGCCACGTGCACGTGCACCGGCCGTGTTTGACCGAACCGCCAGCACCGGCGAACGGCCTGGTAATAGCTCTCATAGGAGAACGAGAGGCCGACGAACGCCACCCGGGCGCAGTGCTGCCAGTTCAGGCCGAAGCCAGCCACGCTGGGCTTGCTGATGAGGATGCGGATCGCGCCCCGTGAGAACGCATCCAGGCGCTCCTCCTTCACGTCGGCTGACATGGATCCGCGGACCTCGACGGCCTCCGGGATCGCCGCCGCGAGCGCATCCGCCTCGTAATCTGTGTCGCACCAGAGGATCCAAGCTTCGCCGGGTTCGAGCGCGACAATCTCGGCGATGCGTGCGGCGCGAGCTGCACAGGTCAGGCGCTTCTCACGGTGGATCGACGTCGCAGACATCTCCGGCATGCGAAAGAGCCGGCCCTGGCCATCCTTTTCAGAGCCGGCGTCCGCAGTGCGATCGGCCTCAATGACGTGCCTGCAGGTCCTCAGTTCGGGGAGGTCGTAGCCCTCATCCGAGAAGCCCAGATCTGAGGGCTTGGACACGCACCGGGCCCAGAAGGAGACCCATTCCCAGAACGGCCGCACAGCGGCGCGCTTCAGGCGGTAACGGCCCATCTGGCGCTGATCGGTGACGAACCACCGGGACAGCATCTCGTTCGAGGGCATCGCGCCGAGGAACTGCGACTGCTGGCCGAGCTCCATATGATCGTTCGGTGCCGGCGTGGCGGTCGCCGAGAGGCGAAACCGGGTACGGCTGAAAGCCTCGATCAGCCGGCGCGTGGTCACGCCCGTGAAGTTCTTCAGAATCGACGATTCATCTAGAATGACGCCGCCAAACGCGTCGAGATTGAAGCGCTCCAGGCGCTCGTAGTTCGTGATGACGATACGAGCGCGATCGGTGGCGTCCGGCTCCCGACGGTAAGCGGCGTCGATCCCCCAACGCTCAGCCTCGCGAGCGTGCTGCGGTCCAACGGCAAGCGGCGCCAGCATCAGCACCGGCTTGTTGGTCGTCTCTACGACGATGCGGCCCCATTCCAGGCCGGCAAAGGACTTGCCCAATCCGGTGTCGAGGTAGTGGCCCGCCCGGCCGATGCGCAGAGCGAAATCCACGCAGTGAGCTTGGTGCGGTTTCAGGCTGCTGTGGAGCGCCGGCACATGGCTGAGACCGTCTGGCTCGACGGCGACGCGCTTGCGGGCGATCAGATCGTGATAGGCGCCAAGGGATGCGGTCATGGCGCTAGACCCGCATCGGCATGAGGAGGCACAGCGGGCCGTCGTTGCCGCCGCGGCGCCAGATCATCGGCGATCCGGGATCGCCCAGGTCTATCCGCAGCGTGTCGGATTCGAGGGCGTCGATGATCGCGCGGCCGTACTTGGCGTTAAAGCCGACATCGATCGGCGAGCCGTCAAGCTCCGCGTCAATCTCCTCCCGAACCTCGCCTCCGCTACCATCCACCGTGACGGTGACCTGCTCGGCCTCGATCGACAGCTTCACCGCGTTGCCGCGCTCGGCGATGACGATGAGCGCCCTGTCGAGAGCGCCGCGCAGATGGTCGCTCGTCACGGTCAGGTGACGGTCATTCCCGACGGGGATGAGGCGCTGGTAGTCTGGGAAGGTCGCGTCGATGATCTTGGTGGTGAGCACCGTTCCGAGGGCCGATGCCCGGACGCCGGAGGCGTGGACGGACAGGCTTACGGGGCCGTCGCCGACCGCATCGGCCAGCTTCGCGAACTCATGCTGAGCCTTACGGGGCAGGATGAGCGACGGCATGCCGGCACACCCCTCCGGGGCGGGCATATCGATCATGGCGAGGCGATGCCCATCCGATGCGACGGCGCGCAGCACAGCTGCACCGTCCTCCGGGTGCATCGCCTGCAGGTAGATCCCGTTGAGGTAGATACGGGTCTCCTCCGTGGAGATCGCGAAGTTGACCGCGCCGAGCATCCGGGAGAGCTCTTTGCCCGGCAGCGCGAACTCGTGTGCATCACCAGCGAGCCGAAGCTCCGGGAAATCGCTGAACGGTAGGGTCGGCAATCCGACGCGCGAGCGCCCAGACCGAACGACGACGCGTCCAGCGGCCTCCTGCTCGAGCGTGACGCTGCAGCCAGAGGGAAGGCGCTTCAGCAGGTCGAACAGCGTGCCAACGGCGACGGTGGCTGCGCCCGCGGTCACGACATCGGCGGGGCACGTAGTTTCGACCTGAAGATCGAGGTCGGTTGCCCGGATTACGAGGCCGGCGGAGCCGACCAACAGGGCGACGTTACCCAGGATTGGGATCGTGTGGCGCGATTCTACAATCCGGCGCGCATGATCCATGGCGCGCAGCAGCGCATCGCGCTCGACGAAGAACTTCACGGGGCGAACTCCAGATTGTGGAAAGCGAGAAGGTCGACGAGGCGCCGATGACGGCTGGCGGCCATGACAGCGCCGTAAGCCCCGCGGGCATCTCGGACGGACGAGAACTTCGGCTTGGCAGCCCGGGTAAGGAGCAGCTCCGCGTCGGCGATCCGGCGCGCTCGCAGAAGATCCTCGGCCTCATGAGCGAGCGAGTTGGCGAGGCGATCGCTGGTGGCGCACTCCGCAACCGTCTGGATCGCTGTGGCCACGTCCCCGGCGCGCAAAGCCTCCAGGGCATGCTCGTGGCGCCCGAATGGATCGGGCTCCCAAGACGAGAGCCAGTCCGCGCCGTCTTCGAGCTCTGGCTCGTCATATTCAGGGTAGCGGCCTGGCGAGAGCATCAGGCCATTCCGATCGCTTGAAGGTAGAGTTCCAGGATCGCTTCCTGCTCCTGGCGCTCGCTGTGATCCTGCTTCCGGAGGCGGATGATGGTGTTGAAGGCCTTCAGGTCGAAGCCACGGCCCTTCAGTTCCGAATTAAGCTCCTTGATGTCGCCGCTGATGCCGGCCTTCTCCTCCTCAAGCCGCTCGCGGCGCTCGACGAACTGCTTCAGCTCGTCGGCGGCGACACTTTCGGAAGACGACACATCGTGCTGTGACATCGGAGATACCTCGCGGTGATAGGAGCGGGAGCCGCCCGCTGCGGTGAAAATCAGATGCGCTTGAGGGCCGCGCGCGCCGTGTGGCGGCGGTCAGCGTCCGCGTGGACGATGCGAGCGACGTCGGGCTCGGAGATGCCGGTCGCCGCAGCGATGGCAGCGGTGTCGTGGCCCGCAGCCCAGCGGCGCATGACCTCGGCGATGTCTTGGATGCGAAAGCGGTAGCGATGCGGATCCGGCAGCATCAGAGCGACGGCAGACGCCCGGCGGATCAGCGTCACTCTCGCAGCGTTCTGCCGTGAGGCGAGGAGCGTAGCGCTAGTCATTGCCGGTCCTCGTCCACCAGCGAAGCCACCATGGGAGCGGCAAGCCGGCAGCGCGGCGTATTCTGGCCTGTCGCCAGATCCAGGCTCTTGATCGAGCTCTGATCCATTGCATCGTCCCCCCCTCCCAGCGCGAAGAACGCTGCGCGGTCTTCGTCAGCCTGTGCGTCCCAGCGGTCGCAGTTCGCCTGATAGGTGCGGTGGATTCGGAGGAACGTGTCGGCGTCGAGCCTCACGGGCTGGTGGCCGATGAACTTCCGGACCCATGATCCGGTCGCCCCGATCGAGCGGGCGACCGCGTCGTAAGCCAGCATTCGCGAGCCCGTCCGACGCTCGGCATGACGCACGAGGGCGCCAACGAGCGGGAGGGCGAGATTAGCCGCGGTCTGCATTGTCCGATTCCGGGCAAAAATTGTCCGCACCCGTGCACTCCATCGTGTTCATCTCGAAACACGGACGGAGGCACTGGCCATGGACAGCAAAGGACGGATCGAAAGGATACGCAGGTACACGACGAGCACCCTGGCCAGCGGCTTGGCGCTCAGATGGCAGGGGTGAGGAGAGAGGCATGTCAGACGCGCCCGAACAGACGAGCGGCAGCAGAACGCCAGGACCAACGATCGTTCGCGGGCGCGGACGTGTCCTGCGCCTTGCGAACGACAACCGCCGGCGGGACGAGGATCACGTCGCCACCGGCGGCGCGGTGCGCGAGCCAGGCGTGAAGCTCGGCATCATGCGCGTCCTGGCGAAGGTGCTGAGCGGCATCTTTCAGACGGACACCGCGGGCGAGGCGATCCGCAGCTGCAGACGTGATGCCCGGCCAGCCCGGCGTGGCGGACACCACCGATTCCATATCGGTGGCCGACTGCAAAATCGGATCGGCAGCCTGTTCGCAGGCGTCGGCTAGGTCGAGCAGATGACGAGGGTCGTGCGTCACGCGGCGCATGCTCCGGTGAGAGGCCACCGACTGGGCAGCTCGGCTACGCGATGAAGGGGTGCGGGCTCTCGGCAGATCATGAGCGACCGGGGGACGGCCGAGAGCCCTCCGCGACGGGCCAGCTGGGCAGTTGGCGCCGCGGATCTGGAGAAATCTCGAGGTGCCGGCCTCGCTATTGGGTGAAACGAGACCGGCACCCGTCATCCGCGCCCCTGTGTGTGCGTCTCGGCCGCGGAATTCGGGAATGGGGAAGTGGGCGAAGCGCATCACCGCGCACCCACGAGATCGCTGCGCTCAGGCGCTTCCAACCAGAACAGCAGCGAGAGCTGCGGCAGGAGAGCGATGCCGAGGCAGATGAGATCCAGGAGCATGTCAGTGCTCCGTCGCTTGGGCGGCGCGCCGGGCCGTCACGACGGCGTCGGCGAGCGGACCGATGAAGGCCTGAGCCTCGTCCAGGCTCTTGCGGTCGGTGTCCCAGGAACGGGAGCCGCGGCGGCGCCAGGCGAAGTAGACGCAGCCGTGCGCCAGCGTGGCGCGAAGTGTGCCGGCCGGGATGTCAAGATCAACCGAGACGCTGCTGGCGGCGCTCATGCGAACACCTGCACGCCGACGAAGAGAGCGAGCGCCACCGCAAGGCCGCACCCGGCGGTCTGCTGCGAGATCGAGCGGCCCTCATGAGGCGCGTCGTCGCCCGTCATCGGGAGAGCGCCCCAGGCGGCGAGCATGATTGCGAGGATGCAGAGCGCGGTCATCACGACGCCCTCGCCATCTGCGGTTCGTTCGCGACCGCAGCGATGACCGGAGCGAAGTTCGCAGCGCTGAGCGCTACGCCACTCGCCTCCGCATGCTCGAGCAGCTTGCCAATGTGCCAGTGGGGAATGACGCCGCCGGTGCCACCCTTCGCCTTGCTCGCCTGCCACCGATAAGGAGCAGTGATGCTGACGCCGGCGATCCGCGCGACCTCGGCTTCTCCGCCGAGCAACTCAACGATGGTACGGGCTGGCTCCATACCGGCACCTTCTGATTTTCAGAAGCATGCGTCAAGCGATATTTCTGAAAAACGAGATTGCGCCCTTCTGGTGGGTGCGCACAACGAACTCATGGATCACAAACAGTGGATCAGAGACGTTGTGGATAGCGGGGATGGTCGCGCCCGGGGGAAAACCCGCGCCGGCCTCGCGAAGGCCCTAAGCCGCGCTCAAAGCGCGATAAATCGCCTACTAGACGGCGATCAGGCTTTGAAAGTCTCTGATGTGGCGGTCATCGCCGAATACCTAGAAGTTGAACCCCCTACTTTTCATCGTTCCCGTTATGTACCACTCTGGGGGAAGGTCTCAGGGGGACGAAACGAAGCGGTTCTGTTCGGTGACAATGGCGGCCCGATCGACTGGATCGCCATTCCGCAGGGTGGAGCCGACGCGCGCGGAGCTTTGGAGGTGGATGGGGATTCCATGCGCGGTATCGCGGGGAGCGGCTACATGGTGTTCATCGGAGAGCGGCACGAGCCACCGACAGCCGATCAGGTCGGACAGCTCTGCGTTTGTGGTTTGCCGGGCGGCCAGCGTGTCGTGAAGTTCCTGCACGCCAGCAAGTACGACAGCCGCTTCGATCTCTTCAGCTCCAACGACGAGCCGATGCTCGCTCAGGCTGTGGACTGGGCGGCCGTAGTTACCAACATCGTTCCGGCACCGCAGGCCGGCCGTCTGGCCAGGCGAACCGAGGAAGACGACGAAGGCATATTTCTGAAATTCGAAAATCTCGCTTGACGCGCTTCTGAAAAACAGAAATAGTGAGGGCGTTCCACAGAGGACGCCCTGATGTCCCGCGCCCCTTCCGATTACTGGATAACATGCCTCGACGGCGCCCATGCCGTCCGCTCTGCTCGCGGCTTCGAAGCCGAAGGCATCCAGAGCTACGGCGACGCCCTGGCGGTCATTTCCGACCTTGAGGCCGCCGATCAGATCGAGGCCGAACAGGCTGCAGCCGCTCTCGCCGACTATCACGCCGACCTGATGCGCGAGGCCGCCTGATTATGGCCGCCTCCCGCCTCCCGATCCTCGACACCGCCCCGAGCCTTGACGATCTGCCGCCGATTCCGGCGACGAACCTCCTGACCCGGCCGCTGGCGCGCGAGATTCAGGACATCATCGACCGCACGCCGTTTGATGCCGCCGCACGCCGCTTCGTCCGCCGGCCCGGTCCCGCCGAGCGTGCTCAGCGTCTCGCGCAAATCATCGGCCAGCAGCCCGAGGGCCTCTGAGCCATGACCGCGGCCCTTCTCCCCCTCGTCGTCTTCGCTGGACTGGCTCTGGCCGGTCTCAGCGCCGCCCTCCTTCCCCTCTGACCGCCGGTGCTCTGATGCGCGCCTTCCTCGCCGACGCCCTTCCCGACTCCACGGCCCGCGGCCTGGCCGCCGGCATGGCCCTGTACCTCGCTGCCGCGGCCGTCCTCGGCGCCGTCTGCATCCTCCGCCTGAACGGAGCGCTCTGACCATGTGCGCCCCGATGATTCCCACCGACCAGCACGACACGCGCGGCAACACGGCGGCGCTACGTGAGAAGGCCGAAGCCGCCTACGACGAGCTGCTGACCGCCCTTAGGGTCCGGCACAAGCTGCTCCGAGACATCGACGATGGTGTCCGGGCTTCGAGGCTGAGCAACGGCCTGCTCGACCAACGCCTGAAGCGCGTCAACCAGATCGCCGCCGAGGCTGAGTACGCTTACCAGCAGGCCGCCAACTCGCTGATGCTGGGCGAGGTCAGCGTCTGCAAGGTCACCAGCCTCTCGCTTGCTGTGGCGATGCAGATCCGGATCGGCCGGAACGAGAAGGCGTCCGGCATGCCCGTGCCGGCTGCGCGCCTCCCCTCTGTCATCAGCCCTGCGGGGGCGATGTGATGGCAGCCGCACGCCGCCGGCCCGACTTCGCCCGGGATGCCGTCAAGGAGCTGGAGGCCGCTCGCATCTTGCGCGAGCACCTCGCCGATCTGGCTCAGGGGGACGAGGCCTTCATCCGGGACACCCTGGAGGGCGAGGCGGATCTCGATGGTCTGGTCTCCGCGCTGGTTCACGCCATCGGCGAGGATGAAGCACATGCGGTTGGCCTCAAGGCCTACCAGGATCAGGTCGCGCAGCGCGTGTCGCTCTACGGCGAGCGCGCCGAGTTCAAGCGCCGCCTGCTGGTTCAGGCCCTGGAGATCTCCGGCCGGCCCGCGATCGAGACGGACGGCGGCACGGTTTCGCTGCGCCCAGTCGCCCCAAAGCTGATCGAGGGCGAGTCCGCCGACATCCCCGCCGAGTTCTGGCAGCCGCAGCCGCCGAAGCTCGACCGCCGCGCCCTGCTCGCCGCGCTGAAGGAAGGCCGGGACGTGCCCGGCGCCAGCCTGAGCAACGGCGGCGTCACCATCAGCATCCGGAGGGCCTGAGCATGTCGAACGTCGTCGCCTTGCCCGGCGCGTCGCCAGCCTACGATGCCAAGACCGTCGCGCTGATCCGCCGGACGGTCGCGGCGGATACCAACGACGACGAGTTCAACCTCTTCGTTCACACGGCTCGGCATCTGCGCCTCGACCCGCTGCGCCGGCAAGTCTTCGCGTTCGTCTACAACAAGGACAAGCCGGCCAAGCGGCGCATGTCGATCATCGTGGCGATCGACGGCTTTCGCGCCATCGCGGACCGGACGGGCGCCTATCGCCCGGACGACGAGGAGCCTTCATTCGAACTCGATCCCGAATTGAAGGGTCCGAGCAATCCGGCCGGCCTCGTGAAGGCGACGGTGCGGGTGTTCAAGCACGCGCATGGCGCCTGGCACCGGGTCACGGCCTCGGCCTACTGGGAGGAGTATGCTCCGCTCTCGGAGCAATGGTCCGACGTGGTCCGCAAGGACTCGGGCAAGACCTGGCCGAACGGCGATGTGAAATACGACGTGGCGCCAGCCGAGGGCGCCACCCGGATCATGAAGCTCGACACGTCCGGCAACTGGGGGAAGATGCCCCGGCTGATGCTGGCGAAGGTCGCCGAGGCGCTGGCGCTTCGCAAGGCTTGGCCGGACGACTTCGCGAACGTCTACGCCGCTGAGGAGGTCGACCGGTCCCGAGTGGCGGACATGCTGCCGTCCGAGGCTGCGGCCGAGGGCGCCACGCAGGAGCGCCTAGAGCGCATCGGCGCTGGCCGGACCATCCTGTTCCAGTTCGGCCCGAATACGCCGCTGGAGCCCGTCGAAATAGGCCGCATCGCCGACCGGGTGCGTGAGCACCTGAGCGACCTGAAGGGCGACGCTGCAGCCGTGCGCGCCTGGGAGATGCAGAACCGGCACGGCCTGCGCGAATGGTGGGGCCGGGATTCCTCTCGGGATCCCCTGGAGACGAAGAAGGCGATCGAGGCGGCGCAGCGCGAGGTTGCGTCGTGACTGCTTTCATTGACGCTCGCACCCGGCGCGATGCCGGCATGGAAGCGGCGGCCGATGCCGAGGCCCGGGTGCAGCCCGAGTATGCGGCGACTCTCTACGCCGCCATCGAGGCGGTCGCACGTCGGCAAGCGACGGTCCACGTGGACGACGTGCTGCCGATCCTGACCGTGCGGGCCCAGCACTTCAACGCTGCCGGGAGCGTCTGGGCCAGGGCGATCCGCGATGGCGTGATCGTCCGCACCGGCCGCGTCCGCGCCTGCCGCACGAATCGGGCGAAGCACGCTCATCAGTCCCCGGTCTACCGCTCGATGCTGTTCGGGCGGGCCACCATCGCCACCGCGCCGGGTCGCCAGCCGCCGCAGGTGCGCGCGCTCCCAGGCCAGATCGACCTTTTCGGATCCGCAGGAGGCGCCTCGTGACCGACGTCGTCCCCCCGATTCCGTTCGTATGGCAAGGCGACGGCTTCCGGCCCGCCACGGCGCACTGGCAGCGCATCGCCGACAAGCACTACGCCATCGGCGAGGTCCGCAACCTCGTGCCGGAAGAGCAGCGCTCCAAGGCGTCACACGGCCACCAGTTCGCCGAGATCGGCGATGCCTGGCGCACCCTACCCGAGCATCTGGCCGAGCGCTTCCCGACCGCTGAGGCCCTGCGCAAGTTCGCGCTCATCAAGGCCGGGTTCGCCACCGTCACCGAGCACGTGTGCGGCTCGCAGGCAGAGGCCCAGCGCCTCGCCACCGTTATCGCCAGCCTCGACCCCTACAGCGTGACCGAGGTCCGCCGGAATGTCGTGCGGCATCTCCGGGCCATGTCGCAGTCGCTGCGGGCCATGGGCCGCGACGATTTCCAGCGGAGCAAGCAGGGCTGCCTTGAGGTCGTGGCCGAGATGATCGGCGTGCCGGCCACCACGCTCAGCGCGAATGTCGGGAGAGCGGCATGAAGGCCGAGTCCCGCCGCGCCGTCCCGCTCGCTAAGCAGGTCGAGGCCTCCAAGCGCCAGATCGCCGACCTGATGCAGCGCCTGGGCATGGTCGCGATCAGTGAGCCCGTCGAGCTCGAACTGGATCACGAGCCCGCCCTGGGGCTTCGCGACGTGGATCCGGCCACCGGCGAACACCGGCCGCACCAGCACGATCCGCGCTACCTCGTCTGGCGGCCGAAGGCCAAGCACGCGGTGAAGACCCGCGGCACCGGCGCCACCACAGCCGGCAGTGACGTCGGCGAGATGCGCAAGACCCGGCAGCTCGTGACCGCTCGGGTGGAGCGCGGAGAGATCGCCCCCGATGATCCCAGCATCGCCCGCTGGGCGCCGGATCCGAACCGCCGGCAGCAGCCGCAGAAGCCGATCCAGGGCCGAGGCCTGCCCGGCCGGTCTGCCGACAAGCCATCGCCCTGCCGCGTCCCGAGCAAGCTCGCCGGCCTCCCCCGTAACACCTTCACGGAGCGCTCCCGATGAGCCGCACCGAGCTCACATTCCTGCGCGATGTCGGCGCCCGCCCGCCGTCCCGCCCGCGCTACGAGGCCGGCCCGCGCCCGCAGCGCGTCGACGGCAGCCTTGAGCAGGCCGAGCGACTCCGCGTTGCGCGCCTGATCCGAGAGCCCCGCCTGCGCAAGGGCATGCCCCAGGTCGAAGCTGCCCGGCGCCTAGAGATACCCCAGGCCATGCTGTCGAAGTGGGAGCGCGCCAAGCAGACTGTGCCGCCGGCGATGCGGGCCAAGATCGCCGATCTGTACGGCTTCGACCTGTCGCTGATCGACGGCCTCGACATGGTCGACGTCGCGGTCACGCCGGACGAGCGGGCGCTGCTGACCCGATACCGTGCAGCCTCCCAGGACGAGCGCCGTGCCGCACTCGCCGCGGTGTGCCCGTGATGGCGTTCTGGCTCGGATTCATGACCGGCATCGGCGCCGTGTGCCTCCTGATCCTGATCGCCCTGGCGGTGCTGCTGCACGGCGACGTGCAGGCGGAGGATGCGGTCGAGGCGTCCGGCGCCCCGGCGAGCGGCGAAGGGGTGGCGGCATGACGGTCCGCATCCTTCGAGGTGACTGCCGCTATGTCGACAGTCGCATCGGCTCCTCGAGCACCACGCCGAGATTGCCCGCCGAGCGCCAGACCACGCGAGCGTTCATGCGCTCGGCGGTCTGCGGGATCTCCAGCAAAAACGTCTCGGGGAGACCGAAGACGCTGTTCACGCGGAGCTGTGCGCCGCCCGGGGATCGATCTAAGATCGTGCAGCCCACTGCTCGGCCGAAATTTGGCACGATGCGGCCGTTGAGATCCGTCTCACTCCGCGGACCGGCCCGTCTCTCATGGGTCATGTTTGCGCGCTCAAGTTTCTATTTCGCGCTAGAGTTGGCGGCACAACCTGTATTCAAATTCTTAACTGCCGGCTTCTTCAACGGACTGCATTTTACGCTTAGCGACGTTTGTCTTGCCCAAGCTGTTTCGGGGAGTGGCGATGGGGTGGCGGCATGAGCGCGCGCCAGTCCGACCTCTTCGCAGCCGGCGCCGAGCGTCTAGTCTACGACGATGCCGTCGAGATGACCTTGATGTCACTCGCGCTGCATGGGCCGAAGCACGAGCACTGGGCCATGGCCTGGTCCGGCGGGAAGGACTCGACCGCGACGCTCACGCTGATCGTCCACCTGATCGAGGCCGGTCGCCTCGCGCCACCGAAGACCCTGACCGTCTACTATGCCGACACTCGTCAGGAGCTGACGCCGCTCGCGATCGCCGCGGCCGACGTCATGGCGCGGCTCGCCCGCTTCCCGTGGATCCGGCTGCGAGTTGTCACCGCCCCGCTCGACCGCCGCTTCCTCGTCTACATCCTCGGGCGGGGCGTCCCGCCGCCGAACAACAACACGCTCCGCTGGTGCACCCGGCAGATCAAGATCGACCCGATGGCGGCCGCGATCGAGGCGGACCTCGCAGGCCTGCCCGAGACCGACACGGTGCTGACGATCACCGGCGTGCGCCAGGGCGAGAGCGCGATCCGCGACAAGCGGATAGAGATGAGCTGCTCGAAGGACGGCGCCGAGTGCGGGCAGAGCTGGTATCAGCAGGTCCTGCCCGACATGAAGGGGGTCCGCGGGCGCCTCGCGACCCTCGCGCCGATCCTGCACTGGCGGGTCTGCAACGTCTGGGACTGGCTGCGGGTCTACGCCCCGATGCGGGCCTATGGCGGCTGGGCGACGGCGATGCTGGCCGACGCCTACGGAGGCGACGAGGCTGAGGAGGCGAACGCGCGCACTGGCTGCGTGGGCTGCCCGCTGGCGTCCCGTGACAAGGCTCTGGAGGCGGTCGTTGCGCTGCCGGCCTGGTCGTACCTGGCGCCGCTGCTTGGCCTGCGGCCGGTCTACCGTGATCTCCGGCTCGCCCGTAACCGGCTGCGCCAGCCCGGCGGCGAAACCCGCAAAGACGGGACGTTGGTGCCGAACCAGCAGCGCATGGGCCCGATCACCCTGCCGGCGCGTCTCGAAGCTCTCGACCGGATCCTCGCCATCCAGGCCGCCTGCAACGCCGAGGCTGACCGGCTCGGCCGGCCTCGCGTCGACCTGCTCAACGCCGAGGAGGAAGCCCGCATCCGCGAGCTGATCGCCGCCGGAACGTGGCCGCAGCGATGGACCGGTGACGAGCCAACTGCCGACGTGCCGCTCGATGCGATTTTCCCGGACGGGACTGTGCAGCCGCTCCTCATCGGGGCCAGCCCCGTCCCCCTCACCGCCGCGGAGTAGCCCCATGGCCGAGTCCAGCACTATCACGCGCGAGACGATCGAGGCGGCCGCCGAGCGATCACAGCCCATTTCCGGCGCTGAAGCTCAATCCCTTAGAAACGACATGCAAAACGCAAAGAAACATGCGAATGACAGAGAGCATGCCTTAATAAAACTATCGTTGCCCGCCTCAATTGCAATAAATTCATATCTCAGAGCAACGCCTTCGATTAACAATATTAAAGCGCTTGCGCTGATCAGCGCCCAGCGTAATTTCGTCATCGCCCGGTTCCAGACATATTATATTTCGGCCGGAATTACATTGAAAGCGGCCTTAAAATCGATTCAGGCGGATCAGGTTGCAGACAAATGTTGCATTTGTGCCGCCCTCGCGACAGGAGGCGCCCGTGGTTGAGCCAATCTTCACCGCCGCCGACCTGGCCTCCTGCGCCGAGCGCGAGCTTGCGCACCGTCTTCGGGCCTATCCACGAAGGGTCGAGGCCAAGCGCATGACGCAGACGCTCGCCGACCGTCAGATCGCGCTCATGCAGGCGATCGCGTGCAAGCTGCGTGCAGAGGCCGATGCCGAGGGTGCGAAGGGCGATCTGTTCGACAGCATGCCGGAGGCGCACCGTGGTTGAACTAAAACGCTCGGACTCAGGCCGAAACGCTGCCGGCCGTCTCGTGCACAACTTCGGCGGAGGCGCCACTCGGAAAGACCGTCACCAGACACACGCCTGCCGAAACGACGGCCAGCATGAGCAGCAGGAACAGCGCCTCGCGCAGTTCGGCCGCATGCCCTTCTGCCTGACGAAGCGCGAATGCTCCGGCGGCGAGCACGGCGATCATCACGATTGGCACGACGAGGATGAGAGGCATCGGGTGCTCCTGGCGGACACACAACGCCAAGCTGAACCACAAGTTGCTGCAGAGGCTCGCCGCTGATGGCCGCCTACAGCTTGAAGAAGCAATTCGCCCCGCCGAGCGTCGCCGGCACCATGTGGCGGCAGATTCAGGTTGGCCGGAAGCGCCATGCGCACCCCGGTGACCGCTTCCAATCAGTCGAGGAAAGTTACACCGACCTGATCAGCCTCACGCCAGATCAGTTCGGCTCGCAGCCTCGATCCGTGTTTCGGCACCAGCAGGTCGAAGTGGCTCGGTACGATGGCTGTACTGGAAAAAGCCAGCCGGGCCCCGTTTCGGGACATGTCGCGGATCAAGCAATCGACGACACAATAGCTGGCATCGAAGGAGATCTTTCCGGCCAGATATGTCCGCCTGCGGTGCAGTTCTCGACGTTCAATAGACATGGACGCTCCCAAGACGGGACAGATCGCGCTGTACACCATTCGTTAAGCAACCTAGGGGCCGCGCTCGCCCCGGCCGACGCGCTCGAAATCGCGGGGGCGGCATGACGAAGCGAGCCCCGAAGCCCCTGCCGCCGCCGACCGACGACGAGCGCCGCCAGGCTGGCGAGGCTGCCCGCGCAATGCGGGCCGCGATCGCCGACCCAAACCTCGTGGGCGCCAAGAGCGTCGCGCACATCGACTTTGCCCGGCCGCGCCGCGGCGAGTGGTGGGAGACCTGGGCGAACCTACCGGGCCTCGTCCGGGTGAACGGTCCCCGCGGCCACTACTGGCATACCCTGCTGCCGGGCTGGACCTACGCCCGTTCGGAGATCCGGTCCGAGATGATCCCGGACCTTGAGGCGCTGGCCGAGCACGGTGTGCGGCCGACCGAGGCGACGAGCGGGAGGGCAGCATGAACGCGACCGACGACGCCCTGGAACTCCAGATCAGCAGCCACATGAGGAAGCCCATGTTCGTCGTGTTCGACCTCGACGGCACGCTCGCCCTGACCGAGCACCGCGCGCATTTCCTGAACCGGCCCGGCCGCGAGAAGGACTGGCGCGGGTTCTACGCCGCTTGTGACCAGGATCAGCCCTGCCACCCGATCATCCGCACGTTGCTCGCGCTCGACGCGACCGGCGCGCAGGTCGAGATCTGGTCTGGTCGCTCCGACGAGGTGAAGGACAAGACCACTGTGTGGCTCGCCGAGCACGGGCTGGGGCACATCCCGATCCGGACGCGCGCTGCCGGCGATCACCGGCCCGACACGGTGCTGAAGGCCGAATGGCTGGACGAGGGACGCACGCCGGCTCTGGTCTTCGAGGACCGGGCGTCGATGGTCGCGATGTACCGGGCCCGGGGCATCGTCTGCTGCCAAGTCGCGCCGGGGGATTTCTGATGACCCAGGCCTATCCGCTTCAGTGGCCGCAGGGGCGACGTCGGACCCCCGCGGAGCTGCGCCGCGAGGCCAAGTTCCGCAAGGTCAAAGACGATCAGTATGGGTGGCGCTCGCAATACCATCTGTCCATCGACGACGCAGTCGAACGGCTGGAGACGGAGCTGAGCCGACTCGGCGCCACGCTCCCGGTGCTCAGCACCAATTTCGAGAAACGACTGGACGGTCGGTTTCGGGCGAAGCAGCCGAGCTCTGACGATCCAGGGGTGGCGGTCTATTTCGTCTTGGACGGGCAGCCACACTGCCTGCCGTGTGACACATACCTCCGCACGGCCGACAACATCGCGGCGATCGCCGCGCACATCGAGGCGACCCGCGCCATTGAGCGGCATGGTGTCGCCTCCGTCGCAGAGATGTTCGCGGGATTTCGCGCGCTGCCGGCACCGGGGGCAACGCCCTGGTGGCAGGTGCTCGCTGTACCTCTGAGCGCCAGCGCCGAGGAGATCGAGGCGGCGTTCCGGAAGCTGGCGCGCGAGCGGCACCCGGACCGGCCGGGCGGCTCGCATGACATGATGAGCGAACTGAACCGGGCGCGTGATGCCGGGCTGAAAGAGCGGGGTGGAAGCAATGGGTGAGGCGATCCAACCCCTGGCCTACAGACCGAAGGATGCCGCGGCGGTGCTCGGGGTCAGCCGCTCTACGATCTACCAGATGATCGCCGAGGGGCAGATCGCGGCTCGGAAGCTTGGGACCGCGACGGTGATCCCTCACTCCGAGCTGGCGCGCGTGCTCGACGGCGCCGCGCTGTCGGCTGCCACGAAGGCAGCCCAGGCGTCCATCAAGTGACGGCGCTTTTCCAAGGCGTCGCCCCGCCGATAGGCGCGCTCGGTCTCGTCGCCGACGAGATGCGCGAGCGCGGCTTCGGCGAGGTCGCCCGCGAAGTCGGTCTCTTCTGTCACCCAGTCGCGGAACGATGATCGGAATCCGTGCACGGTGTAGCCGTTCGGATCGGTGCCGCGCAGGAACATCGCCAGCGTCATATCCGAGAGCGGCGTGCTGGCCCGAGATGGGAACACCAGGTCCGAGGCCGTAGCGCCGTCCGGCAGGACCGAGGCCAGGATAGCTAGCACAGGCGCCGAGAGCGGCACGCGATGCTGCCGCCCGCCCTTCATGCGCTCAGCCGGCACAGTCCAGAGCGCTCCGGCCATGTCGATCTCGCCCCAGACCATGCCGCGGGTCTCACCCGATCGGGCCGCTGTGAGGATCGTCAGCCGTAGGGCGAGCGACGAGTAGCTGGTCCGGCCGGCCGCCACCGCCGCGTAGAACGCCGGCACCTTGGCGTAGGGCATAGCCTTGTGGTGGCCGCGGGTGAGCTTCCGGGATTGCGGGAGCAGCACGTCGAGGTGCCCGCGCCATCGCGCCGGGTTCTCGCCGCGCCGGTGGCCGCCGACTCTGGCCGCGTCCAGCACCCGCTCGATGCGCCCGCGGATCCGCCGCGCCGTCTCGGCCTTCTCGTGCCACATGGGCCTGAGCACCGCGAGCACGTCATCCGTGCCGATCGCTGCCACCGGCATCGTCCACAGGCTCGCGGCCTGGACCTCGAGGGTTTGCCGCCACTGCGCTCGGTGGATCGGGCTGCGCCACGTCTTCTCGCGGTCGGCCATGTAGGTCTCGGCCACGTCGCTGAACTTGACCGGCGCCGGCGGGGGAGGGGCCGTTGCCGCCGCAGTCTTCGCCTCGATCGGGTCGATGCCGTCGGCGATCTGCGCTCGGGCGGCCGCGGCGAGCTCGCGTGCCTTTGCCAGGGGGACGACACCGGCCGAGCCTAACCCCATCTCGCGCCGACGCCCCGGCATGCGGTAGAGCAGGACCCAGCGCTTCGATCCGCTCGCCTCGATCACTAGGTACAGCCCGCCGCCATCGGCGTGTCGGCCTGGCTCCGTCAGCGACTGGACCTTGCGCGCCGAAAGCCGGTTGATCTCGCGCGCCATTCCACCCCACCAGCTACCCCACCATTCGACGCCGATTGCAGCGGACGGGGGCGAACACCGATGGAATTTCTGGCCGCCAACGGCCTCGGATCGCAAGGGAAAAACGACAGCGGTGGACGCCGGCGGATCGGAGTTCGACAGACACCCCTTCCGCCAGATCAGAACACGTCGAGGACGAGCGGCCGCCACATCTGTGGAAGACAAGGCAGCCGCCGCGGGCCGGGCGTAGCCGCTGACCGCGTGTCCAGCATTCGTGCTTCGGAACACGTCTTCGGCGCTCCGGCATCACGATGCACGGTCGATCGGCCGGGTGTCCGAGCGCCGATGATACCGCTGATAACCCAAATCCCCACGAATTTACCGGCCCTTAACGCTGCGGTCGCAATCTCCGCGCGACGGGAGGGCGCGGAATGCTCGATCAGTATGGCGGGCGGGCAAGCGGCGCCGCGTCCGGTGGGGCTGCGATGCGCAGCTTGGCCAAGGCACGGGACCATCGGGCCAGCGGTCGATTCGACCGGGCCGAATCGACCCTGCGGCGGGTGCTCGGCACCGAGCCCAACCATCCCGAGGCGCATTACGAGCTCGGCCAGATCGCGGCGCGCCACGCCCCCGAGAAGGCCGTGACCCATTTCGTCACGGCCCTGCGGGGCGCGCCCGAACGGCCGAATTACTGGCTGGCCCTGGCCACCGCGCTGCTCGCCGTGGAGCGTTTGCCGGACGCGCGCGCGATCCTGGAGCGCTACAAGGCGCAGAGCTTCGGCCCCGAGGCGCAGCCGCTGAAAGCGGCCTTTCTGGAGAGCACCTTCGCGTCTGCCCAGCTACGCTACGATCGGAGTGAATACCGCTCGGCGGAGGCGCTGCTCGACCTCGTCCTGTTCCTCGACGAGACCCACGCGCACGCCACCTATCTCGCCGGCGCCATCGCGGCTCGGACGAACCGGCCCGAACTGGCCTATGACCTGATCAGCATCGCGCTGTACCGCGAGCCGAAGAACCCCCTGTTCTTCAGCGGCCTCAGCACGGTCCTGACCGATCGCGGCGACTACGACAGCGCCATCTCCGCCCTGGAGAAGGCCCTCGAATTCGATCCCGACCTCGCGATGGCGCATGCCAACATCGCCGGGGTCTATCAGCGCCGGTTCCGGTACGGCGAGGCCCTGCGCCACGCCGAGCGGGCCATCGTGCTGGAGCCAGGCAATGCCGGCGCCCACAGCAACCGCGGCAGCGCCCTGCTGGCCCTTGGGCGTCTGGGCGAGGCCGTGGAGGCGTTCGACCGGGCCCTGGGCCTCGATCCCTCCAAGCTGTTCGTCGCCTCCAACCGTCTGTTCGCCAAGCTCTACGCCGCCGACATCCCGCACGCGGAATACGCCGCCGACGCCCTGGATTACGGCCGCCGCTATGCGGACCCGCTCTTGCGCCGTCGCCCCTTCGCCAATGATCGCGACCCGGAGCGCAAGCTGCGCGTCGGCTTCGTCTCGGGCGATCTATGCAACCACGCCCTGGTTCGCTTCTTCGAGCCGTATCTGCGTGCCATCGATCGGGACAGCATGTCGGTGCTGGCCTACATGACGCATGCGAGCGAGGACGCGTTCTCGCGGCGGTTGAAGCCGCTGTTCGACGGCTGGCACAATCTCGCGAACCTCGACGACGACGAGGCGGCCGACCGGATCGAGGCCGACGCCATCGACATTCTCGTCGACCTGTCGGGCCACAGTGCCGGCAATCGGCTGCTGGTGTTCGCGCGCAAGCCCGCCCCCGTCCAGGTCACCTGGATCGGGCATCCCGGCACGACCGGACTGGCCGCGATCGATTACCGTCTCACCGACGCGATCACCGATCCGCCCGGCCTCGCCGAGCCCCTGCATGCCGAGCGTCTATGGCGCCTGCCGCGGGTCACGGCCACCTATGCCGGCGTCGACAACCTGCCGCCGGTGCGGGAGCGGGCGCCCTTCGAGGATGAAGGCCACATCACCTTCGGCTGCTTCAACCGACTGACCAAGGTCTGCGACGCCGTCCTTACGACCTGGGCGACCATCCTCGAAGCGGTGCCGGAATCCCGGCTGTTCATGGTGGTGGGCGACATCGGGACCCCCGAGGTCCGCGAAGCCGTGGAAACCCGTCTGACCGCGGCCGGGCTGCCGCTCGACCGGGTGATTTTCCAGCCGCGCGTCAACACCGGCTACCACGAGCTCTATCACCGGGTGGATATCGCCCTGGATCCGTACCCGTATAACGGCGGCACGACGAGCTACGACACCCTGTCGATGGGGGTGCCGTTCGTGACCCTGCGCGGCGGCCATGCGGCGGCGCGCACGGGCGTCTCGGTGCTCACCGCGATGGAGTTGCCGGAGCTGATTGCCGACAGCGAGGCGGATTACGTGGCCATCGCCCGGGATCTGGCCCACGATCGCGATCGCCTGCGCACGGTCAGGGCGGGGCTGCGCGAGCGCTTCTATGCCAGCCCGCTCATGGACCATGCCGGCCTCGCCGCCGATGTCGACGCGGCGTTCCGCGCGATGTGGCGGAACTGGCTCTCCGAGGGGCAGGTCTGAAGCGCCACTCGGTGCGGCATGCAGAAACCGGCGCCCGCCGCCGACCGAGATACCGATTCGGCGGCCACGAGGCCGTCGATTCGAAGACCGGGCAGCGGGTCCGTGCGGGCTCAGCACAACGTACGGTTCCTCATGTCCGCGCGCTTGTCGTCGGGGTCAGCGAGAGGTTTGAAGGAGCCATCACGGATCGCGTGGCCGGCAGAAGCACGCTTTCGGGGCTCGGCGATGCGGGCACTTCCAGAGGGAGGGTGCTCGCCTAGGCGGGGTGCCGCTTCGGTTCCGGAGCGAGCCCCTGTCGCGTCGTGCGGTAACGCCACCGGGCGCGGCTCTGGCCGAACGCTCGCTCATGACCGGGCGCGGATCCGTGGCGGAACCGTTTGATCCGAACGTCCGGCCCGCTGAGACTGGCAATATTGACTGTTCACATTGATCTGTGAACGATCAGGTGCGTGAATGGAAGTCGCAACTGCGAGCATAGCTCCTATCATGCGATGCGTTGTTTTTGCTTGCTTTGAAATAAAGTGCCTGCTTTTTTAATATAACTAGATGATCATCAATTCATGTATTGTTATGAAATCATAGAAACAACTTGTTAACCACGTTTGCCGAACGCCTTTTTTCGGCTATCAAATCAATATCTCGGCAAGCCCTTGGGTGATACATCGCCGGAGCCGCCAATAAGACGGCTTCTCGATCAAAAGGATCGTTCCGATGTCTTCCAGCGTCACCCTCACCGCCGCCACCCGCCAGAACCTGCTCTCGCTGCAGGATACGGCTTCGCTGACCGCGACCACCCAGAACCGGCTCTCCACCGGCCTGAAGGTCTCGTCGGCGCTCGACAACCCGGTGAGCTTCTTCACCTCGCAAGCTCTCAGCCAGCGGTCCGGCGACCTCGGCAACCTGCTCGACGGTATCTCGAACGGGATCCAGTCGATCCAGGCCGCCAACCAGGGCATCACCTCGATCCAGAAGCTGGTCGATCAGGCCAAGTCGGTTGCCAACCAGGCGCTGTCGACGCAGATCACCACCACCGGCACCGCCTCGACTGCCTACAGTGCTGCATCCGCCAGCACGGTTAACCTGTTCGTCAACGGTGCGGCCACCAGCGTCGCACTGGCAACGACGGACACGCTCGACGGAGCTCTGACCAAGCTTAACGCTGTTGTCGGCGCCGGCAGCTTCACAAAGAGCACGGACGGCACCAAGATCGTGATGAACGCGTCTTCGGACGTGGAATTTGCATCCGCGGGCGACCAGACGATCCTGGGCTTCTCGGCCGGTACGGCCGCGTCGGGCCCGACCTACGGCACCACCACCGCAGTCGGTCAGAGCTCGGACCTGAGCGTGTCGGGCGTCACGGCCCGCGCGACGCTCGCCTCGCAGTACAACAGCCTGCTGACCCAGATCGATCAGCTCGCCGGCGATTCGAGCTTCAACGGCACGAACCTGATCAACGGCAAGGGCGACAACAACAACCTGACGATCAACTTCAATCCGAAGGGCAACTCGAACCTCACGGTCACCGCGACCGACGAGACCTCGAGCGGTCTCGGCCTGACGTCGATCACCAGCACCTCGACGAAGACGTCGACGGTCGGGCAGGGCAACTTCCTGCTCAACGCCGACATCAACACGACCCTGAACAAGCTCACGACCGCATCGAGCCAGCTGCGGACCGACGCTTCGACCTTCGGTTCGAACCTGTCGGTGGTGCAGAACCGTCAGGACTTCAGCAAGAACCTGATCAACGTGCTCGATACCGGCTCGTCGAACCTGACGGCGGCCGACCTCAACCAGGAGGCTGCGAACTCGCAGGCCCTGTCCACCCGTCAGTCGCTGGGCATCTCGGCCCTGTCGCTGGCAAACCAGGCCCAGCAGGGCATCCTGCAGCTGCTGCGCTAAGCGTCAGAAGCATCGACGTCGGAACGGCCGGGGCCTCGCCCCGGCCGTTTCTTTTTGGCCCGGGGCTCAGCTGCGCCGGGACGACGGCGCTCCCGCGCGCCGGAGGGCCTCGGCGAGGGCACCTCCGCTGGTTTCCGGAACCGGCCTCGATTGCGCGTGGCGCGGGTCGGGCGCCGGTTCGCGGGAGCGCCGCGGCAGCGCGCCCGGCTCGATCGGGTCGTCGAGCCGCATCGACAGGCCGATGCGCTTGCGCGGGACATCGACGCTGAGGACGAGCACCCGGATGACTTCGCCGGTCCGGACCACCTCGGCGGGCGAGGCGATGCGCCGGCGGGCCATGGCGGAGATGTGGACGAGGCCGTCCTGGTGGACGCCGATATCCACGAAGGCGCCGAACGCCGCGACGTTGGTGACCACGCCTTCCAGCTGCATGCCGGGGCGCAGGTCGCCGATGGTCTCGACGCCCTCCTGGAAACGCGCCGTCTGGAAGGCCGGGCGCGGATCGCGGCCGGGTTTCTCCAGCTCACCGATGATGTCGCGCACGGTCGGCAGGCCGGAGCGCGTATCCGTGAAGGCTTCGGGGGAAAGCTGGTTCAGGGTCGCGCTATTGCCCAGCAGCACCCGGATGTCGCTCTTGGTCGCCTGAAGGATCCGCCGCACCACCGGGTAGGCTTCCGGATGGACGCCGGAGGCGTCGAGCGGATCGTCGCCGCCCTGGATACGCAGGAAGCCCGCGGCCAGCTCGAAGGTCTTGGGACCGAGACCCTGTACCTTCTTGAGCGCCGCCCGTGTCCGGAACGGGCCGTTCGCGTCCCGGTGCGCGACGATCCGGTCGGCCATCGACGCGCCGAGGCCCGAGACCTGCGCGAGCAGGGCAGGGGAGGCGGTGTTCACGTCGACGCCCACGGCGTTCACTGCGTCCTCGACCACCGCCGAGAGCTGGCGCGACAGCTTCGTCTCGCTGACGTCGTGCTGGTACTGCCCGACGCCGATCGATTTCGGGTCGATCTTCACCAACTCGGCGAGTGGATCCTGGAGCCGGCGGGCGATCGAGGCGGCGCCGCGATGGGACACGTCGAGATCGGGCAGCTCCCGCGACGCGATCTCCGAGGCTGAGTAGACTGAGGCGCCGGCCTCCGAGACGGTAACCTTCGCGAGCGTCAGGTCCGGATTGGCGGCCAAGACCTCGGCGGCCAGCCGCTCGGTCTCCCGGGAGGCGGTGCCGTTGCCGATGGCGATCAGCTCGACCCGGTGCTGGCGGCAGAGTCGGCTGAGGCTCGCCACCGCCTCCTTCCAGCGCCGCTGCGGCTCGTGCGGATAGGTGGTCTCGACCGCCACGATCCGCCCGGTCCGGTCGGCCACCGCGACCTTCACGCCGTTGCGGAAGCCGGGATCGAGCCCCAGGGTCGCCCGGCCGCCGGCGGGGGCGGCGAGGAGCAGGTCCTTCAGGTTGCCGGCGAAGACCTTCACGGCCTCGTCCTCGGCCCGCTCGAACAACCGGGTGCGCAGATCCTGCTTGATCCCGGTCCGGATCTTTGTGCGCCAGGCGGTGCGCACGGTCTCCATCAGCCAGGCATCGCCCGGCCGGCCCCGCGCGGCGATGCGATGCCGGCTGCAGATCGCGACCTCGAACGGTCCGGGCCGGCCCGGCTCCGAATCCTCGCCTTCGGCGGTGAAGGCGACCTCGAGGATCCCTTCGCGTTCCCCGCGCAGGATCGCGAGGATTCGATGCGACGGCATGCGCTCCAGCCGCTCGGACCAGTCGAAGTAATCCGAGAATTTCGCGCCCTCAGCCGCCTTGCCCTTGCGGACTTTCGAAGCGAGCTGACCGATCCGCCAGAAATCCGCACGCAGGCGACCGACCAGATCGGCGTCCTCCGCGAGATGCTCGATCAGGATCGCCCTGGCGCCGTCCAGGGCGGCCTCGATGTCGGCGACCCCCTTCTCTTCGGACACGAACGGCGCCGCGGCGCGCTCGGGCGCGACCTCGGGCTTGGCGAGCAGCACCTGGGCCAGCGGCTCTAGGCCGGCCTCCCGGGCCGTCTGCGCCTTCGACCGGCGCTTGGGCTTGTAGGGCAGGTAGAGATCCTCGAGGCGCGCTTTGGTGTCGGCGGCGGCGAGGGCGGCGGCGAGGTCCGGCGTCAGCTTCCCCTGGGCGCGGACGCTCTCGACGATGGCGGCGCGCCGGTCGTTGAGGTCCCGCAGATAGGCCAGACGCTCGTCCAGCTTGCGCAACTGGGCGTCGTCGAGACCGCCGGTATTCTCCTTGCGGTAGCGGGCGACGAACGGGACGGTGGCGCCGCTGTCGAGCAGCGCTACGGCGGCGGCGACCTGCGCCTCTCCGACCCCGAGTTCCTCGGCGATCAGCGCGTTCACGGATGTCATGCGGGCTCCGGCAGCGAGGGGCGGGGCCCTGCCATAGCCACCGGACGCTCGGATGCAAGGCGCCGGCGGTGCCGGTCAGTCGTCGCGCTCAGGCTCGTCGGCGGATTTGACGGAGCGGGCGAAGTCCAGGACGCGCCGTCTCTCCGAAGAGTTTTCGAGGGCGAGCCACAGACGGAGCAATTCCTCGGCGTCTGCCAGGCGGTCGGGCGTCGTCTCGCCGAAGAAATCCTCGGTCGAGCAGCCGAGCGTCCGAGCGAGGTTCTGGAGCGTCAGGCGCGACCGTTCGGCCGAAGATTCGCTGCCATTCGCCATGTATTGGGTCCGATTCGTCGACTCAGCAAGCGATGCCGCACAGATATCCGCTGAACAGTCGCAGCTCATGATGGACGAGAGATCCGGTCGGACCGATCGCCTCCGGGTTGCTTGGCCTGGAGCGACGCGCGGGCCGAGAGGCGCCGGGGCTGCAAAGCGTTGCAACGCGCCCGCGTTCCATCGCGCCGGGATCGAACCGATTCGGGCCGTTACGGTCAAGGTGCGCGGCGAAACCTTCCTTCGTCTGTACGGAATCAGACCATCGAACGGTGAGGGTGTGGACCGGCATCAGCGCCGCCTGAACCCCGCACCGCGCGGGCGTCATCGCCGTGTCACCGGTGGGTGCTCGATTCTCTGCAACACGTCCTGGATGGCGAGAAGCCCGTGCGCTTCGAGATCCGCGCCAGCAACCGGTCGCACTGGTCCTGGGTGCTCGTGAACGAGACCGAGGAGACGGTGGTCGAGTCCCGGCGCGGCTTCCCCTCTCGGGCGCAAGCGACGGCGGCCGCGATGGCCTTCGCGCAGCTGGTCGCCCGGGCCGGGCGCAATCTCGTGGGTATCCCGCGCGCTGGCGGCTTTCTCTAGGACGAAACGGCCTCAGAACTCTCGCAAGAGGCCGTCGGCGCCATCCCGTGCAGACAAAGCCGCGTGGAGCGCTCAGGCCCGGTGCCGCAGCAATCCCATCACGCTCCAACAGGCGATGAAGCAGCCGACGCCCATGGCGCCGAGGCCGCTGATGGTGCGCACCGGCTCGCCGCGAGCCAGCACGATGGCGATGGCGAGGGGCAGAAGCAGGAACGCGAGCAGCAGGGTCATAGAGAGCCTCCTTCGGGCCAACCGAATCTAAAGCCCGATGGTTAATCACTTCTGTCAGCGGCCCGGGTTCGACCGCTTGAGCCGACACAACCCGCCGCCGAACCGGCATCCCCCATCGACAGTAAGCGCTAGTTCAACCGCGCCAGCCGGTCGAGGAGCGCGCGGTCGTGCAGCAGCGCCATGCGTTCCTTGGGCGAGAGCCAGGCCCGGGCTTCCGCCACGGTCTCGGCCTCGCAGATCTTGGCGGTTGCCAGGGTCTGGTCAGGATCGATGGCGCCCCGGGGGCGCGACAGCCCGACCGGAAGCATGCGGGCATGGGCTTCGGCCAGGGCCGGGTCGGCGTGGAGCGCTTCGAGGGCGTCGGTATCGTCAAGGCCCTGGGCGGCGTTGCGGGCCGCGAGGGCACCGGCCCGGAGGGCGATCTCGGGCGGGGTCGCCTCCTCGGGGGTGGCGAGCAGCAGGCGGCGCTTGAGGGCGAGGCCGAGGCCAAGCTGGCCGCTCGCCCAGGAGATCGGGATCGCCAGCACCAAGCCCAGGATCGTCGGGCTCATCCACAGGAACAGCGAGGTCGCGAGCGCGAAGGCCGCAATCCCGGCGACGAGGCCGAGCGCGGTGTGCCAGCGATGGCGGGCGACGATATCGCGCATCGGGATCGAGCCGTCGTCGCGCCGCTGCGGGTTCCAGCCGGTGTCGCGCCCGAGCAGGATTCCCATCACCGAGCCGGACTGAATCACCATCGCCACCGGGGCGACCAGGGCCGAGAGCAGGATCTCGACCAGGCTCGACAGGACCAAGCGACCGGCGCCGCCGCAGGCCCGGCGCACCGGGCCGTCCAACAGGGCCAGGATCAGGCCGAGGACCTTCGGGGCCAGCAGCACCGCCATGGTCAGGCCGAACAGCTGGAGCGCGCGGACCGGGTCGAACCGCGGAAAGACCGGCGAGAACCCGGCACCGCCGAAATAATCCGGCCGCTCGGTGGCGGTCTGCAGGACCAGAAGGATACCGACCACGAGCTGGCAGAGCCAGAGCGGGGAGGCGAGGTAGCCGGCGATGCCGGTGGCGAAGTGCTGGCGGGTCGCCGCGTGCAGGCCGGCGGCACCGATCACCCGTGCGTGCTGGAGGTTGCCCTGCGCCCAGCGCCGATCGCGCACCGCGACGTCGATCAGAGAGGGCGGGCTCTCCTCGTAGGAGCCCGGCAGGCGGTGCAGCATGTAGACCGCCCAGCCCGCTCGGCGGATCAGGGCCGCCTCGACGAAATCGTGGGACAGGATGTGGCCGCCGAAGGGCGGCTTCCCGGGCAGGTCCGGCAGGCCGCAGGATTGCGCGAAGGCGCGGGTGCGGATGATGGCGTTGTGGCCCCAGTAATTGCCGTCGCGGCCCGACCAGGCCGACAGCCCGGCGGCGATCACCGGCCCGTAGATCCGGGCGGCGAATTGCTGGAGGCGGGCGAACAGGGTGTTGCGGTTGATGATCAGCGGCAGGGTCTGGATGATGCCGGCATCCGGATCGGCCTCCATGGCGGCCGCGAGCGCCACGATCGCCGGGCCGCTCATCAGGCTGTCGGCGTCGAGCACCAGCATGTGGTCGTAGTGCCCGCCCCAGCGGGTGACGAAGTCGCCGATATTGCCGGACTTGCGGTGATGGTTCTTGGACCGGTGCCTGTAGTAGAGGCGGGCGACGGGGCCGAGGCGGTGGCGCAGGTCGAGGAAGGCCCGCTCCTCGGCGATCCAGGCATCGGGCTGCGTTGAATCGGAGAGGACGAACCAGTCGAAATGGTCGCCGAGCCCGGTGGCCTCCACAGCCTCGCGCATGGCCTCGACGCCCGCGAAGGTCCGGGCCGTGGCCTCGTTATAGACCGGCATCAGCACGGCAGTGCGGGTGTGGAGCGCGGTCGGGACCGGGTCCGGCCGTCTCCGGCGCAGCAGCAGCGCGAAGCCGAGCAGGCCGCTGGTGAAGGCCAGCGCGATCCACGAGAAAGTCAGGCAGAACAGCACCACCAGGACGAGCTGGAGGGCGGTCGGGCTGCCGGAGACCGACACGGTCTCGACCATCTGCCAGCCGCCGTAGCCGGTGAGCGCCAGAGCGCCGCCGAACACGAACAGCCGGGCCGCCCAGGGGCTTCTCGTCTTGCGCGCCGGCCGGTGGGCGGCCGCGCGATGCCAGGCCGAGAGGTCCTGCACCGGCATCGCCAGGGGCGCCTCGGGCGGCATCGCGGCTTTCGTCTCGGGGCGCGCGGCGCCAGCATCCGGGCGGAATGCGGGCGGCGGCAGGGTGGTGGTCTCGTCCAGGCGCACGGTCGGGTGTGATCCTCGGGGTGATGGGCGGATAGGAATTACGGGGTCCAGCGGAACAGCCAAGTCTCGCTGGCGCGGTCCTGACCGCGCCGGAGCCCGAGGCGCAGCTCGCTCGCCCGCTCGCTGCCGGGATCGAGCTCGAACAGCACCCGCAGGGTCCGGCGCTCGGGGTAGTGGAACCGGTCCTGCCGGGTGATCGTCCCGGCCGAGGCGCTGAGCGCGACCTCGATCTCCTCGGGCCGGGCCAGCCCATCGCCCTGGAAATCGACCGCGAACAGGCGGCGGGTGCCGGTGCTGCCACGGCCGCAGCGGCTGTCCTTCACCCGGGCGAGCTCGGGGGGCAGCGGATCGGGCCAGCCCTTGGACCAGTGCTGGCGGCACAGGAAGCGCATCTCGCCGCCCTTGGTGAGCTTCGCTTTCGGGCGCCAATAGGCGAACACGTTCTCGTTCAGCTCGGAATCGCTCGGGATCTCGAGGAGCGTCACCGCGCCCTCGCTCCAATCGTCCTGCGGCTCGATCCACAGGGACGGGCGCTGCTCCCAGTGCCGGCGGTCATCCTCGAAATCGTCGTAGGCGCGGGCGCGCTGCATCAGGCCGAAGCCCTTCGGACCCCGGTCCAGGAAGGCCGAGACCTGCAGTGCTTCCGGGTTGTGCACCGGGCGCCAGATCGGCTCGCCGTAGCCGTTGCGGATCGACAGCCCCTCCACCGAGAAGGCGGCAGCGCGTAGGTCGTCGACCTTCTGGCGGTCGAGCGGGCCGAACAGGTAGCTGCCCTGCATGCCGCCGAGCCCGATATGGTCGAGCTCGGCCCGGGCGAACACGGTGCCGTCGATGCCGGCGACGGAAGCCTCCCGACCCGGCGTCAGCGTGAGCTTGAACGCGGCCGTCGCCGATTCCGATTCGACCAGTGCGTGGACGACGATCGGTTGCCCGGGGGCGGGCGCTTCGATGAACAGGGCCCGGAACAGCGGGAATTCCTCGCCGCGGGAATCGGCCGGCCGCAGGGCCAGCGCCCGGGCGTTGATGCCGAAATCCTGGCCTTCGGCGACCAGGCGGAAGAACGAGGCGCCCTGGAACAGCGCGAAGTTCGACACGTCTCCGCCGTCGCTGAAGCGCGCCCTCAGGCGGAAGCCCGAGAAGGCGGTGTCGGCGGTGAGCTCCGGCAGCGCGATGTTGGCGGCGATCAGGCTGTCCTTGTCGTAGGCCAAAGGCTGGACCCGCCCGTTCTCGACGGTGAACAGCGAGACCGGCGTGTCAAAGATTGAGCCGCGCAGGAGCGGCTCGATCTCGTAGCCGAAGTCACGCCCGGCCCAGACGGCGCGGCCGGGCACCGGATGGATCGCCTCGTAGGCATCCCGGGACAGGCCCTTCAGCACCGCCGGCACGTCGTCGGTCCGGGGCGCCGCGTAGGGCGCGGCGGCGCGGGCCCGCGCGATGTCGGCCAGGGTGTTGGCCTCGAACGGCGCGCCGGCGCCCGGCAGCGTGGTCGCCGGGTAGGTGCCCCGATCCGGCTCGGCCGCGCGCGGGATCGCCGGCAGGAAACCCGCGGCGGTGCCCACGGCTCCGGCCAGGACGGCGCGGCGGGTGGGAACGGCGGCGGATCCGGCGGCGGTGGTCATGCGGGCCTGCGTCTCAGAGGGCGGAACGGTGCCTGTATACCGGGAGACCGGCTGAACCCAGGGTTAAGCGACGCTCCGGACGGAACGGGCGTGCCTCCGTTGACTTCGCGCAAGCCGGCTCTCTAATTCCAGGGACTGAATCGCACGGGGGAGGCAGCATGGGATCGTTGCGGGTCACGGGCCACGGCGTGGATCTCGGAGAGAGTCTGCGCGGCCGTATCGACGAGCGGATATCCGGAACGCTCGACAAATACCTCGACTCGCACATGAACGTTTCCTGCACCGGCCACGTAACGCTCAGGCGCGACGGAACCGCGTACCGGACGGGCTGCGTGCTGCATCTCGCGTCGGGCCTGACCATCGAGGCGGTGGGCGTGTCCCACGACGCGCGGTCGAGCTTTGAGCAGACGGCCGACAAATTGGAGACGCGCCTGCGTCGCTACAAGCATCGGTTGAAGCAGCACGCCAGCGGTCCGAGCGAGGCAGCGGCAATCGAGGCCGCCTACGCGGTGTTCGCCCCGCCGGACGAGGTGGACGAGGACGAGCCCGAGGACGGCGATGCCCACCCGCCGATCGTCGCCGAGAGCACCAAGACCCTGCAGCGCCGGACCATCGGCGAGGCGGTGACCGCGCTCGATATGACGGGATCCCCAGTGGTTGTGTTCGTCCACGCTGGCACCGGGCGCGTCAACGTCGTATACCGGCGCAGCGACGGTGCGATCGGCTGGGTGGACCCGCCGGGCGCCGTCGACTGACGCGTGTGGGCCGGGAGGAACGGAGCCGGAACCGGCCCGTTCTCCGGCCCATTGATAGTCAGGGGCGCCGGACAGGACGCCCCTGCGACGAGGCCCGCTCCGACGCGGACGGGCGACGGGGCAACGGTCGATCGATGCCAATTTTGGAATTCCTCGACCCCGAATCGGTCGTGCAGTCCCTGCGCGCGCGCGCCAAGAAGCAGGTGCTTCAGGAGCTCGCCGCGCAGGCGGTGCGCCGGCTGCCGGCGCTCGACGAGCGGCCGGTCTTCGACACGTTGCTTCAGCGCGAGCGGCTGGGCTCGACCGGGATCGGGGAGGGCGTCGCCATCCCGCACGGCAAGCTGCCGGGTCTCGACCGCCTGTTCGGCCTGTTCGCGCGGTTCGACCGGCCGATCGATTTCGAGGCTCTCGACGGTCAGCCGGTCGACATCGCCTTCCTGCTGCTGGCGCCCGAGGGCGCGGGGGCCGACCATCTGAAGGCGCTGGCCCAGGTCGCCCGCGTCCTGCGCGAGCCCGGCATGCTCACCCATATCCGGGCCGCCCGCGATGCCGGCGCCCTCTACGCGCTTCTGACCCGCTCCACGGCACCCCAGGCCGCCTGATGCCGACGGTGTTTCGTCTCGCCGCGAGCCTCACGATCCTCGTGAGTCTGTCCGGAATCGCGCGGGCACAGAACGAGGCGACCTGCGGGCGCGATGTCTTGGTGGCCCAATCGATGCAGCGCCAGGCCCTCGAACAGCTGGAGCAGGCCGACGGCGACGACGCCAAGAACTGCCGCGTCTGGCGCCGCCACGTCGACACGATGCGCCGGGTCGCGAGCGTCTACGGCCGATGCCTCTCGGGCTCGGAGCGCGCGCAGCGGCTCGCCCAGGTGCAGGGATCCGACCGGGAGTTCTCCGCGGCGATCAAGGCACGCTGCGGCGGGCCTTGAGGCGGCACTGACCGCCGGACCGCGCGTGAAGCTCTCCCATCCGCGCGCTCATCCTGAGGGTGGAAGGCCGCGGCCAGATTCTCAATCGATGCCGCGCATCATCAGCGGCTCGGCGACCATTTTCACCGGCTTGCCTCGGCCGATCAGGATCGCCGCCCGGGAGCGCTCCGGGTCGTCCTCGAAGCGGGTGCGCACCCAGCTCGCCAGGAACTTCACGTATTCGGATGCGAGGAGCTTGGCCGCGGGCGGGCTCTGCCACCAGCGGTCGGCGTCGAGCCCCTCGGTGACGACCGGATGCGGCAGGATGCGGTCACTGTCCTGGAGGGCGTGGTCGAGCTCGATCAGGGTGCGCGGCATGTGGTAGTTCGAGGTCACCACCGCGACGGTGTTGAAGCGATGCGCCCGCATCCAGCGGCGGGTCTCGATGGCGTTGCCGATCGTGTTGCGCGCCCGGTAGTCGAGATCGACGCAGCAATCGATCAGGGCGCGCTGGGTCGGGTTGAGCCGGGCGATCTCGTCGCGGCTGGTGCGCTCGTTGACGCCGGTGATGAGCAGGCGCCGGCCGTAGCCGCCGGCCAGGAGGTCGATCGCGTCGCCGATCCGCTGCGCCCCGCCGGTGAGCGCCACGATTCCATCGGCCCGGTCGGCAGGGCTGCGCTCGTGGCGCGCCAGCGTGCTGACGAAGACCAGGAAGCCCGCAAACAGCGCCAGGGCACCGAGTCCGGCGCCGAGGCCACAGGCCCACAGGGCAAAATGGCCGCGCGGCCGGTCCGCCGCAGGGGCGCGGTGCGGATGCGCCCACTCGTGCCAAGCCCAGCCCAGGGCGTCGGTCGGGTCGGGTGCCGGTGCGCGTTGCATCCGCGTGGTCATCCTCCGGAGGATCGGCGTCGAATGCGGCGGCCCGGAGGCAGCACGATCGGCCCCCTCCACACCGCCGCGATAACCTTTCTCAACCGTTAACGTTTCGGCGCGACCCCCTGTTTCCCCTGCGCGCCCATGTCGTTAGCCGGGCTCCCACGCGCGTGCGGGAGAGGGTCCCGTCAAAGCCTGCCGGAACCAATGTGTCACCAACGTAGCCCGCCGGGGGGAGGGCCTGCACGCGCAGCGGGCGGTGAGGCAAGGCTCCGCTCGCCCGCACGAGCTGGGGCGTCGCGGCCGTGCCGCCCCCCTCGATCAGGACAGGAACCGCCGGACGGTGATCCGCGAGACGACGCCCGTGACCAGCGAGGCGATCACCCCGATCAGGATCACGCTGGCATAGCCGCGCAACCCGACCTGGAAGGCGCCGAACAGGGCTTCGACCTCCTGGCCGGCCGGGCCCGAGCGGGCCGCGCGCGCCAGCAACCCGGCGACCGCGAAGGCCAGGATCGCCAGCCCGGCGCCGATCGCGCCCCCCCGCAGACCGAGCCCGAAGAACCGGCGCTGAAAGGCGCGGGCGATATAGTCGTCGTCGGCACCGACGAAGTGGAGCACCTCCACAACCTCGCGGTTGCCCGCCATGGCGCCGCGGGTGGCGAAGGTCACGGCGAGGCCGGTGGCGACCAGCACCAGGATCACCATCCCGACGCCGATCCCCACGAAGGCGTTGGCCGCGGTCGAGAGCCGCTGGAGCCAGAGCGCGTGGTCGTCGAGGCTCGCCACGCCGGGCAGGGCCTCGGTGAGGCGGGTTCGCAGGCGCTTGAGATCCGCGCTCCGGTTCTCGGCGAGCTTGAGGGCGATCAGGCGCGGTACCGGCAGGTCCGACAGGTCGAGGCCGCTGCCGAGCCAGGGCTCCAGAAGCCGCTCGGCTTCCGCCTTGGAGAAGACCCGCGCCTCGGCGATCCCGGGCTCGGATTTGGCGATGGTCTCGGCCCGGGCGACGTCGGCATCGACGTCCCGACCGGGGCCGGGCCGCACCTGGATCGTCACCTCCTGTGCGACGTCGCCCTGCCATTGCCCGGCATTGGTGGCGACGATCTCGGCAGCGCCCGCGCACAGGCCGGCCAGAAAGGTCAAGATCGCGATGACCGCCGCGAGCGACCGGCCGGCCGCGGTGTCGGTCGGGACGAGGGCGGCGTTGCGGCGCAGGTTGGTCGGCAGGCTCGGATCCGCGGGGCCGGACGGGGACTCGGCCTGGCTCCGGGTGGTGGCCGGTGCACTCATTCCTCGATCCGCAGCCGGCCTTCGCCCAGCACCATGCGGCGGGCGTCGACGGCGTCCATGATGCCGAAATCGTGGGTCGCGATGATCACCGAGGTCCCGAGCTTGTTGAGTTCCAGGAACAGCCGCAGCAGCCGGCGGCCCAGCCCGGGATCGACGTTGCCGGTCGGCTCGTCGGCGAGCAGCAGGTCCGGCCGGGCGATCAGCGCCCTTGCGATGGCGGCACGCTGCTTCTCGCCGCCCGACAGGAGCGGCGGCAGGGCGTGCATGCGCTCGCCGAGGCCGACCCAGCGTAGCAGCTCGACCACCTCGGCCCGGTAGCTGGTCTCGGACCGACCCTGGACGCGCAGCGGCAGCGCCACGTTCTCGTAGGTGGTGAGGTGGTCGAGAAGGCGGAAATCCTGGAACACCACGCCCATGCGCCGCCGCAGGCTGGTGAGCGCCTTGGCCGAGATGCCGCTGACCTCCTCGCCGAAAATCGACACGAGGCCGCGGGTCGGGCGCACCGACAGCAGGATCAGGCGCAGCAGCGTCGTCTTGCCGGCGCCGGAGGGACCGGTGAGGAACTGGAACGAGCGCGGCGCGATCCGGAAGCTCACGTCCGACAGCACCTCCGGCCCGAGGCCGTAGCGCATGCCGACATTCTCGAACTGCACAACCGGCCGTTCCGCGCCGGGCAGCAGGCTCTTCATGCTCGCCTGTACGTTCAAAGCCGTGCCGGGTCTCGCCGATCCATCGCTCGCCAATCGCCGGATGGGCGGGCGTTTTCAAGGCCAGCGCAGTTTCACCGACGCTTAACCCTGTTCGGGCACGGTTTCTCAACTGATTTTGCCGGCGGGCTGCGGTCTGTCCGATCGGAAACGGCCCCAGATGGAACGAATGGCGCGCGTATGCTGATCGTCTGCCCGAGCTGCGCGAGCGAGTACCGGATCGAGTCCGGCAAGGTCGGGATGGAGGGCCGCTCGGTCCGCTGCGCCGCCTGCCGCGAGACCTGGTTCATCAGCCCGGCCGACGTTCTGGCGGGCCACGAGGCCGAACTGGCCGAACGGGAGGGGGCGGAGCCAGACCCGGTCGCCGATGCCGCCTGGCAGGAGGCCGCAGCCGCGGTCCGGGCCGCTTCCGACACGTCCGACCCGTCGCCCGCCCGGCGCCGGGCGCCGCCGCCTCCGCCGCGCGCGACGGGCTGGCGCGGCATTTCCGGCCTGTCGCCGTCGCTCGCCGTTGGGCTGACGCTGCTCGCCGCGCTGCCCCTGATCTGTCTGGCGCGCACCAGCGTGGTCCGGATGGTGCCTCAGAGCGCCGCCCTGTTCGCCCGGGTCGGGTTGCCGGTGAATGTCCGGGGTATCGAGATCCGCGACGTCGTGGCGTTCAGCAACCCCGCGGAGGATGGCCGACCGGCGGAACTCGTGGTCGAGGGCGACCTCGTCGGCGTTGCCCGGACCGACGTTCCGGTCTCGACCCTGAGTGTCGAGATCCGCGATGCCGCCGGCCGGGCCTTGCGGACCTTCCCGGTCGCCGCGCCCCGGGCGGTGCTCGGCGCGGCCGAGACGGCCCGGTTCCGCGGCAGCCTGGTGAGCCCGCCCGCCGCCGGACGCGCCGTGGTGCTGCGCTTCGCCGATGCTCAAACGGCGCGCGACATGCCGCGGGCAGGCACGGGCAGCGACTGAACCGATACGCGAGGGGCCGCGCCCGTCCTGCTCCCTCACCGATCGTGGTCGCGCGGCCCAGGCTTCCCGGATGCCGGCTCATCCGGTCGCCCGTTCTCTTTGCGCTGAGGCAGCCAGCGGCCTGACCCGCCCGGCCGCCACTTCGATCACCTTATTGGGATACCGGGTGACCAAGTCTCAGAACGGATTGCCCCGGAATCAATTCCATCAATACCAGTATTGATCGACATCGATTTAGCAAGTCCTGCAATATTTTATTGGGAGGTGGCCGATTACCCTTAGGTTCGGCCGAGAAATCTGGCGAGCATTTGCTCAGATCCTAAATGTCGACCAAATTTGCCATCATTTTGCCTCGATAATTCAGCTCGCTCCCATGCAGAAGCTGTGAAAAGGCGTTGTTCATGACGCTTCGGTTCTCTTGAGCGACTTGCGCATCGCTATTGCTTCTCGATGTCGGATCTGAAACTCTAGGTGTGCTGCGGCCACGGCAGGCAGCACCGCGTGCTCGAATTTAAGGTTGTAGGGCCAATCTGCCGTGAGCGCCAAGACAACGGTCCCGGTCTTTTTCGGGACGACAGAATCCGTCGAGCCGAAGCGGGCGTTCGATTATTGGCGCAGTACGGTCATCACCGGCACGGACCTGACACAGCCTGATTCGGAGAAGCCGTTCGCGGCGTCCCGCCTGGTCGCTTCCTCCAGTCATGGGGCGATCTTCCACACGAACAGCAGCCCCTACATCCTGGAGCGCAGGCCGAGCCACATGCGCCAGGATGGGCGCGACGAGGTCGGCATCATGCTGATCGTCCGCGGCAACGGCTATCTCGAGCAGGTCAACAACGGGTCGCTGTTGGGCCCCGGCGATATCAGCTTCCAGACCTGGGGCCGGCCCGGCTCCGCGGCGGGCCTGACCGATTTCGAGGAGATCCGGCTCACGGTGCCCCGGGCCACCTTCCTGGCGCATGTCGGCAATGTCGATGATTTCGCCGCCCGCAAATTCGCCGCCGGCCCGCTCAACGAACTCTTCGCCGCTTATCTCAAGGCCTTCGCCGGGTCGGTCACCAAGATGTCGGACGCGGAGACCGGCGTCGCCGTCGAGGGCGCGCTCCACCTGCTACGCGGCGTCATCACCAGCCAGAATGCGCGCGCCGACGGCGAGCTCTCGACCAACGCGCTCCGCTCTCTGGCGCTGGCGCGGATCGAGCATCGGCTGCACGATCCCGAATTCGGTCCGGACACCCTGGCGGCGGATTTGCGGATCTCGCGCAGCCGCCTCTACGCGGCCTTCGCCGGCGGAGAGGGGATCGCCGCCACGATCCGCGACGCGCGGCTCGACCGTGCCCATGACCGGATCGTGATGATGCGCAAGGCGGGCGCCCGCATCGCATCGATCATGGCCAGTTGCGGCTTCACCGATCCGGCCGCCTTCAGCCGCGCATTCCGCCAGCGCTTCGGTTGCTCGCCCCGCGACCTCCTCGCCCAGGGTGAGTGACCGGGCGGGCGCAGCATCCACCGCGCGCGGCCGATCCCGCGTGCGGCCCGGCACCGCGCCGGCCGGAGGGCTGCCGCATGACCGTGCGGAGGCCGGCGCCAGCGCGGCAGACCTTGCGGATCGGACATTTAACTGATTGCGCGAAGCTGCCGAATCTGAAACGCCGATGCGACTCAAGCCTATACCGGCAAGAGTTTCGGCTTGATCGAGCGTTGCGAAGCGAGGGCACGGTGCGTGTCAAAGATAAAGTCCCAGTCCTGTTTCAGACTACGGACGACGTAGATCAAAGCAAAGCTTTCGAGTATTGGTGTGACGCTGTCTTGCCGGCTGCGGACATTGCGCCCTTCGAATCGGTCGTGCCCTTCTCTGCCAGCCGTATGATGGCGGTCTCCGCCCACGGAACGATCATGCGCACCGTCAGCGGTCCGATCGATGTCGAGCGCACCGCGCGCCACATCCGCCGCGACGGGAGCGAGGAGATCTCGATCATGCTGATCGCCGCGGGGCGGGGCTATGTCGAGCAGGGCAATAACGGCGCTCTCCTCCGGCCCGGCGATCTGACGTTCCGCGCCATGGGCCAGCCCGGGGCCGCCGGCAGCCGGGACGGCTACGAGGAGATTCGACTGATGGTGCCGCGTACCACCTTCCTGGAGCAGGTCGGCAACCCGCAGGACGTGGTCGGGCGCAAGCTCGGCGACACGCCGCTGAAGGGGCTGCTGAAGGCCTATCTCGGCGCGCTGGCGTCGTCCGTGTCCACCATGTCGGAGACGGAGACCGGGATCGCCATTGAAGGCGTGCTGCACCTGCTCCGCGGCGTCATTCACGGGCAGGCCGGGTCCGCGGACGGCGAACTCTCGACGGAGGCGGTGCGCTCGCTGGCGCTCGCCCATATCCAGCGCCGCCTCCACGAGCCCGATTTTGGCCCGAATGCCCTGGCCGCCGCCCTGCAGATCTCGCGCAGCCGCCTCTACGCAGCGTTTTCCGGCGGACAGGGGATCGCCGCCACGATCCGTGACGCGCGGCTCGACCGCGCGCATGACCGGATCGTGATGATGGGAGGCGCCGGCGCCCGGATCGCGTCGGTCATGGCAAGTTGCGGCTTCACCGACCCGGCCGCGTTCAGCCGCGCATTCCGCCAGCGCTTCGGCTTCTCGCCGCGCGACCTCGCCGCCCAGGGGCGCGGCTGGGGTGCCGTCCAGAACGGCGGCTACCGGTCCGAGGATACGCGGCGCCTGCCTCTGCGCGCGTAGCGGAGCAACTCGGCGCAACCCGCGATCCGTGAGTGCCGAGTCTCCGCATCGGCGTCCGCCCGGGCGGCCTGTCGCGCTCCGGTCAGATTCGCCCGCCGCGCGGATCGGTGACCGGATCGCCGGATGCCGTTGCGACACCCTCCGCACCCCTGGCCGAGCCGGCGACGCGCTGGAGGAGCCGGATCGCCGCGACCCCGACCCGGGCGACCCGGATCTGACCCGGCAGCTGACGCGGACCGATCGGACGGTACGCCAGGCGCGGGCTAACCCGCTCGGCCTCCGCGATGGCCTGCCCGAGCGGCAGCGCAGCGATTCTGTCCGCCTCCCTGGGCGGGATCCCGAGGGTACGCGCCCAGGCCCGGTCCGTGCGCAACCGTCCTGCGCCGTGCAGGCGCCGGAACTGCCGACGCCAGAGATGGCGGCGCACGACCCGGGGGAACGTCTCCATCCGGGCGTCGCACAGGGCGTTCGGCTCCTCGCAGCGGGACCGGATCGTGTCGGCGACACCGCCCGGGGCGCGGCCGGTAAGCCGGGCCGAGATCGTCACACAGACATCGGTCGCATGCCGGACCCGCAAACCCTGCTCGATTAGCCGGGCGATGAAGGCGCCGTCCTCGCCGAGCGGAATCTCCGGCATGCCGCCGACCGCGCGATAGGCGTTGCGGGTCACCGCCAGCGTCGCTCCGATCGCGGTCCGATGGCAGGGCCAGGGATCGTGCGGGTCCGGATCGATCCGGGCTTCGGCCTCGGTGATCAGGGCATCGTAGATATCCTCGAGGCGCCCGCGGGCCGGCAGCGACGGCGGCAGCAACGCGGCTTCCGCGGCGTCGAGCTCCACCCGGCCGGCGACCGCGTCGGCCCCGGCCTCGAAGGCGGCGCGGTTCCGGGCCACCCAGTTCGGCGGCACGCGGCTGTCGGCATCGGTGGACAGGATGATCCCCGCATTCCCCGCATCCCCGAGCCAGGCCGCCGCGGAATCCATGGCCCGGCGCCGTGCCCAGCCGGCATGCGCGCCGGAAAAATCCTCGCTCTCCACCCGGACCGGAATCGACAGGGTCGGCACCAGCCGCGCCACCAGGGCGTCGGTCCCGTCCGTGCAATTGTTCAGGAACAGCACCAGCCCGAGGCTGCCCGGGGCCAGCCCGACCTGCGCGTCGACGGCTCGGAGACAGGCCTCGATCCGCTCGATCTCGTTGCGCACTGGGATCGCGATGATCGCGCTGGGCACGGACTCGGCTGGCTGGGTGGTGGGCGTCACCGTCTACGGTCTCCGTCTGGCCCTTCGCAGACGGGGCCGCGCAGGGGCTTCGCCTATGCCGCATCCCGCCTGAACGAAACCGGAAGGTTTGGGCGGCTGCAGGCCGACGTCTCCGGTTTCGGTCCATCCCCTGGCGCCGTCGCCCGTCGGCGAAGCTCGGGTGACATCGACGTTTCCTCGCATCGCCGATTGCCGGACCGCGAGGGAAACCTCCGCGGATCGCGGAGCCAGGAGGCCCTGTCTCGCTCCGTCAAACCAGGATGGGCCCAGGCGAGATGTCCGGGCCCCACGGACGCTCAGAGCGCCTTTTCCAGCAAGCCCTCGATCCATTCCGGCTGAGTCTCGCCCACCGACCGGCCGGTCTCCACCGCGCCCTTGAAGACGATGAGGGTGCTCTGCATGCGGGCGTTGAAGCGGCGCAGCAGATCCTTCTGGCTGTCGAAGTCGATATCGAAGATCTGAAGCTCCTTGAAGCGCGGCTCGGCGGCGAGCTTGGCCAAGATCGGCTTCTGCGTCTTGCAGATGGGGCACCAGGGCGCGCTCACCGCGACCAGGATCGGCTTGCCGCCCTTCTGCGCCGCCTCGAAAGCCGCGGCCGAGAACGGCGTCGCGTCACCGGCCTTGGCCGGCGTGAGGCAGGCGGTGAGGGCCAGGCAGGCCAGGGCAAGGACGCCGCGACGGCACGTCATCATGGGATTCCTCCGGCGGCACCGATCTTTTATCGTCCTTCGGCGTCCACTCGGCGGTCGTTACACGAAAGCGGCGGGAACGCTCCTGCGATCGCGCGCCTCATGCGATCCCGGCGCGTCACATCATCGAGAGGCCTCGCCCGACCGGTCTTGCTCGACGAGGTCCGCGATGTCCTGCGCATCCACCGCATCCATCGGCCGCCGGATCCGCAGCGCGCGCGTCGGCACTCCGGCCCGCATCACCAGCACGATGGTCTCCATGTCGGGGCAGCCGGGATCGGCGCAGGCGATCTCGTTGACCGCCAGCGCATCGGCCTCGGTCAGGGCCAGAGCGCCGATCAGCTCACGTTTCAGCCGCGCCGCGATCTCCGCGCGCTCGGCCGAGCGCGCGCGCCACGCTTTCAGACTTACGAAAGCCATGCCGAATGGTCATCCCTCTGGCGAAGGCCGCTCTGCTATGCCCGTCCCACGGGAACGCGATGCGATTCGACCGAGCGCGATCCGATCGTGTTGCGCCTTTCAGGGGACCTTGCAGAACGCCCGTTGCGGAGCGTGTCGTCCTGCGCTGAACAAGGCGGTGGGAGTTTTGTGAGAGGCTCTCCTTCGGGTCAAGCAGTCGGCCCCCGATCGTGACCGAAACAAACGACGTGCTCGACCGTAATGCCTGCGCGCGGGCAGAGGACATGAGAAGTTGCGACCCTGGCGAGACGGACCGGGTGACCGGCGGAGCTATCACCACGGGAACCTCAAAGAGGCCCTGATCGAGGCCGCGCGCCGGTTCATCGCCGAACGCGGGATCGGCGGTTTCGCGCTGGTGGACGCCGCCCGCCTCGTGGGGGTGACACCGGCTGCCCTGTACCGGCACTTCCGCGGCCGCGAGGCGCTGCTGGAGGAACTGGCCGGGCGGGGCTTCGCGGAACTGGCAGCGCGGCTCGCACGGGCATTGACCTCCCGGGGCACGCCCCTCGAACGCTTCACCCGCATGGGCGAGGCCTACCTGGCTTTCGCCGAAGAGGAGCCGGCCTATTACGCGGCGATCTTCGAGACCCGGGGCATGCCCGCCGAGCCGTCCGACACTGAAGCGCCGCCCGGTCGGCCATCGCCGTTCGACCTGCTGGTCGAGGCGCTGCAGGCGACCTTCGCGGACGGGTTTGGGGGCGTCGCGCCCCGGTTCATCGCGCTCGAAGTCTGGGCGCTGGCGCACGGCATCGCGACCCTCTCGGCTGCCGGGCATCTGCCGCGGGGGCCGGGCTTTCCGGACAAGTACGAGCTTCTGCGCGCCGGGGTGCTGGCCCTGGTCCACGGCGTCGCGCAGCCGGGCGGACCCAGGAACGCAGTCTGACGACCGTATCCGGGACCGAACCCCCGCCCGTATCAGTCGCAATCCCGTTTCGCGGAGTCGCCGCCGACGCGTCGCGATGGCGATCGCGAACACGGTTGCCCGGCCTTGAAAGGCCGCCTGGGCACCCGCATGTTAACTCCGTTCACATGAACAGCGGAGCCAAGCCGTGACCACGCAATCTTCCTCTCCCTGGGCGACCGGCAAGCTCTGCCGCTCCGGCCCATTTCCCCGTCGTTCCCTCGAGATCGGCGCGATCGTCGTCGGCTTCATCTACTGGTGGCCAGTCGGCCTGGCACTCGTCGCCTGGAAGTTCGCGGGTTACCCAGCCTTCGCCGAAATGCGGGATGCCGCGCGCCGGGGTGTCGCCGGCTTCGAGGGTGGTGGCCGTTCGGCCTCCCGTTTCGCCCGTGCCTTCGAGGCGGCTAATCGTGGTGGGACCGGCAATGCCGCCTTCGACGCCTATCGCCGCGCCGAGCTCGACCGGCTCGAGGCCCAGCGCAAGGCGCTCGAAGACGAGAGCCGTGCCTTCACGGATTTCGTCGAGGAACTGCGGCGGGCCAAGGACCGCGAGCAGTTCGACGCCTTCATGGCCAAGCGCCGCAGCGAGGGCGGCTCCTTCACCGCCTGATTGCCCTCTTCGGACGGGACCCGGCCGACATGCCGGGGCCCGTCCGGGATGCGTTACGCCGCCCGCACCGTGTCGAGGAAGCGGGAGACTTCCGCCGTCAGATGCTCGGACTGGCGCGACAGTTCCGAGGCGGCATCGAGCACCTGCGCCGCCGATCGTCCCGTCCCTTCTGCGGCATCGGCGACGCCCGCGATGTTGCTGGTGACCTCACCGGTGCCCGCTGCCGCCTGGGCGACGTTGCGGACGATCTCCTGGGTCGCCGCGCCCTGCTCCTCCACCGCCGCGGCGATCGAGGTCGCCATGGTGCTGATTTCCTGAATGCGGGTCGTGATCGTGCCGATCGCCGTCACGGCCTGACCGGTGGACGCCTGGACCCGGGCGATCTGCCCGGCGATTTCTTCCGTCGCCGTGGCAGTCTGCTCGGCGAGCGCCTTCACCTCGGAGGCCACCACGGCGAAGCCCCGGCCCGCATCGCCCGCTCGGGCCGCCTCGATCGTCGCGTTCAGGGCCAGCAGGTTGGTCTGCCCGGCGATCGATGAGATCAACCCGACGACATCGCCGATCCGGGCCACGGCGCTGCTCAGCTCATGCACCAGCGCGCTGGTCTGGCCGGCCTCGTCGGCGGCGCCCTGAGCGAGCTTGGCCGAGCTGTCCATCTGCCGCCCGATTTCCTGGACCGACGAGCCCAGCTCCTCGGCGGCGGCGGCCACGGTGTTGACGTTGCTCGCCGCCTCCTCCGCCGCCGAGGCCACGGCGTCGGACTGGGCCGACGTCCGCTCAGCCATGGTCGACATCGCACTCGCAGTCGCTTGGAGTTCTGTGGCCGATGACGAGACCCGCTCGATGATCCCGCCCACCGCCTTCTCGAAGTTCTCGGCCATCTGACGCAGGGCCGCCTTGCGCTGCTCCTCCGCGGCGATCCGCGACTGGGCGGCCTCCGCTTCGAGCGCGCGGGTGCGGATCAGGTTGGCCTTGAACACCTCCACGGCGGCAGCCATCGCGCCGATCTCGTCGCGCCGCTCGCACGCGGGCACCGCCACACCGGTATCGCCGCCGGCGAGCCGGGACATGACATCCGTCATCCCCTGGATCGGACGTGAGATGCGCAGCAGGGAGAAGGCTGCAGCCCCGAGCGCCGCGACGACCGAGAGGATCACATTGACCCAGGCAGCCGCGGAGGCCGTCTTGGCCCGCGCCACGGCTTCGCCGACTTCCCGGTTCGCGTTCCGCTCGTTCAGGGCAACCAGGCGGGAGAGCGTGGCCCGAGCGTCGTCGTAGATCTTGACCGTGTCGGCGCCGCTGAGCAGGGCCAGGGCCTCCGCCTGCTTCCCGGAGGCGATCATGCGACGCATCTCGCCATCGACCCGCTCGTAGCGGCTCCAGAGATCAGCGAAGGCATCGTACAGGCTCCGCTCGTCGGCGGCCGAGATCAACCCCTCGTAAGCGTTCCGACGCTCGCTGAGCTTCGCAAGCGTTGCAGCAAGCTGAGCCTCGCCCACCCGCAGGTGCTCGGGATCGTTGGAGAGCGTCATCAGGCGGAACTGCTTGATGCGCACCTCCGAGGCGGCGACCTCGACTTCGTTGATCCGGGTCACGGAGGGCAGCCAGTTGCCTGCGACGTCGGTCATCGACTGCTGGATATCGGCCAGCTCGATGATGGATAAGCTTCCCTGTCCCACCGCCATCAAAGCAAACAGCCCGAAGATCGCGGCAAGTGTCGTTTTGAGGGAAACGGTGAGGCGCATGGCTGTGACCGAGTTCACGGGGAGGGCGCCAGCTAGCAGCCCGTGGTTCTCTTTGAAAAGACCTTGGAAGAGGCGGTTGCGTTGAATCCGCCGCCTGACGAGAAATCCATCGGCGCTTTCAATATGATATATAGAAAGTTATTTGCCTGCCTTATATGATACTGCAGATCGTATTCGGAAATTGTGTTTCTCGGATTAGAAATATTGTTCCTCTGCACCAATCAAATTCGATTGGACTTGCCGAGACGAAACAGAAAATATTTCTGACGTGCCGCGGCGGGTGCTCCCCGTAAAGTAGTGTGAACTTGCCATCGCACGACTTGCGCGTCATGCCCGAACCGGGCGGACCCGCCGCATCGCCGCGGCCCGAATATGCATATTCGCGCCGCTCGACGTTGCACCTCGGTGCACGCTCCGGCATTCCTGCCCCGGCGGAATGGAGGGATGTGCGATGCCGACGGGTCGAGTCACGGTGGTCGATCACCCTCTGGTGCAGCACAAGCTGACCTATCTCCGGGACAAGGACCGGTCGACGAAGGGTTTTCGCCAGCTGCTGAATGAAATCGGCATGTTGCTGGCCTACGAAGTCACGCGGGACCTGCCGCTGGAGCCCGTCACCATCGAGACGCCGATCCAGCCGATGGAGGGGCGGCAGATCCAGGGCAAGAAACTGGTCTTCGCCCCGATCCTGCGGGCCGGGATCGGTTTCCTCGACGGGATGCTGTCGTTGGTCCCGTCCGCGCGGGTTGCCCATATCGGGCTGTACCGCGACCCGGAGACGCTCGAGGCGGTCGAGTACTACTTCAAGGCGCCGTCGGATCTTGCCGACCGGACCGTGCTGGTTCTCGATCCGATGCTCGCGACCGCGAATTCCGCCATCGCGGCGCTCGACCTGCTGAAGGCCCGGGGCGCCTCGGACCTGCGCTTCGTTTGCCTGCTGGCCGCCCCGGAAGGGCTCGCCAAGTTCCAGGCCGCGCATCCGGATGTCCCGGTCTGGACGGCCGCCATCGACAGCCACCTGAACGACCACGGCTACATCGTGCCCGGACTCGGGGATGCTGGCGACCGGATGTACGGCACCCGGTAGGTCCGCGCTCCCGGCGCGGTCGCGCGCAGAGGACGATCGCTGTTCCGGGCGGTGTTACTCGCTCCGGTCGGGTGCACATTGTATTCACCTCGCCGAATGCTACAAAAATCGTCCGACCCCCGATGCGGCGCCAAAAGCCGCACGGCCCGGAGGAGGAAACAGCATGCCGATGGATCGCAGCATGACGAGCCGGGCTCTGGCCCTGCTGGCGGCCGCCGGACTCTTGGCCGCGGGTGAGGCGCGGGCGGCCGACCCGATCAGGATCGGGGTGATCGCCGAGGCACAATCGGTGGTCGGCGCCTCGATCCCGCAGGCGGTCCAGCTCGCCGCCGACGAGATCAACGCCAAGGGCGGCATCGACGGCCGCCAGATCCAGGTGGTCTCCTACGACGACAAGAGTTCGGCCTCCGACGCTGTCCGGGCGTTCCAGCGCGCGGTCTCGGAGGACAAGGTCCACGTCGTGATCGCCAGCTACATCTCGGAGGTCGTGCTGGCCCTGATGCCGTGGTCGGCCCGGCTCAAGACCCCGATGATCACACCGGGCGCCGCCTCCAACGAGATCAGCCTTGCCGTCCACAAGGATTACGCCCGCAACAAATACACCTTTCACGGATACCTCACCTCCGCGGCGTTGGCGCAGTCGATCTGCGACTCGACCAAGGACATGCTGCTGGACCTGATGAAGGTGAAGACGGCGGCGATCATGAGCGAGGATGCGGCCTGGACCCGCCCGCTGGATGCCGGTTACGAGAAATGCCTGCCCGAGATCGGCGTGAAGGTCGTCGACCACATCCGGTTCTCGCCGGATACGGGGGATTTCACCCCGATCTACAACAAGATCGAGGCGGGTAAGCCCGACCTGATCGTCACCGGCATCTCGCATGTCGGCGTGCAGCCCACCGTGCAATGGCGCAACCAGCAGGTGCCGCTGGCTATGACCGGCATGAACTCTCAGGCGACCTCCTCGACCTTCTGGGCCAACACGAATGGGGCGACCCAGGGCATCATTTTCCAGAGCATCGCGGTGCCGGGCGCCGCGATCACCGACAAGTCGCTCGCCTTCAGCGACGCGTTCAAGAAGCGCTTCGGCAGCGATCCATCCTATGCCGGCTACATGGCCTACGATCAGGTCTACTACACCGCCGACGCGGTGAAGCGCGCCGGGTCCACCGAGGCCGACAAGCTGGTCGACGCCCTGGAGAAGACTGACTGGGTCGGCACGGTGGGCCGCACGCAGTTCTACGGCAAGGACGATCCGTTCACCCACTCGATCAAGTACGGGCCGGGCTTCGTCACCGGCCTGATGGCGCAGTGGCAGGACGGCAAGCAGGTTGCGATCTGGCCGACGAGCCTCGCCCAGGGCAAGATCGTACTGCCCCCGTCCGTCAAGGCGGCGGCGCGCTAGGCTTACGCCCCGGGGGGCGCGTGCTTGCCAAGCGCCCCCATTGCCGCAAGTACAGCCGGACCGCGCCTCCGAGCCCGGCCCGGAATTCGCACGCGTTGAGGATGCTTCGATGGCCAGCACTGCCCTGCCCGAGACCATGCGCCGGATCCACTTCACAGGACCGGGCGGGCCGGAGGTGATCGCCGTCGAGACGGCACCGCTGCCGAGCCCCGAGCCGGGACAGGTGCTGATCGAGGTGGTCGCCGCCGGCGTGAACCGCCCGGACGTGATGCAGCGCGCCGGCCTGTACCCGCCGCCGCCCGGCGCCACCGAGATCCCGGGCCTCGAAGTCGCCGGCCGCGTCGCCGCGCTCGGCGAGGGCGTTGACGGTCTTACGGTCGGCGAGGAGGTCTGTGCCCTGGTGATCAGCGGCGGTTACGCCGAGTTCGCCGTCGCCGAGGCGTCCCATTGCCTGCCGCGCCCGAAGGCCCTTTCGCTGGTCGACGCGGCCGGGCTGCCGGAGACCTTCTTCACGGTCTATTCGAACGTCGTTCAGCGCGGCCGGCTCGCCAAGGGCGAGAGCTTCCTGGTGCACGGCGGCTCGAGCGGCATCGGCGCCACCGCGATCCAGATCGCCAAGCATGTCGGCGCCCGGGTCTTCGCCACGGCGGGCTCGGCCGAGAAGTGCCGGTTCTGCGAAGAGCTCGGGGCCGAAGCGGCGATCGACTACAAGCAGGCCGATTTCGCCGAGGAGATCAAGCGTCTCACCGACGGGCGCGGCGTCGATGTGATCCTCGACATGATCGGCGCGAGCTACCTCGCCCGCAATCTCAAGTCCCTGGCCCCCGACGGGCGTCTCGTCATGATCGCCCTGATGGGCGGGTACAAGGTCGACGGCCTGAACATCACCCCGATCATGCGCAACCGGCTGACCTTCACGGGCTCGACCCTTCGGCCCCGCCCGAAGACCGACAAGGCCGCGATCGCCGACGGGCTGCGCAGGGATGTCTGGCCGGAGCTCGATACCGGACGGATCCAGTCCGTCACCCACGCCACGTTCCCGCTGGAGCAGGCCCAGAAGGCCCACGCTTTGATGGAGTCGAGCGCCCATCTCGGCAAGATCCTGCTCACCACCGGTCGTTGACCGGCGCGATAGGCAGGAACCCGCTTCGACGGCGCCGCGTTGGCGGCCGGTAACGAAATCGTGTCGCGCGCGCCGCGGTCGAGCGGGAGGAACTGGATATGGCCGAGAAACTCAATCAGCAGGAAAGCCGGCAGGGTGAGCGCGGCAAGCCCGTGCTGTGGGTCCTGGTTGCCAGTCTCGTCCTCCTGGCGATCGCGACCGTAGGCCTGCTGACTTGGAACGGCGCCAATTCGCCGAAGGATTACGCCAGCCAGAGCCAAGACGCGTCGCGGCGCGAAGTGACCGGCTCGGTCAACGGCCAGTCCGGTAGCGCGACGCCGTCGAACAGCAGCGCGGTCCCGGGCGGCAACCCGTCCTATCCGCAGCCGGCCCAGCCGAACGCGAATGGCGGCACCGCGAAGTAACGGTCTGATGAAGGGCGGCGCTTTGCGCCGTCCCGTCTGATGATCGATGCCGGCGCCTCAGCGCGTCGGGATCGGCGTCGGTCCGCGATAGTCGTAGAAGCCGCGCTTCGCCTTCCGGCCGAGCCAGCCGGCTTCGACGTACTTCACGAGAAGCGGGCAGGGCCGGTACTTCGAATCGGCCAGCCCCTCATAGAGCACCTGCATCACCGACAGGCAGGTATCCAGGCCGATGAAATCGGCGAGCTGGAGCGGGCCCATCGGGTGGTTCGCGCCGAGCTTCATGGCGGTGTCGATCGACTCGACCGAACCGACGCCCTCGTAGAGCGTGTAGATCGCCTCGTTGATCATCGGCAGCAGGATGCGGTTGACGATGAAGGCCGGGAAATCCTCCGACATCGTCGAGATCTTGCCGAGCTTGGCGATGAAAGCCTTGGCCGATTCGTAGGTCGAATCCTCGGTAGCGATGCCGCGGATCAGCTCGACGAGCTGCATCACCGGCACCGGGTTCATGAAGTGGATGCCGATGAACCGCTCCGGCCGGTCAGTTGCCGCGGCAAGCCGGGTGATCGAGATCGACGACGTGTTGGTCGCCACGATCGCGTCGGGCCGCAGCGAGGCGCACAGGCTGGAGAAAATCTCGCGCTTGGTCGCCTCGTTCTCGGTTGCGGCCTCGATCACGAGATCGGCCGGGCCGAGATCGGCGAAGCTGTGGGCCGGATTGATCCGGGCCCGGATCGCCCGGCTCTCGGTCTCGTCGATGGTGCCCTTCGAAACAAGCCGCGACAGACCGCCATCGACTGTTGCCAGGCCGTTCTCGAGCCGGTTCGGGTCCCGGTCGTTCAGCAGCACATCGAGACCCGCGGTGGCGCAGACCTGCGCGATGCCGCTCCCCATCTGGCCCGCGCCGATGATGCCGACCCGCTTGATCTCCATGTCCATCTGTCGACCTGTGCCCCCATACGGACGTTGCTGCGCGACTGCCCAGAGGGGGTCGACTGCGCCAACGCCGCGACCCGTGCGGAGACGGGCCGTCCCAGACTTCTAGACCATTCTTGTTCGCAGAAGGAACCCGCGGAAACGCCTGCGGCGACAATGCTGGCCCGGTGAACCCAGCCAGGCCAGCATCGTCGTTACTGGCCCTTCGCCTTCCCGATCTCCGACTGCAGATCAGGCACAACCTGGAATAGGTCTCCGACCAGGCCGTAATCCGCGACCTGGAAGATCGGTGCATCCTCGTCCTTGTTGATGGCGACGATGACTTTCGAATCCTTCATCCCGGCGAGGTGCTGGATCGCGCCGGAGATCCCCACGGCCACGTAGAGGTCGGGCGCCACGACCTTGCCGGTCTGGCCCACCTGCCAGTCATTCGGGGCGTAGCCGGCATCGACCGCGGCGCGCGAGGCGCCGACCGCCGCACCCAGGACGTCCGCAAGCGGTTCGATCAGGGCGTGGAACTTCTCCGAGGAACCGAGCGAACGGCCACCCGAGACGATGATCCGGGCCGAGGCCAGTTCCGGTCGGTCGGATTTGGCGATCTCCTCACCCTTGAAGGTCGAGCTGCCGGCTTCCGGCGCTGCCGCCGAGACGGCTTCGACGGGAGCGGCCGAGCCGCCCTCTTCAGCCGCCTTGAACGCGGCGGTACGGACCGTGATCACCGTCTTGCCGGCGGGGATCTGGACGGTCTGGATGGCGTTGCCCGCGTAGATCGGCCGCTCGAACGTGTCCGGCCCGACGACCTTGATGATGTCCGAGACCTGCGCGACGTCGAGCAGGGCGGCCACCCGCGGCAGGACGTTCTTGCCCGTGGTCGAGGCCGAGGCGATGATGATGTCGTAGGGCTCGGCGATCGAGGCGATCAGCGCCGCCACCGGCTCGGCGAGGTCGTGGTCGTAGGCCGCATCCTCAGCGTTCAGGACCTTCTCGACGCCGTCGAGCTTGGCCGCCGCCTCGGCAACCGGCTTCGAGCCGCTGCCCAGCACGAGGGCGTGAACCGGCGCGCCGATAGTCTTGGCGGCAGTGAGCGCTTTGAGCGTGCCATCCTTGATCTGACCGTTGCCGTGCTCGACGAAGAGGAGAGTCGTCATGTGCGCGTGAACCTCGGTTGCGGCTGGCCGCGCTCGACCGTCTCGACGGGAACGCGGCCCAGCTCAGGAAAGAATCAGATGACGCCGGCTTCGACCTTGAGCTTCTGCACGAGTTCGGCCGCCGACCCGACCTTGACGCCCGCGGAACGTCCCGGCGGCTCCGCGGTCTTGAGCACCTTCAGCCGCGGGGTCACGTCGACGCCGAGAACCTCGGGGCTCAACTCCTCAAGCGGCTTCTTCTTCGCCTTCATGATGTTCGGCAGGGAGGCGTAGCGCGGTTCGTTCAGGCGCAGATCGGTTGTGACGATCGCCGGCAGCTTGAGGCTCAGGGTCTGGAGACCGCCATCGACCTCGCGGGTCACGTCGATGCTGCCGTCGCCCGGCTCGATCTTGTACGCGAAGGTGCCCTGCGGCCAGCCGAGCAATGCGCCCAGCATCTGGCCGGTCTGGTTGGAATCGTCGTCGATCGCCTGCTTGCCCAGGATCACGAGCTGGGGCGTTTCCTTCTCGACCACGGCCTTCAGGAGCTTGGCCACGGCCAGCGGCTCGCAATTCACGTCGGTCTTGACGAGGATCGCCCGGTCGGCGCCCATGGCGAGCGCAGTGCGCAGGGTTTCCTGCGCCTGCTGCGGGCCGATCGAGACGGCCACGATCTCGGTGACGGTGCCCTTCTCCTTCAAGCGGATCGCCTCCTCGACGGCGATCTCGTCGAAGGGGTTCATCGACATCTTGACGTTGGCGAGCTCGACCCCGGAGCCATCGGCTTTCACGCGGATCTTGACGTTGTAGTCCACCACCCGCTTGACGGGCACCAGCACCTTCATGGCGGTCTCGATCCTTCCCCGGGGATTCTTGTCGTCGGACCCGCCGGTCCCTCACGCGTTCGGCGCTCAGGCTGGGCAGGCACGCAAAGCGGGCGGACCGTAACGGCCACATTTCCGCCTTGTCAACGCGGCGTCGTCGAGCGTCCCGGGAAAGGCTTCGTCGGGCTCACGCGGTCTTCATCGCCGCACCGGGCGGCGATTCGGGTCAGCGATTGGCGCCCGGCACCCACAGTACGTCGTCGGCCCCATCGGCATTCGCGGTGCGGCTCGCCACAAACAGGAAGTCGGAGAGGCGGTTCAGGTACTGGATTGCCTCCGGCGAGACGATCTCGTCCTCCCGGTCAGCCAGGCTGACCGCCAGGCGCTCGGCGCGCCGACAGACGGTCCGGGCGAGGTGGAGCGCCGCGGACGCCGGGGACCCGCCGGGCAGGACGAAGGATTTCAGCGGCGGGATCGTCGCGTTCAGGGCGTCGATGTCGCGCTCCAGCCGCTCGACTTGGCTGGCGACAATGCGCAGCGGCTCGTAGGGCAGGGGCTCTGGGCTCGGCGGGGTCGCGAGGTCGGCGCCCAGATCGAACAGGTCGTTCTGGATCGCTCCGAGCATCCGGTCGAGGGCGCCCTCCGTATGCAGGCGAACCATGCCGATGCAGGCATTGGTCTCGTCGACCGTGCCGTAGGTGTCGACCCGCAGGTCAGCCTTCGACCGACGCTGCCCATCCGCCAACGCGGTGGTGCCCTTGTCGCCGGTGCGTGTGTAGATCCGGTTGAGCTTGACCACGGGAGCTGCGCCTCGAAACGGCCGCCACGCCGGCGGGTCCGTGAACGGTAGGGCGTAGAGCCCTTCCGCTGGCGGCGCAATCGGCCGCGATCCTAGAACGTGTAGCCGATCTTGCCGCCGAAATTGGTCAGGCCGCGGTTGTTCGCGCAGAGCCCGGCATTCGACATGTGCTCGACGGTTGCCATGACGCTCCAATGCTCGGTCAGGCGGTAGCCGAGTGCCGCCGCCTCGCGGAACATCGGTGAGCAGCCCAGGGTGTTGAAGCCGTAGGGCGTCTGCGCCTTGGGCCCGGTATAGCCGTTATGGGCGACGCCGCCGAAGAAGCCGTCGAGGAACACGCGCCGGCCGAAAGTCTCGGGGAAGAGGTCGACGGTCCAGGTGGCGCCGAGATAGGCATAGCTGGTCCGGCCGCCGGTGTTGTAGCTGCCGCCCACCGTCGGGCGCGGCACGAAGGCCTGCCAGAACGGATCGGCGCTGACCTGCGGTTTGGCGAACAGGATCTCGCCGTTGACGTTGGCCTTGCTGAAGCCCGGGAGCTTGCCCTCAGCGCTGCCGGGATCCTGCACGGAGCCGCCGATGCGCACCTCCGAGACGATGCTGAGCGGCTGGGCCGGTGCCGCGTAGGCCACCGGCCGCGGAGGCGCATCGGCCGCGAAGGCCGGCAGGATCGCCGCACCGATGATGAGGCTGGTGGTGCAGAGACGGAAGGCGGCAATCATGGGGCTCGGCCGGTTAGGCAAGTCGGTCTGGCTCAACCGACCGTAGCACGGGCCTCGGTCCAGCCACCGGCCAATTCATCCCGCTCCCCCGCAAAAGGCGGGCGGTGCGGCGGCACGGTCACACCGGCGCATTCTCGCGCGCGATGGTTGCCGACTTGTGGCCGCGGGGCACGACCCTCAGGCCGAGCGCCACCAGACGACGCCCATGATGATCAGGATCGCCACGAATTGCAGCAGCACCCGCAGGCGCATGAGCTTCTGCGAAAGGTTGGCGTTGCCGCCCCGCATCATGTTGGCGAGGCCGAACACCAGGACCACGGCGACCGCCGCGCAGGCGACGAGAACGAGCAGATTGGACGACATGGGAGGCGGGATCCGAACCCGGCGGGCACCGGGAACCGGCGCGCCGCCGCTTGGTGAGACGAGTGGCGTTTAACGTGGGCTGCCGACGGAAATCCGGGTCGGCACCCGCGGGCGTTCGAGGGAAATAGGGCGCGACCTCAATTGCGCCGGAGCAGGCGCTCGAAATAGTCGAGTTCCTCCCGCGGCCGGGTTGGGTCGCCGAGCTTGCGCCGTAGCTCCTCCATGATGCGCCGGGCGCGCTGGACGGCGGATTCGTCCGCGGTTGGAACCCGGACGCGGCCGTCGCTCATGTCGCGGCCCTTGGTCGGACGGCCGAGCGGGTCGTCGTCGCGGGTGCCGGCCTGACCCTGCTGCCCCGGTTGCTGGCCGCCATCCTGCTGGCCTTCGCCCTGGCCCTCGGCCATCTCCTGCATCTGCTGCGCCATGCCCTCGGCGCCCTTCTTGAGTCCTTCCAGCGCGCGGCCCTGGGCATCGACCGCCTCGTCGGCATCGCCCTGTTTGAGCGCGTTCTCGGCCTCGCGCATGGCGTCCTCTGCGTCGGAGAGGCCCTGCTCGCCGCGCATGCCGTTCTCCTTCATGCGCTGCTCGAGATCCTCCAGGCGCTGGCGGAGCGCCTGCTGGCGGTCGCCGACATCGCCTTGCTGTCCTTGACCCTGTTGTCCCTGGCCCTGCTGCCCCTGTCCTTGCTGGCCTTGGCCTTGTTGCCCCTGACCCTGTTGTCCCTGACCTTGCTTGCCCTGGCCCTGTTGCGGACGGCCCTGCTGCCCGCGGTTGCCCTGCTGGCCCTGTTGCTGCTGGCCGCGATTGGACGGACGCTGGCTGCCGCGCGGCTCCTGCCCGTCCTTGTAGGTCTCGTCGCGCAGGCCCTGCTGCTCGCGCGTCATCGCGTCGAGGTCGCGCATCTGCTTCTGCATCTCGCGGCTGGCCTGATCGGATTTGCCGCCCTTCTCCGCGGTCTGCAGGTTCTCTAAGATGTTGCGCAACTGCTCCATCAGGCGCTGCGCCTCGGCGGTGTCGCCGCGCTTCATCGCCTCGGCCATGTCCTGAATCATCTTGTCGAGATCCTCGGGCGTGACCGTCTTCGATGGCTGGTTGGTCTGGCCCTTCTCGCCCGGATCGCGCGGCTGGCTTTTCTGCTTCTCAGCCATCTGCGACAGGAACTTGTCCAGCGCCTGCTTGAGGTCCTGGGTCAACCGCTTGATCTCGTCGTCGGGCGCATTGCGCTCGATCGCCTCCTTCAGCCGGTCCTGCGCCTGCCGCAGCTGCTTCTCGGCATCCGACAGGTCCCCGTCCTCGATCTTGAGCGCCATCTCCCAGAGAAGGTCGGCGACATCGATCAGGTCGGCATCGGTCTTGGCCTTGCGCAGGCGCTCCGTGGCGGTCCTGAGACCGAGGAACACTGGCGGCTGCGGCGTGAACATGTCGGGCGCGACGAGGAGCGCATCGAGGGCGCCCTGGACCCAGAGCCGGTCGGAATCGGGCGCCGTGACGAGGCGGCGGCGATCCTCCGCGAGCGCCCGCGCCAGGGGATCCCGGAATGGACGGGCCGGCAGCGTGATCTCGGTGTCCTTCGTGCGCCCCTCCTGGCCAGCCTCGTCCTTGACGACGATCTGGTAGCGCACCCGCGCGCCCGACCACGGGCTGTCGGTGAGGTCGACCAGGGTCTTAGTATCGGTCTCGCCGGAGGCGTCGGCCGGCAGCGCCAGATTGATCCGCGGGATCGGCGCCAGCGAACGGCCGGCTTTCAGCGGCTCGATCACGCCCTCGGCGGAGCTGATGCCGTAATCGTCCTTGGCCCGATACGTGAGGTTGAAGGTGCCGCGGCCGTTCACCTCGGGACCGCCGACGGCCGTCACCTCGGGCGGCCGGTCCGGGATCGCCTCGACGGTCAGCTTCTGGCGCCCAGCCGGGGTGACGATCACCAGGTCGGCGCCGCCGACGATCCGGTAGCGCTCCTCGCGCAGGTCCGGCCGCTCCTCCTGCCCAGGAATCGGGGTGAGCCCGGCATTCGGCGTAAGGGTCGTGTTCGCTGCCGCTCTACCCTGGCCGGCAATGCGCACGATCAGCTGCGCGTTGACCGGCGCCCGCAGGTGCTGGTCGCTGCCATCCATGGCGATCAGAAGCGGCGGCAGCCGCGTGTAGAGCGGCGGATCGATCCAGCCGTCCACCCGGAAATTCGGACCCGGCGCGACCGCTTCGTGCCAGTCGAACGCCGCTCCAATCCGTTGGCGCCATTCGGGGCCGGCCACGAACAGGCTCGCAACCGCGGCGACGACGATCCCGGCGCGCAGGGCGTAGGGGTCGCGCCGGGTCATGCCGGGGCGCGGCAGCCCGACCTTGAGGGCCGCCACCGCCTGGGCGGCCCGGCGCTGGTGCAGCGCCCAAAGGGTCCGGCTGCCCGGATCCGCGGCGCCGACCGCCAGCGAATCCTGCGCCGCCGAAGCCGGTCCGTGACGGAGCGCCGGATCGCGCGCGGCCGCCTCCCGGTCGAGCCGAGCGAGGGCGACCCGGCGGTCGGGCCGCGCGAGATGGATGAGGGGCAGGAGCGCAACGATCAGCAGGATCGCCAGGACGGCCAACCCGATCTGGCGCCAGAGCGGGGCGAGATCGAGCCACAGTCCGGCCCAAGACAGTGCCAGGAACAGCAGCAGGATGCCGAGACCGCGCCAGAGCACCGGCCAGGCCTGTTCCCACAGGGACGCCGCCCTTGCCTGGGCCACGAGCCGGTCCAGCCGCGCGGCGGCCGCCTGTCCCGTGTCGGTGCCGGTCGCGCCGGTGTCGTCGCCGAAGCCGTCCCTGTCGATCACGCCGACCGTTCCGCCTCATGCCAAAGGATAGGCCGCCGGCAACCGGGGGGATCCGGGCTCCGACGACCAGAGGCTAGCATGGTGGGCCGCGCCGGTCGGCGGGTCAAATCGGCGCGACCGGGGCGGGGGGGCCGATCAGTTATGCGCCTGGATGAAGTTGCGCACCTGCGGGTAGATCTGTGTCTCCCAGCGCTTGCCGGCGAAAACCCCGTAATGGCCGACGCCGGCCTGGAGGTGGTGGGCCCGCATATACGGCGCGAGCCCGGTGCAGAGGTCGTGGGCGGCCATGGTCTGGCCGGGGGCGCAGATGTCGTCGCGCTCGCCCTCGACGGTCATCAGCGCCGTGCGGCGGATCGCTCCAAGGTCTATTGGCTGGCCGCGGTAGCGGAGTTCGTTCTTGGCGAGGGTGTAGTCCTGGAACACCGTCTTGACCGTTTCCAGGTAGAACTCGGCCGCGAGGTCGAGGACGGCGAAATACTCGTCGTAGAACGTCTCGATCGCCTCGGCCTTGGAGTCCTCGCCGTTGGCCATGTGCCAGAACAGGTCGGTATGGCCCTGGACGTGGCGCTTCGTGTTCATCGACATGAACGCCGAGACCTGCACGAAGCCCGGATAGACCCGGCGGCCGGCGCCCTTGTGGCGCGCCGGGACCGTGGCGATCAGGTTCTCCTCGAACCATTCGATCGGCTTCGAGGTCGCGAGCGCGTTCACGCCGGTCGGATTGATCCGGCAATCCACGGGTCCGGCCATCAGGGTCATGCTGCGCGGGGCCGCCGCATCCTTCGCCTGCGCCATGACGGCGGCGGCGACCAGCGCCTGCACGGCCGGCTGGCAGACGGCGACCACGTGCGAGCCCTCGCCCATGGTCTGGAGGAACTGGACCAGGTGAGCGACGTACTCGTCGAAGCCGAACCGGCCTGCCGAGACCGGGATGTCCCGGGCGTTGTGCCAGTCGGTGATGTAGACGTCGTGGTCGGGCAGCATCGTGCGCACGGTGGCGCGCAGCAGCGTGGCGAAATGGCCCGACAGCGGCGCGACCATCAGCACCTTGGGCTGCTCCGTGTGGATGTCTTTCTTAAAGTGAAGCAGGGTGCCGAACGGCGTGACCTCGACGGCCTCCTCGCGGACCGGCACGCTTCGGTTGCCGACGTCGACCGCTTCGATCCCGTAGGCGGGCCGCGCGAAGGTCAGTCCGACGCGCATCATCATGCGGGCATTGGCCGACATCCACCGGGCGGGCTCGCTCCAGCGGATCCAGGGCGACCAAGCGTCGTGCAGCATCCGACCCCAGGCCCGGGTCTGGGCGGCGAGGTCGGTCTGGAAGTCGAACGCATCGTACAGCATCGGGCGGGCACTCGCGGGCGCCCGGCCCGACACGCGGGCGATCGGGACGGCAAACTCGGGCGGATGCCGGGATGGGGACTGCATCAGCATGGCCGGGGAGCATCTGCCCGCCGCCCGGAGGCCGCAACTGTCCAAAGGTTGCAGGCCGATCGGAAAGCGAAGGCCGTGGCTTTGATGCACCAATTCTAAATTGGCGCCCCCTGCGCGGCGAGGGCGGCGCGCGGGGGCTGGTTTCGGCAGCGAGTCGGCTCAGATCGTCTGGTTGTAGGCGCCGACCTCGGTATTCTCGCGCAGGACCGCGTCGACCGCCTTGAACATCGCGTGCAGGCGCGCCTCCGAGGCCGGGCTCTCGATCACCACGACCAGCTCGGGCTTGTTGGACGAGGCGCGCACCAGGCCCCAGGTCCCGTCCTCGGTGGTGATGCGCACGCCGTTCACGGTGACGAGATCGACGATCTTCGAGCCGGCGATCGGCTCACCCGCCGCCTTCATGGCCTTGAACCGCTCGGTCACGGTCTCGACCACGCCGTACTTCACGTCGTCGGCGCAATGGGGCGACATGGTCGGCGAGCCCCAGGTCTTCGGCAGGGCCCGGTAGAGGTCGGCCATGGACCGGCCGGGGTTGCGGTCCAGCATCTCCAGCACCGCGATGGCGGTGAGCAGGCCGTCGTCGTAGCCGCGCCCGATCGGCTCGTTGAAGAAGAAGTGCCCGGATTTCTCGAAGCCCGCCAGCGCGCCGAGTTCGTTGACCCGCCGCTTGATGTAGCTGTGGCCGGTCTTCCAGTAATCGGTCTTGATCGCCTGGGCCTGCAACTCGGGGTCGGTGTGATAGAGCCCGGTGGACTTCACATCGACCACGAAGGTCGAGCCCGGATGGAGCTTGCCGAGGTCGCGCGCCAGCATCACGCCGATCTTGTCGGCGAAGATCTCTTCGCCCTCGTTGTCCACCACGCCGCAGCGGTCGCCGTCGCCGTCGAAGCCCAGGCCGACATCGGCGCCGTGCTCCTTCACCGCGTGTGCGATGGCGTGAAGCATCTCCATGTCTTCCGGGTTCGGATTGTAGCGCGGGAAGGTATAATCGGGGTCGACGTCCAGCGGCACGACCTCGACGCCGAGCGCCTCCAGCAGGCGCGGCGCGAAGGCGCCGGCCGTGCCGTTGCCGCAGGCGGCCACGACCTTCAGCTTGCGGGTCAGCGGCTTGGCCCGGGACTTCAGGTCCTTCAGGTAGGTCTCGGCGAATCCTTCGATGAACTCGTAGGCGCCGCCGTCGCGGTACTGGTAGGTCCCGCCGAGCACGATCTCCTTGAGCCGGGTCATCTCCTCGGGCCCGAAGGTCATCGGGCGGTTGGCCCCCATCTTCACGCCGGTCCAGCCGTTGTCGTTGTGCGAGGCCGTGACCATGGCCACGCACGGGCAGTCCAGGGCGAACTGACCGAAATACGCCATCGGCGACAGCGCCAGCCCGATATCCTTCACCCGCAGCCCCGCCGCCTGCATGCCGGCGATCAGCGCCAGCTTGATCGCGGAGGAGTAGCTGCGGAAATCGTGGCCCGTGACGATGTCGGGGCGCACGCCCATCTCGTGCACGAGCGTGCCGATGCTAAGGCCGAGCGCCTGGACGCCCATCAGGTTGATGTCCTGCGGGAACAGCCAGCGGGCATCGTATTCGCGGAAGCCCGTCGGCTTGACCAGCGGCAGCTGCTCGAACGCGAAGGTGTTCGGCACCAGGTCCGCTTCAGGCTTGGGAAACATCGCGTCTTGCTCCGCTACGACCTCAGATCTGCCCTGGCCCTAGCGAAACATCGGTCCCGGGGGAAGCTCTGCCCGCCTCACGAGGCGCGGCGCAGCAACGGGAGCGGCGCGGCCTCGGTCCGGCGAGGCTCGCAGGCGATCTTCAGGTAGCGGTCGCCGCCACCGGGCAGGCCCGCCTGGGCCGCCAGAATTTGGGCGTGCATCAGGCACTCCATCGGCGAGTGCGCGGGCGAGACGATGATGTCGAGGGCGGTGTCGCGGGAGCAATCCTGCGCCAGCAGGGTGCCGGCACAGACCAGGGCAACGGACAGCAGGTCGGACATGACGGACCTCGGCTTCGATGGATCGAAAGGTCCGCGGGGTGCTCTGGCGTCCGAGCCGCCGCGTTGTCGTTGCCTGGGTGTTTCCTCGCCTGTTCCGAAGTCCGGTTGCACGCGGCGTGCCAGCCGCGGCGGATAACACAGAAGAAATAGATTTCGCGCGGCTCAGTCCCGGGTCGGAAGCCATTGCGTCTCCGGCTCGATCGCCGGGAGGAGAGCCGCGACATCGTCCAGGTCGACGACGTAGTGATCCGTCAGCGCGCGCCACATCTCCGCCGAGGACCGGACCTGCGGCCTCAGGCCGTCGAGCGCCTGCGCGAGCAGAGCCGCGCTCACGAGCTTCGGGCGTGCCACGAGCGGATCAGCGTTGAGCATCGGTTTCGACCCCGTTTCGGTGCCGGTACTCTCCCGCCGGTTTGGTTAATGTCCGGTTACGAACCTTGGCGAAACCTTGCCGTATTCTTGAGCCGGTCAAATAAAGCCTTTGGCGGATAGATGTTCCGCCGCAGCGGAAGTCCTCGACAGCTGTGTTTACGATGAACCCTTATTTTGGTGCTATTCGGCACGATAAAATCCGGTCATCGCGGGTCATGCCGGGCGCCGATCGGTCCGGTTCACAAGCCGGACCCCATCCCTTATCAGGCGGGGGAGATCGAGACGGTCCCGGCGGAAGAGGGATGCGCCGCCCCTTCGCGCGATCATCCGCGCTGCGGCGCGGGCCCGGCCGACCGGTATCGCTCTCCGCCTAACGTGCGAGCGGAACATCATGGACGCGACACCTGAAGCGATCGGGGCGACGCAGGAGCCGACCACTCGGTTCGTGCTGGCCTCCGGCTCGCCCCGCCGCCTGGCGCTGCTGCAGCAGATCGGCATCGAGCCGGATTCGCTTCTGCCGGCCGACATCGACGAGACGCCGCGCAAGGCCGAGCCGCCGCGGGAGCTGGCCCGTCGCCTTGCGCGCACCAAGCTCGCCGCCGCCGAGGCCGCACTTCACCATCAGGACCAGAAGATCCCGACCTGGCTGCTGGCGGCCGACACAGTGGTGGCGGTCGGGCGGCGGGTTCTGCCCAAGGCCGAGGGGCCGGACGAGGCGGCCGATTGCCTGCGCCTGCTGTCGGGGCGTCCGCACCGGGTGTTCACGGCGATCTGTCTGCTGTCGCCGAACGGCCGTCGGGAGCGGATCGTCGAGACCCGCGTGCGCTTCAAGCGCCTCTCCGGTCGCGACATCCAGGGTTACCTCGCCTCGGGCGAATGGCGCGGCAAGGCCGGCGGCTACGCGATCCAGGGTCTGGCCGGCGCCTTCGTGGTGAAGCTGGTCGGCTCGTACAGCGCCGTGGTCGGCCTGCCGCTCTACGAGACCATGAGCCTGCTCGACGGCGAGGGGTACCCGGTCCGTGCGGGGTGGGGCAGCCTGGCGTGAGCGACGCGCCCGTGAGCCGCGAGCGCCGCCCCGCCTGTCCGATCTGCCGGAACCCGTCGACGGAGGAATTCCGGCCCTTCTGCTCGCAGCGCTGTGCCGATGTCGATCTCGGCCGTTGGCTGAACGAGCGCTACGCGATCCCGGAGGAACTCGATCCCGATGCGCCGCCCCCGGAACCGGATCCGGAGCGCTGAAAATTTTTCCGCCGCCAGCGTCATGCCGATGTCACCGCAAGGCTGGACAGGCCGCAAACTCCCTACTATACCCCGCGGCGTCCGAGGCCCACGGCGGTGCGGACGTCGCCCAGGTAGCTCAGTTGGTAGAGCATGCGACTGAAAATCGCAGTGTCGGTGGTTCGATTCCGCCCCTGGGCACCATCATCCCGCTAGGCGGTCGATGGTGCTGAACTGAAAATCCGCACCGTATGTGAGACGATTAGAACAGCGTAGCCGATCGGCTGCGTTTGGGCTGTTCCGACACGTCTTTCGTTAAGCAATTGATCGAGAAGCGCGCTGGGCGCTCTAGCCGAGACTCAATGGCATGGGCGTTGGTCTTTTACGCGCGCCAGCACCACTGATGCGTCTTCCAGCCCGGCTTGGATGGAACGGCAGGCGACAGGTGTCGGCAAAGGTCCGCCCGTTGCGGGGAAACGGTCCGGCTTGATCGATTGTCCGCGCTGAGATCCGGCGCTAGCCCTCGCCCGACGCAAATCCGACTCACGGATGCCGACAAATTTTTTGGTATACCAACCGAGTGGCATCCCAGGACAAGCTTCGTTACCCTGCCGAGGACATGGCCGGAGCCGGCATACGCAAAGCCTGAACCCGTACGCCATACGGGCGCGCAGCCGATAAAACGAAGACGTCTTGTGGGAGTGGAAGCATGCCGCGCAACATCCTGATCCTGGGAGCCTCGTACGGCTCCCTGCTGGCGACGAAGCTCCTGATGGCCGGTCACAACGTGACCCTGGTCTGCCGCCGCAAGACCGCCGATCTGATCAACCAGGAGGGGACGGAGGTCCGCATCAAGCTGCGGGACGAGCCGAACCACCGCTCGATCCTGTCACGCGACCTGCCCGGCACCCTGGACGCCGCTCCGCCCGAGGATATCGACCCGTCGCGCTACGATCTGGTCGGCCTCGCCATGCAAGAGCCGCAGTACAACAACCACACGATCCGGGTGCTGATGATCAAGATCGCGGCGGCGAAGCTGCCGTGCCTGTCGATCATGAACATGCCGCCGCTGCCCTATCTCAAGCGGATCCCGGCGCTGGCGGCGATGGATCTCGAGGACGCCTATACAAATGCCGGCGTATGGGACCGGTTCGAGCCCGGCCTGGTCTCGCTCTGCTCGCCCGATCCGCAGGCCTTCCGGCCGCCGGAGGAGGGCGCGAACGTGCTCCATGTTGGCCTTCCGACGAACTTCAAGGCCGCGACCTTCGCGGACGAAGCGCATAACCGCCTGCTGCGCGAGTTGGAGGCCGATATCGACGCCGTTCGCCTCGACGGCCAGGACGTGCCGGTGAAGCTCAAGGTGTTCGACTCACTGTTCGTCCCGCTGGCGAAATGGTCGATGCTGCTCACCGGCAATTATCGCTGCATCACCCCGCAGGAGCCGCAATCGATTCGCGATGCGGTGCACGGCGATCTCGCCAAGTCGCGGGCCATCTACGAGCATGTGGACGGCATCGCCCGGCGTCTGGGCGCGGACCCGCAGGATCAGGTGCCGTTCGAGAAATACGCCAAGGCCGCAGAAAGCCTGCTCAAGCCCTCCTCGGCCGCGCGCGCCGTGGCGAACGGCACGCCGTTCATCGAGCGCGTCGACCTCCTGGTGAAGCTGATCTCGCATCAGCTCGGCACACCGGATGCCGAGATCGACCGCACGGTGCAGATCGTTGATCGCAAGCTCGACGAGCGGGTGATCGAGGGCTGATCTCGCCTCGCGCGGATCGGCGGCCTGGCGCGGCCCCGATCCTGCGCGACCTCGATCGTTTGCCGGATACGGTTGTAGCCGGGCTCCGGCCCAGGTAGATGCGCCCGCTCGGATGCGGGAGGCGAGGCGCATGGATGGGCGATGACGTGGCCGCTCTTCTGCTGGCTCTGGCCACTGAGAATGCCGAGTTGCGCGCCCAGTTGGCCGCTGCCCAGGACATGCTGATGGAGACGGCGATCGATGCCGGTCATCTGCATGCCCGGATCGAGTCGGTTCAAGCCGAACGCGACGCGTGGCGCGCGGAGGCCGAGCGGCTGGGCCGGCCCAATATCGGCACGGGCTGATCTCTGTGGGCGGCGGCGTGCGCGGGCGCGGCTCGTCCGCGGAGCACCGAAAGGCAACGCGGCGGGCGGGCCGGTATCGCAACGACCCGCCCAGCGGAAACCCGGTTACAAACACGCAAAAGTTGCGTACGTATGCAACGTGAATCCTTGAAGTTGTGATATGGCGAACTAAACCAGGATCGATTCCGGTCCGGAACCAGACCTGCAATGCCTAAACCGAAGTCACCTGAATATCGGACATTATCAGGCGCATTCCAGGGTGCCCTCGATGCGCTGGATGTGATCGGCAACTGGTCGTGGGATGCAGCCTCCGATTTCATCCAGGCCGACATGTTCGTCGCGCTTCTGTTCAACGTGGACCCGGAGGAGGCCGAGACCGGCCTTCCGCTCGGGACCTTCGTGAACGGCATCCATCCGGACGACCGCGACCGTGTCCTCGCGCTGGTTCGCCGGGGCGGTCGGGATGGCGGTCTCTACGCAATCGAATATCGGGTCCGCTCCGCCGACGGCGTGACCCGCTGGGTTCTGGGTCGAGGCCGCTTCCTGTTTGATCACCGGGGGCGGCCGGTCAGCGGCAGCGGGATCATCGTGGATATCACCCACGTGCGGATGGGCGAGATGCAGGCCGGTCCCGTCGCGGTTGCGGACCTGCGCGGCGAGCCGCCGCTCGAGCGCGCGGCCGACTTCGCTATGGCGGCGCATCGGGCGATCTGCGAACTTCAGGATCCCGCGCTCAAGGCGCGCGCCGAAGCACTGCTGCTCGATCTCGGCCGCAGGCTTGCCGAACAGGAACGGCGCACCCGTCGCGCGCGCATGAACTGACGGCGGCGCGCTTCGGGCCGCTCAGATCTCGTCCGGATCGGTGAGGTGCAGGTAGGTCGGGTCGAAGTCGGCCGCCGCCTTCAGGCCTTCCCAATCGTGGACAATCAGGCGCCGGCTACGCAGCGTGATCAACCCGGCTTCCTTCAATTCGCGGATCGTGCGGTTGACGTGAACCGGCGTGATCCCGAGAGCGTCCGCCAGTTCCGGCTGGATCATCGGCATCTCGCAACTGCGATCCGGGGCGAGGCCGACGACGCCGAACCGCGTGACCAATTCGCAGAAGAGATGAGCCATGCGGGCATAGGCATCCCGGCGACCGGTGTTGAGCATCCACTCCCGCACCATGGCGGCGTCGATCAGCGTCGTGCGCCACAGGGCATCGCCCAATCGCGGAAACGCCCGCAGGAGCGCCCGCACGGCGTCGTGCTGGACGAAGCCAATCTTGCAGGTGTTGATGGTGGCGATGCTGATGTCCAGCACCTTGAGGTGCAGACTCTGGATGTCGGGTATGTCTCCCGCGACGTGATACGCCATCACCTGACGCTTGCCGCCCTGTGTCGTCTTGTAGGTGCAGGCAATGCCTTCCAGCAGGGCGAAGCAGCGTGCCGGGCGATCACCCTCGCGCACGATGTCCTGGTAGGGCTCAAACTGAGACACCTGCATCGGCAGGGCATGGAGCGCGGCTCGCTCGTCTTCGGTAAGCGTGAAGAGGGCGATGCTCTCGATCTTGCGAACGAACGGGTGCTTGCCGCTGTTTTGAGAAGGTCCCGTCATCGCTCCCCCGCCTGCCGGCGAGTGCACGCGATCCCGCCGCCATCAGCTCCCAAGGTCGAGAGCTGTCGCAGGCACGGCATAGCAGCAACCCTGCGCCCGAGCCACAGCGCAACACTGCTACTCACGGCTAAAAATTGTATGGAAATGCACGGTCATGGGAGGCTTTGCGGAGCGGTCCTCCGGAAGTCTTGGTCCCTGAGGCGAAGTCCGGGCTCGCTGCGTGCGATGACCCTTGATTCGCCTGTCTCCGGCAGCACCGCGATTTGTTTCTAACCGGGCTGAGGCAGGTCTAGGAATCATCGTCTATCCGGGGGATCGTACGGGCGGTGCGATGCCTGGCATCGCTTCTACGGCCGCCGATGGCGCTGTCTCCGGTCCTCATCGGTCGCTGGCCGATGCGGGAATCGCAGACGCGATCCTGCCTTTGGCACGGTGCCACCTCCCGGGCGGTCAAGCAGTATCGCCGCGGACCAGGTCCTGAATGCAGCTTCGGAGCTTTTCACGCCAGTCCGAGCACCTCGCCGCCGCAGTCGAACGCTTCCTCCACACGGTTCGCGCCGCCTGAGCAACGCGCCCCGGGGCTTCGCGGCGCCGGGGGTAAAGGCCGCTGCGGGGGCTGGAAATCTCCGCCGCGTCCGCGCACACACGCGGAGCGGCGCGGTCGCCGTGCAGCCCTGACGGAACGGTCCGATGAACACGGCAGATCTCGCCCCGCACGCCCATCAGGTCCTGCGCGAGGCGACCCTGTCCGAGCTGCCGAACCATTATCGCGGCAAGGTCCGAGACAATTACAACCTGCCGGACGGGCGGCGCGTCCTGATCACGTCGGATCGGATCAGCGCTTTCGACCGGGCGCTCGCCGCGATCCCGTTCAAGGGTCAGGTGCTCACGCAGACCGCACGCTACTGGTTTGAGCGCACGGCCGACCTCTGCCCGAACCACGTCCTCGCCTATCCGGACCCGAACGTCGTGGTCGGTCGCCGCCTGGAGATCCTGCCCGTAGAGGTGGTCGTGCGCGGCTACCTCGCGGGCACGACCTCGACCTCGGTGCTCACGCGCTACCGGGCCGGCGAGCGGGAGATGTACGGGCATCGCTTCCCGAACGGGATGCGCCCGAACGAGCGCCTGAAGCAGGCCGTGATCACGCCAACCACCAAGGCGTTCGACGGCGGCCACGACGAGCCGCTGACCGCGGCCGAGATCCTGGAGCGCAAGCTGCTCAGCCCGGAGCAGTGGCGGACCGTGTCCGAGGCGGCCCTGGCTTTGTTCGCCCGCGGCCAGGAGCTGGCGGCGGAGCGGGGGCTGATCCTGGCGGACACGAAATACGAGTTCGGCACCGATCCGGAGGGCCGCATCGTCCTGGCCGACGAGATCCATACGCCGGACAGCAGCCGCTACTGGTTCGCGCAGAGCTACCCCGAGCGCTTCGAGGCGGGCGCCGCGCCGGAAAGCTTCGACAAGGACTTCGTGCGCAACTGGGTCGTGGCCCGGTGCGACCCCTACAAGGACCCGATCCCCGAGATCCCGGCGGACGTCGTGCTGGAAACCGCCGCGGTCTATATCCGTGCCTACGAGACGATCACCGGCGGGCGCTTCACGCTGCCCGATCCGGGCGAGGCGCCGCTTGATCGCGTCCGG
>NZ_LHCD01000003.1:0-458130 GCF_001262595.1 Methylobacterium sp. ARG-1
CCGCCAGGATGCTCGATTGCGGCGGGTTGATCACCGCCGTGAAGTGCTTGATCCCGAACATGCCGAGATTCGACACCGAGGTCACGCCGCCCTGGTACTCCTCGGGCTTCAGCTTCTTGGCCCGGGCGCGGGCCGCGAAGTCCTTCATCTCCTTGGAGATGGTGGAGAGCGTCTTCTCGTCGGCCCGGCGGATCACCGGGGTGAACAGTCCACCGTCGATCGCCACCGCGACGCCGACCTCGGCCTGCTTGAAGCGCAGCACCCGGTCCTCGGCCCAGACTGCGTTGGCGGCGGGCACGCGGGTGAGCGCCAGACCCATCGCCTTGATGACGAAGTCGTTCACCGAGAGCTTGAAGGCCGGCTTGCCGTCCTTGTCCTTGCCCGCGGAGGCGTTGAGCGTCTCGCGCAGCTTCATCAGCGCGTCGAGCTCGCAATCCACCGTGAGGTAGAAGTGCGGGGCCACCTGCATCGCCTCGGTGAGGCGCTTGGCGATGGTCTTGCGCATGCCGTCGAGCGGCACCTCCTCGTAGGAATCCTTGGCGTAGAAGCCCCGAACCTGATCGAGGGTGAGGCCGGCCGGCCCGCCGCCGGCGGGCGCGGCCTTCGGCGCGGGGGCGGCCGCCTTGGGGGCCTCGGCGGCGGCCTGCGGCGCCGGTGCCTTGGTGCCGCCGGAGGCCTTGGCGGCCTGGACGTCCCGGGCGATGATCCGGCCGTGCGGGCCGCTGCCCTCTACGGCGGCGAGGTCGACGCCCTCCTGCTTGGCGATCCGGCGCGCGAGCGGCGAGGCGAACACCCGGCCGCCCGCACCGGCCTGCTGCTGCGGCGCGGTGCCGCCGGGCTGGGCGCCCTCCGGCGCCTCGTTCACCCGCTCGTAGGACATGTGGCCGCCGCCGGGCGTGGTGTTCTGGTCGGCCGGGGCCGGCGCCGTGGCAGCCGACGTCGCCTCGCCCTTGGCTTCCGGCGCAGCCTTGCCGCCACCGCCCGCGGCCTGGACGCTCGCCGGATCCTCGCCCTCCGCGGCGATCACCGCGATCAGGTCGTTGACCGGCACGTCCGCGGTCCCCTCGGGCACGACGATCTTGGCGAGCACGCCCTCGTCGATGGCCTCGACCTCCATGGTCGCCTTGTCAGTCTCGATCTCGGCGAGCACGTCGCCGGATTTCACGGCGTCGCCCTCCTTCTTCAGCCACTTGGCGAGGTTGCCCTTCTCCATGGTCGGCGAGAGGGCGGGCATGAGCACGTTGATCGGCATGGCATCAGGTCTCGGGCAAGGCCGGGGCGGCCGGATCGGCGAAGGGAAACAGGTCGTCGAGGGGGAACGGGACGGCGTCGAAGGGCGCCAGCGCTACGGTCTCGCCGCGCTGGACGGTGGCCAAGACCACCCAGCGCCCATCCGCGAGGGCGAAGCCTTCCAGAAAACCTTCGCCCGGATCGAGCAGCCAGAGATGGCCAATTCCCGCCTCGGCGTAGATGCGGCGCTTCGGACCTCGATCGAGCCGGGCTGTCGAGGGTGAGAGGATCTCGCAAACCCAGTCCGGCGCGGTCTCAAGAAAAGCGTCCTCAGGCATGGATGGCATTCGAGGACGGCGCCAACCGGCGAGGTCCGGCACGACCACATGAGTCCCGAGATGAAGCTCCGGTTCGACCATGAAGAGCCAGCCACCGGGACCGCCGCGTCCCTGGCGGAAGGGTGGACCCAGCACGGTGCTGAGATCCGATACCGCCAGTGCATGCTGTGGGCGTGGCCGCGGATGCGTCTCCAGCGTCCCATCGATGATCTCGGCCACGAGATGCTCCGGCACCGCCATGAGATCCGCGTAGGTCGCCGAACGGTGAGCAGCCACAGCCATGGTCTGCACCATCGCTAGTTGAGGCCGCCGGGGTCGAGCCCCTCGGCCTCCCAGCCGGCGCGGATGCGCTCGAACGCCTCCTCCTCCGACATGTCGGTCTCCAGCGCGTAGGCGCGGGCGGCCTGCCGGCCGAGGTCGATCAGCAGCCGGCCCCAGGTCGCGGGGTCGTCGAAGGAGCGACGCAGGGCGACGCTCACGGCACCGTCCACTACGGCCGCGCGCAGCACCTCGATGCCGCCCTGCTCGCGGGCGTCCGGTGGGATAGCGAGTTCGACGAAGTCCTGTTTAGGATCCTGGCTCATGGCGCGCCGGCTAGTTTCCGAACCCGGACGGGGCGGAGGGACGGGGCTGCGGGGCCGCCCGCGAATCCCGTCACTTGTAGCAGACGCTCTTGGCCGCCTCGACGACCTCGGCCACGTTCGGCAGGGCAAGCTTCTCGAGGTTCGCCGCGTAGGGCATCGGCACATCCTTGCCGGTGATGCGCAGGACCGGGGCGTCGAGATAGTCGAAGGCGTCGACCATCAGGCGGGCCACGATCTCGGCGCCGATGCCGGATTGCGGGAACCCCTCCTCCACGGTGATGCAGCGGCCGGTCTTCTTGACCGAGCGCACCACCGTCTCCGAATCCATCGGCCGGATCGTGCGCAGGTCGATCACCTCGGCCTCGATGCCCTCCTCGGCCAGGATCTGCGCGGCCTTGAGCGCGTAGGTCATGCCGATCGCGAAGGACACGATGGTCACGTCCTTGCCGGTGCGGTGGACCCGCGCCTTGCCGATCGGCAGCACGAAGTCGTCGAGCTGCGGCACCGGAAAGGACTGGCCGTAGAGGATCTCGTTCTCGAGGAAGATGATCGGGTTCGGGTCGCGGATCGCGGCCTTGAGCAGGCCCTTGGCGTCCGAGGCCGTGTAGGGGGCGATCACCTTCAGGCCCGGCACGTTCGAGTACCAGGCGGCGTAATCGTGGCTGTGCTGGGCGCCGACCCGGGCGGCGGCGCCGTTGGGGCCGCGGAACACGATCGGGCAGCCGAGCTGGCCGCCGGACATGTAGAGGGTCTTGGCCGCCGAGTTGATGATGTGGTCGATCGCCTGCATGGCGAAGTTGAAGGTCATGAACTCGACGATCGGCTTCAGGCCGGACAGCGCCGCACCGACGCCGATGCCGGCGAAGCCGTGCTCGGTGATCGGGGTGTCGACCACGCGCTTGGCGCCGAATTCCTGCAGCAGCCCCTGGGTGATCTTGTAGGCGCCCTGATACTCGGCGACCTCCTCGCCCATGACGAAGACGTCGCCGTCCCGGCGCATCTCCTCGGCCATGGCGTCGCGCAGGGCCTCGCGCACCGTGGTGGTCACCATCGGGGTGTTGGCCGGGAATTCCTCCATCACCGGCTCGTCGGCCTTGTTGGTGATGATCGCCGGCGCCGCGGGCGCCTCCGGGGCGTCGGAGCCGGTCTTCGCGGCCGGAGCCGGCTTCTCGGCCATGCCCTCGGCCTGCATGTCCGGGGTCGGGGCCGGGTGGCCGCCGGCGCCGTTGGGCTTCGGCTTGCCGCCGCTGGCCGCCGCCTCGGACACGTTCTCGCCCTCGCCGGCGATGATCGCGATCGGGGTGTTGACCGCGACGCCCTCGGTGCCCTCCTCGATCAGGATCTTGGCGAGCACGCCTTCGTCGATGGCCTCGACCTCCATGGTCGCCTTGTCGGTCTCGATTTCGGCCAGAACGTCGCCGGATTTGACCGGATCGCCCTCTTTCTTCAGCCACTTGGCGAGCTTGCCCTCCTCCATGGTCGGGGAGAGGGCGGGCATCAGGATGTCGGTCGCCATGCTCAGCTCTGCGGTCGTCTTTTCGGTAGGGGCGGCCAGGGGTTCGGGGACGCGCTAGGCGTGCGCATCCAGCAGGATGTCGGTCCAGAGCTCGGCGGGATCCGGCTCAGGATCGTTGGTGGCGAACTCGGCCGCCGCGTTCACGGTCTCGCGGACCTTGGCGTCGGTCGCCTTGATCTCCGCCTCCGGCACCCCGTGCAGCTCGAGCAGGCGCTTGCGCACCATCTCGATCGGGTCGTGCTCGTCGCGCATCTTCGAGACCTCGTCCTTGGTCCGGTACTTGGCTGGATCGGACATGGAGTGGCCGCGATAGCGGTAGGTCTGCATCTCGAGGATGTAGGGGCCCTGGCCGGAGCGGGCGTGCTCGACCGCCCGGGTCGCCGCCTCGCGCACGGTGCGGACATCCATGCCGTCGACCTGCTCGCCCGGGATGCCGAAGGAGAGGCCGCGCTTGGAGAAGTCGGTCTGCGCCGAGGCCCGGGCCACCGATGTGCCCATGGCGTAGCGGTTGTTCTCGATCACGTAGACGACCGGCAGCTTCCAGAGCGCGGCCATGTTGAAGCTCTCGTAGACCTGGCCCTGATTGGCCGCGCCGTCGCCCATATAGGTCAGGCTGACCTTGCCGTTCTCCCGGTAATGATCGGCGAAGGCGAGGCCGGTGCCCAGCGAGACTTGGGCGCCGACGATGCCATGACCGCCGAAGAACTGTTTCTCGCGGCTGAACATGTGCATGGAGCCGCCCTTGCCGCGGCTGTAGCCGCCCCGGCGGCCGGTCAGCTCGGCCATGACGCCCTTCGGGTCCATGCCGCAGGCCAGCATATGGCCGTGGTCGCGGTAGCCGGTGATGACCTGATCGCCCTCGATCGAGGCCATCTGCATGCCGATCACCACAGCTTCCTGGCCGATATAGAGGTGGCAGAAGCCGCCGATCAGACCCATGCCGTAGAGCTGGCCGGCCTTCTCCTCGAAACGCCGGATCAGCAGCATCTCGTGATAGGCGTGGAGGTCTTCCTCCCGGGTGAATTGCGGCATGTTCGGCGCGGGCTTGTGCGCCTCGACGGCCTGGGAGCTTCCAGCCTCCGGGCTCGCGACCTGCGGTTGCGAGGACGAAGCGTCCTTCGCAGGCTCCTTGGCGGCGTCCATCGGCGCTCTCCCCGTGATTCCACGCGACTGGAACGGGGTGTAGGACAGCACCGTTTGGAAAGCGAGGGTGGACGCTCTGACAGGTCGCCGCTCTTGTCAGAGGGGATCTCAAGCATCGTCCCGAAAGGGTGGCTGCCGGCTTTCGGGATGCGACGATGGTGATCTCAGGTCGCGGCCACGCCGCTCCCCCCGGTGACCTCAGGGCGTGATGATGACCACGTCGTTGGCATGCACGCGGCCGAGCACGATCCGGGCGCGCTCCTCGAGGAGGTCGCGGTCGATCTGGTCGCTCTTCAGCAGCGCGACCCGGTGCTCCCAGGTGGCGCGCTCCGCCCGAACGGCGGCGAGTTCCTGGGTGAGGCCGTAGGCGCGGATCTTGAGCACCTTCTTGGCTTCGAGGCCGCGATTGCCGCTCTCGGCCTGCCACACGAAGAAGCCGACCACGAGCGCCGACAGGGTCCAGAGACCCAGGGGCAAGAGGACCATTCTGACGCGGCGGCGGACGACCATGGCGGGAGCCTCGCGCGGAAAGGTTAACGGAGCTTTTCGGAGCTGGCGGATCGCGCCCGCCGGTCATGATTGTGGGCAGGCCGGACAGACGGAGCGAAACCGCGCAGATGGATATGACCGACCTGACACGCTGGATCGCCGAGCACGCCACCGCGACCGATGACCACGACACGATGCTTGCCCGGGTCTGCGAAGCCCTGTGCGACGCCGGCGTCCCGCTCTGGCGGGTCAGCGTCATGACGCCGGCCATCGATCCGCTCGTGCGCGGGGTCAGCCTGAACTGGCATCTCGGCCAGGGGCTCAGCTTCGTGCCCAACCCGCACGGCGCCGAGCAGGAGGCGGATTGGCTGCGCAGCCCGATCTTCGCGATGCTGGAGCGGGAGGAGGTTTTCGGGCGCTGGCGCCTCGACCGCCCCGGCCCGGAGACCGACTACCCGGTCCTGCACGACCTGCGCGCCGAGGGCGGGACCGAATATGCGGTGCATATCGTCGGCTTCGCGCCCGGCACCGCGTTGCGCGGCGTCGCGATCTCGTTCTGCACCCGGGCCCGGTCCGGCTTCTCCCGGACCGACCTCGCTGCGGTCGCCGCGGTCCTGCCGGTCCTCGGGCTCGCGGTGGCCAAGCTCGGGCTCGGGCACACCCTGCGCGAGGTCTCGGCGACCTATCTCGGGCGTTCCACCGCCGAGCGGATCCTCGACGGCCAGATCCGGCGCGGCCAGGGACGGGCCATCCCGGCCGCGATCCTGTTGACCGACCTGCGCGGCTTCACGGCCCTGTCCGACCAGGCCGACCCCTACGACATGGTCACCTGGCTCAATGAGCATTTCGACGCGCTGGGCGATCCCGTGGCGCGACACGGCGGCGAGATCCTGAAATTTTTGGGCGACGGCTTCCTGGCGATCTTCCCGGTGGCCGATGCCGGCACCCTGCCCTGCCCGGTCTGCAGCAGTGCCCTCGAGGCAGCCGCGGACGGGCTGGCGGCCAACGCTGCGCTCAATCGCCGGCGCCGCGAGGCGGGGCTGCCGGAGCTGCCCGCCGATTGCGTCGTGCATTTCGGCACGGTGGTCTACGGCAATGTCGGCACCGAGCGCCGCCTCGACTTCACGGTGATCGGGCGGGCGGTGAACGAGGCCAGCCGGATCGAGAGCCAGTGCGAGGCCCTCGGCCACACGCTGCTGGTCTCGGATTCCTTTGCCCAGCGATGCAGCCGGACGCTGGACCCGGTGGGCGTCATCGAACTGCGCGGCCTGGCGCGACCGCAGAAGGTCTGGACGCTGCCGACGGGGTAAGAGCTGGGGCAGGAGCGCCGGGATACCCACCCCGTCACTCCGGGGCGCCGGAGGCGAGCCCGGCATTCAGAAACGCACGTGGATCAAAGCTTTACGCAGTCGGCGGTTCCGGATTCCGGGCTCCGCTGCGCGGCCCCGGCATGACACGGCGATCTATTTGATCGCCGCACCGATCCAAGGATCGGTCTGAGGCGTCACGCGGACTCCGCTGACCGATCGTCTTCCTTGCGAGAGCAAACGGGGCTCAGCCCCGAGCCAGGTGCTTGATCGCCGAGGGGCCGGCGTAGAGCGCCTGCGGGCCGAGACCCTCCTCGATGCGGATCAGCTGGTTGTACTTGGCCAGTCTGTCGGAGCGGGCGAGGGAGCCGGTCTTGATCTGCCCGCAATTGGTGGCGACCGCGAGGTCTGCGATGGTCGAGTCCTCGGTCTCGCCGGAGCGGTGCGACATCACCGCGGTGTAGCCGGCGCGCTGGGCCATATCGACTGCCGCCAGGGTCTCGGTGAGCGAGCCGATCTGGTTGACCTTGATCAGGATCGAGTTGGCGGTGCGCTCGGCGATGCCGCGGGACAGCCGCTCGACGTTGGTGACGAACAGGTCGTCGCCCACGAGCTGGCACTGCGCACCAATCTTGTCGGTCAGGAGCTTCCAGCCGGCCCAATCGTCTTCGGACATGCCGTCCTCAATCGACAGGATCGGGTAGTTGGCCACCAGCTGCGCCAGGTAATCAACCTGGGCCTCGATCGACCGGTTCGTGCCCTCGCCCTCGTAGGCGTAGGCGCCGTCCTTGAAGAACTCGGTGGCGGCACAGTCGAGCGCCAGCGCGATGTCCTGGCCCGGCTTGAAGCCCGCGGCGCTGATCGCGTCCATCACGAAGTCGAGAGCGGCCTCGGCCGAGGGCAAATTCGGGGCGAAGCCGCCCTCGTCACCGACATTGGTGTTGTGGCCGGCCTTCTTCAGCTTGCCCTTGAGGGTGTGGAACACCTCCGAACCCATGCGCACGGCGTCGGCGAGCGAGTCCGCGCCCACCGGCATGATCATGAATTCCTGGAAGTCGATCGGGTTGTCGGCGTGCGCCCCGCCGTTGATGATGTTCATCATCGGCACCGGCAGGACCCGGCCCTGCACGCCGCCGACATAGCGGTAGAGCGGCAGGCCGGAGGCCTCGGCCGCCGCCTTGGCGACCGCCAGCGACACGCCCAGGATCGCGTTCGCTCCGAGGCGCGCCTTGTTGGGCGTGCCGTCGAGCTCGATCATCGCCTCGTCGACGGCGACCTGATCCTCGGCCTCCATGCCGCCGATCGCGTCGAGGATCTCGGTCTGCGCGGCCTCGACCGCCTTCAGCACGCCCTTGCCGAGGAAACGGCTCTGGTCGCCGTCGCGCAGCTCGACCGCCTCATGGGCACCCGTGGACGCTCCCGACGGGACCGCGGCGCGGCCGAATGAGCCGTCTTCCAGCAGGACATCGACCTCGACCGTGGGGTTGCCGCGGCTGTCGAGGATCTCGCGGGCGCTGATATTGGTGATCGCGGTCATGGAACGTCCTCTCGCGGGGCCGCTTGTCGGCGGCAGCCCCGATCCGGGGTGCGGCGCATCGCGGCGGCTTATCCGTCAAGCCGCGTTCGGCGGCAAGCACCGGCGTAGGTCGCGCCTGTGCACGTGTCGTGACAGTCCGAGCCTCAACCCTACCGTGCTCGCGTCCCGGAGGCCGGATGGCGGATCGGCGTCGCGGCCAGGGACCGGTTCAGCTTGCGCAACTGTGCGTCGTCGCGGGCGCAGAGGTCGTGGCGGGTCATGGCGTCGAGCATGCGCTGGGTCGCGTCGTCCCCGCTTGCCCGGGCCGGTACGGTCGCGACCGTGGCCAGGCCGATGAACACGACGGCGATGAGACGCATGATGTCGGGCCTCAGTCGGACGGTGCCGACGATCGCCCGATCCTGGCTGCGAACGATGAAGATTTGGTCGCGCCGGGGACGGGTGCGCTGCGCGGCGCGCGCCTTTATAGTGAGCGCATGACCGCATCTGAGACCCTGCAGCTCGGCCAGCCCACGGCGCTGCCCGATTCGCCTCACGAGGCGCGCCTCGACCGCGTGCCGAACCCCCATGCCGATACCGACTACGTGGCGCGCTTCACCGCGCCCGAGTTCACCTCGATCTGCCCGGTCACGGGCCAGCCGGATTTCGCGATTCTGGTGATCGACTACGTGCCCGGCGACTGGCTGGTGGAGTCGAAGTCGCTGAAGCTCTACCTCGGCGCTTTCCGCAATCACGGGGCGTTCCACGAGGATTGCACGGTGGCGATCGGCAAGCGGCTGCGCGACCTGCTGGAGCCGCGCTACCTGCGCATCGGTGGCTACTGGTACCCGCGCGGCGGCATCCCGATCGATGTGTTCTGGCAGACCGGCGAGCCGCCCAAGACCATCTGGCTGCCGGAGACCGGCGTCGCCCCCTATCGCGGGCGCTGAAGCGCACACAAAAAGGGCGACCGGCTCGCGCTGGTCGCCCTCTGATCCGGTGGGATCGCCGCCCTTAGTAGGGCGAGCCGTAGTAGCCATAGGCCGGAGCGCCGTAGCCGTAAGCCGGAGCGCCGTAGGCCGGGGCGTAGCCGTAACCGCCGCCGTAGCCACCGTTGTAGTAGTTGTTGGCCGCGCCGGCGGCGACTGCACCGGCGGCGAGGCCGGCGATGCCGAGACCGATGGCCGCACCGGTGCCGATGCCGCGACGGCCACCGCGATAGCCGTAGCCGTGACCATAGCCATGGCCGTAGCCGCCGTGGAAGCCGTACGGACGGGCTTCGGCGCCGGTCGTGGCAGCGACGCTGCCGAGAGCCAGAGCGGCGGCGGTGGCGATGATACCAATCTTGCGCATAATGTTCCTTCTCGATCCGCGATCGAACATGCCCATTAACGTGGCCGCTCGGCGGTCGGTTCCAAGTTTTCAGAACCGATTTCAGGGGGAGGTCGGCTGCCTGAACAGCGGTTCATCTGCACGGCCCGCGGTGGAGTCGGTTTCCAAGGGTCGGGTTTGTAGAATTGTCCGTCGCTGGTCTTGTGAATAGTTTCCGCACCGTTGCGGCATCCGCCCCCAGGGGCGCTGCGCATCGGGCGGGCTGGCGGGGCCGGACGGTCTTCCAGCGGGAATGACGCCGCGCGGCGCATCCCGTTCCAACCGGGACTGTGCTTAGGTGCCTGTGCGCCCCTGACCGGCGCCGGTCCGGAGAGCCCCGCCATGGATGCCCTGACGCTGATCCGCGAGACCTTCGCGCCGCTCCCGGGCAGGCGCCTCCTCGATATCGGCTGCGGGCCCGGAACCCTGGCGAAGCGGCTCGTCGCGGACGGCGCGGCGGTAACCGGCATCGATCCGGGCGTCGCGGCTCTGGAGACGGCCCGGTCCGCCGTGCCTGATGCGCTGTTCGAGGCCGCCTCGGCCGAAGCGCTGCCCTTTCCCGCGGCGCGCTTCGACGGGGCCGTGATGTTCAACGCCCTGCACCACATCCCGGACCCGGCCGCAGCGCTTGCCGAGGCGGCGCGGGTGCTGGCGCCGGGTGGCCTGCTGGTCGTGGTGGAGCCCCTGGCGGAGGGCAGCTTCTTCGACGCCCTGCGGCCGATCGAGGATGAGACCGCAGTCCGGGCCGCCGCGCAGGACGCCATCGCGGCGGCGCTCGCGGACGGCGCCTTCCTGTGCCGGCAGGACGTTACGGTGATGCGTCGCGAAAGCTTCGCCTCCCTCGACGCCTTCCTGGCGCGGGTCAGCGCAGTCGATCCGGCCCGCGCGGCGACAATCGAGGCGCGGCGCCCGGTGGTGGAGGCGGCGTTTCACGAGGCGGCCGAGCGCGAGGCCGACGGGCGCTACGCCCTGGTCCAGCCCCTGCGCATCCACGTCCTCCAGCCGGCCTGACGCCGGATCAGGCGTGGCGCTTCTTGGCGAGCCGGTCGAAGGCGATCAGCTCTTCGAGCAGCGCCGGCATGTCCCGCAGGGCCACCATGTTGGGGCCGTCCGAGGGGGCCCGGTCCGGATCGGGATGGGTCTCGATGAACACCCCGGCGACGCCGACCGCCACCGCGGCCCGGGCCAGCACGGCGACGAATTCCCGCTGGCCGCCGGAGCTGGCGCCCTGCCCGCCCGGCTGCTGCACGGAATGGGTGGCGTCGAACACCACCGGTGCGCCATGGGTCACCTGCGCCATGATCGGCAGACTGCGCAGGTCCGACACCAGGGTGTTGTAGCCGAAGGAGGCGCCGCGCTCGGTGACGATGACGTTCGGGTTGCCGGCCTCCGTCACCTTGGCGGCGACGTGCTTCATGTCCCACGGCGCCAGAAACTGACCCTTCTTGATGTTGACCGCCCGGCCGGTGGCGGCCGCGGCCAGGAGCAGGTCGGTCTGGCGGCACAGGAAGGCCGGGATCTGGAGCACGTCCACCGCATCGGCCGCCGGCGCGCATTGTTCGGCGGCGTGCACATCGGTGAGGACCGGCAGGCCCAAGCTCTCGCGGATCTCGGCGAAGACTGGCAAGGCGCCTTCGAGACCGATGCCCCGGGCCGCGCTGCCGGAGGTGCGGTTGGCCTTGTCGAACGAGGTCTTGAACACGAGGCCGATCCCGAGGCCCGCGGCCATCTCCTTGAGCGCGGCGGCGATCTCCAGGGCGTGGTTTCGCCCTTCGAGCTGGCACGGACCTGCGATTAGCGTCAGCGGCAGGTGGTTAGCGAAGCGCGCTGCGCCGACCTGAACGACGGGACCGGGTGTTTCGAGTGTCGACATGGGCTGCGCTCTACCCCGCGCGGCGGATTCGCGAAACCCCGGCCCGGGGCGCGACCCGGCAGACGGTGAGGTCCTCCCGGAGCCCGTCCATCCGCGGTCCGGTCTCGCACAGCATCAGCGCCCGACCGGTGCCGCCGCGCTGCGGCGCGTCGGCCAACAGGCTGTCCTGGTGGAGATTGAGCGCCAGCACCTCGGCGCCGGGGACGTCCGCCCCGGTGAGGGCTCGGGCGGCGAGCCCCACCAGGGTGAAGTAGGCACGCGGCGGCTCCCGGTCGCGAGAGGCGATCGTGATCCGGGCCGGCGTCCGGCAATCGAGGCTCATCCGCTCGGCATCCTGCGCGCGGAACACCGCGAACGGGCCTTCCCGCCCGGCGAGCGAGGCGCCCGTGATCCGGATCACCTTGGCCGCGAGGGCGTCGCAGGCATCCGCGGACCGGGCCGGCGCCGCGGCAAGGACCAGGGCACCGGCGAGGGCGGCCAGGATGGGGAGGCGCATCGGTGTGGGCTCCTGCGCGCCGGCCCAGAAGCCGGCGGGACGCTCCGAGAAATAGCGCGGGCGCGTGCCACCGCGAAGATCCGCTGGGCCGACGATTGGACAGGACGGCGTCGATGCCCGATTTGGGCGAGCGAACGCGCGCTCCTGCCGTCGCAGATCCAGGCAGCCCATGCTCCGATCCGTCCTCGCCTCCGCCCTGTTGGCCCTGATACTCCCCGGCGCCGCTCCGGCCGCGCCCGCCTACGGGCCCGAGCTCGAAGGGTTCGATTATCCGTTCCCGGTGGAGCGCTTCGCCTTCACGTCGCAACACCAGCCCGTGCAGATGGCCTATCTCGACGTCAGGCCCACGACGCCGAACGGGCGCACCGTCGTGCTGCTCCACGGCAAGAATTTCTGCGCGGCGACCTGGGAGAGCCAGATCTGGGCGCTTACCGGGGCCGGCTACCGGGTGATCGCCCCGGACCAGATCGGGTTCTGCAAGTCGAGCAAGCCGGCTGCCTACCAGTTCACGTTCCGCCAGCTCGCCGAGAACACCCGCGCCCTGCTGGACAAGCTGGGGATCGCGCGGCCGATTCTGGTCGGGCACTCCACCGGCGGCATGCTGGCCGCGCATTACGCCCTGCTCTACCCGAAGGATGTGGCCCAGCTGGTGCTGGTCAACCCGATCGGGCTGGAGGATTGGAGCGCCAAGGGCGTCCCCCCGACCTCGGTGGAGCAATGGTATCAGCGCGAGCTGAAGGTCTCGGCGGAGTCGATCCGCGCCTACGAGACCGTGACCTATTACGCCGGCCAGTGGGAGCCGCGCTACGAGCCCTGGGTGACAATGCTGGCCGGGCTCAACGCCGGCCCGGGCAAGGAGGCGGTCGCCTGGGACTCGGCGCTCCTCTACGACATGATCCTCACCCAGCCGGTGATCTACCGGCTGCCGCAGATCGCGGTGCCGACCCTGCTGATGATCGGCCAGAAGGACAACACGGCGATCGGCAAGGACCTCGCCCCGCCGGAGATGCGGCCCTCGCTCGGGAACTACCCGGAGCTGGGCAAGGCGGCCGCGAAGGCGATTCCCGGCGCCAAGCTCGTAGAGTTCCCGGCGCTCGGCCACGCGCCTCAGATGTCCGACCCCGAGGGATTCAACAAAGCGCTGATCGCGGGGATTTTGGCGCCGTGAATGGCGTCATCACGGCGGAAGATCGTGTTCTCTTCCGCGACGAAGAGGCTGCGTCGGGCTAGGGGTACCCGGTTTGTCGTCCCGGGGCCGCGCAGCGGAGCCCGGGATCCAGAAACGCAGATGCTGCAGAGTTTTGCGCCGTTGGCGGCTTGGGATTCCGGGCTCGCCTGCGGCGCCCCGGAATGACACGGTGCTCCATTCGGCAGCCGTTCTTGGAAAGACGGCCCACCGCGTGATCGCCCATCCCCGAGACGGGGAAGGGCGAGCAGGTCCTAGAAATACGACTTCAGCACGCCGCGGCGGCGGACGTCGAGGGTGGCGCAGTGGAACGAGCCGCCGAACGGGCCGTAGCTCAGGAACGGCGCTGGGATCGGGTCGAAGCCCCAATCCTTGAGGGCCTTGATCAGGGTCGGCTGGCTCTGGTCGACGACGATCTTCTTCTCGGTGATCGCCAGGACGTTGATCGAGGTCCAGGGCGAGCACATCGAGATCTTGCTCATGAAGCCCTCGACCGGGTCGGGGCGCGGGGCAATCAGCACGTCCCACTTCTTGAGCACGGCCGGCAGCTTCTCGACGTCGATGTAGTCCGGGTTCACCAGCACCTTGCCGGGGGCCAGCGGCATGAACGACGAGTCGATATGCATCGGCTGCGGGCAGCGGCTCTCGATCTCGTGGATGCGGAAGCCCGGGCCGAGGTGGCGGCGCAGCCACTCGATGCCCATCAGGTTGGTGACGTTCGAGCGGGTCACGAACAGGTCGCGGCCGCAGCGGACGAAGTCGGCGGCGTCGAAGACCGGCTCGAACTCGTTGACCGTGAACTGCATCGGCTCGCCGGCCTTCAGGTTCGGCACCCGGTAATCGTAGTTGTAGAGGTCGTCGGTGAGCTGCGGCCGTGGGGCCGAGGTCCAACGGGCGCCGGCGCGGAAATATTCCTTGAACAGCGACCGGTAGGCGTCGCCCTCGAAGTAGCGCGAGCGCCAGCACATCGGGCTCTCGATGATCTCGTCGCCGATGACCAGATACGGGTCGCGCGGGCAGGCGACGCAGAAGCCCCGGGAGGTCCAGCGCGGCGCCTTGAACTTGCGGGAGAAATCCACCGCGTCGGGGCGGCGGATCTTCACGCCCTCGCCGGCCAGGATCTTGATGAAGTTGTCGAGCTCCTGCTGCGCCAGCTTCTTCATGAACTTCGGATATTTCCAGCCGCTGGCGAAGCGGTAGAACGGCTGGGCCGCCCGCGGCAGGTTGAAGATCACCGTGAGATGGTGAGTCGGGATGGTGGCGCCGTCGAGGGATCCGACGATCACCTCCTCCAGCGGGTCCCACTCGTTCCAGGCCATGACCGGGGAGTGAGGCGCCGGCACACCTGGCGCCATTCCGCCCTGGGGACCGCCGGCATGCGTGTCGTCGCTCACGGCCTCGACGGCCGTGATCGGTGATTCGCGCTCCATGACGTGTGCCCCTTCTGCGACGTGCCGCGGTCTTCTGCGTAGGCGCCTTCGCCCCGCCACCGCTTTGGCTCTCGGTGTGTCAAACGGGTGATAGACACCGGTAATCCGTGCTGCAACGTGGCAGAAACGTTCTTGGTCGCCCGGACCTATTTCTGCCGCGACCGTGACCGATTTCCCGCATCAAGCCATTTGCGAGCTTGAAAGACCATTATGAAGCGCCTGACGACCTTGGCCTCGATCGCCGGTCTTTGCACAGTCGTCGGCCTGTTCATGTCTTCCGGCTTGGAGGACGTGTCGGCCGCCGTCATGAGCGCCGGCTGGGGCGCCGCCCTCGTGGTGGTCGCCCGCCTTGCGGCCGTCGCCTGGGCGGGGCTTGGCTGGCACGTGGTGTTCCCGGCGGGCGCGGCCCGGCTGGTCGACTGCGTCTCGCTGCGGTTCGTGCGTGAGGGAATCAACACGCTGCTGCCGGTGGCGACCGTGGGCGGCGACTTCGTCGGCGCACGGCTGATGTCCAAGCGCGGCGTTCCGGGCGCGATGGCCGGCGCCAGCATGTTCGTGGACCTGATGACGCAGGCGCTGACGCAGCTCCTGTTCACCGTCATCGGCCTCGGCCTGCTGGTCCTGATCGCCGGTGACGGCCCGATCGCCCGGACGGTGGCGGGCGGCCTGGCCGTAGCCGTGCCGGCGCTGGGCGCCTTCTATCTCATCCAGCGGCGGGCCGGGCACCGGATCATCCAGGGCCTGATGAGCCGCTTCGCCTCCGGCCGCGAGTGGCGCGCCTTCGGCGCCATCGATCAGCTCTACGACAGCCTGCGCCGGATGTACGGCAACCACGGACGCTTCGTCGCCGCGCTGGCGATCCACCTCGTGGGCTGGGTCATCGGCACCCTCGAAGTCTATGTCTGCCTGCATTTCATGGGCTACCCGGTCGATTTCGCCCAGGCCCTGGTGATCGAGAGCCTGGCTCAGGCGGTCCGCGGCGCCGCCTTCGCGGTGCCGGGCGCGCTCGGCGCCCAGGAGGGCGGCCTGATCGCCCTGTGCGGCCTGTTCAACATTCCCGCCGAGGCCGCCCTGGCCCTGTCGCTGGTCAAGCGCTTCGCCGATCTCGGGGTCGGCGTGCCGGGTCTTCTGCTCTGGCACCGGATCGAGGCCAAGCTCGCGGCCGATACCGTGGTAGAGACCGATCGCGAGCCGAACGTCGCCATCGGCCGCACGGCCAAGCTGGTGCCGCAGCCGGCGACGCTCGGCCCGTTCTACAGCTACGCCCCGCCCCGCATGGGTTCGCGGATCGGCGATGGCGAGGAGTTGAAGAAGTGCGCCTGACCCGTCGGCTCGCGGCCGCTGCCTTGCTGGCCGCCCCCCTCCTCGCTCCCGTCTCCGCCTGGGCCGCGGACGATCCCGCGGTGCAGACCGTGCGCGATCTCTACGCCGCCTTCACCGAAGCCCTGAAGGACGGCCCGAGCCCCCTGCCCGCTCGGGTCGCGGCCGTGGGGCCGGCGCTGGAGAAGGCGTTCGACTTCCCGGCCATGACCCGCGTCGCGGTCGGCTCGAAATGGTCGAGCTTTACCCCGGAGCAGCAGGCGGCGGTCACCGACGCGTTCAAGCGCAGCCTGACCGTCACCTACGCCAATCGCCTCGCCCGGGCGGCCGGCGGCAAGTTCGAGGTGACCCCGAAGGTCGAGGAGCGCGGCAGCCAGCGCGTCGTGCCCACCCGGGTCACCGCAGCCGATGGCGACGATTCCGCGGTCGATTTCGTGGTCAATGCCGACAACCGCATTCAGGACGTGCTGCTCAATGGCGACGTCAGCGAGATCGCCGCGCAGCGCAACGCGTTGTCCGCCCCGTTGAAGTTGGGCGGCGCCGACGCGGTGGTGAAGTTCCTCCGTCAGCGCGCCGACGGCATGCTCGCCGCAAAACCGACACCGTGACTACCGACGCCGTGCGTGCCGCCCTGATCGGGCCGCACGCGGCCATCGCCGCCTGAGGCGGCCGGACGACCGCACGGACCCGACCGGATGGATTTCACCGCCCTGGCGCTCACCGCATTGTCGTGGCTCTCGCTGCTCTGCCTCCTGCTGGCGGTGGCGGGCTGCCTCTATGCGCTGGCAGCCGCCTACCTGGCCGGCCGCTTCGCCGCCCGGCCCATGCCGGCGCTGGCAATGGACGCGCCCCGCCCGTCCGTGACGGTGCTCAAGCCGCTCTGCGGCCTGGAGCCCAACCTGTACGAGAATCTCGAGACCGTGCTGCGCCAGGATTATGCTGGCCCGGTCCAGGTGGTGTTCGGCGTCCAGAAGGCGACGGACCCGGCCATCGGCGTGGTCGAGCGGCTCAAGCAGGCCTATCCGGCCGCGCGCATCGACCTGGTGATCGACGGCCGGCAGCACGGCTCGAACCGTAAGGTCTCGAACCTGATCAACATGGCCGAGCGGATCGCCCACGACGTGATCGTTCTGGCCGACAGCGACATGGTGGTCCGGCCGGACTACCTCGAGCGGCTGGTCGCCGAGCTGTCGCAGGACGGCGTCTCCGGCGTCACCTGTTTGTATCACGGCGTTCCGGCCTTCCGGGGCCTCTACGACCAGCTCTCGGCGCTGGCGATCGACGTCCAGTTCCTGCCCAACGTGGTCATGGGCCTGAGCCTCGGGCTCGCCAAGCCGTGCTTCGGCTCGACCATCGCGTTCACCCGGGCGAACCTGGAGGCGGTGGGGGGCTTTCGCCGCTTCCGCAACGACCTGGCCGACGATTACGCGATCGGCGCGGCCCTGCGCGGCCTTGACGGCCGGGTGGTGATCCCGAGCTTCACCATAGGCCATACCAGCGTCGACACCGACCTCTCCGGCCTGTGGCGGCACGAGCTGCGCTGGAACCGCACGATCCGCAACGTCGACCCGGCCGGCTATGCCGGCTCAATCGTGACCCACGCCTTCCCGCTGGCCCTGGTGGGCGCGCTCCTGCCCGGCGCCGGCACCGGTGCGCTGGTGGTGGCGGGCTTGGCGCTCGCCGGCCGGATCGTCCTGTGCCGGCAGCTCGAGCGGGCCTTCGGCCTCGCCCCGCACCCCTACGGACTGTTGCCGATCCGCGACATCCTCTCCTTCCTGAACTTCTCCTGGGCCTTCGTGTCAGGGGCGGTGACATGGAAAGGTCATGATTATCACGTGGTTGCGGACGGTACTCTGATCCCGGACGCCGAACTCGGTCACGACGCCGGCGCGCCCACCCGCTGATCCCGGCTTTCGCTTCCTCACCCCTCCCCCGGCAACGCCCTGAGGCCTTGAACCCCATGCGCACGCTCTTCCTCCAGGCCCCCACCTTCGACGGTTTCGACGGCGGTGCCGGCTCCCGCTATCAGGCCAAGCGCGAGATCAAGTCGTTCTGGTACCCGACCTGGCTGGCCCAGCCGGCCGCCCTGGTGCCGAACTCGAAGCTGATCGACGCCCCCCCGCACAACATCAAGCTTCCCGAGATCGTGGCTCAGGCCAACGACTTCGACCTCGTCGTGCTCCACACCTCCGTGCCGTCGTTCAAGTCCGACGTGAAGACGATCGAGGCGCTCAAGGCCGCGAACCCGAAGCTGATCGCCGGCCTGATCGGCGCGAAGGTCGCGGTCGACGCCGCCGGTGCGATGGCTCAGGCCCCCGTGGTCGATTTCTGCGCCCGCAACGAGTTCGACTTCACCGTCAAGGAAGTCGCCGACGGCGTCCCGATGGCCCAGATCAAGGGCCTGTCCTATCGCGATGCGAACGGCGTCGTGGTCCATAACGAGGACCGCGAGATCATGACGGACATGGACCAGCTGCCCTTCGTCACCAGCGTCTACAAGCGCGACCTGGAGATGGAGAAGTATTTCATCGGCTACCTGAAGCACCCCTACATCTCGTTCTACTCCGGCCGGGGCTGCAAGAGCCGCTGCACCTTCTGCCTCTGGCCGCAGACGGTCGGCGGCCACACCTACCGCACTCGCTCGGTCGCCCACGTGATCGAGGAGATCAAGTACTGCCTGAAGGAGTTCCCGCAGACCAAGGAGTTCTTCTTCGACGACGACACCTTCACCGACAACCTGCCGCGCGCGGAGGAGATCGCTCGCGAGCTCGGCAAGCTCGGCGTCACCTGGTCGTGCAACGCCAAGGCGAACGTGCCGCGTGAGACCCTGAAGGTGCTCAAGGAGAACGGCCTGCGCCTGCTGCTGGTCGGCTACGAGTCCGGCAACCAGACCATCCTGCACAACATCAAGAAGGGCATGCGGGTCGAAGTCGCTGAGAAGTTCACCAAGGATTGCCACGAGCTGGGCATCGCCATCCACGGCACCTTCATCCTCGGCCTGCCGGGCGAGACCAAGGAGACGATCCAGGAGACGATCGCCTTCGCCAAGCGGATCAACCCGCACACGATCCAGGTTTCGCTGGCGGCCCCCTACCCGGGCACCTTCCTGTACAAGCAGGCGGTGGAGAACGGCTGGCTCGACATCGAGAACGCCGAGCTCGTCGACGAGAACGGCGTACAGGTCGCGCCGCTGCACTACCCGCACCTGTCGCACACCGAGATCTTCACCTCAGTGGAGGAGTTCTACAAGAAGTTCTACTTCCGGGCTCCGAAGATTGCCTCGATCGTCGGCGAGATGGTGCGGTCCCCCGATATGATGAAGCGCCGCCTGCGCGAGGGTGTCGAGTTCTACCGCTTCCTTAAGGAGCGTCAGGGCACCGCCAAGGCGGCGTGAAGTCAGGGGTCCGGGGCCCACGGCCCGGCGGGGCGTGCGGGGCAGAGCCCCGCCCCTTCTCCCAGGGCTCCGCCCTGGACCCGCGAGAGGGCACGCCCTCTCGACACCCGTTACGAGGTTTGCGTGAAGCGTCTGGTCGTCACCGCGGACGATTTCGGGCTCAGCCCCGAGGTCAACGAGGCCGTCGAGCAGGCTCACCGTGAGGGGATCCTTACCGCGGCGAGCCTGATGGTCTCGGCGCCTGCCGCCGCCGACGCGGTGGCCCGGGCGAGGCGGATGCCGTCCCTGCGGGTCGGGCTGCACCTCGTGCTCGTCGAAGCCTGGCCGACCCTGCCGGCCGCGCAGCTGCCCGACCTGACCGATGCCGACGGCCTGATGCGCGCCGATATGGCCCGGGTCGGCCTCGACCTCGCCCGCAAGCCCGCCGCCCGGCGCCAGCTTGCCGCCGAGATCACGGCGCAGTTCGAGGCCTACCGGGCGACCGGCCTGCCCCTTGACCACGTCAACGCCCACAAGCACTTCCACGTCCACCCGCTGATCGCCGGCGCGGTCCTGCGCATCGGCCGCGACTACGGCATCCGGGCGATCCGCGTCCCCCGGGAGCCCCGCCAGCTGCTCCGCCGGGCCGAGGCCAGTGCCCGACCCCGGCCGGCCCTCGACATCGCCCCCTGGGCGGCCCTGCTCGCCGTGCGCGCCCGTCAGGCCGGCCTGCTGATTCCCGACCGGACCCTCGGGCTCGCCTGGTCCGGCGCCATGACCCCGCTGCGCTTGGCGGCGCTCCTGGCGCAGCTTCCGGACGGCCTCACCGAGCTCTACACGCACCCGGCCACGGCCGGCGGCTTCCCCGGCGAGGCGCCCGGCTACCTCTACGCCGCCGAGCGCGACGCGTTGATTGCCCCCGCCTCCCGGGCGGCGGCGGATGCGTCGGGCGCGGTCAGAGGCGGGTTTTCGGATTTTTCGGGCTAGGGGCGTCCGAGGTTTTCGCCGCGAAGCGAGTCGCGAGAGGATGATCGCACAAGGCGTTGTCAACCGTAACGAGGCGTCGGCCTTCCACCAGGCACTGCGTCAGCAACATCCTGTCGAACGGGTCACGCGTCGGCGGCATCGGTTCGACGGCTGCGACGGCGTGCGAAGCCGTGATCGGCAGCATCCCAATCCCGACCGCCTCGAAGAACTCTGCCAACATCCCGAGCGGCATGCCGGGATCCAGTTTACCGAGACGCGCCTTGATTGCGATCTCCCAAAGGCTCGCGGCGCTGGCCGCAAGATCCATATCAGGCTGAGCAAGCGCCCGTGCGATCGACGGGCTCACTGCATCGAGCCGCTTCAGCGCGATGGCAAGAAGGATGTGGCTATCGAGGCAGCAGTCTCACGAGCCGGACGACGGCTGGATGAGGAAATCCTCGGCCAAGGGATCGTCGAAATCGTCCGCGATGAAGCCTGGATTGCGTGCAATGCCGTGGGCGCGCAAGAACGCCTCGCCAGCCTCGATGTCGAGCCCACGCCCCCGGCGATGGGGCACGAGGTCGAGCACCGGCTTACCGTTCCGCGTCACGACGATGGTCACGCCGCCTTCGACGCGCGCGGCGAGTTCCACCAGGGCCGTTGCAGCCTTCTCCAACGCGATCGTCGTCATGCAGCGAGGTTAGAGCGCGTCGCATTCGCTGGGAAGATGCTTGTTTAAACGTGGCGTCAGCGAACGCGCGCACGCGGTCCGGTGCTGCCAGCTTGGCCCTCTCCGCTTGACCGATCATAATGTCTGACTAAAGTCAGCTATTATGACGTTCGACTCCATCCTCCGCTTTCGCCGCTTCGCCCGCGCCGTCACCGCGGAGGTTGGCGCCCTCGACGATTCGTTCCTTGGCCGGGGCCGGCCCCTTGGGGCAGCCCGGGTGGTGAACGCGATCGGCGCCGGCCGCACGGACGTGGCCGAGATCCGCGCCTATCTGAGTCTCGATTCCGGCCTGATGAGCCGCCTGCTGCGCAGCCTCGAGGACGAGGGCCTGGTCACCACCGAGCCGCATCCCGACGACGCGCGCCGCCGGGTCGCGCGCCTGACGGAGGCGGGGCAGCGCGAGTTCTCAGCCTACGAAGGCCTGTCCGACGCGCGCGCCTCAGCCCTGCTGGAGCGCGCGCCGCGTGCCGAGGAACTCCTGCGCGCGATGGATCTGGTTGCCCTGACGCTCGGCCGCGACCGGATCACCATCGCGGAAGCTGACCCGCGCAGCGAGGCCGCCCGGTCCTGTCTGGAGGCGTATTATGCCGAATTGGCGCGCCGGCTGGAGACCGGGTTCGACGTCAAGCTGTCGTGCGATCCCGAGGCCGCGGCGATGGTCCGGCCGCGCGGGGCGTTCCTGCTCGCGATGGCGGACGGCCTGCCGGTGGGATGCGTCGGCCTGAAGGGCAGCGGCGGCCCGATCGCGGAGGTCAAGCGGCTCTGGATCGACCCCGCAGCCCGGGGCTTCGGCCTCGCCCGCCGGCTGATGCAGGCCGTCGAGACGGCAGCCCGCGAGCTCTCGGTCGCGGTGCTGTGCCTCGACACCAACAGCGCGCTGCCGGAAGCCCTGGCGCTCTACCGCAAGACCGGCTGGGTCGCGATCGATCGCTTCAACGACGACCCATACCCCGACCACTTCTTCGAGAAGACGCTCTGAGCGCTCCGGAGCCGGCCTACTTGGCCGGCACCGGATCCGACGGGGTGGTGCTCTTGCGCAGCGCGGCCGCGGCGGCCTTCTCCCCCTCCGGGCGGTCGTCGTCCGCCTGCGCGGGCGGCTCGCCCAGGGTCGCCGGCACCACGAAGAACGCCGCGATCAGGGTGAAGAACAGCGACAGCGCCAGCAACTTGCCCATGCTGGCCGTGCCCGGATGGCTCGATAGGACCAGAGAGCCGAAAGCGCTGCCGGTGGTCAGTGCCGAGAAGAAGATCGCTCGGGTCAGACTGGAAGCCAGCATGTCGGTCACGCCCGCCCGCCACGCGATCACGTAGTAGATGTGGAACGCGACGCCGACCGCCAGCATCAGCGGCAGGGCGATGATGTTGGCGAAGTTCAGCGGCATGTCGATCAGGCGCAGGGCCATCAGGGTCCACAGGGTCGCGATGACCAGCGGGCCCAGGGTCATCGCCACGTCCCAAGGCTTGCGCAGGGCCACCGACAGGATGACGAAGATCAGCACGAACGCCGTGATGGCCGCCTGCACAAAGGCGCCCAGGATCGTGTAGGTCGACCGCGTCGTGGCCACGGGGGCGCCGGTGGCGTGCGGGGCGACCTTCAGCACCTCGTCCGAGAAGGTGCGCAGCACCTCATCGTCGTTCGAATCACCCTTGGGATGGACCTCGATCCGCGCGCGTCCGTCCGCCGCGACCCAATCGGCCTTCAGCTGCGGCGGCAGGTTGTCCAGCGTGATCTTCTCCGGATGGAGCAGGTCACGCAAGCGCTGGAGCAGCGGCACGAGATCCTTGGTCAGGGCGACAGAGGCCGCCTCGCGCATCTGCACCGGGCCGCCGGCGAGCTTGTCGAGGGTGCCGGCGAGCTGCTTGGCATTCTGGGCGCCCGCGGCCTCCTTTCCGTCGCCCGCGACACCGTTCAGAGCCGCGGCGGCGTCCTTGAGCGCCTTGACGTTCTCGGCATCGGTCGGCGGCGGCGGCTTGCGACCGGGATTGAGCACCGGATCCAAGAGCTGCGCCGTGTCGGCGATCGCCGCGAGCTTCTTGTCCTGGTCCCGCGGCACGAAGGTGTCGATGCTGTTGACTGACGAGGTCACCGGCAGCGCCGCAAGGGTCTTCGACAGGGCCGGGACCGCGTCGACGTTGGGGGCCAGCACGTCGATCAGGTTCGGGCTGGTCTCGGGGTTCTTGATCAGGTCGAGATAAGTCGCGATCGATTCCGTCTTCGCGCTGCGCAGATGCATCGGGTTGGAATCGAAGGGCAGGTGCCAGAGCAGCGGCGCCCCGGCCAGGGTCACCACGCCGACCGCGATCAGGATCGGCTTGCGCTTGCGGATGATCCACGGGTCGACGCCGACCAGCCACGCGGTCTGCACCGCCTCCTTCTCGCCCTTGGGCTCGAACACCGCGATCAGCGCCGGCAGCAACGTCAGGGAGAACAGGTAGGCCACGACCATGCCGACGCCGGCGATCAGACCCAGCTCCGAGACGCCCCGGAAGGCGGTGGGCAGGAAGGCGAAGAAGCCGGCGACCAGCGATACGGCGGCCAGCGTCAGCGACCAGCCGACCCCGCGGGCGGCGGCCCGGATCGCGCTCTGGAGCGTCGGCTGCTCGTAGCGGTCCGCCCGGTAGCGCACCGAGAACTGGATGCCGAAATCGATTCCGAGCCCGACGAACAGGGCCGCGAAGGCCACCGAGATCGGGTTCAATTCCTTGACCATGATCAGGCCGAGGGCGGCGGTGACGATGAGGCCCGCAAAGGTGGTGATCAGCACCGCGCCGACGAGCTTGCCGGAGCGCAGCGCGAGCCACAGAAACAGGACGATCGCGCCGACGATGATGCTGTTATTGAGGGCCGCATCCTCCGAGAGCGTGGCGAATTCCTCGTCCGCCACCGCGACCGTGCCGGTCAGCCGCATGCGCAGGCCGTGCTCGGCGTCGATCTTGAGATCATGCGCGACGTTGCGGATCAGCTTGGTCGCCTGGTAGCCGGGCTCGAGGGCGTTGAAGTCCAGCACCGGCTGGATGATCACGAACTTCATCTTGTCCGTGACGCTGCTCTGGCCGTTGGCCAGCAGCTCCTGCCACGACATCCGCGCGGGCTTGCCCGCCAGCACCTTCTGCAGGGTGGCGTCGATCTGGCCCATGGGCTTGTCGAGGTCTTCGAGCTTAGCGTCGCCGGACTTCACGCCGCGCGCGCCGAGCGACAGCACCCGCATGACCCCGCGCAAGGACGGGTCGGCGGCCAGCGGCCCGAGCAGCCCCTGCTGCTGGGTCAGCTCCTCCAGCGTCTTGTCGAGCTGGGCCTGGGGCATCAGCAGCAGGCCGTTCCTGTCGAAGAACGGGCCGCCATCGGGCCGGTACACGGTCTCGATCAGATTCTTATGGGCGGTCAGCGCCTTGGCCAGGTTGGCGGCCGCCTCCTCGGTCTCCTCGGGCGTCTCGCCGTTGATGACCGCCACGATGGTGTTGCCGCGCTGCGGGAACGCCTTCTCGAAATTGATCTCGTCCTGGCGCCAGGGCTCCTTCGGGTCGATCAGCCGCTCGACATCGGTGTTGATGCGGAACAGATGCGCCGCGACTCCCAGGCTCGCGACCGTGATGAACGCCATCAGGGCGATCACGATCCACCGATACCGCACCGAGAACGCGACGAGACCTTCGATCACGAGCACCCTGCCTGTTCGCCCCGGACGCGCCCCATGCGCGACCGGCTATTCCCAACCGTCCCGGCCGGATCGGCGCGACCGGCCCTGCCGGATTCGAACGCCCACATGAAGGTCGCCGCGCGATCCGCGCGAGCGCCCTTCGCATTCGGGGGACGCCGCACCGCCCAATCTGGTCGCGCGACGCGCGGGTGCAAGCCGAGCCTGTCCCGGACGGGACGCTGCGCTGCCGCTCGCCGCGGGCCACCCCTTGCAACGCGGCCACAGGGCTCAGTAAAGAGGGCGTCCCCAGATTGCAACGCGATCGCCGCGGCGCGGTCCTTGCCTCGGCCGATGTGCGGTAGCGCACTGCAATCCTGATATGGGGACAAGAATCTTGGGATTACGGTCGCATTGCCGACGCAATGCACGTGCTGTCCTCAACCGTCAGGCGACCCGACCCGCCGATACCGCCGCGTGAAGCGCGTGTGGCTCGGTTGCGTCAGGAGCAGAATAAGTCGTTATGGCCTCGCCGAAACGGGGTCGTTTCAGATTAGTTCCAAGCTACATCGCTGGAATTCGAGTTTTTTTCGCGGTAAGCACCCCGACGCCTCCGGGGCCGACGCAGTAAGGAGCCGCAATCTTGGGTATCCCCCTCCGGTACGTCGCGAAGATCGGCGGCTACATCCTCAAGCAGCACCTCACGGGCCGCAAGCGCTACCCGCTGGTGATGATGATGGAACCCCTGTTCCGCTGCAATCTCGCCTGCGCCGGCTGCGGTAAGATCGATTACCCGGACGAGATTCTGAACAAGCGGCTTCCTGTCGCCGACGCACTCGAATCCGTGCGCGAGTGCGGCGCCCCCGTGGTGGTGATCGCCGGCGGCGAGCCGCTGCTGCACAAGGATCTGCCGCAGATCGTCCAGGGCATCATCGATCAGAAGAAGTTCGCGATCGTCTGCACGAACGCGCTTCTGCTCGAGAAAAAGATCAAGGATTACAAGCCGAGCCCGTACTTCACCTGGTCGATCCATCTGGATGGCGACAAGGAGATGCACGACCAGTCGGTGTGCCAGCGCGGCGTCTACGACAAGGCGGTCTCGGCCATCGCCAAGGCGAAGGAGATGGGCTTCCGGGTCACCATCAACTGCACCTTCTTCAACAATTCCTCGCCCGAGAAGATCGCCGACTTCTTCGACAGCGTGACCCGGATGGGCATCGACGGCATCACCGTCTCCCCCGGCTACGCCTACGAGCGCGCGCCCGACCAGAAGCACTTCCTGAACCGCAAGGCGACGAAGGAGCTGTTCCGCGGCGTGTTCCGGCACGGCAAGGAGAAGGGCCGCGAGAAGTGGACCTTCCAGCAGTCGGGCCTGTTCCTCGACTTCCTTGCCGGCAACCAGACCTACCATTGCACCCCCTGGGGCAACCCGACCCGCACCGTGTTCGGCTGGCAGAAGCCCTGCTACCTGCTCGGCGAGGGCTACGCGGCGACCTTCAAGGAGCTGATGGAAGAGACCGACTGGGACGCCTACGGCACCGGCAACTACGAGAAGTGCGCCGACTGCATGGTCCATTCGGGCTACGAGGCCTCCTCGGTGGTCGATTCGGTCCGCAAGCCGTGGAAGCCGCTGGTCCACGCGATCCGCGGCATCAAGACCGACGGCGCCATGGCGCCGGAGGTCAGCCTGGAGAACCAGCGCCCCGCCGAGTTCGTATTCTCGCGCAACGTCGCTCAGAAGCTCTCTGAGATCAAAGCGGCTGGCGTCGACACCAAGCAGGAAGCCCGCAAGCGCACGGCCGCCTGATTCCCACGCACAATCGCGTTCAAAAGGCCGCCGCGGGGTTCCGCGGCGGCCTTTGTCGTTCGTGCCGCGCGCAAGCGGAATGACCGGTCAAAGCAGACATACAGGTGTCATCCGAGTTTCCTCCCTGCGGCCAAGCTTGGGGCCGAGATGATGACAGGAGGAAGCACGTGGCGGCGCGCCAGCGGCGTGTGGGTCGGCGGCAACGCCCTGTTCCCGATCAGTTGCGCAACGGCGATCCCACCCTCGACCGGACGATCCTTTAGGGTAGCGGCGGTCTCGACCCGCCCGTCGACGGCCCCTGGCGGGCCGGCGCCGCATTGGGCGGCGGCGGCACGCTCAGCCGTCCGGGCGGGTTCCGGCAGGAGCACAGCGCCTTCACGGTCTCGGGCCATGCCGGGTATCACGAGCCCGACTTCTACGTGCAGGGCATCGTCGGCGGCGCCACCGATATCGCCCTCGACCGGATCACCCTCCCGGCCGCCTGCCGGCCGACCGCTGGCGCTCGGATTTCCGCCAGCGCCGTCTCGCTCGATCGCGAGGCGGGACGCCCGTTCCGGATCGGTGATTTCAGCCTGACGACGTTCGTCGGGCTCATCCATCCGGCCAGCCATGTCGACGGCTTCACGGAGACTGGTGCGGCCGGTAACAACGGCGTCTATCGCGGCCTCAACGTTTTCCAGACCGCCACCCCTCTCGGGGCCGAGCTGGCCTTCTACGGCTTCGGCGACGAGATCCCGTCGCTGGGGGTCGCCTACAACCTCGCCACGGGGCCGCCGAGCAGCACCGGCTTCGCCCGGCTCGCCAGCGTCCAGAACCCGCTGGCCAGGGCCTCGATCCCAGTGCCGTTCCTGCGCGACGACTTCGTGAGCATCGGGGCAGGCCTGCAGGGCAGCCTGACCGAGCAGCTCGGCTGGCGCGTCGACTCCCTCGCCTCGGTTGGGACACGCGCCGGTGTCGGCCACGGCGTCGCAGTGGGCCTGCGCTATCAGTCGTGAGCGGTGGGCGCAGCGGCGGTAATCGCGTTGCCCCGGCTGCGCCTCAGCCTGCCGCCCGGACTCGGCGTCCGACGAACAGCCATGGCAGCACGCAGGCTGCCGACAGGGCGATCGAGACCGCGTAGGCGGTGACCATGTCGGTCCGGCCGAGCAGCAGGTGAATGCAGACGTAGAAGGCCAGCACGCCGAACGCCCCCTGGGCGCTGCCGCGGACCACGTCGAGGGAGGCGCGCACGCCGTCCTGGAGGCGGGCGAAGGCGATGAGCGGCCAGGAGATGATCGGGATCGGCGCCAGCAGGCCGCTCAGGCCCGAGCCGAGATAGGGCGCGAGCGTCGAGACCAGCAGCACCAGCGCGGTCGCCGCAGCCAGGCGCGCCGGCATGTCCCACCGCGGCGGCCGCGGAGGACGGGCCGGCGCATCGGGCCCTGCCGCCCGCGGGCACAGCGCCACCACCAGCGCCATGATCGGCACGTTGATCGCGGTGGCGAGCCACAAGCCGGGCCGGATCAGCCCGTGCAGCACGAGGCCGCCGAGTACGAACGCCGACAGGGCGGCGCAGAGCGAGGCGACCGGCCCCAGCCGCGGGGCGCAGACCGCGTAGGCGAGGTAGCAGAGTGTCACCGCCCCGAGCCCCTCCACCGAGCCGATCGCGGCCTCGGCGGTGAAGCCTGCGCCCTGCTCGAGGGCGAGGTAGATCGAGATCGGCGCCGAGGTGAGCGGCAGGCCCGACAGCAACCCACCGACCAGGCTGCCCCAGCGGCGTGACGCCGCCGACACGGCCCACATCAGCGTCGGGGTGATGACGATCTTGGCGGCGATCAGGCTCATCGCGGGTTCCCGTCGCCCGCCCCGCTCACGCCGCGTCCGGCGGCTCCCCATCGTCCGGCACGGCCGGCGAGTTCAAGATATCCTCCAGCTCGTCCACGAGCCGGTCGATCTGATCCTCGGTGGCGAGCACCTTCAGGACCTCGCCGGATTCGGTCTCCACGGCCAGCTCGATATGCGGCCCAACCCGGGTCGTCAGGACCCGGGCCAGGATCTTGATGGCGCTCATGCGAATGTATCCTCCGAGGCGATGAGGCCGACCGCGACGGCCGGCCCGCAGGTCGAGATCCAGTCGGGCTCGCCGGCGACGCGCTCGCGCAGCAGGTCCACCAGCAGGCGGGCCGGACGCCCGAGCCGCTCGGCCAGGCGTGGTCCGAGGAACGCACCGGCGCCGCAGACGATCAGGGGGGCATCCGCCGGCAGGTCCGGCCGGGAGAGCAGCGTCGCGGCCGCATCGTGCAGCAGCCGCAGCTGCGCCTCGGCGAAATGCGCCGCCAGCAGCGCCCAGGCCTCGGGCGTGCCCTCCCCCCGGTCGCGCCCGACGATCCGGGCGAGCCGGGTCTCGCTCTCGGGGATGGACTTGCCCTTGCGGTCGCCGCTGGCCTGCTGGTCGGCGCCTTCGGGGAGCAGGCCGAGGATCCGGTACACGTCCGCCATATGGGCGAAGGTCTCGGTCATCAGCCGGGTGCGGCGGCCCGCGAACGGGGCATCGTGGGCGAGCGCGATCACCGGGGCGCGGACGATCCCGGTATAGACGAGTTCCCCCGTCTCCAGCCGCTCGGCGTCGCTGTAGCCGGCGGCGGCCGGGCGGCCGCCGACGACGGGGATCAGATCGGCGGTGGTGGAGCCGATATCCACGAGGAGCGCGTCCGGCGCGTGCCGGCCGGCCAAGGCCGCGGTGGCATGCCAATTGGCCGAGGCCACGTCGGCGAACAGGTTGGCCGCCGCCTCCGGGGCGACCAGGCCGGAGCGCCCGGCATAGATCCGCACGCGGCCGAACAGGTGCTTGTCCGCCCAGTTCGAGAGCGCCGCGACGCCCTCGCGCCGGTCGGCGAAGCAATCGGTCAGCTCCCCGGTCATGGTCACGGCGTGACGCGCCTCGCCGCGGGCCCAATCCGGCAAGGCCGCCAGGGAGCCGTCGAGGGCCGCGACGCCCTGCCAGAGCGGACACGGGACCTGGGACGCCGCGACCACCCGGCCCGCCTCGACCAGGGCGGCCTTGACGTGGACCCCGCCGAGGTCCCACCCGATCTGCTTTGCGACTGGCATGGGCATATGACCGCGACGCGCGCCTCAACGGATGATGGATTCGGGCATCCCGGCTTCGCGGTGATCCCGGTGCTCGACCTGCGCGGCGGCCGCGTGGTGCGGGCGCGCCGGGGCGAGCGCTCCTCCTATGCCCCGATCGAGACGCCCTTGGCAAAGGGCTCCGAACCCGCCGCCGTGGCACATGGGCTGCTCGATGCGTGGCCGGCCCGGACCCTCTACGTCGCCGATCTCGACGCGATCATCGACGGCGCCGCCCCGGATCTCGGCGCCCTGGGCGCCATCGCCCGGGCCTGCCCGGGGATCGGCCTGTGGGTGGATGCGGGCTTCGCCGCGTTCGAGGGCGTCGCGGCGTTCCTGGCCGCCGGCCTGGGACGGCCGGTGATCGGCAGCGAGAGCCAGTCGGATGCCGGGCTCGTGGCGCGCCTCGGTGATCGCGCCGTGCTGTCCCTCGACACCCGGGGGGCCGAGCGTCTCGGCCCGGCGGCGCTGCACGACGATCCTGCACTCTGGCCGCCCGACGTGATCGCGATGACCCTCGCCCGGGTCGGTGCCGGGGCCGGTCCCGATCTCGAAGCCCTCCAGGCCCTGCGGGCGCCGGGCCGCCGGGTCTACGCGGCCGGCGGCGTGCGCGGGCCGGACGATCTGCGGGCGTTGCGGGAGGCCGGGATCGCCGGAGCTCTGGTCGCCTCCGCGCTCCACGACGGCACCCTGCGGTACGGCGAGGCCGGGGACCTGGCCTGACGCTTCCGGGCGGCCCCCGAGGCTGCTAAACCGCCCCCAGACCCAGCCTTCAAGAGCCTGCAGACGATGGAAAAATTCACCACGCTGGAGGGCGTCGCGGCGCCCATGCGGATCATCAACGTCGACACCGACCGGATCATCCCGAAGCAGTACCTGAAGACGATCAAGCGCACCGGTCTGGGCAAGGGCCTGTTCGCCGAGATGCGCTACAAGGACGACGGCTCCGAGAATCCGGATTTCGTGCTCAACAAGCCGGCCTACCGGAACGCCAAGATCCTGGTCTGCGGCGACAATTTCGGCTGCGGCTCCTCCCGGGAGCACGCCCCCTGGGCGCTCGCCGATTTCGGCATCCGCTGCGTGATCTCCACGAGCTTCGCCGACATCTTCTTCAACAATTGCGCGAAGAACGGCATCCTGGCGATCATCGTCTCGCCGGAGGATCTGGAGAAACTCTTCGAAGACGCCGAGCGCGGCTCGAACGCGACCCTGTCGGTGGATCTGGAGGCCCAGACCATCAAGGGGCCGGACGGCGGCACCCTGCATTTCGACATCGACAGCGGCCGCAAGCACAGCCTGCTGAACGGCCTCGACGAGATCGGCCTCACCCTGGAGCGCGGCGCCGCGATCGACGCCTACGAGCAGAAGCTCGCCGCGCGGGAATGGGCCTGATCGGTCGGCTCCTGGAATGCTGGATCTACGCCCGATTGCAATGGGATCGGGTGCAGCCTTGAGGTCGTGATGAGCCCTCCAATCAGGCCGCCTTCAGGTCCGCCAGGAAGGTGGCGACGGCGTGGCTGAGGTCGTTCGAGGTCTGCGAGAGGCCCTGGGCTGCGCCCAGGATCTGGGACGCCGCCGAACCAGTCTCGCCGGCGGCGCGCTTGACCTCGACGATGTTGCCGGTCACCCGATCCGTCCCCGAGGCGGCCTGCCGGACGTTGCGGGTGCTCTCCTGGGTCGCCGCGCCCTGCTCCTCGATCGCGGCGGCGATCACCGGCGACCCGCCAGCCCGGACGGCCGATCATGCGCGACCTAACTGGTCCTTAACCCTCGTATTGCCTGATTCGAACACCATACAACGGACGTCGAACGGGAACGCCAGGATGCGGATTCACACCCTCGGATCGGGCGTCGCGCTCGGGTTCGGTCTGCTCGCAGGCCTGGCTTCGGTGCCCGCCCGCGCCGATTTCGATTCCTGCCTCGCCGGCCTCCAGGGTCAGGCGGCTTCGGCCGGTGTGTCGGCCCAGACCTTCCAGGCGGCCACCCGCGGCATCAGCTTCGACGACAAGGTGATCGAGCTCTCGCAGGCGCAGCCCGAGTTCAAGACACCGATCTGGGACTACATGGCGGCGCTCGTCGACGACGAGCGGGTCGAGGACGGGCGCGCGGCCATGCGGCAGCACGCATCCGCCCTGGCCCAGGCCGAATCGCGCTACGGGGTCGACCGCTACACGATCGCGGCGGTCTGGGGCGTCGAATCGAATTTCGGCAAGAACCTCGGCAAGATGCCGCTGGTGCAGTCGCTGGCGACGCTCGCCTGCTCGAACAACCGCCGCCGGGACTTCTTCCGCGGCGAGCTGATCGCGACCTTACGGATCATCGAGCGCGGCGACATCGCGCCGGAGCGGCTCACCGGCTCCTGGGCCGGCGCCTTCGGCCAGACCCAGTTCATGCCGACCACCTATCACCGGCTCGCGGTCGATGGCGACGGCGACGGCCGGCGCGACGTGGTCGATTCGGTCGCCGATGCGGTCGGCTCCACGGCGAACTTCCTGCGCGTTGCCAAGTGGCAGAACGGTCAGGTCTGGGGCTACGAGGTGAAGCTGCCCCGCGGCTTCAGCGTCGGCGCGGCCGGGCGCAAGAACAAGAAGCCGATCGCCCATTGGGCCTCCCTCGGCGTAACCCGGGTCGACGGCCGCCCGCTTTCGGGCGAGGGGCCGGCCGGCATCATCGCACCCGCCGGCATCGACGGGCCGGCCTTCCTGGTCACCAAGAACTTCGACGCGATCTATTCGTACAACGCGGCCGAATCCTACGGGCTCGCCATCGCGGTCCTGTCCGACCGCCTCCGCGGCAAGGCCGGCGTCCGGGCCGCCTGGCCCACCGACGATCCGCCCCTGTCGCGGGCCGAGCGGCGCGACCTCCAGACCCGGCTGGCCGCCCGCGGCTACGATGTCGGCGAGCCGGACGGCAAGGTCGGCCAGAAGACCCGTGACGCGATCAAGGATGTGGAGCGCAAGCTCGGCATGACGCCCACCGGCCGCCCCGGCGGCAAGGTTCTCGAGGCCCTGCGCGGAAGCTGAGCCCGATCCCGGTCGCTCAGGGGGGCTGGTCCGGCGGCGCAAATGGCCGCCGGGCGCAGCGATCGCGGGGCGCTGATCCCGATCACGCCTCCAGCTTGCGCCCGCCCACCCGGTCCGAGACTGGACTTCGGCGACCGCGATGGTCTCGTTGGGAGGCCGCCGCTTCTGCGCGACGGAGCATTAATCCGTCCCCGATCACGGATCTGCCATGCAATCAAGAGATGGATCGGCGGCGCTGTAGCAGAACTGTCTTATTCATCAATATGTGTATATGCAACATTTTTCGATGCCGTTAAAGGCGCGACGCACCACAATAGTATGAGACTCGGACTGTGGAGATCGACGGTGTGTAATATTGAATAAACGTAAAATACCGATACGTTTTTTCAGATTGAAATCTTGAGCTGCGTACGTTCATTGGGATATATTAGTTCCGACATGCGTTAAATTGAGATTAAAATGAATATCTCGCTCGCAAATTTGTCATTGTCGCACAAGCTTTCGCTTCAAACACTCCTGACATGTCTTATCATCGCGCTGATCGGCGGCGTGGGATTGAAACTATACGATCGCGAAATGCGCGACGAGCGCGTGCAATCGCTTCGGACCATCGTCGAGCTGGTGCAGTCGCGCGCCCAGGCCCTCGACGAACGGGTGAAGGCCGGCACCCTGACCAAGGATGCGGCCCTGTCCGAGCTGGCCGAGTCCACCATGACGATACGCTACAGCGGCGGGACGAACTACATCGCGATCTACACGATGGACGGCGTCGCCCTCGCGGCGATGAACCGCAAGGATATCGGCAAGAACCAGATGGACCTCGTCGTCAACGGCGTGCCGATCATCCGTGCGTTCATCGAGCGCCTGAGAGCGTCCGATACGGCGATGCTGGAATACGAATATCTCCGGCCCGGACGGGAGGGCGTCTTCCCGAAGATGTCCGTGGCGACCCGGTTCGCTCCCTGGGTCATCTTCATCGTCACCGGTGCCTATATCGACGACATCGCCGCGGCGTTCCGCTCGCTGGCCTTCACGGTGCTGGCCCTGCTGGTCGGTATCATCGGGGTCTCGGTGCTGGGCTCCCTGCTGATCGGGCGCAGCATCACCCGGCCGCTCGGGCGCCTGCACCGGCGGATGCGGACCCTCGCGGAGGGCGACATCGCGAGCCCGGTCTCCGATACGGAGCGGGGCGACGAGATCGGCCGGATGGCCGAGGCCGTGGAGGTGTTCCGTCAGGCCATGGTCGCCAAGCGCGAAATGGACGTGGCTGCGGCTCGGGATGCCGAGGCCAAGATCGAGCGGGCCCAGGCCCTCGACGCCCTGACCCGTCAGTTCGAGGGCAATGCCGGGACCCTGATGCAGGGCCTGACCTTGGCCGCCACGGAGATGCAGACCAGCGCCGCCACGATGGCGCAGAGTGCGGCGCGGACGAGCACCCGCTCGGCGCAGGTGGCCGAGGCCGCGCAGGAGACCTCGGCCAGCGTGCAGACCGTGGCTGCGGCGACCGAAGAGATGTCCACGACCATCCGGGAGATCTCCGGCCAGATGGCCCGCTCGTCGGCGATGATCGGGCAGGCCGCGACGGAGGCGCAGCACACCGACGCGATCGTGCGCGATCTCGCCGATGGCGCGGAGAAGATCGGCGCCGTCGCCAGCATGATCGCGGCGATCGCCAGCCAGACGAACCTGCTCGCGCTCAACGCCACGATCGAGGCGGCGCGGGCTGGCGAGGCCGGCCGCGGCTTCGCGGTGGTCGCCTCCGAGGTGAAGGAACTCGCCGGCCAGACCGCGCAGGCGACCGCGGAGATCGCGACCCGGGTCGGCGCGGTGCAGGCCTCGACACGGCAGGCCGTCGAGGCGATCCAGGAGATCGGCCGCACGGTCACCGAGGTCAACACGCTGGCCACCAGCGTCGCGGCCGCCATTGAGGAGCAGGAGGCGACGACCGGCGAGATCGTGCGCAGCGTTGCGCAGGCGGCCGACGGCACCAGCACGGTGACGGGCAACATCGCCGACGTTTCCACCGCCGCCCAGGAATCCGGGAAGGCGGCCGAGCAGGTTTTGGGCGCCGCCTCCGAGCTCTCGCAGAAATCCGGGCGGCTCTTTGCGGAGATCACCCACTTCCTCGACCGGGTCCGGGCCGCCTGAGCGGTGGGCCTAAAAAAAACCGGCCCGGCAGAGCCGGACCGGTTGAAACCTTCGGAAATCCCCCGGCTGCGTGCCGGGGGCGTCCCGCATCTTACTCGGCGGCGGCCGGCGCGGCGGCCGAAGCCTCCTTGGCGGCGTCCTTGGCCTTGTAGCGGTCGGTGCGCTCGACGATGCGGGCCGACTTCCCGCGACGGTCGCGCAGGTAGTACAGCTTGGCGCGACGCACCTTGCCGCGGCGGGCGACCTTGATCGAATCGATCATCGGCGAATGGACCGGGAAGACGCGCTCGACGCCCTCGCCGTAGGAGATCTTGCGAACCGTGAAGCTCTCGTTGAGGCCGCCACCCTGGCGACCGATGCAGACGCCTTCGTAGGCCTGGACGCGGGTGCGCTCGCCTTCCTTGACGCGGACGTTGACGATGAGCGTGTCGCCCGGCTCGAAATCGGGGATGGTCTTCGCGAGGCGCGCGACTTCCTCGCGCTCCAGCTGCTCGATGATGTTCATGGCATAGCTCCAGCCGTTGCGCCGTGCCGCCCCTCATGGGCAACCGGCACCAGGATTTCGGCGATCCTGTTGTGAGTTGGGCGGCTCTCTACAGGATCGCCGCCGGCTTGTCGATTGGGGATGCGCGGCGCCGCGTCAGGCGCGATCCGTCCGCAGCGAAGTGCGTGTCACCTCGGGCAGCACGCAGGCGGACAGGAAGGCCGCGAGATCGTCGGTGATGTGGTCGATATGCGGCTCGCGCACCGCCTCCTGCTCGAAGGCTTCGCGGTAGGGGTCGACGATCTTGGGCACCACCAGCACGGTGGCCATGCCGAGATCGTGCGGCACCGCGAGGTTGCGGGCGATGTCCTCGAACAGCACCGCCCGGGTTGGCTCGACCCCGTGGGCCTCGAGGAACCGCTCGTAGGTCGAGCGCTCGGGCTTGGGGACGAAATTGGCGGCTGCAATGTCGAACACGTCCTCGAAATGGTCGAGGATGCCGAGCTTGGCTGCGACGTTCTCGGCGTGCCGGCGCGAGCCGTTGGTCAGGATCAGCTTGCGGCCGGGCAGCCGCTCGATCGCGTCGCCGAGATTCCGGTCGAGCTTGATCGTCGAGTGGTCGATGTCGTGGGCGAAATCGAGGAAGTCGTGGGGATCGACCCCGTCCTCGGTCAGCAGCGCCGTCAGGGTCGTGCCGTAGCGGTGGTAGAAGTATTTCTGCAGGGCGCGGGCCGAGATCCCGTCGAGCCCGTAGAGCCGCATGACGTAGAGCGTGATGCGCTCGTCCACCTGCGGCCAGACCTGCGCGTCGCTCGGATACAGCGTGTTGTCGAGGTCGAACACCCAGGTGTCGACGTCGGAAAACCCCCGGGCGGCGGGAGTGGTGAACTGGGCTTTCTCCGGGTGGTGCACCGTGTCCCTTTGAAATCCTGATCCGGCGAGATTCTAGGGCCATGCCCGATCGCGTTGCAATCGGATGCGGTCCTCACCCCTCGGTGCGGCGCGGACCCAACCGTCGATCCGCGCGGGATCGACGGCCTGGGAATGGTCAGGCTCGCAGCGCAGGCTTGCGCCAGCCTGAACCTGGACAACGACAATGCGTGGGCGGGGCGGGCGTTTCCGCGTCCGATTGGCCCATCGCCGTCCGCTTCGTGGCGGCTCGGGCTCAGCCCCGCCGGATCAGCGTGCCGGCACCGTAATCGGTGAACAGCTCCAGCAGCACCGCGTGGTTGACCTTCCCGTCCAGGATCACCACCGCCTCCACGCCGCGCTCGATCGCGTACATGCAGGTCTCGATCTTGGGGATCATGCCGCCCGTGATGGTGCCGTCCGCGATCAGGCGCCGGCAATCCTCCACGGTCAGCTCGGGAATCAGCTTCTTGTTCTTGTCGAGCACGCCCGGGACGTCGGTGAGCAGCAGCAGGCGCTTGGCTCGCAGCGCGCCCGCGATGGCACCCGCGAAGGTGTCGGCGTTGACGTTGTAGGTCAGCCCGTCGGCCCCGTAGGCCACCGGGGCGAGGACCGGGATCAGCTCCGCCTTCAGCACCGCGTCGAGCACGCCGCGCTCGACATGGTCCGGCTCGCCGACGAGGCCGAGATCGATGGCCTGCTCGGTATGATTCTCGGGATCGATCACGGTCTTCATCGCCCGCTTGGCGCGGACCATGTTGCCGTCCTTGCCGCACAGGCCGATGGCCCGGCCGCCCTCGGCCGAGATCCAGCCGACGATCTGCTTGTTGATCGAGCCGGCCAGGACCATCTCGACCACCTCGACGGTGGCCTCGTCGGTGACCCGCAGGCCGCCGCGGAACTCGGACTGGATGCCGAGCCGGTCGAGCATCTTGCCGATCTGCGGGCCGCCGCCATGGACCACGATCGGCTTCACGCCGGATTGCTCCAAGAGGACGATGTCCTCGGCGAAATCCTCGGCCGCCGCGCGGTCGCCCATGGCGTGGCCGCCATACTTGATGACCACGATCTCCTGGTCGTAGCGCTGCATATGGGGCAGCGCCTGAGACAGGACTTCGGCGCGCACGTGCACGTTCGGCAATTCGGTCATCGCGGTCCTTCGCCGATCCTTTGAATGAGCCTCGGAGGGGGCTTGGGAGGGGGCTTGGCGGCGCCCGGCCTCGCCCGGCCGGCGGGCGCGCTTCTACAGGAACCCGCCCGCGCTGCGAAGCCGCGAACACATATGTTCGGGGCTCGCGGCGGCGACAAGCTCCGGTCGGCGTCAAGCCGGCTTCGGGTCCACTGTCAAAAAACAGTCGTGTTTCCGCGGTGTTGCATCGTCGTGACAGAAACGGGCGCTGCCGCGCGGCCCGGGTTGCATCGCCGCTGGTCCCGGATCATGCTGCATTGCAGCAAGCCGCGCGGCTTGCTGCCGGGAGGGCCGGATGCGGATTGCGATGATTGGGGCCGGATATGTCGGCCTGGTATCCGGGGCGTGCCTGGCCGATTTCGGCCACAGCGTGGTCTGCATCGACCGCGACCCGGACAAGATCGCCAGCCTGAACGCCGGCCGCATGCCGATCTACGAGCCCGGGCTCGACGCGCTGGTGGCCGAGAACGTCCGCCAGGGCCGGCTCGCCTTCGGGACGAGCCTGCGCGAGGCCGTCGCTGAAGCCGATGCGGTGTTCATCGCCGTGGGAACGCCCTCGCGCCGGGGCGACGGCTTCGCCGACCTCTCCTTCGTGTTCGATGCCGCCCGGGAGATCGCTGGGGCTCTGTCGGGCTTCACCGTGGTGGTGACCAAGTCGACGGTTCCGGTGGGCACCGGCGACGAGGTCGAGCGCATCATCCGTGAGATCCGGCCCGAGGCGGACGTCGCCGTGGCATCGAACCCCGAATTCCTGCGCGAGGGCGCGGCGATCTCCGACTTCAAGCGCCCCGACCGCATCGTGGTCGGCACCGAGGATGCCCGGGCCGAGGCGGTCATGCGCGAGGTCTACCGGCCGCTCTATCTCAACGCCGCGCCGATCGTGGTGACGAGCCGGCGCACCGCCGAGCTGACAAAATACGCCGCCAACGCGTTCCTGGCGGCCAAGATCACCTTCATCAACGAGATGGCGGACCTGTGCGAGGAGGTCGGTGCCGACGTCCAGCAGGTCGCCCGCGGCATCGGCCTCGACAACCGGATCGGCGGCAAGTTCCTGCATGCCGGGCCGGGCTACGGCGGCTCGTGCTTCCCCAAGGACACGCTGGCTCTGGTCAAGACCGCCCAGGATGCCGGCACGCCCCTGCGGCTGGTCGAGACCGTCGTGGCGGTCAACGACCAGCGCAAGCGCGCCATGGCCCGCAAGGTGATCAAGGCCTGCGGCGGCAGCGTCCGGGGCAAGACCGTGTCGCTGCTCGGCCTGACCTTCAAGCCCGACACCGACGACATGCGCGAGGCGCCGTCCCTGTCGATCGTGGCGGGCCTGCAGGATGCCGGCGCCAAGGTCCGCGCTTACGATCCGGAAGGGATGGAGCAGGCGCGCGCTCTGATGCCGGATGTGGATTATGCCGAGAACGCCTATGCCTGCGCAGAGGGGGCAGACGCGCTGGTGATCGTCACCGAGTGGAACGCCTTCCGGGCGCTCGACCTGGACCGGCTGCGCCAGATCATGGCCTCTGCCGGCCCTGCCCCGGTGCTGGTCGACCTGCGCAACATCTACGATCCCGGAACGGCCGAGCGCCACGGTTTCACCTATCGCGGCGTCGGACGATCCAAGGATAGCGCCAAGGATAAGGCCGGTCCGGACGCGTCTTAAGCGTCGGTCCGACGGCGGCGAGCCGTCGCATTGCGGCGCCTGTTCTGTAGGCTGCTGCAAAGATGTCTTTGGAAAACCCCGGCGGCACCGCTAGACGGGGCCCGCCTGCCGGCGCGCAACTGTGGCATTTCGATGGTCGCGTGACCGTCTCAACAGGCGGTGAAGCGATGCAAACTTGGCATTTCGGGCGTCGGCACTGGACTGCATTCTGATGAATACATGTCACAGGCCACCGCAATCTGCCCGAGCAGGGATGACGTTGCCTGGGGGCAGGTTGGACACCGCAATGGTGCCACAGTAAGGGGTGAGAGGGTACTCACTCGTCGCGAGCCGAGCCGACTTCCGATAACGAGCGTGTGCGAACCGAACGTGACACAACGTACAGATATTGCGATCGTCGGACGCGCATGCCGACTGCCCGGGGCCCCCAACGTCGACGGGCTGTGGCAACTCCTGTCCGAGGGCCGCTGCGCCGTCAGCAAAGTCCCGAGTGACCGCTTCTCCCTCGACCGGTTCGCGCATCCGCGCGCTCAGGAGCGCGGGAAGAGCTATACCTGGGCCGCCGGCATCATCGACGACATCTGGTCGTTCGACCCGGCCGTCTTCGGCATCTCGCCCCGCGAGGCTGAGCAGATGGATCCGCAGCAGCGGATGCTGCTGGAGCTGACCTGGGAAGCGCTCGAGGATGCGGGCCTGCGCCCGTCGAGCGTGGCCGGCAGCAATATCGGCGTATTCGTCGGCGCCTCCTCGCTCGATTACGGCAACCTGCGCATTCTCGACGCGGCCTCGGGCGATGCCTACGCGGCCACCGGCAACACGCTGTCGATCATCTCGAACCGCATCTCGTACATCTTCGACCTGAAGGGCCCGAGCTTCACGGTCGACACGGCCTGCTCGTCCTCGCTCGTCGCCTTCGACAACGCCGTACAGGCGATCCAGTCGGGCCGCGTGGACACCGCGGTCGTGGCCGGCGTCAACGTGCTGGCGAGCCCGTTCAACTTCATCTGCTTCTCAACCGCGCAGATGCTCTCGCGCACCGGCCTGTGCCAAGCGTTCTCGAAGAACGCCGACGGCTACGTGCGCTCGGAGGGCGGCGTGGTGTTCGTGCTGCAATCGGCCGAGGCCGCGCGGCGCAACGGCGCCACCGTGCGCGCCCGCATCGTGGCGTCGGGCATCAATTCCGACGGCCGCACCACCGGCATCTCGCTGCCGTCGGGCTACGCCCAGGGCGCCCTGCTGGAGCGCGTGTACCGCGACGCGGGCATCCGTCTCGACGATCTCGCCTTCATGGAGGCGCACGGCACCGGCACGCCGGTGGGCGATCCGATCGAGGCCTCGGCCATCGGGACCAAGCTCGGGCGCGGCCGCCAGGCGCCGCTGCCGATCGGCTCGATCAAGACCAATATCGGCCATACCGAGCCGGTCTCCGGCCTCGCCGGCCTGATGAAGGCGACGCTGGCGCTGGAGCACGACCTCGTGCCGCCGTCGCTGCACGCGGCCGAGCTCAATCCCGACATCCCGTTCGACGAGCTCAACCTGAGCGTCGTCCGCAAGGCTCTGCCGATCACCCGCGGTCCGCGCGAGCGCTATGCGGGCGTGAACTCCTTCGGCTTCGGCGGCACCAACGCGCACGTCGTGATCACCGACGGGAATTCGGGCGCGCAGGCGGAGGCCGACGCGCCGGCGCCGTCCGCTCAGGTTCTGCTGCTTTCGGCCCAGAGCCGCGCCGCCTTGAACGAGCTCGCCCTCGATTACGCCGATCGCCTCGAGGCCGAGCCCGACCGGGTCGCCACGGTGGCCGCCGCCGTGGCGCACCGCCGCGAGCGCATGCCCGCCCGCCTTGCGATCGCGCTGGACGGCAAGATCGACGTCGCCGCGGCTCTCCGCGCGGTCGGCGAGGGCGAGGACGCCCAGGACGCCTTCACCGGCACCGCGGTCGACCGCGCCGCCGAGGTGGCCTTCGTCTATTCCGGCAACGGCAGCCAGTGGGCCGGCATGGGCCGCGAGGCCTACGAGGAGAACCCGACCTTCCGGGCCGCCTTCGACCGGGTCGACACCCTGTTCCAGACCTATGCCGATTGGTCGCTGAAGCAGGCCCTCTACGCCGAGGATCTGGACGAGCGCCTGGCGCTCACCAGCGTCTCGCAGCCGCTGATCTTCGCCATCGAGAGCGCCTCGACAGCGGCCCTCAAGGCCAAGGGGCTGATCCCCTCCTACGTGCTCGGCCACAGCGTCGGCGAGATCGCCGCCGCCGAGGCCGCCGGCATCCTCAGCCTCGAAGATGCGGTCCGGGTCATCTACTACCGCAGCCACCACCAGGAGACGACGCACGGCCAGGGCACCATGGCGGTGCTGCTGATGCCGGCCGAGGAGGTCGAGTCCTTCCTCAAGGATTACCCGTCGCTGGACATCGCGGCCTACAACAGCCCCAAGGCCGTCACGGTCGCCGGGCCGGTGGCCGATATCGAGGCCGCCCTCAAGGCCCTGTCGCGCAAGCGCCGCCGCGGCCGTAAGCTCGACCTCGCCTACGCCTTCCACGGAAGGCTGATGGACCCGACCGAGAAGCCGCTGCTGCGCGACCTCGCCGGGCTGAAGGCCCGCGCCGGCACCACTGCGATGGTCTCCACCGTCACCGGCAGCGTGCTGGAGGGCGACAATTTCGGCGCCGGCTACTGGTGGCGCAACATCCGCGAGCCGGTGCGCTTCAGCGAAGCCGTGCAGGACGCCACGCGCCGCGGCGCCCGCGTGTTCGTCGAGGTCGGCCCGCGCGCCACCCTGATGTCCCATGTCGGCGATGCGGTCGAGCCGCTCGGCATCGAGACTGCCACGGTCGGCGTGATGCACCGCAAGGCGTCGGGCGGCGACCCGATCGCCAAGGCGGTCAGCGCCGCCTTGGTCCAGGGCGCGCAGGTCGACGAATCGCTGATCTTCGGTGACGCGCCCCGGGGTGATGTCCGCCTGCCCACCTATCCGTGGCAGCGGCGTCCGTTCCGCCTGGCCGACACCCCCGAGAGCGTCGGCGCCATGAGCGCCCGCCCCTATCACCCGCTGATCGGCTCGCGGACCACCTTCGACGGCCTGGAGTGGAACGGCTTCGTCGATCCGGCCACCCTGCCGGAGCTGGAGGATCACCGGGTCGACGGCCAGGTGATCATGCCCGGCGCCGGCTTCGTCGAGATGGCGCTGGCCTGCGTCCGCGAGGCGATGCGCCACGACGAGGTGGTGCTGGCCGATTTCGAGATCCTCTCGCCGATGGTCTTCGCCGAGGAGGCCCTGCGCGAGGTCGCGGTGCGCCTGTCCGGCACCGGCAACGGTATCCAGGTCCTCAGCCGCCCGCGCCTGACCCAGACCCCCTGGCAGCTCCACGCCCAGGCCAAGATCGTCGACGGCACGTTCACGGCCCCGAAGGCGCCCGACCTGGACGGGTTCGACTTCGACAGCGCCGGCGAGCAGGTGCTGAGTGGCGAGGCGCTCTACGCCCGGGCCCGCGCTTCCGGGCTTGGCTTCGGCCCGAGCTTCCAGCAGGTCGCCATGAGCGCCCGGCTGGATGACGCCACCATCGTCTCCGACCTGCTGCCGGCCGAGCCCGACACCCGCTTCGCCCTGGTCCCGCAGAGGCTCGACGCCTGCTTCCACGGGCTGATCCTGCTCTTCGCCGACCTGCTCGGCGAGAATGCCGGCAAGGCGTACATCCCGGTGCGCTTCGGCGAGGTGCGTCTGCTGCGCCCCGGCGCCGTGATCGCCCGCTCGATCATCCGGACGCGCCGCTGCAACGAGCGGTCGATCCTGGCCGACTTCACCCTGCTCGATGCCGACGGCGCGGTGGTCGCGACCATCCGCGAGGGCCGCTTCCAGGCCCTGCGCGCCAAGGGCGGCGGCGACCTCTCGGCCTTCGCGATCTCGCAGGTGCCGGAACTCGCCACCGAGCCGACCGCGATCCCGATGGAGCGCCGGCCGAGCGTGGCCGCGCGCCTGCGTCCGCTCACCGCCGAGGCGAAGGGGCCGGCCGACGCCGCCCTGTCGCCGGGGCACCTCCTGCTCGAAGGCTGGGCGACGTCGCTGGCCTACCGTCTCGCCTCCGGGCTGGCGGAAGGAGAGACCGTCTCGGTCACCGACCGGCGCGTGCCGGAGGCCCTGCGCCCCTGGCTTCTGAACGCCCTCTACGCCCTTGAGAGCAGCGGCCTGGCCGAACGTGCCGGCCCGAACTGGACCTTGGGCGACGGCTCGGCGCTGCCGGCGCCGGACGAGATCATGCGCTGGATCGCCGGCGACCATCCGGATCTCTCCGCCGAGCTGGTGCTGATCGCCGATGTCGGCGCCATGGTCGACCGGCTGCTCGCGGGTAAGCTGACCGAGGCCCCGGCCCTGCCGCAGGGGGCGATCGACGCTTTCGTGATGCGCTCGGCCACCGCGCGCCACACGGCCGACGTAGTCGCAGAGCTGATCGAGAAGAGCCGCGGCCAGCTCCCGAAGGAGCGCGCCCTGCGGGTCCTGCAGGTCGGTTTCGGCCCGCTCTCCGCCCAGGCCGCGGCCTTTGCCGCCGCCGCCGAGGCCCGTCTCACCGTGTTCGAGGCCGACCGCCGGCTCGCCGAGCGCGCCCGCCTGTCGCTCACCAACGGCGCCGCCGTGGTCGAGGCGGCCGACGAGCTCGCTCCCGGCAGCTTCGATCTGATCCTGGCGGCCGGCAGCCTACATCGCGGCGAGCGCGCCCTGCCGGGCCAGCTCGCCGGGGCGCTCGCCACCGGCGGCTTGCTGGTGGCCGTGGAGCCGGGCGCGTCCCTGTTCCGCGACCTCGTGTTCGGCCTCACCAACGGCTGGTTCGAGGAAGCCGTCGGCGGCATGCCGGTCGGGCGCCTCGAGGATATCGAGGGCTGGCAGCGCACGCTCAGCGCCCACGGTCTGGTCAAGGTTGCGGTCGAGAGGGCGGCGTCCGCCAACGGCGACGACCTGCTGCTGGTCGCCGAGGCTCCGGTTCGTCCGGGTCCCGCCCCGGCCCAGACCTTCGCCTTCGTGATCGGATCGGACGACGAGTTCGCGGCCGAGACCGCCTCCTCCCTGGCGACCCTCCTGGTCGCGGGTGGCGTGCATGTCTCGATCATCCTCGACTCCGAGACCTCGCTGATGGAGCTGGAGAAGGAGACCCCCGACACGGTGGTGTTCCTGGCCGGCGCCTTCACCCGCGGCGGCGAGGCGGCCGAGCGGCTGCGCGACCGCTGCCTCAGCCTGAAGCGCTGCGCCGAGCATCTCGGCGCCCGCCCGACCCGCCTCTGGGTCGTGGCGCCGGGTGCCACCCGTGATCGCGGCGGCCAGACCACCAACATCGAAGCCGGCGTGTGGGCCTTCTCCCGCACCCTGGCCAACGAAGCGCCGAACCTCGACGTGCGCCGGATCGACCTCTCGCCCGAGATGTCGTCGAAGCGTGCCTCCGAGCGCCTGCGCGACCTCATCCTCTCCGGCACGCCGGAGACCGAGATCGTGCTCGACGACGAGCGGACGCAGGTCGTGCGCTTCCATGCCGGCCGGCCGAAGCACCGGGACCCGGCGGATGCCGTCCCGGCCGAGGCCGCGCGCCTGGAGCGCAGCAACACCGGCGGCCTCAACGAGATGGTCTGGGGCCCGGCCGAGCGCCGCACCCCCGGCAAGGGCGAGATGGAGATCGCGGTCGAGGCCACCGGCCTCAACTTCCGCGACGTTCTTTGGGCGCTCTCGATGCTGCCCGAGGAGATCCTGGAGGACGGCTTCGCCGGTCCGCGGCTCGGCCTCGAATGCGCCGGCCGGGTCACGGCCGTCGGTCCGGGCGTGAAGGGCTTCAAGGTCGGCGACCCCGTCGTCGCCTTCGCCCAGTCAGGCTTCGCGACGCACATCGTGGTGCCCGAGCTGGTGGTCGCGCCGAGCCCTCAGTGCCTCGACCCGATGGCGGCGGCGACCGTGCCGGTGGCCTTCCTCACCGCCTATTACGGCCTCGTTTCCTGCGCCCGGATGCGGCGCGGCGAGTGGGTGCTGGTCCATGGCGGCGCGGGCGGCGTCGGCCTGGCCGCGCTGCAGATCGCCAAGCTGAAGGGCGCGCGGGTCATCGCCACCGCCGGTTCCCGCGAGAAGCGGGCGCTCGTGAAGGCGCTCGGTGCCGAGCACGTGCTCGATTCCCGCTCCCTCGCCTTCGTGGACGAGGTCCGGGCGATCACCGGCGACGGCGTCGACATCGTGCTGAACAGCCTGTTCGGCGAGGCGATGGAGCGCTCGCTCAACGCGCTGCGGCCGTTCGGCCGCTTCGTCGAGCTGGGCAAGCGCGACTACGTCGCCAACACCCATATCGGCCTGCGCCCGTTCCGGCGGAACCTCAGCTATTTCGGCGTCGATCTCGATCAGGTGATCCAGCACCAGGGCGACGACGGCGCGCGGATGTTCCGCGAGGTGATGGCGCTGTTCAACGACGGCGGCCTCAAGCCCCTGCCCTACCAGCCGTTCACGGCGGCCGAGACCTCGGACGCCTTCCGGCTGATGCAGCAATCCGGGCATATCGGGAAGATCGTGATCAGCCCGCCCAAGGCCGGCACGATCATCAAGGACACCCGCCGGCCATTCACGGTCTCGGAGAGCGGCGTCCACTTGGTCACCGGCGGCCTCGGCGGCTTCGGCCTGGAGGCGGCGCGCTGGCTCGTCGACAAGGGGGCCAAGCACCTCGTGCTCGCCGGCCGCAAGGGCGCGACCACCGACGAGGCCAAGGCGATCGTCGCCGAACTCACCGGGCGCGGCGTGAAGGTCGAGGCCAAGGCGGTCGACATCACCAGCCGCTCGGCGGTAGACCGGTTGCTGGCGGAGATCGAGCAGGGCGGCAAGAAGCTCGCCGGCGTGCTCCATGCCGCCGCGGTCCTGCAGGACGGCCTGATCGCCAACATCGACGCCGCGGCGCTCGACACGGTCATCGGTCCGAAGGTGATCGGCGCCCAGCACCTGGACGCCGCCACCCGGGACCGGAGCCTCGACTATTTCGTGATGTTCTCGTCGGCAACGACGTTCATCGGCAATCCCGGCCAGGGCTCCTACGTGGCCGCCAACGGCTTCATGGAAGGCTTGGCGCGCCAGCGCCGCCGCCGCGGCCTGCCCGCCCTGGCGGTCGCCTGGGGGGCGATCGGCGATGTCGGCATGCTCGCCCGCAACAAGGCGGTCATGGAAGGCCTCGCCGGCCGCGTCGGCGTAACCCCGATGGAGGCCCGTCGCTGCCTCGAACTGATGGCCGACGCCCTGGAGGGCCAGGGGACCTCGCCGGACGAGGCGGTGATCGCCATCGCGGCGATGCATTGGGGCAAGGCGCGCGAGCGGCTCGCGACCATGCGCTCCCCGAGCTACGCCGACCTCGGGTCGGACCAGCAGGTGGAGGCCGGCGGCGTCCAGGCGATCAATATCGGCGCGCTCCTCAAGGGGGGCGACGTCGACGCGGTCCGCAAGACCGTGTCCGACGCGATCGTCGAGGACATCGCCCGCATCCTGCGACTGCCCAAGGACGATATCAGCCGCGTGCGCCAGCTCTCCGAGATTGGCCTCGACTCGCTGATGGGCGTCGAGCTGGGTGCCAGCCTGCAGGAGCGCTTCGCCCTCGACGCGCCGCCCGCCGGCCTGTCGTCCGGCATGACGGTCAACGAGCTGTCGGAGTCCTTAATTCAGGCGGTTTCGGCCCCCATGGATGAGGCGGCCGGTGTCGCGATGAGCCTCGTCTCGAAGCATATTGGCGGTGAGATCGATGCGCAGATGATGGCGCCGCTCAGGGAACTTATCGAGCAGACCTCCAGCGAGATCAAAGAGACCAACTCATGACCGATACGGCACGGCCTGACGGCGGGCGCGCGGCGCTCGCCGGCTTCGTGACGAACCGCCTCGGGCGCGCGACCCCGCGCCCGGCCCCCGTCAAGGCGGCCTCCCCGGCCGGGAAATCGGCCGCGCAGAACTTCGAGAACCTGCCCGGCTACCGCGAGCTGCAGCTGCAGCGCCAGGCGGCGCAGCTGATCGGCCTGGGCAACCCGTTCTTCCGCGTCCACGACGCCAAGGCCGGCGCGACCACGCGGATCGACCAGAAGAGCTTCACCAACTTCTCGTCCTACGATTACCTCGGCCTGAACGGCCATCCGCGGGTGAGCAACGCGGCCCGGGAGGCGATCGAGGCCTACGGCACCTCGGCCTCGGCGAGCCGCGTGGTGGCGGGCGAGCGGCCGGGGCATATCAGCCTCGAGCAGGCGCTGGCCAAGCACTACCGGACCGAGGGCTGCATCGTCATGGTGAGCGGGCACGCCACCAACGTCACGACCATCGGCGCCCTGCTGGAAGCCGGCGACGTGATCTTCCACGACGCCCTGTCCCACAACAGCATCGTCACCGGCGCGCAGCTCTCGGGCGCCCAGCGGCGCTCCTTCGCGCATAACGATCTCGACGCCTTGGAGAGCCTGCTCCAGAACACCCGCCACGAGCACCGCCGGGCGCTGATCGTGGTCGAGGGGCTCTACAGCATGGACGGCGATGCGCCGGATCTGGCTGGCCTCGTCGCCCTCAAGAAGCGCTACGACGCTTGGCTGATGGTCGACGAGGCCCACGGCCTCGGCGTCACCGGCCGCACCGGCGCCGGCCTGTTCGAGCATTGCGGTGTCGACCCGAACGAGGTCGACATCTGGATGGGCACCCTGTCCAAGACACTCTCGACCTGCGGCGGCTACATCTGCGGGCCGATCGCGCTGATCGAGTATCTCAAGCACACGGCCGGCGGCTTCGTGTACAGCGTCGGCATGTCGCCGCCGCTCGCCGCCGCCGCCGAGGCGGCCCTGGCGGTGATGCATGCCGAGCCGGAGCGGGTCGAGCGCCTGCGCCAGAACGGCACCCTGTTCCTCGCCACCGCCAAGAAGCTCGGCCTCGATACCGGCTTCAGCCTCGGCCTGGCCGTGGTGCCGATCATCGTCGGCGACTCGCTCAAGGCCGTGACCCTGTCGGACCGGCTCTTCCGCCGCGGAATCAACGTCCAGCCGATCATCCACCCGGCGGTGCCGGAGCGGGCCTCACGGCTGCGCTTCTTCCTCACCTCCGAGCACACCGCCGACCAGATCCGCGACACCGTGAGCGCGGTGGCCGAGGAGATGGCGGCGATCGACAAGGGCGGCTCGCTGATCGAGCAGCTGCTGGCCAAGCGCGGCTGAGTTCTTTTCGGACTGCGCCGAGGTCTGGCGCGGTCCAGTGATCGAGAACGCAAACAGGGCGCGGATGGCATCCGCGCCCTGTTTGCGTTTCGGGATCTCGAAACCGCCGGCCCTGAGACCGGCGGGTCGTCCCGCCCTTACTTGGCGTAGGCGTAAGCCGTGGCGGCGGAGCTGAGCGGTCCGGTGACGCCGCTGAACGCCGTCAGCACCTTCGACACTTCGGTGAAGGGCGCGTTGGAGACGTAGACGAGGTCGCGGTTGCGCATGCGGAACGCCTGGGTGGTGAACAGGCTGTTGGGGTCGCGCATGTTGATCCGGTAGACCACCGGCACCAGCGGCGTGCCGGTCAGCTTGGTGTTCGGGTTCAGGCGGCGCACCACGCTGGCGGGCTCGAACCGGAAGATGAAGGTCCCGGCCGGGTCGGCGGCGAAGTCCGACAGGCCGCGTGCCTTGGCGAGCGCCTGGGCCAGCGTGATGCCGTCGGCCTGGAATGGCAGCTCGGTCGCCTGGCCGAGCGCGCCCACCGCCAGGAAGGTCTGCGGGTCGCGCACCAGGGTGAGCACGTCGTTGGGCCGCAGGTAGATGTTCTCCTTGGGGTTCGACACCACCGTGGTCAGCGGCACCGTGGCGGTGACCGGACCGCGCGACAGGCGCACGAAGGTCTCCGACACCGGCGAGCGGTTGCCGCCGGCGGCCGCGATCACGTCGAGGATGCGGTCGCCGTGGCCCGAGAGCGGCAGGCGGGCGCCGGCCGCGCCCTCGCCGGTGACGGTGACCGCCTGGGAGATCGGCCGCGTGACCGAGACCAGCACCTGCGGCTGGATGGCTTTGCCGGCGAGCTCGTTCTCGATCAGGCCCTGGACGTCCTGGGGCCGGCGCCCGGCGACCTTGATGCGCCCGGCATAGGGCACCGAGATCGCGCCGTCGCGGCCGACCGGCTGCTCGGGGATGAGGGCGGATTTGGATCCGGCGGAGAAGCGGTCGGCGACGAGCGGCCCGGAGAACAGGCCGCCGGAGCCGGCTTCCCAGACCGAGACCGAGACCATGTCGCCGATGCCGATCACCGGCTCGGTGGAGGGGCGGTGGTCGCCGAAGGAGGCGAGCAGGCTGTCGAGCGGGCGTCCGCGCAGGGCCTCGACCACGGCCGGGGTGACGTCGATGATCTCGTAGCGCGCGAGCACGCCGCCGTCGGCCGTCGCGACTTCCGCGCCCGCCTCGATCGCGCTCGCCGTCGGTCCCGCCGCGGGCAGATACGTGCAGCCGCCGATGGACCCGGCCGCAAGGGCGGCTGTCAGCGCAGTGAGCGCCGTCTTACGCAGCATCACAGAGACTTCTCCTCGCCGGCCTCCGCGCCATCGCTGGCTCGGACCGGGACATCCATGGTGACCGCCAAACGCTGCGATGGCTTTAACGGCCGCGTCAAACCTGCGGGCTCCTCGCGGAACCCGCGTCTCGGACAAGGTTGCTATCCGTTCGCAATGCGACACCAGCGTGGCACGGCCAAGCTCGGTGCGGTCAAGCTTAACCTTATCGCGTCCGTACCGGAATGTCTGCAAGTGTACGGGCCAGGGCCGAGCGCAGATCGCGCCCCAGGGCGTCGGCGGTGATGTCCAGGCGGCGCGGCGTGACCGGGGGAATGCCGAACCGGAACACCGCATAATCTGTCGCTTGATCGCCGAAGCCCGGCTTGCAGGTCGGCAACGACGGTGCGTGATCGCCGAACACGCAGAGGGTGATGGTCTGGCCGCGTTCGCGGGCCAGCGCGTCGAGCCCGGCCACGAGGTTCTCGACCATGCGCCCGGTATTGACGACGTGGTGGAGGTACTGCGCCTCCGGGGCGTCGAGTCCGGGCAGCCGCCCGGGCTTCCACGGCCCGTGATTCTCCATCGTGACGCAGAACAGGAACAGCGGCGTGCGCCGCGCCCGGACCTCGTCGAGCAGGCGCTCGCCCAGGGCCACGTCGCCGACATAGGGGCCGACCCGCGGCGCGGCCGTGAACGTCTCGCCCATCAACAGATCGGCAAAGCCGAAGGCCTGCATCACCTTCGCCCGGCGAAAGAAATCCCTGTGGAACGGGTGCAGGAACAGGGTCTCGTAGCCCCGGCTGCCCGCCAGTCGGGCGAGGCTGGTCGGCTCGTCGCCGCTGCGGGACGTGTAGGGATCATACCGGCCGAAGCCGAGGCTGTCGGAGGGCCGGCCGGTGAGCACAGCGTGCTCGCTGCGCATCGTGTAGGCGCCGTGCGCCGGAACCCGCAGCCGGCCGTATTGGATGGCGCGGGTGCGGAACAGCTCCATCGCCGGCAGTGCCGGGCCGCCGAGGCGCTCGGGATCGATGAACGACTCGAGCTGGATCACCACGACCACGTCGTCGCCCGGGCCGGAGGGCAGCGTCGGCACCGCCGGCACCGGAGCGCTGCCGGCCAGCGCCCGGGCCGTATAGCCGAGCAGGCTCGCCGGCAGGCCGACCCGCGCGACATCCGCCTCGAGGTCGGGCTCGGGGAACCAGCGCGCCATCAGCTTCGCCAGCGGCGGCCGGGACGCCGCGCGGAACAGCAGCCACAGCGCCAGGGGCAAGCCGAGCATCGCCGCGACGCGCGGGACCGGCGCGGCCGGCAGGACGCTCGGCTCGGTCCGGTACCAGATCACCGTCGCGATCAGGGTCAGGATCACGGGGATCGAGATGCGCGGATCCCAGACCGGCGGGATGTAATAGAGCTGCGGATGCCGCGGCACCTGCGGCAGCAGGACGAAATCGCTGAACAGGAGCGGCTCGCCGATCACCGAGCGCTTGGCCCGGCTGACGTAGATCAGCGCTACGACCGAGACCACGCAGGTCAGGGCCGCCAGCCAGGGCCGCCACGAAAAGGCGAACCAGAACAGCAGGATCAGCAGATAGCCCAGCAACCGCAGGGTGAGGTCGCGCGGGGCCAGGCTCGCCCGGGTGAGCGAATCGCCGACGAAGACCTCCAAGGTGAGGCAGATGGCGAGCGTCAGGCTGGCGGCGATGAGGAACGTCGTCACGATACGGGAACTCGGCGCGGGGCGTGCGTGCCAGGGGGCGCCACGGGATGCGGGCCGGCACGAAAAACGATGAGAAGGCAGGGCCTTCGGAGGATTTCCCGGAGCGCGGACGTCGAGCCCGTCACGTCGCCGCCGACGGCGACAGGAACGGCCTCTATCCTCCTGCTCGTGTGCGGAGATCCCGAGAAGCTGGATGCCACGATTGCGCCCCCGCCCTAGCGCGGCCCGACCTCGCGGCCGACGCCGCGGCGGTTGCGCAGCGCCCGCACGATCGGATTGAACAGGCCGTAGCGCACCCGCATGACGAGATGGGCGGTGCGGCCGATCGAGAGCGCGTTGCGCGGGGCGGCCTCCCGGGCGGCACTGAGCCGGTCGAGGAGCTGCTCGGGGCTGCACGGTTTCATCGCCACGGGATCGAGGTAGCGCGAATAGAGAATCATCGCGCCGGCCACCAACTCGTCCAGCGTCAGCCTGCGGCCGCGGTCGGCCCCCGGTGCGAGATCCTCCGACAGGCCCCAACCGGAGTAGAATGGCCGGCCATGGGCCGCCACGCTGAGCCCGCGGATCAGCGCCTCGAAGCCCGCGAGCGACGTCATGGTCTCGACGTGATGCACCCGGTCGAGCAGGTCGACGATGCTGATCCCCGCCACGATCCGGTCGGCCAGGGTGAGGGCCTCGGCCTCCGGGATGATGCCGGGCCGGAACCCCGCCTCGACATCGGGATGGGGCTTGTAGAGCAGGAAGGCGTCGGGGTTGCGCCGGCGGGCGGCCTCCAGCAGCGCCCGGTTCGAGCGGACCAGCGGCGAGCCGTGCTGCACCGAGGCATCGTCCTCGACCTGTCCCGGCACCAGCACGATCCGCCGACCGGCCGGCCAGTCGAGGGCGGCGGCGTCGAGGCCGACATTGTATTTGCTCAGGCGGCGCGCCACGACCTCCTCGCGCAGGCGCTTGGCCCGGCTCACCAGCTCGGGCGGGAAATCCGCCTCGGCCAGCAGGCGCTGCAAGCGGCTCTCCCGGCGCGGATCGTAGTAGATGCCCAGGTCGTCGACCACGATGGAGGCGCCGGGCTGCAGGCTGGCCCCGAGGCCCACCGAGCGCAGGAAGCCGTCCTCCACCCGGGCGAGCGGCAGTCCGGCCTGCCTGCAGGCCTCTTCCAGCTTGCCCGGCGCGCGGGTCGCCCAGGCGAGGATCCGGCCGTGATGACGCTTGCCCGCCTCGACCGCGGCCTCGGCCGTCATGGTGTGGATTGGGCGCCCGGCCGGTCCGGTGCCGAGCACGTCGAGGGCGGGCCGCTTCCAACGCGACATGCCGACATAGACGACGCGCCGGTCGTTCTCGGCGAACCGTGCCGCGAGCCAGGCAACGTGCTCGGAGCAGGCCTCGCGGCCGATCGGCTGGCGGGTCCAGGGATCGAAGTAGTGGATGCCGCCCTCCCCGCCGAACGGCGTGCCGTCGAGGCTGAGCCGCAGGGACGCGAACCCGGTCTCGGGCCGGTCGTACGGGCTCAGCAGCGGGCCCGGCGCGACGACGAGCCGGCGGCGGCCCCCGAGCGCGAGCAAATGGTCCGGCAGGCTCTTCGCCCCCCAGACGGCGCCGACCGCGCTCGGCCTTGCCCGGGCGAAGGCGAGACCCGTCGCAGCCTCGATCTCCACCCGCAGGCGGCGGATCGTCCGGCCGGTCGCGTAGAGCGACGGGGTCGGTTCAAGGGACATGATGGGGCGTCCAGCTCCGGTCGTCTCGATCGTTCGGGCCGCCTAGTAGCGCATTTTACCCGGCATGGGATGGCCGGCCGAATGGGGACAAGCGTGGCAGATCCATCAAAGCGTCACGGCGTGGAAAGGATTTGGACATATCGTCGCCGTGATTGCCCCCTCAATCCAGGCGGTGGCCGCGAAACTGCGACCGTTGCAGACGGGCCACGCCGGAGCGGAAACGCCGCCCTGCGACGCGGCCTCGGATTGCCGGGCCGCGACGCTGCGTGCCACCTCTGGTCATTCTTTCCGGTCCGGCTCCGTCCGACCGAGGGTCAAGGATAGAAGCGCCGCGGAATGCAAAAGACCGCCCCCGACGCCCTCCGCGACCGCCCTGCAACCTTTCTGTTCCTGCAGGGCATCGCCTCTCCGTTCTTCTCCGACCTCGGCAAGGCCCTGCGCGCGCGGGGCCACGAGGTGCGGCGCATCAATCTCTGCCCGGGTGACTGGCTGTTCTGGAACGGGAAGGCCGACAATTACCGCGGTCGCCGCGAGGCCTGGGGCACCTATCTCGAATCGTATCTCGACCGCGAAGCCGTCACCGACATCGTCCTGTTCGGCGATTGCCGGCCGTTCCATCGGGCGGCCCGGATGATCGCGGAGGTCCGGGGTCTGCGCGTTCACGTCTTCGAGGAAGGCTATATCCGGCCCAACTGGATCACCTGCGAACTCGGCGGGGTGAACGGCTTCTCGTCGCTGCCGCGCACGGCGGACGAAGTCCGCGCCCTGGCGCGGCGCCTGCCCCAGCCCGGCCGGGCGATGCCGTCCACCGGCGACATGGCCCGCCGCAGCGTCTGGGACGTGAGCTACAACGTCGCCAACATCGCGTTTCCCTATCTCTTCCCGCATTTCCGTAGCCACCGGCCGACCCATATCGCGGCCGAATACGCGGGCTGGATCAAGAAGTTCAGCCGCCGCTCCCATACCCGACGCGAGGCAGCGCGCTGCGACGAGATCTACCGCGCGGTCGGCTGCGACTACTTCCTGCTGCCGCTCCAGCTCGACAGCGACTACCAGATCCGGGTCCACTCGCCCTTCCTGGGCGTCGAAGGCTTCATGGACCGGGTGATCAAGTCCTTCGCGGACGCGTCCTCGGCGCCGACCCGGCTCCTGGTGAAGCTGCATCCTCTGGACAGCGGCCTGATCAACTGGCGCAAGTTCGCCCGCGCCTCGGCCCGGCGGCACGGCGTCAGCGACCGGCTCGACTTCATCGACGGCGGCGACCTGCCCTCCCTGATCAAGGGCGCCCGCGGCGTCGTCATCGTGAACTCCACGGTCGGCATGCTGTCCCTGGAGATGGGCCGCCCGACCCATGCGGTCGGGACCGCGATCTACAACATGGCCGGCCTGACCCATCAGGGCGACCTCGACAGCTTCTGGACGAACCCGACCGCGCCCGACATGGGCCTGATGGCCGATTTCCGGCGCGTCGTGCTGCACCGGACGCAGGTCAATGGCGGCTTCTTCTCCAAGGGGGCGATCGAGCGGGCGGTGGCCGGCTCGGTGCCGCGGATGGAATCCGCCCTGCCCGATTCGATGCTGGCCGCCGCGCGGACGATCCACGAGGGCCGCGAGGGCGACGGGCAACTCGCGCCCGTCTATTGAAGCGTAACAGGAAGCGTGCCGGTTTTCGCCGAGCGTTTCCGGGTCGAGCCGAGCCTTTAAGTCACCGGTGCGCGCTTCCCGGTCTTGATCTTTGCGTGCTGCACGGCGTAGCACCCGCGTCATGCCCCGCATTCTGATCACTGGCGCGTCGAGCGGTATCGGCGCTGCGCTCGCACGCCATTATGCGCGTGCCGACGTGAGCCTCATCCTCATCGGACGCAATGTCGACCGCCTGGAAGCCGTGGCCCGGGATTGCCGGGCGAGCGGCGCCACCGTCGAGGCGGTGCGCCTCGACACCCGGGACCGGGCCGCCGCGATCGACCTGATCCACAAAGCCGACGCGGCCCAGCCGCTGGACCTCGTCATCGCCAATGCCGCGGTGAACGGCGGCAACCAGAAGGGCGAGGTCGAGCCGGAGGCGACGGCGTTCGAGACCGCCGACATCAACTACACCGGCTCGCTCAACATCGTGCTGCCGACCCTGACCCTGATGCTCCAGCGCGGGCGCGGGCAGATCGTGCTGATGTCCTCGCTGGCCGCCTACGCGCCGCTTCAGGATGCGCCGGCCTATAGCGGCGCCAAGGCCGCCCTGGTCGCCCATGGCCTGGCCCTGCGCCAGAAGGTCGGGCCGCGCGGCGTGAAGGTCAACGTCGTGGCCCCGGGCTACGTGAAGACCCCGATGGGCGGCGAGTTGAAGGGCTGGCGCCCCCTGGAGATGAGCGCCGAGGAAGCGGCCCAGCACATCGTCAAGGGTATCGCGAAGGATCGTGACGTGGTCGCCTTCCCGTTCGTCCTCGCGGCCCTGGCCCGCACTGTGCTCCTCCTGCCCGAGAGCATCCGCCGGGCCGGGCTCTATGCCTTCCGGTTCCAGCGTCGGCCGCGCCGCTGATGGCTCGCGCCCGGATCGCCCTGTTCGTCCTGGAGGCGCTGCCCAATGCGCGGGTGGTGCGCCGGTTCGTGGCCGATCACCGGGCCGACATCGCCTTCGTCGGGCTCTCGAATGCGGAGCGGCCGTCGAGCGGCGGCCTGACCGGGCAGGTCCGTCGACACCTCGCGCGCTCCGGCGCCGGGATCCTGCCGTATCTCGCGGTGAATTTCGGGCTGCCGGACCTGCTGCGCCCGCTGGCGCCCCTGACCCAGGCGGTGGCCGGCAGCGGCGACGCGCCGGAAGCGACGCCGCTTAAGACCCTGTGCCGGCGCCTCGGTATCCCGACCCTGACGGTCGACGACGTCAACGGCCCCGAGGTCGCGCAAAGATTGCGCGAGACCGCCCCCGACCTGATCCTGACGTATCATTTCGACCAGATCCTGAAGGCTGAGACCATCGGGCTGGCGCGGCTGGGCGGCATCAACGGCCATCCCGGCCTGCTGCCGCGCCATCGCGGCCCGGTTCCGACGATCCATGCGCTCGCCGACGGGCCCGACAGCTTCGGCATGACCCTGCACCGGCTCGCCGCCACGATCGATACCGGGGCGATCCTCGCCCAGGAGGCTGTACCGCTCCCGGCCGAAACCACGGCCACGCGGGCGGCCGTGGCGCTCCACGCCCATGGGCGCGGCATGCTGGACCGGCTGCTCGACGCGATCGCCCGCACGGACCGGATGCCTGAAGGCCGGACCACGGAAATCCTGCCCTATTGCCCATTCCCGGACCGCACGCTGCTGGCCTCCCTGCGCCACAGGGGCCTGCGGCTCACCGACGGGCGGGACCTGCGCGAGGCGGTAAGCCTCTCGGGACGAGCCGCTTAACCGAGCGTTAAGGCCGTTGCGCAGAGGATCGTGCGCCCCCTCTCCGTGCCGCCCGAGCCAACTCGCATGCCGGATACCAGCCCCCTCAAGGCGGCCACGGACGCGCTGGCCTACGGCCGTCGGGTCCAGAGCGGCCGGATCCGGGCGATCTCCGAGAACATCGCGAACGCCGATTCGGCCCCGGCCGATCCGAGCGGGACGCCCTACGCCCGGAAGATCGCGGTGTTCCAGCCGGTCGACGTGGACAGGGCGCGCGAGCCGGTGGGCCGCATCGTGCGCGACAGCAGCGACTTCCGCCGGCGCTACGACCCGTCCAACGCGGCCGCCGACCGGCAGGGCTATGTCCGCCTGCCGAACGTCAACGTCGCTCTGGAATCGGCCGATCTGCAGCGCGTGATCCGGAACTACGAGCTGAATCTCAGTGCCGAGGCCTCGATCGACTCGGTCAGCCGGGCGACGCTCAACCTGCTCGGGTGAGCCGGGCGTTGCGCCTGCCGAAGCCGGCATAGATCGCCAGCCCGATCACCAGCCAGACCGCGAGCCGGATCCAGGTGTCGGCCGGCAGCGAGGCCATCAGGATCAGGCAGGACAGGATGCCGAGCACGGCCATCGGCGCCGCCGCCGGTACGCGGAACGGCCGGGGCCGATCGGGCTGCGTCCGGCGCAGGATCAGCACGAGGGCGCAGACCAGGCAGAATGCCAACAGCGTCCCGATGCTGACGAGCTCGCCCAGGATATCGATCGGCACCAGCCCGGCCACCGCCGCGGTGAACAGCCCGATCACCACCTGGCTCGTCACCGGGGCCCGCGTGGCCGGATCGACCCGGCAGAACAGGCGCGGCAGCAGCCCGTCCCGAGCCATGGCGAAGAAGATCCGGCCCTGGCCGTAGAGTGCCGTGAGCGCCGAGGTGGTCAGCCCGATGAGGGCGCCGAGCTTGATCACGATGGCGAGGCTGGGCAGCGCCAGGCGGTCGATCGCCTTGGCGATCGGGTCCGCGACGTCCAGCTCCTGATAGGGTACGAGGCCGGTCAGCACCGCCGCCACCGCCACGTACAGGATGGCGCTGATCGCGAGCGAGCCGATCAGCCCGATCGGCGCGTCGCGCTGGGGCGCCCGGCACTCGCCCGCCGCGGTCGCGACCGTCTCGAAGCCGATGAAGGCGAAGAACACCACCGCGGCCCCGCGGAACACGCCGCTCCATCCGTAGCTGCCGAACGCACCGGCATTGTCCGGCACGAACGGGTGCCACAGGGCCGGCTGCAGATGGACCACCCCGACGCCCACGAAGGCGAGGATGATCGCGACCTTGCAGGCCACCAGGAGCCCGTTGATCAGCGAGGCGTCCCGGGTCGAGCGCGTCAGCAGCGCGGTCAGCATCAGCACGATGCCGGCCGCCGGCAGGTTCACGAGGCCCCCGTCCCCCGGCGCGCCCGACAGCGCCGCCGGCAGCTTCAAGCCGAAATCCGCCGCGAGCGATTGCGCGTAGCCGGACCAGCCGACCGCGACAGCCGCAGCCGCCATGGCGAATTCGAGCACGAGGTCCCAACCGATGATCCAGGCCGGGAACAGGCCGAGGCACGCCCGCGTGTAGGTATAGGTCGAGCCGGCCTCGGGGATCATGGCGGCCAGTTCGGCGTAGCACAGGCCAACGAAGCCGCAGGCGATGCCGCCGATCAGGAAGGAGAGGCTGATCGCCGGACCGGCATATTGTGCCGCGGCGGTCCCGGTCAGGACGAAGACCCCTGCGCCGATCGTGGCGCCGAGCCCGATCGCCACGAGGCCCGGAGCGGTGAGGCTGCGGGCGAGGCCGGAATGCCCGGCCGTCGGGTTCTCGATCGGGCCTAGGGCGGTGTCGGGTATGTCGAGGCTCACGGTCTTCGGTCACCGGATGTGTCGGATGGGAACCCGGACAGCAAGTTCCGAGCCGGGCCTCACGCGGCGCGCACGGAAGCCAGGAAGCGCCCGACCTCGCTGCGCAGGTCCGCGAACTCTTTCGACAGGTCGGAGACCGAAGCAAGCACGCGGCCGGCCTCGGAGCCCGTGACCTGCACGTCGCCCGTCACATCCGTGAGCGTGGCGGTGATGGCGCTCGTGTCGGTGGCGGCTTCCGAGACGTTCCGCAGGATCTCCCGCGTGGCCACGCCCTGCTGCTCGACCGCCGCGGTCATCGCGGTGGCGAGGCCACTCATGTCGTGGATCCGAACGGTGATGCCGTCCACCGCCGCGGCCGCCTGCCCTGTGGAGCTCTGGATGCGGTTGACCTGCGCGGCGATCTCCTGCGTGGCCTGCGCCGTCTGATCCGCGAGTATCTTGACCTCGGCGGCGACCACCGCGAAGCCGCGGCCCGCCTCACCGGCCCGGGCCGCCTCGATCGTGGCGTTGAGGGCGAGCAGGTTGGTCTGGGCGGCGATCGACGAGATCAGCGCGACCACGTCGCCGATGCGTTCGGCCGCCGTGCGCAGCTCGGTGACGAGCGGCGTCGCCGCGGCGGCCTGGTCGGCCGCATCGCGGGCCATCCCGGCCGACACCTCGACCTGCCGGCCGATCTCGCCGATGGTCGAGCCCAGCTCCGCGGCCGCCGCCGCGGCGTTCCGGACCTTGCCGGCGGCACTGCCGGCGGCGGCCGTCACCGCGATGGACCGGTCCGCCGTGGCGGTCGCCGTCGAGGCCATGCCGGCCGCCGTCGCCTCGACGGCGTCGGCCGCCGTGGCGACGTGATCGAGGATGCTGCCGATCGTCTCCTCGAAGGTGCGGGCGAGCTGCGCGGTCCCGGACTTGCGCGCGGCCTCGAGCGCGGACCGGGTCGAGGCGGCCTCGCGCTCCAGCTCCATGGCCCGGGCGAGTTGCGCCTGCGCGTGCGCCTCGGACGAGGCGAGGGCCCGGAAGGAGTCCTCCACGGTCCGGCATACCCAGATCAGGATGCCGGTCTCGATCAGCACGATCACCGCGTGCAGGATCACGCGGCCGAGATCGCCCGTTCCGCCGGGAAAGATCAGGGCCGGCATCGCGAGGTCGAGGGCGAGGTGATGCACGGCCGTGGCCGCCGCCGCCGCCAGGATCACGCGCCAGTCGCACCAGCCGGCCAGCATCGCCAGGCAGGCGAAGAAGTACATGTGCAGGTCGATCTGCCAGGGATGACCGGCGAAAGCGACCAGCAGGAGCGCTGCCATGCCCACGAGGGCCACCCCGCTCACGATTCGGGTGGCTGCGCTCGCCGGGTCGCGCAACCACAGGACCGTCGTGACGCCCGCGAGGCAGATGGCGCCGACCACCGGCCCCAGAGCCGGAAAAGCCGACGTCAGCACGGCTTCGGCCGCGCCGATCAGCGCGACATGCGCCCAGAGAAGCGGGATCAGGAAGCGGCCGAACCGGCGCTGAAGGGTTTCGAGATGGTTCATCAGGGCAGATTCCCGGCCGTGTCCGCGGCGGCGTTCAACGAAGACGGTGAGGGTGCGGACGGTCCGCATCCCTCGGCGAGGCGACCATCGAGGACGAGACGGGCGCCCGCGGCGTAGAGACGGCGCGCGAAGCCCACCCGGTCCGAACGGGCCATCAGGACGTTGTCCGAGCCGCCGCGGTTCAGGACGCTCCCGCCCGCCTCCGCGATGATCCGGACGGCGTCGGGTGTGTCGGCGCCGGGCGGTGCGACAACCGCCACCACCTTCGATTGGGGCAGCGCCAAAACGGCCAGCGGCACCAGCAGGCTGGCCAGGCAGCCGAGCGCTCCGACCCCCCATTCGACCGCGGCGCGACGAGAGGGGCTTGATCGACCAAGGCGTGCAGGCATCACCGGAAAGGCGTAGGGTTCGGCATCGGGCGCAACCTTTCAGCGATCAAGTCTAAAGAAAGTGTTGCCCGGACATATAGGGCGCTGTCCTCTGCGACCAGTGGTGTCGATCGGCGATTTCTCCGCAATTTAGACATAAAATTGCTATCCGAAGACGCCGGATTTCGCATGAATTTTATATGATAGACCTAGGATTACTTTTCTTGATTCTTTAGAGTCGCGGCGTAAGCAATTACATCGGATTTAATATTTAGGTTTTGATTTTGGGATTCGATGCCTGGGTTTGTGCGGCGCAATGATCGCGTTGGTCTGGTGCGAAATCGCGACATCCCTTGTGTTCAAGGCGCGGTGATCTTCGCGGTCGGCGGCTTAGCCTCCACCATTCGCTTGTCGGTGCGGAAGAGTCTGGCCACCAGGCCCGAGAATCTCATGAAGGCGCGGCCCTGCGGGGTGATGACGTAGCCGTCGCCCGCCGGGGCGACGTTGCCCGAGGCGGTCTGCTCCGCCAGACGGCGCTCAATCTGGTGGAACGCGCCGAGATAGACCGACTCGAACACCGCCCGCGCCCGCTCGGCGCTGAAGCGCTCCTCGGGCCGGGCCGCCATCTGGCCGAGCAGGAACACGCTGATCGAGCGGTCGACCGTGACGGGGAAGATCACGAAGACGCTGAGGTTCAGGGCGAGCGACAGCACGCAGGCGCCGAGGGCGTCCCGGCGCCGCAGGCCCCAGGCGCGGCCGAGCCCGGCCAGGAGCACCGTCACCGCACCGGTCAGCAGGAAAGCGACGATCAGAAGGATCAAGCCGCGGTAGAACAGGATCGTCACGCCGGACCAGAGATCCGTCTGGAACAGCAGCACGAAACAGGCGAGCCCGATGAGCAGGGCGCCGGCATGCAGCACAGCCTGGGCCGTGAGCCAGCGCAGCGCCTGCCCCAGGCGCGCCTGGGTGGTCGGATTCATCGAGCCCCTCCGCCGAGATCGTCGACCGCCAGGATTCGGACGAGCGGCGCGGCATAGAGCGGTCGGCCGCGCCACACCCAGGAATCCGGGTTTGCCCAGGGGGCGTCCTGCGCGGTGACGACCAGCGCGTCGATGCCGGCGGCGGTGGCCCGGCGGCGCACTTCGTCCCCGTCGAGCGCATCGCGGAAGATTGGCTCGACCTGCGCGAGCCGGGCCGCGACGGCCGCCTGCGAGGCGCCGAACAGCCGCGCCTCCCGATCGGCCACCGCGACCGGCTGGCTTCCGTAGAGACCGAAATCGAACACGCGCGGCGCGCCGGGCGCGTGCTGCAGCACCAGGGTCCGAGCCAGATGCGCGCCGGCCCACGTATAGGCCGTCCGCAGGGCGCGATCGATGTCGGGGCGGGCGTTGAGAAAGGCGAAGCTCGGGACGCCGGAAACGGGATAGGCCCGCATCCCGGCGAAGCCATAGAGGGTCGTGGCGTAGCCGAGCAGGAGCAGCGCCGCGATCAAGCCGGGAAGACGGAGTCGTTCTCCTGCGGCCCGGATCAGGGCCGCCACGGTCCAGACCAGAGTTGCGACCTGCGCCAGTAGGACCACACGCCAGCCCAGGTCGTTGTAGAGGATCGCGGAGCGCAGGAAGCCGCCGATCAGCAGGGAGGTGGCCGCCACGATGGTCAGCAGCCGTCCGGCCTCTCGGGCGTGCGCCTCGCTCCGGGGCACCATCCGCCAGAACAGGAACGCACCTGCGGCGAAGACCCCGAAGGCCAGGTAGTAGTTGAGCGGCAGCAGGATCAGGCGGAGCAGGTTCAGGGCCCAGCTGTCCGCCATGCCCTCGATCGGGCCGAAGCTCCGGACTGCGAAGACGATCGCTTGCCCGGCCTCGCTCCGGCTAGCCAGGAGCCCGGACAGGTACGGCGCGGCCAGGAGGGCGGCGACGAGCCCGGACGCGACGAGCCGACCGGCCTCGCGCCAGCGGCGCTCGATCGTGAGCAGGGCAAGCCAGGTCCCGGCCGCCGCGACCGTGCCCAGGCAGACCCAGACCGACAGGCCCGCGCAGGCCGCGAACGCGGTGCCCGCCACGATCACCGTCGCGCCGGGCGCGCGACGTTGCCCGTCCGCGGCCTCGGCCAGGGCCAGGAGCCCCAGCCAGCCCGCGATGGCGCCGGCGACATGGTGCGGAACCCAGACCAGGGAGCCCGGCCAGTTCAGCACCTGCTCGTTCAGCCATTCCGGCATCGGGATCCAGAGCCCGGTCTCGATCCGGTTGCGGATGACCAGAAGGATGTCGAGCCCGCCCGCCGGGAGCAGCAGGAGGGTCGCCAGCCGTACCCGGCGCCGGGAGGTCTCGTGCGCCAGCCCGGTGGCGGCGAGCAGCCGGTCCAGCAGGCCGAGCAACCCGATCCCGGTCCAGAACGCCATCCCGGCGAAGGCGGTGCGTCCGTCGACCAGCGCCCCGCCGGCCCAGTCGACGAGCGCGCAGAGCGTGTAGAAGAAGTAGTAATAGCCGGCCCGTTCAGGGCGGGCGAAGAACGGGTCCAGGGGCGGCAGGCCCGCCTCGACGATCGTTCGGGTCAGGCTCGCATGCTTGACGAGGTCGATGACGGTCACCGGCTGGTAAAGGCCCGTTCCGGTATCGATGTCGATCAGCGCGTAGGCGACGATCCCAAGCCAGAGCAGCATCAGCGCCAGCGGACCTGCCGCGGCCGCGAGGTCGATCCGGCTCCGGACCGCCCGGACCGCCGGGGCCAGTCCCGCCAGCCCGAGCCCGGCATTCGCCAGCACGGCGACGGGGATGCCGGCAGCCTGGACCAGCAGGCTGTCGAGGATCGGCAGCAGGCCGAGGCCGAGCGTCGCGGCACAGAGCAGGCGGTCTGCGGTCCCGAGCGCGCGGAATCCCAGGATCCCGGTCAGGCTGCCTAGGGCGTAGCCCGGCAACAGGATGAGGGGGACGCCGAGCAGCGTCGCCACCAGGACGCCGCACGCGTCGGTGAGGCTCGCGTTCATCGCCGGACCACCCTTCGTGCGGGTTCCGGCTAGCACACGGACGTTAACCCTTCCGCGGCGCGGCCCTCCGGGCCCGGGGCTGGCGTATCCAGCGGTTTCGTGTATGGATCGCGCAGCCTCGGCCCGGGTTACCGGGCGGGGCTTGAGCCGCTTGGCGCTGTGACCGTGCTGGACGACATCCCGGCACCGGCCGAACGCCGAGCTCGAGCGCCCCGACCAGGGCGCCGCATCCGACCAGCACAACCCGAAAGGCATGCGATGTCGATCACGGCAGAGCGCAAGACCGCGCTCATCAAGGAACACCGCAAGGACGCCAAGGACACCGGGTCCCCCGAGGTCCAGGTCGCGATCCTCACCGAGCGGATCACCAACCTGACCGGCCACTTCAAGACCCACGGCAAGGACAACCATTCCCGCCGAGGCCTGCTGAAGATGGTCTCGCAGCGCCGCTCGCTGCTCGACTACGTGAAGCGCAAGGACGAGGCCCGCTACCGCGCCCTCATCGAGCGTCTCGGCATCCGCCGCTAACATCCACCACGCGCGGTTCCGAGCCCGGCTCGGGACCGCGTTCGACACTCTCGGGCTGCCGGAATGGGTCCGGCCGCCCGAAAAACGGGTCGCTTCGAGGCGCCAGCGCCGGGGCAGGATCGCGAGACACTTCATCGCGCGAAGTGTCCCGCCGTCTTGCCCCCGACGGCGCCGGGCCTGGCCCGCCGAAGGCAAGGAAGAGATAAGAATGTTCGACGTTCAACGCGAAGAGCTGATGTGGGGCGACCGCAAGCTCGTCCTCGAGACCGGCAAGGTCGCCCGCCAGGCTGACGGCGCGGTTCTGGCCACCTACGGCGAGACCTCGGTCCTCGCCACCGTGGTCGCCACCAAGGAGCCGAAGCCCGGCATCGACTTCCTGCCGCTCACCGTGAACTACCAGGAGCGCGCCTACGCCGCCGGCCGCATCCCGGGCGGCTACTTCAAGCGCGAGGGCCGTCCCTCCGAGAAGGAGACCCTGGTCTCCCGCCTGATCGATCGCCCGATCCGTCCGCTCTTCGTCAACGGCTGGCGCAACGACACCCAGGTCGTCGTCACCGTCCTGACCCACGACCTCGAGAACGATCCGGACATCGTGTCGATGGTCGCGGCCTCCGCCGCCCTCACCCTGTCGGGCGTGCCGTTCATGGGCCCGATCGGCGCAGCGCGCGTCGGCTACGTCAACGGCGGCTACAAGCTGAACCCGCTGGTCACCGAGACCAAGGAGGAGTCGAGCCTCGACCTCGTCGTCGCCGGCACCCAGGACGCGGTGCTGATGGTCGAGTCGGAGGCCAAGGAGCTCTCCGAGGACGTGATGCTCGGGGCCGTGATGTTCGGTCACAAGCACTTCCAGCCGGTCATCGAGGCGATCATCCGCCTGGCCGAGAAGGCCGCCAAGGAGCCGCGCGACTTCCAGGCTCCCGAGAACGCCGACGTCGAGAAGGCGGTCCTCGAGATCTGCGAGACCGAGCTGCGCGCCGCCTATACCAAGACGGTCAAGCAGGAGCGCTACGCCGCCGTCGACGCCGTGAAGGCGAAGGTGATGGAAGCCCTCTGCCCCGAGGGCGCCGAGAAGTACCCGGCTGAGAAGGTCAAGGCCGCCTTCAAGGAGGCGCAGTCGAAGGTCGTGCGCTGGAACGTGCTTGATACCGGCTCGCGTATCGACGGCCGCGACCTGAAGACGGTCCGCCCGATCGTCTCCGAGGTCGGCGTCCTGCCGCGTGCCCACGGCTCATCGCTGTTCACCCGCGGCGAGACCCAGGCCCTCGTGGTAGCCACCCTCGGCACCGGCGAGGACGAGCAGTTCATCGACTCGCTCGACGGCACCTACAAGGAGCGCTTCCTGCTCCACTACAACTTCCCTCCCTATTCGGTGGGTGAAACCGGCCGCATGGGCTCCCCGGGCCGTCGTGAGATCGGCCACGGCAAGCTCGCCTGGCGAGCGATCCGGCCGGTGCTGCCGCCGGCGCACGAGTTCCCCTACACGATCCGCGTCGTGTCGGAGATCACGGAGTCCAACGGCTCGTCCTCGATGGCTTCGGTCTGCGGCGGCTCGCTGTCGCTGATGGATGCCGGCGTGCCCCTGCGCCGTCCGGTGGCCGGCATCGCCATGGGCCTCATCCTCGAGGGTGAGCGCTTCGCGGTCCTGTCCGACATCCTCGGTGACGAGGATCACCTCGGCGACATGGACTTCAAGGTGGCCGGCACGGACGAGGGCGTGACCTCGCTCCAGATGGATATCAAGATCGCCGGCATCACCGAGGAGATCATGCGGGTCGCCCTCGACCAGGCGAAGGACGGGCGCGCCCACATCCTGAGCGAGATGTCCAAGGCGCTCACCGCCGCCCGTCCGGAGCTCGGCGAGTACGCGCCGCGCATCGAGACGATGCAGATCCCGACCGACAAGATCCGCGACGTGATCGGCACCGGTGGCAAGGTGATCCGCGAGATCGTCGAGAAGACCGGCGCCAAGATCAACATCGAGGATACCGGCATCGTGAAGATCGCCTCGGCCGACGGCAAGGCGATCAAGGCGGCCTATAACTGGATCCGCTCGATCGTCGCCGAGCCCGAGACCGGCATGATCTACGACGGCACGATCGTGAAGTGCATGGAGTTCGGCGCCTTCGTGAACTTCTTCGGCGCCAAGGACGGTCTCGTCCACATCTCGGAGCTCGCCGCCCAGCGGGTCGCCAAGGTGACGGACGTCGTCAAGGAAGGCGACAAGGTCAAGGTGAAGTTCCTCGGTCAGGACGACCGCGGCAAGATCCGCCTGTCCATGCGCGTCGTCGATCAGCAGACCGGCGAGGACATCACCGAGAAGGTGAAGGCCGAGCGCGATTCCACCCGCAGCGACCGGGACGGCGAGCCCCGCCGTGAGGACAATGGTGGCCGCCACCGCGGCGAGCGTCGCCGCGAATCCGCCAGCGAGTGATTTTTATGACTTTCCCGCGCGGGCTTCGGCCGGTGCGGGTTTGAAATGAAAGGCGCGGTCCTTCGGGGCCGCGCCTTTTTCATGCGCCGTAGAGCTTCGGCTTGCACCCGTTCGGCCGGTCTCAGTCGATTGCGACTGCGCAGCAAGGGACGTCATGCGAGTCGCCTGCGCATCCTGCACGCCTCCACCGTGCGGGACGGTTGGAACGCCCGCCCCGCGCCCGCGTTCGCACCGCGACTTCACAGCGGGAAAGCATTCATGGCCAACGAAATGATCCACGACATCTTCAGCGGGCAGCCGAACCTCACCACAACCGAGCGGGCGGTGTCCGTCGCTCTGGGGCTCGGGATCGCTGCCGCGGCGGCGCAGCCCCGGCCGAACAAGATCCTCAGCCTGCTGGCGCTGGTCGTCGGCGTCGGCCTGGCGGTGCGCGGCGCCACCGGCCATTGCGCCGTGAAGGCGGCAGCGGATCACCTCTGAGCGATCCGCCGCCTCGGCCGGCCATCAACCCAAAAAAAGGGGCGCCCCGCGGGGCGCCCCTTCGCGTTCCGGTTGCCTGGACCGGATCAGATGGTCGTGCGGCGACGGCCGGCGATCATGCCGTAGATGAAGAGCACCACGACAGCGCCCACGACCGCGCCGATGAATCCTGCGCCCTGATTGGGTCCGTACCAGCCGACGGCCTGGCCGATGAAGGTCGCCACGAAGGCGCCGACGATGCCCAGGATGGTCGTCAGGATGAAGCCCGACGGCTCATTCGGTCCGGGCATCAGGAACTTGGCGATGATTCCGGCGAGGAACCCGATGATGATGGTCCAGAGAATACCCATGACGAACCCCAAGGCATGACAAGCGATGCCGTGTGAACGCACGGTGGCCGGCCACGGTTGCTCGCAACTGCACAGGAAGGGGCGAATTTTCCTGCGGTTCCCGCGACGCGTCGGCGCGCGGCCCTTTACGGCCGCCCCGGTGCCACGGCAGATACCGGCTTTCATCGGCCGGAGACTGGAATGAGCATCGAACGGATTGAACCGGGATCGCGGATGTCGCAGGGCGCGATCCACGGCAACACCATCTACCTCGCCGGCCAGGTGGCGTCCGATCCGGTCGGAACCGGGGTCACGGCGCAGACCCAGAACATCCTGGAGCAGATCGACCGGCTGCTCGCCGGCGCGGGCAGCGACAAGGATCACATCCTGTCGGCCACCATCTATCTCGCCGATATCGGCCACTTCGCCGAGATGAACGCGGCCTGGGACGCCTGGGTGTCCAAGGAGCACCCCCCGGTGCGCGCCACCGTCGAGGCGCGGCTGTGCGATCCGCAATATCTGGTCGAGATCGTGATCGTCGCCGCGAGGCAGGCATGAGCGGGGCCGGGACGGGCCGGGTCGAACGATCGGTCCGGCGCCCCGTCCCGGGCCGGCGCCGGTCCGCGTCGCGCGCGGGCGCCGGCTTTTTGCTGCTGACGGGAATGCTGCTGGCCGCGCTCCTGAGCCTGGCTCCACCCGCTCGGGCCGCTGAGGAGCGGGTCGTCAACATCTACAACTGGTCGGACTATATCGACCCGAAGGTGATCGACGCCTTCACCCGGGAGACCGGGATCAAGGTCGTCTACGACACCTACGACAACAACGAGATCTTGGAGACCAAGCTGCTGGCCGGCCGATCCGGTTACGACATCGTCGTGCCCTCCGGCCCCTATCTGCAGCGGTTGATCCGGGCCGGCGCCTTCCTGCCGCTGGACAAAGCCAAGCTGAAGAACCTCGGCAACCTCTGGCCTGAGATTTCCAGTCGGCTCGCCGTGTACGACCCCGGGAACACCTACGCGGTCGACTACATGTGGGGCACGACCGGCATCGGCTACAACGTCGCCGCCGTCCGCGAGCGGCTGGGCGCCAATGCGACACTGAATTCCTGGACCGTGGTCCTCAATCCGGCTTCCGCGAACAAGCTCAAGGATTGCGGGATCATGATGCTCGACAGCCCCGAGGATCTGATCCCCAGCATGCTCCCGGTCTTCGGCGCGAAGGCCGATTCCAAGCGCTGGGACGACCTGACCCTCGTGACCGACGCCCTCTTTAAGGTGCGCGGCAGCGTGCGGAAATTCCACGCTTCGGAATACATCCAGGCGCTGGCCAACGGCGATATCTGCGTGGCGGTCGGCTATTCGGGCGACGTGATGCAGGCCAAACGTCGCGCCGAAGAGGCCAAGAACGGGATCGAGATCGCCTATGTGGTGCCCAAAGAGGGCGCACTCATGTGGTTCGACACCTTCGCGATCCCGAAGGATGCGGCTCATCCCGCCGAGGCCCTGGCCTTCATCGACTACATGCTGCGGCCCCAGGTGGCGGCGGCCAACACCAACTTCGTGGCCTATGCCAGCGGCAACCTCGCGGCGAAGAAGTTCGTAAAGCCCGAGATCCTGAGCAATCCCGGCATCTACCCGGACGAGGCGACGATGCAGCGCCTGTCGATCAACACGGCCTGGGACGACCGGACCCAGCGCTACGTCACCCGGCTCTGGACCCGGGTCCGCACCGGGCGGTGAGCGTGGAAGGCCCGGCGCAGGTTGCTGCGCCGGGCCCCATCCGTGCGGATCAGTTCTTGAGGTCTTCCGGCACCTTGCCGCCGTTCTCAGCGAGCTTCTTCATCACCTGCTTGTGCAGCCAGATGTTCATCGAAGCCGAGTCTTCCTTGTCGCCGGTATAGTGCAGCTCGTCGGCGAGCTGCTTGCGCGACGCCAGGCCGGAATCCAGGCCGACCAGCTTCATCAGGTCGACGATGGAATGGCGCCAATCGAGCTTCTGCGGGGTCTTCTCGGCGAGGCTGGTGAGCACGGCCTCGACGTCCACGGCCTCGCCGCTACCGCCCGCGCTGCCGGGGGGCGAGGCCGGGCTCGAGCCGGCCGAGCCGCTCGAGGAACCCGAGGTGGACGAGGGCGCGGCGTCCGCGGTGCCGCCGCCGAACGGGTGGAGGATCTTGCCGACGATGCTGCCGAGGAGGCTCATAGGTCCGCTCCGATAATCAAGGCCCGGCCTGCGCGCCGGGCGGGCTGTCAACCGGTTGTCGGCCTGGGCGTTCCGCGATACGCGCTCCGGCGTGTCAAAACCTAGCCGCGGGCGCCGTACAGCGCGATTCCCAGCAGGGACAGGCCGAGCACAAGACAGATCCCGCTCCAACGTTCGAGGACGGCCACGCGCGCGGGGGCGCGCAGCGAAAGACCCGCCAGACCGACACCGCAGATTAAACAGCTCACGCTCAGCACGATAACCAGCACGGTCCTTACGATCCGAAATCGACGGAGTCAGCCATATTCTGATTTCGCCGATGTGTGATATCGAAGACCACGTAGCCAGCGAGAAATTCACAAGCCTTTCACTGGAGAGAGACGATTAAATGAACCCCGTTCGGCATCTGGATTTGCGTGTTCGGGATGAAATCAATCTTTCCGCGTCCGATCCGGACGCTGTGTCGCTCAGTTATTCAGATTTAACCCGCGCGGCATCGCACGTTCGATGAATGGAGCCCGGTACGGTTGCGGCCGGCCGCGACGGGCGGAGCCGGGCCAGCCGGCCTCCGAAGCGGACCGGCAAACAGCGCTCAGCCGGCGCGCGACAGGGCGGCGATGAGAGCTGCCCGCTCCTCCGCGAGCGAGCCGCGGGGCACCGGACGACCGGCACGGTCGTACCAGTAGCGCGCATTGCCGGAATCGCCCTCGATCCGATGCAGATGGGCGTGCACCCAGGCGGCGTCCGGCCCCGAAGCGTCCTGGACCAGGGCATGCGCCCGTGCCCAGGTGGCGTCCGCGGCTTCGGTCGCGTTCCTGGCCAGCCACCACAGGGCGGCGAGCGAGGCGGGCCAGGCGTGTGGCGGCGCGCTCCCGGTCAGCGTCGCCGCGAAATCGGACGGCAGGTTCTCGGTCATCGCGCCTTCTCCCTGAACCGCGACGGGTCAGCGTCCAGCCGCGCGCTCCGGCTGCCAGCGGCTGCGGCGCTGGCGGGCGGACCACGCGTAGCGGGCATCGCCGTCGAGCCGGTCGAGATGGTCCGAGAGCCTGTTGCGTTCAAGCCAGGCCAGCGCCGCTTCCAGTTCGGGCAGGGTCATGGTCGCCCGGCCCTTGCCGAGCACGCGCTTGAGCACGGCGTTGTAGCGATGCGCGAGGTTACCGCCCCGAGGCACCCGCAGCGACGCCTCGTCCTCCACGGCCTGGCTCGCCACCGCCACGGCGAGCCGCTGCCGCAGGGTCCGCTCGGTGACCGAGGGCGGCTCCGGCGCCGGCGCCACGGGGGCGGGCTCGGTGAGCCGCGGGCGCAGCAGGGCGTAGCGCAGGCCGATCGCGTTGCTCTCCAGCGGCGTGATCCCGCCGGGATCCTCGTCGCGCCACGGAGTCCGCTCCGGGACGATGGCGCTCGCCGGCCGCTCGCGCTTGGGCCGCACGCTGCTGCCCTGCTCGGTCTCCAGTTCCAGGCGGAACCGGGCGAAGAGCGGGTCGTCCGGATGGAAGATCAGCGCCTGCTGGTTGTCGTAGGGCCCGGCATGCGGATCGACCCGGGTGGCCCGGGCGAGCATCTGCTCGAGCCAGGGGCGGGAGCGGATATGCGTGAGGGCCGCCACCACCGCGACCTCGGGGGCATCGAGCCCCTCATAGGCCATCGCCACCGTCACCAGCACCGCCGGCTCCGCGGTCAGGCGGAACGCCGCGAGGGCTGCGTGAGCATCGCCCTGGCCCGAGGTCGCCAGGCGGACGTCGCGCTCGCCCTGCCCGGCCGGCATCCAGCTCCGCAGGGTCGTCAGATAGGCACGTGCGCTCGCCTGATCCGGGGCCACCACGAGGAGCTTGCCGAGACCCCGTGCCATCTTGCCGGGCGGCAGGCCGAGTTCGGACCGGCGCCGGGCGCGCAGGCGCTTCGTCGCGAAGAAGGATTCGCTCAGGAGATCCCGGGCGAAGCCGGTACGCAGGGCCGTGAACAGGGCCGGCCGGGTCGTGACCCGGACCGATCCGGCGCCCAGCCGGTGTGGCCCGACCCGGGGGCTGTCGCCGGCGATCCGGCCACCTTCGAGCCAGCTCGCCTCGCCGTCGATCGCCCCGAACGTGACCGGCAGCACCGCCCGCTCGGCCAGGGCCTGCGACCGGGAGTAGCCGATCACCGCCAGCCCCGGCGCCTCGAGGTCGATCTCCGGGCCACGGCCGAGCGCCGCCGGCTTGTAGGGCAGGCCGAGGATGCGTCGGCCGTCGGCCCGCTCCAGGGTGCCGGACAGGAACAGGCCGATCTCGGCCGCCTCCATCACCGGCAGCATCGCCCGGGACCACGCCCCCGCCTCGGCCTCCTCGTCGGCGGAGGCCTCGTCCGCCCCCGGACGCCCCGGGACCGGCAGGTGGTGGACCTCGTCGACGACCAGTAGGGTCCGGTGCGCCCGCGCCTCGGCGAGATGCAGCGCCGGGGCGGCCGCTACCGCCTGATAGGTGGTGACGTAGCCGGCGAGACCCCGGGCCGGATCACGCTCGTTGTCGGCGGCGCGCACGCTCAGCGCATGGCCGAAAGCCGCGCGCCAGAGCGGATCGGCGAAGGCTTCCTCAGCCTGCAGGCGCAGGGAATCCCGCGGCACCACCCAGACCACGCGATCGACCCGGCCCGCCGCGATCAGCGTGTGCGCCGCGATCACCGGCAGCAGCGACTTGCCGCCGCCCGGTGTCACCGCGGCCAGGATCTTCCGGACATGCGCCGCCTGCCCGCTCGCCATGGCCGCCACGAGGGCCATCAACGTACGCTGGTGGGACCGCAGGGACGGGGCGGGACGGGTCACTGGCCGGCGAAGCAGGGCGACATGCCCGCACCGTGGCCGATCCCGATTCCTTTGTGAATCCCCCGCACCACCACGGTGTTCGTGTTTCTTTCGCGAAATCGGCGTGATTCGTTCGAATGCGGCGGTGCGATTGCCGCGTGATGCGCATCGAAAGGCCGCCTTCAGAAGGTCGCGCCTGCGGATCGCTGCACGAGAAGCGTTGACACCCGGCCGGCCCCTCACCATAAGGGCGCCGCGGGTGAAAAACCTGCCTTGGGGGAATGTCCCGAGCGGCAAAGGGGGCGGACTGTAAATCCGCTGCGTAAGCTTCGTAGGTTCGAGTCCTACTTCCCCCACCAAGTTTCCTGACCGATCCCGTCAGCCCTGCCCGATCAGCCTTGCTTCGCCAGGGCCGCCTCGATGCGCGCGGCGGCGGCCGCCGAAAATCCCTTCCCGGCCAATCCCTGCCCCGCGGCGGCCTGCCCGGTGAGACTGCGCCGTTTGCCCTCCGGCAGATGCGTCTTGCGCAGCGCGTGCGCGTCGCGGTGGCTGGCATGGGTGATCGCGATGGCCAGCGCGTCGGCGGCGTCTGCGACCCGGAACTCGGCCTTGGGCAGCAGAAAGCGGACCATCGCCTGGATCTGCACCTTCTCGGCGTGACCGGAACCCGCCACGGTCTTCTTGATCAGGTTGGCGGCGTACTCGAACACCGGCAGCCCGGCGTTGGCCGGCACCACGAGCGCCATGGCCCGGGCGTGGCCGAGCTTGAGCGTCGCCTGGGCGTCTTTATTGACGAAGGTCTCCTCCACGGCGACCTCGTCGGGCTTCTGCGCCTCGACGATGCGACCGATCCCCTCGAACAGCTCGCGCAGGCGGAGCGCCAGCGGCAAGTCGCCATCCGAGGTGACGACGCCGCAATCGCCGTAGGTCAGCTTGCTGCCCTGCGCGGTGATAAGGCCCCAGCCGGTGCGGCGGAGCCCCGGGTCGATCCCCAGGATGCGGACGATGCTGCTCATGACGCTCCAGGGTTATGCTCGGGCCGCGTTGCGGTCCGGAGGCCGGCTGCCCTCGACGGCCGGGCCGAGCGTGCCGTACGTATCGTGAACGCCCGGTTTCACCAAGGGACCGGAATCTGGGGACCCGACTATGCCCGCGACACCGCCGATCAGCCGCTTCCCGGTCCCGAAGCTGTCCGAGATGCCCGACGACCTGCGCGCCCGCATCGCCCTGGTGCAGGAGAAGGCGGGCTTCGTGCCCAACATCTTCCTGGCGCTGGCGCACCGCCCGGACGAGTTCCGCGCCTTCATGGCCTATCACGACGCGCTGATGGACCGGCCCGGCGGCCTCACCAAAGCCGAGCGCGAGATGATCGTGGTCGCCACCAGCGCGGCCAACAATTGCCTCTACTGCGTGGTCGCCCATGGCGCGATCCTGCGGGTCCGGGCCAAGAACCCGCTTCTGGCCGACCAAGTCGCCGTCGCCTACGCCAAGGCGGACATCACCCCGCGCCAGCGCGCGATGCTGGCCTTCGCACTGAAGGTGGCGAAGGAAGCCCATACCGTCGAGGCCGAGGATCACGCGGTGCTCGCGGGCCACGGTTTCAGCCCGGACGACGTCTGGGACATCACCGCGATCACCGCCCTGTTCGCTCTCTCGAACCGCCTGGCCAGCGTCGCCGAGCTGCGGCCGAACGACGAGTTCTACCCGCTCGGGCGGTGAAGCCGCCTCATCCGCGCCGCCCGAGCAGGATGATCGCCGTCCCGGCCAGACATACCAAACTGCCGGCGAGGTCCCACCGGTCGGGCCGCTGCCCCTCGGCGAGCCACAGCCACAGGATCGAGGCGGCGACGTAGACCCCGCCATAGGCCGCGAAGGCGCGCCCCGCCGCCGGGCTGTCCACCAGGGTCAGCAGGCCGGCGAACGCCACCAGGGAGGCGAGGCCCGGAAGCGCCCACCAGGCCGACCGACCGAGCCGGAGCCAAGCCCAGAACGCGAAGCATCCGGCGATCTCCGCGATCGCGGCACCGGCATAGGCGAGGAGCGTCATCGCGCGAGCTTGGCACGCGGATCGGCGCCGGGCGAGCCACGGAAGATAAACCAGTTGAATATGCATCCTGGGAAGATCTGCCCCGGAAGTGCAAGATGCTCCTGCGCGCAAGATCGGCTAAGACCGATCCCGATCGCCTCCGCGTGCTTCCCGGGCCCCGCTGCCCGATCCAACGCCCCCGGCCATGTCAGACTCGATCGAGACCGCTCGCCTCCAGGTCCTCCGCAGCTACGGCATCCTCGATACGCCGCGCGAGCCGGCCTTCGACGACATCGTCACGCTGGCGACACAGATCTGCGCGGTGCCGGTGGGGCTCGTCAGCCTCGTCGCAGCCGACCGGCAATGGTTCAAGGCCCGGCGCGGCTTCCCCTCCTGCGAGACGCCCTTGAGCCAGTCGGTCTGCGCCCACGCGCTGGGCTCCGCGGACGGGCTGTTGGTGATCCCCGACCTGACGGCCGACCCGCGCACCTGCGAGAACACCCTGGTGACCGCGCCACCGCACATCCGGTTCTATGCTGGCGCCGTGCTCCGGACCGAGGACGGCGTGGCGATCGGGACCCTGTGCGTGATCGACATGGCGCCTCGGCCCGATGGCCTGAAGCCGGACCAGGCGTTTGCCCTCCGGGCGCTGGCGCAGCAGGTGATGGCGCAGCTCGAGCTGCGCCGGGCGGTCCGGGAGCGGGAGGCGGCCCTGACGGCCGAGCGCCAGGCGCGCGACGCTCTGGCGATCTCCGAGGAGCGCTACCGGCTCTCGTCGCGGGCGACCACGGACCTGATCTGGGACTGGAACCCGCAGACCGGCCGGATCCACTGGGACGAGGGCCTGTCCGCGCTCTACGGGTACCGGCCGGCTGAGATCGAGCCGAGCACCGACTGGTGGTACGACCACATCCACCCGGAGGATGGCGACCGCGTCCGCCGCAGCGTCCGCGCCGCCATCGCGGACGCGTCGCTCCGCTGGAGCGAACGGTACCGCTTCCGGCGGGCGGACGGGACCTACGCCACGGTGCTCAACCGCGCCATCATCGTCCGCACCGCCGACGGCACCGCCACCCGGATGACCGGCGTGATGCTCGACGCGACCCAGCAGGCCGAGGCCGACGCGCATCGGGAGATGCTCAGCCAGGAACTCAGCCACCGGCTGAAGAACACCTTGGCGATGGTCCAGGCGATCGCCTCGCAGACCCTGCGCGACGCGCCCGACGTCGCCTCCGCCCGCGACGCCCTGCTGCAGCGCCTGCTGGCGCTGGGCAAGGCGCACGACATCCTGCTCGCCGGCAATGCCGAGCGGGCCCGCATGGAGGCGGTGATCCGGGGCGCCCTGGCGCTCCACGACAATGCCCGACCCGGCCGGCTGCAAGTCGAGGGGCCGGCTCTCGATATCGGGCCGAAGGCGGCCCTCGCCCTGGCGCTGATGATCCACGAGCTGGCGACCAACGCGGCCAAGTTCGGCGCCCTGTCGGCTGCGGCGGGGCATGTCGGCGTCACCTGGGAGATCGAGGCCCTGGCCGACGGCCCGCAGCTCCGGCTGAGCTGGGCGGAATCCGGCGGTCCCTCGGTGGTCCCGCCCTCGCGCAAGGGGTTCGGCACCCGCCTGATCGAGCGCGCCTTCGCGGGCACCGTGGCCGGGGCGGTCGCCCTGGATTACCGGGAGACCGGGCTGCACTGCGTCCTCACCGCGCCGCTGGCCGGGTTCCAGGGCAAGGACGGGATCCTGAACTGAGAGGCGGCTCCCCCCTGGCCGTTAAGCCCAAGACAACGAAAAAGCGGTCGAGTGGAGCCATGAGCGCGCACGAGACGGCCGACGACCTGATCCTGATTCCGGGTGATTCGCGCCTGCGCGAAGCGGTCTATGCCTGGGCCGACGGCTTGGCGCGGGAGCGGCGTATGTCGCCCAACACCGTCGAGGCCTACAGCCGCGATGTGCGCCAGTTTCTGGTCCACCTCGCGTCGCGCCTGGGCACGCCGACCATCCCGATGCTGGTGGCCCTGAAGGTGCGCGACATCCGCGCCTTCATGGCCGCGCGCCGGGCCGAGGAAGTGTCCGGGCGCTCGCTGATGCGGATGCTGGCGGGATTGCGTTCGTTCGGGCGCTTCCTGGAGCGCGAGGGCTACGGCAGCGTCTCGGCGCTCGGCGGCGTGCGGGCGCCCAAGGTTCCGCGGCGTCTGCCCCGGCCGCTGCCGGTCGCCGCCGCGGTGGCGCTCACCGACACGGCCATCCGGGCCGGCGAGGAGCGCGAGCCCTGGGTGCTCGCTCGGGATGCCGCGGTCCTGGCCCTGCTCTACGGCGCCGGCCTGCGCATCTCCGAGGCCCTGGGCCTGACCCGCCGCGACGCGCCGCTTCCGGGCAGCGATCAGGTGACGGTGCTGGGCAAGGGCGGCAAGCAGCGGATGGTCCCGATCCTGCCGGTGGTCGCGCAGGCGGTGGCCGATTACGTGGCCGCCTGCCCGCTGCCGCTGCCGCCGGAGGGGCCGCTCTTCGTCGGTGCCCGCGGCGGCGCGCTCTCGCCACGCATCATCCAGTACACCGTGGCCCGCGCCCGCGGCGCCCTCGGCCTGCCCGAGAGCGCGACCCCGCATGCCCTGCGCCATTCCTTTGCGACGCATCTGCTCGCCCGCCAGGGCGAGCTGCGCGCGATCCAGGAACTGCTCGGCCATGCCTCCCTGTCGACGACGCAGCTCTACACCCAGGTCGATGCCGCCCGGCTCATGAGCGTTTATACGGCGGCGCATCCCCGGGCCGGCCGCTGATCTCGACTGGCCTATAGCAGTGATAAGGGCGGCTAATACGCGATTGTTGCGCTGAATATGTGTCGACGCGTCTTATCGAGCGCACGTTTAAGGGCTTCGTCATGATCCGCGTTCATTCTCCTGATCGGGGAATTGGATCTGTCGGGGCGGTGCCATGGAGCTTGATGAGGCCAGGTCGCCCGCCCGTGTCGTGATCGCGGATTGCGATGCCGGGCGACGCGCCGCCCTCAAGGCTATCGTCCAACGCTTCGACCCAAAGGCCGTGATCGCCGAGGCGACATCGGGCCAGGCGCTGTGCGACAACCTTCTCCGGCAACGCCCCAGTCTCGCCTTCGTCGGGCTGCAGCTCGAAGACCTGAGCGGACCTGAGGCGGTCGCGGTGGCGCGCCGGGCGGGGGCCGAGCCGCCCTGCCTCGTTCTGGTCGCCACCCGCGTGCTGGCGCATTGGCAGGAGATCGCTCAGAGCCTCGGCGCCTACGAGGTGCTGAAGACGCCGCTCAATCCGAGCCACATCGAGCAGCTCCTCCATGCCGATGCCCGCCGCCGGACCCCGACCCGGGCTCTGCTCGCCTGCTCGTCGGCTGCCGGGCGGACCGCGATCAGCCGGGTGGTGGCGCGCAGCGGCTTCGCGATCGAGCTCGAGGAGACCGATTGCGGCCGCCACGCCCTCAAGCAGCTGAAGCTCGGTGCCTACGACTTCGCGTTCATCGATGTGAAGCTCGGCGGCATCGACGGGATGGAGCTCGCCTGCCAGCTCCAGCCGCTCGGCCTGGCAACCCGGATCACCCTGCTGACCACCGCCGAGCTGGAGCCGATCGCCCAGGCCGGGCGCTATTTCGGGGTGGATGCCGTTCTGCGGATGCCGTTCTACCCCCGCGACATCGACCTGGCACTGCACAATGCCCTGGGGCTGCGTCGGCCATATCTTCTGAACGCGCTCACCGCTTCGCCGGCGCCGAGCGCGCTCCTGCGGATCGCCGACCTGCCGAACGCCCGGCGCAAGATCGCCTGATCCCGCGCCGGGTCTTACCGATCAGACGTGGATGGCGCGCTTGGACACGGCGAGCGCCGCTTCCTTGACCGCCTCGGTCAGGGTCGGGTGCGCGTGGCAGGTGCGGGCGATGTCCTCGGAGGAGGCCCCGAACTCCATCGCCACCGCGACCTCGGCGATCAGGTTGCCGGCATCCGCCCCGACGATGTGCACGCCGAGCACCCGGTCGGTCTGGGCATCGGCCAGCACCTTCACGAAGCCGTCCGTGGTGCCGTTCGCTTTGGCGCGGCCGTTGGCCGTGAACGGGAACTTGCCGGCATTGTAGGCGATGCCGTCCTTGGTCAGCTCCTCCTCGGTCTTGCCGACGGAAGCCACCTCCGGGAAGGTGTAGACCACGTTCGGGATCACCCCGTAATTGACGTGGCCGGACTGCCCGGCCAGCATCTCGGCGATCGCGACGCCCTCGTCCTCGGCCTTGTGGGCGAGCATCGGCCCGGCGATCACGTCGCCGATCGCGTAGATGCCGGTGACGTTGGTCGCGTAGTGCGAATCCGTGAGGATCCGGCCCTTGTCGTCGCGCTGCACGCCGACCGTGTCGAGGCCGAGCCCCTCGGTGTAGGGCACCCGGCCGATCGCCACGAGGACCACATCCGCCTGCAGGATCTCCGCCTCGCCGCCCGCGGCCGGCTCCACGGTGACGTTCGCGCCCTTCTTGCCGACCTCGACGCCGGTCACCTTGGTGGACAGCTTGAACTGGATGCCCTGCTTGGTCAGGATCCGCTGGAACTGCTTGCCGACCTCGCCGTCCATGCCGGGCAGAATCCGGTCGAGATATTCCACGACGGTGACCTCGGCGCCGAGCCGGCGCCAGACCGAGCCGAGCTCCAGCCCGATCACGCCGGCGCCGATCACCAGGAGCTTCTTCGGCACCCGGTCGAGCTCGAGGGCGCCCGTGGAGGAGACCACCACCTTCTCGTCGATGGTGACGCCCGGCAGGCGCGTCACGTCCGACCCGGTGGCGATGACGATGCTCTTGGTCTCGAGCATCTGGTTGCCGCCATCCTCGGACACGACCTCAACCCGGCCGGCTCCCGCGATCTTGCCGGTGCCGTGGAAGGTGTCGACCTTGTTCTTCTTGAGCAGGAACTCGACACCCTTGGTGTTGCCGGCCACACCCTCGGCCTTGAAGCTCATCATCTTCTTGAGGTCGAGCTTCACGCCGCTGACCTCGATGCCGAGATCGGCGAAGTGCTTGTTCGCCTCCTCGAAGGCCTCGGACGCGTGAAGCAGCGCCTTCGACGGGATGCAGCCGACATTGAGGCAGGTGCCGCCGTGGGTCGCACGCTTCTCGACGACGGCGGTCCGCAGGCCGAGCTGTGCCGCGCGGATCGCGCAGACATAGCCGCCGGGGCCGGTGCCGATGACGACGAGATCGTAGGACATGGGAGTTCGCTTCCGGTCGGTCATGCCGCCTGGGGCGGTCGGAGAGAAGGGAGATGGACAGGTTGGGCTCAGCGGCCGCCGCCGACGTCGAGGATGGCGCCCGTGGTGTAGGACGCCTCCTCCGAGATCAGCCACGCGATCGGCGCGGCGACCTCTTCGGCGGTGCCGGCGCGGCCCATCGGGACGCCGGGCCCGAGGCGCTCGACCCGGTCGGGCTCGCCGCCGCTGGCATGAATGTCGGTGGCGATGATGCCGGGCGCCACCGCGTTGACGCGGATGCCCTCCGCGGCGACCTCGCGGGCGAGCCCGATGGTCAGCGTATCGATCGCGCCCTTCGAGGCGGCGTAATCGACGAACTGGCCGGGGCCGCCGAGGCGGGCGGCCACCGAGGACAGGTTGACGATGGCGCCCCCTGCCCCGCCGCGCTTGGTCGACATGCGCCGCACCGCCTCCCGGGCGCACAGGAAGCTGCCGACGACGTTGGTGTTCATCATCCGCTGGAGCCGGGCCGCGCTCATGTCAGCCACGTCCGACTTCATGTCGACCACGCCGGCGTTGTTGACGAGCGCGGCGAGCCGGCCGAGCCCGTCGGCCACCTGGAACAGGGCGAGTACGTCGGCTTCGACGCCGACATCGCTGCGCACCGCCAGCGCCTTGCCGCCCTTGGCAGTGATCGCATCCACCACCGCCTGGGCCGCGGCCGAGTCGGAGACGTAGCTCAGGCAGACCGCGTAGCCGCGCTCTGCCAAGAGCAGCGACACCGCCCGCCCGATGCCGCGGCTGCCGCCGGTGACGATGGCGACGCTTGATCCGTTCATGGGTTCACTCATGCGGCTGCAGCCTGGGCCGATTCATATCGGCTCGCGAGATCCTCGACGATCTGGGTCTCGATCCGGATCCGCGTCGCGTCGGGGCAGAAATCGATCTCATGGCCGACGGCTTCAAGATTCCAGCCAAAGGTCCGGCCACCTTCACCGACAGCCACCGTCCGGAAATAGGCTCCGTCCTTCAGCGGCGCGAAGATGGCGCCTTCGGCAATTAGGTCCGACAAGTCGAGGATACCGGCGATGCCGTCGTCGAACGTGACACGGAGCGTCGGATACTGAAGGGGCCCCACGGAGGCGATCCGATGCGTCTTCATTCGATTATTCCCCCGCTGTAGCGACCGGCCCGGATTTCTCGCCACACATAGGAAACCTGTTCGCGATTGGCAGCCAGCCACGTGCGGATGGCCTCGAGTTTCGCACGCGGCAAAGCCCCGCTGAGGACTTCGCCCGTGACGATCGAAAGCTTCGCCTCCTGGCCTGCGAAGAATGCGTGCAGATGCGGCGGAAGGTGATCGTAGAGATGGATCGTAATCCGAACGCCTTCGACGATGGCGATGGTGGGCATCAATCAGCGAATCTTTCCGATCGATGCCGATATCTTTCCGCCGCCCTATCGATCACAGATCCAGCACGAGCCGGGCCGGATCCTCCAGGGCCTCCTTGACCCGCACCAGGAAGGTCACGGCCTCCTTACCGTCGACGATCCGGTGATCGTATGACAGCGCGAGGTACATCATCGGCCGCGCCTCGATCTTGCCGGCCCGGACCACCGGGCGCTCCTCGATGCGATGCATGCCAAGGATGCCCGATTGCGGGGCGTTGAGGATCGGGGTCGACATCAGCGAGCCGTAGATGCCGCCGTTGGTGATCGTGAAGGTGCCGCCCTGCATGTCCTCAATGGACAGCTTGCCGTCGCGGGCCTTCTTGCCGAAGCCGGCGATGGTCTTCTCGATGCCGGCGATGGACAGGTCGTCGGCGTCGCGCACCACCGGTACGACCAGGCCCTTATCGGTGCCGACCGCAATGCCGATGTGGTAGTAGTTCTTGTAGACGAGATCCTGCCCGTCGATCTCGGCATTGACCGCCGGCACGTCCTTGAGAGCGCCGATCACCGCCTTGGTGAAGAAGCCCATGAAGCCGAGCTTCGTACCGTGCTTCTTCTCGAAGATGTCCTTGTATTGGCTGCGCAGGGCCATAACAGCCGACATGTCGACGTCGTTGAACGTCGTCAGCATCGCGGCGGTATCCTGCGCGTCCTTGAGGCGGCGTGCGATGGTCTGGCGCAGCTTCGTCATGCGCACGCGCTCCTCGCGCGCGGCATCGTCCGGCGCCGAGGGCGCGCGGGGCAGGGTCGGGCGAGCCTCCTTGGCGGGGGCGGCGGCCGGGGCCGGGCCCTTCGCGATCGCGCCAAGCATGTCGCCCTTGGTGACGCGGCCGTCCTTGCCGGAGCCGTTGATGCCGGACGGGTCGAGACCGCTCTCCCGGGCGAGCTTGGCCACCGCCGGGCCGTTATCGCCGCTAGGGCGCTGCTGGGTCGCGGGGGCGCCCGCATCGCCGTGGTTGCCGTAGCCGGCGGAGGATTCCTGGGCCGGCGCCTCTGCCTTGGCGGACGGAGCGGCCTTGGGCGCCTCGCTGCGGCTCTCGGACTTGGTCTCGGCGGCCTCCTTCGGGGCCTCCTTCGCGGCGGCCTTCTTGCCGCCAGCCGAAGCGCCGGCCTCGACGATCGAGCCGAGCAGCGCGCCGGGCTCGACGGTCTCGCCGTCCTTGGCCAGGATCTCGCCGAGCTGGCCGGCCGCCGGGGCGTTGACCTCCAGGGTAACCTTGTCGGTCTCGAGCTCGACGATCGGCTCGTCGGCCGCGACCGTGTCGCCGGGCTTCTTGAACCAGCGGCCGATGGTGGCCTCGGTCACGGATTCGCCGAGCGTCGGGACGAGGATGTCGGTAGCCATGGTCTTTCGCACTTCCGGATCGGTTGGGCCGTGCCGGACGGCCTGGAGATTGAGGGCGGCGGCCCGAGCGGGTCGCCGCCAGGTCTCGAAAACTCAGCGGGTCCCAGAGATCAGACCGCGAGCGCCTCGTTGAGGAACGCCTGGAGCTGGGCCTGGTGCTTCGACATCTGGCCCACGGCCGTGGATGCGGAGGCCGGGCGGCCGACATAGCGGGCGCGCTTCACTGCGGATCCCGCTTGGCCGAGCACCCATTCGAGATAGGGCTCGACGAAGGACCAGGCGCCCATGTTCTTGGGCTCCTCCTGGCACCAGATGACGTCGGCGTTGCGGAACCGGCCCATCTCGGTGGCGAGCGCCTTGAGCGGGAACGGGTAGAGCTGCTCGACGCGCATCAGGTAGATGTCGTTGAGCCCGCGCTTCTCCCGCTCCTCCAGCAGGTCGTAATAGACCTTGCCGGAGCACAGCACGACGCGGCGGATCTTGTCGTCGCGCACGAGCTTGTTGGGGGCGCCCTCCTCCTCGGCATCGTCCCACAGGACGCGGTGGAAGGTGGACCCCTCGGCCAGGGCGTCGAGCGTCGAGACTGCCCGCTTGTGGCGCAGCAGCGATTTCGGCGTCATCAACACCAGCGGCTTGCGGAAGTCCCGCTTCAGCTGCCGGCGCAGGATGTGGAAGTAGTTCGCCGGGGTGGTGACGTTGGCCACCTGCATGTTGTCCTCGGCGCAGGCCTGGAGGTAGCGCTCCAGGCGGGCGGAGGAATGCTCGGGACCCTGGCCCTCGTAGCCGTGCGGCAGCAGCAGCACCAGGCCGGACATGCGCAGCCACTTGCGCTCGCCGCTCGCGATGAACTGGTCGATTACCACCTGGGCGCCATTGGCGAAGTCGCCGAACTGGGCTTCCCAGAGGACAAGGGCGTTCGGCTCGGCCAGGGAGTAGCCGTACTCGAAGCCGAGCACCGCCTCCTCGGAGAGCATCGAGTTGACGATCTCGATCGAGGCCTGGCCCTCGCGGATGGCGTTGAGCGGCGTGAAGCGCTGCTCATTCTCCTGGTCGATCACCACCGCGTGGCGCTGCGAGAAGGTGCCGCGCTCCACATCCTGGCCGGAGAGCCGGACCCGGTTGCCGTCGAGCAGGGTCGCCCCGAAGGCCAGGGCCTCGGCGGTCGCCCAGTCGATCCCGGCGCCGGTCTCGACTGCCTTGGCGCGGTTGTCCATGAACCGCTGGATCGTGCGGTGCAGGTGGAAGCCGGGGGGCGCCTGGGTGATCTTGCGGCCGATCTCCTGCAGGGTCTCGGCCGGCACCGCGGTACGGCCGCGGCGCGGATCGTCGACATCCTCGTGCACCGCCTTGAAGCCGGCCCAGCGGCCGTCCAGCCAGTCGGCCTTGTTGGCCTTGTAGTTGGTGGCGACGTCGAGTTCGCTGTCGAGCATCTGGCGGAACTCGGCCTTGCGGGCGTCCAGCGCCTGCTGGTCGAGGGTGCCGTTCTCGACGAGCTTGCGCCCGTAGGTCTCCAGCACCGACGGGTGCTTGCGGATCCGCTGGTACATCTTCGGCTGGGTGAAGGCCGGCTCGTCGCCCTCGTTGTGGCCGAAGCGGCGGTAGCACAGCATGTCGATCACGACCGGCTTGCCGAACTTCTGCCGGTACTCGACCGCCACCTTGGCCGCGAAGGTCACGGCCTCCGGATCGTCGCCGTTGCAGTGGAAGATCGGCGCCTCGACCATCTTGGCCACGTCCGACGGATAGGGCGAGGAGCGCGAGAAGCGCGGATCGGTGGTGAAGCCGATCTGATTGTTGATGATGAAGTGCACCGAGCCGCCGGTGCGGTGGCCCTTCAGCCCCGACAGGCCGAAGCACTCCGCGACCACGCCCTGGCCCGCGAAGGCGGCGTCGCCGTGGATCAGCAGCGGCAGCACGGCGGCGCGCTGGATGTGCGGCTTGGCCCACTGGTCCTGCTTGGCCCGGACCTTACCGAGCACCACCGGATCGACGATCTCGAGGTGGGACGGGTTGGCGGTGAGCGAGAGGTGGACGTTGTTGCCGTCGAAGGCGCGGTCCGAGGACGCGCCCAGGTGATACTTCACGTCGCCCGAGCCCTCGACCTCGGCCGGCGAGGCGGAGCCGCCCTTGAATTCGTGGAAGACAGCCCGGAACGGCTTGGCCATCACGTTGGTGAGCACGTTGAGCCGGCCGCGATGGGCCATGCCGAGCACGATCTCGCGCACGCCGAGCGCGCCGCCGCGCTTGATGATCTGCTCGAGAGCCGGGATCATCGCCTCGCTGCCGTCGAGGCCGAAGCGCTTGGTGCCGGTATACTTAAGATCCAGAAACTTCTCGAATCCCTCGGCCTCGATCAGCTTGTTCAGGATGGCGCGCCGGCCCTCGGGCGTGAAGGAGATCTCCTTGTCCTTGCCCTCGATGCGCTCCTGGATCCACGCCTTCTCGGCCGGATCGGAGATGTGCATGAACTCGACGCCGAGGGTCTGGCAGTAGGTCCGCTCCAAGATGTCGACGATCTCGCGGATCGTCGCGAATTGAAGCCCGAGCACGTTGTCGAGGAAGATCGGGCGGTCCCAATCGGATTCCTCGGTGAAGCCGTAATGCTGCGGGTGCAGCTCCTCGTGGTCGCCGCGCGGGGCCAGGCCCAGCGGGTCGAGCTTGGCGTGCAGATGGCCGCGCATGCGGTAGGAGCGGATCAGCATGATCGCCCGGACCGAGTCCTTGGTCGCCTGCTCCACCGACACGCCGGTGGTGGCGGCGACGCTGTCGACCGGCTTGCCGGGCTTGGCCTCCTTGGCGTCCCGGGCGACGATCCTGTCGCCGACCGCCTTCTCGAGGGCGCCCCAATTGCCATCGAGCGCCGAGACCAGCTCGCCGTTCAGCGGCACCGGCCAGTTGGGCTTCTCCCAGGACGCGCCCGCGGCGTTCTTCTCGACCAGGGTCTCGTCCTCGCCGAGCCCCTTGAAGAAGGTCTGCCATTCCGGATCGACCGAGGCTGGGTTGCGGGCGTAGGCCGCCTGCAATTCCTCGATGTAGGCGGCGTTGGCGCCGTAGAGGAACGAGGTTTCGAGAAGCGCTTCGTTCACGTCCTGGCGTGCCATGGTCCGTTCATCCTGTCGCGCGGGCAGGCTGGCTGCCCTTACGGCGACCCGCTCGCGGGGCGGATCGCCCTGAAAGTGATCCGGGGCGGCAGACCGCCCCGTCCCGTCGATATGGGGGTCGCGACCCTGCGCGGGCCGCGACGCAGGCGCACGCCTCAGCCCTTGAGGACGTCGACGAGCGTCGAGCCGAGCCGGGCCGGCGACGGCGACACGCGGATGCCCGCGGCCTCCATGGCGGCGATCTTGTCCTCGGCGCCGCCCTTGCCGCCCGAGATGATCGCGCCGGCATGGCCCATGCGGCGGCCCGGAGGCGCCGTGCGGCCGGCGATGAACCCGACCATCGGCTTCTTGCGCCCGCGCTTGGCCTCGTCCTTCAGGAACTGGGCGGCCTCCTCCTCGGCCGAGCCGCCGATCTCCCCGATCATCACGATCGACTCGGTCTTCGGGTCGGCCAGGAACAGCTCCAGCACGTCGATGAACTCGGTGCCCTTCACCGGGTCGCCGCCGATGCCCACGGCCGTGGTCTGGCCCAGGCCGGCATTGGTGGTCTGGAACACCGCCTCGTAGGTCAGCGTGCCCGAGCGCGACACGATCCCGACCGAGCCCTGGCGGAAGATGTTGGCCGGCATGATGCCGATCTTCGACTGGCCGGCGGTGACGATGCCGGGGCAGTTCGGGCCGACGAGGCGCGACTTCGAGCCGGTCAGCGCCCGCTTGACCTTGACCATGTCGAGCACCGGAATGCCCTCGGTGATGCACACGATCAGCGGGATCTCCGCGGCGATCGCCTCGCAGATCGCGTCGGCGGCGCCGGGCGGCGGCACGTAGACCACCGAGGCGTCGGCGCCGGTGGCCTCGCGGGCCTCCGCCACCGTGTCGAAGACCGGGAGGCCGAGATGGGTCGAGCCGCCTTTGCCGGGGCTCGTGCCGCCGACCATCTTGGTCCCGTACGCGATGGCCTGCTCGGAGTGGAAGGTCCCGTTCTTGCCGGTAAAGCCCTGGCAGATGACCTTGGTGTTCGCGTCGATCATCACCGACATGATCAGGCTCCCTTCACGGCGGCGACGATCTTCTGGGCGGCGTCGTCGAGGTCGTCCGCCGGGATCACGTTGAGGCCGGAGCCCCGGATGATGTCCTTGCCCTCTTCGACGTTGGTGCCTTCGAGGCGCACGACCAGCGGCACCTGCAGGCCCACCGCCTTGACGGCGGCGATGACGCCGCGGGCGATGACGTCGCACTTCATGATCCCGCCGAAGATGTTGACGAGGATCCCCTTCACCTGCGGATCGGCGGTGATGATCTTGAACGCCGCCGTGACCTTCTCCTCAGAAGCGCCGCCGCCGACATCGAGGAAGTTGGCCGGGCTCTCGCCGTAGAGCTTGATGATGTCGAGCGTCGCCATGGCCAGGCCGGCGCCGTTGACCATGCAGCCGATCGTGCCGTCGAGCGCGATGTAGGCGAGGTCGTACTTGGACGCCTCGATCTCCTTGGCGTCCTCCTCGGTCTCGTCCCGCAGCGCGACGATGTCGGCGTGCTTGTAGAGCGCGTTCGAGTCGAACGAGATCTTGGCGTCGAGGCACTTGAGATGGCCGTCGGCGGTGAGCACCAGCGGATTGATCTCGAGCATGCTCATGTCCTTGGACACGAACGCGGTGTAGAGCTTCTCCGTCAGCGCCGCCGCTTCCTTGGCCTGGGCGCCGGTGAGCCCGAGGGCCTTGGCGACCGCGCGGCCGTGGTGGGGCATCACCCCCGTGGCGGGATCGACCGGGATCGTGTGGATCTTCTCGGGCGTGTCGTGAGCGACCGCCTCGATATCCATGCCACCCTCGGTGGAGACCACGAAGGCGACGCCGCCGGTGGCGCGGTCGACCAGCATCGAGAGGTAGAATTCCTCGGCGATCTGGGCGCCTTCCTCGATGTAGAGGCGGTTGACCTGCTTGCCGGCCGGACCGGTCTGGATCGTCACCAGGGTCTGGCCGAGCATCTCGCTCGCGTACTGCTTCACCTCGTCGATGGACTTGGTGACCCGCACGCCGCCCTTTGCGCCCTGGGGGGCGTCCTTGAAGGTCCCCTTGCCGCGGCCGCCCGCGTGGATCTGGCTCTTCACGACCCAGACCGGGCCGCCGAGTTCCTTGGCGGCGGCCTCGGCCTCCGACGGGTCGAAGATCGCCACGCCGCGGGAGATCGGCAGGCCGAACTCCTTCAACACGGCCTTGGCCTGGTATTCATGGATGTTCATCGGGGCCTCTTGATGAGGAGCGAGAAGCAAGGAGCGGAGAGCGACGCGACGAGCCGCCTGTGGGGACCGTGACCGGCCCCCGCCTCGGCTGCAACCGTGCCGCTCCGGGCCGTATCTTAGGCGAGGTTGCTGTCGACGCCCTTGCAGGCTTCGATCAGGCCGGTCACCGAGGCGACGGACTTGTCGAACATCGCCTTCTCGGCCGGGTCGAACGTGACTTCGAGGACGCGCTCCACGCCGCCGGCGCCGATGACGATCGGCACGCCGATGAACATGCCCTTCACGCCGTACTGGCCGTCCAGATAGGCGGCGCAGGGCAGGACCCGCTTCTTGTCGCGCAGGTAACTCTCGGCCATCGCGATGGCGGAGGCGGCGGGCGCGTAGAAGGCCGAGCCGGTCTTGAGCAGGTTGACGATCTCGCCGCCGCCCTTGCGGGTGCGCTCGACCATGGCGTCGAGCTTTTCCTGGGTGGTCCAGCCGAGCTTGACCAGATCGGGGAGCGGCACGCCGGCCACCGTCGAGTAGCGCACCAGCGGGACCATATCGTCGCCGTGGCCGCCGAGCACGAAGGCAGTGACGTCCTCGACCGAGACCTTGAACTCGTCGGCCAGGAAGTGGCGGAAGCGGGCCGAGTCGAGCACGCCGGCCATACCGACGATCTTGTTGGTGGGCAGGCCCGAGAACTTCTGCAGGGCCCAGACCATCGCGTCGAGCGGGTTGGTGATGCAGATCACGAAGGCGTCCGGGGCGTAGCTCTTGATGCCCTCGCCCACCGCCTGCATGACCTTGAGGTTGATGCCGATCAGGTCGTCGCGGCTCATGCCGGGCTTGCGCGGCACGCCGGCGGTGACGATCACAACGTCGGCGCCCTTGATGGCGGAATAATCGCTCGCGCCCGCATAGGTCGCGTCGAAGCCCTCGACCGGGGCGGCCTCGGCGATGTCGAGCGCCTTGCCCTGCGGCACGCCGTCGACGATGTCGAACAGCACCACGTCGCCGAGATCCTTCAGGCCAGCCAGGAGGGCCAGGGTGCCGCCGATCTGGCCGGCACCGATGAGCGCGATCTTGTTGCGAGCCATGTCGGATCAACCTCCGCTGCGTGTCGTCTTCGGTGGGATCGGCGAGGCGTCGGGACCGTCCGTTGGCCGGGCCCGACGCGGGATTCGCCGCTCTGGAATCTGCGCGGCTGTGTGACCGAAAAGCCTCGGCGCTTCAACCCGATGGCCGGTTGCAGCCGGGGTGGTTCGGCTCGCGCCAGCGCTCGCGCGAGGGAGTGCATGGCGATGAAACGTCAATGACGTGAGGGTTTTAGGGGCGCTGCACTCTGGCTTGGCCAACCCGGAAAGCCGGGATGACACATCCGAAAGCTTGTCATTTCGCCGATTTCGGTCCGGTTCCACCCTGTGGATCGCGCCCCGATCGGAGGGGCTGAAACGCGAAAGGCCCGGACGCGATGTCCGGGCCTTGGAATGCGGTAGCAGACGTTGAGCCGCGCGCTTGCGGCGTCAGAGAATCCCGGAGCGGAGGACCCGCTGGATCGCGTGGATGACCGCGCCGAACCGGGCCTCGATCAGGTCGCGCGGGACTTCCGCATCGTGCTGGATCGCCAGCGGATGGGTGAAGCGATAGCTCGCATCGAAGATGTAGGCGATCGCCCGCTCTCGGTCCCGGGCGGAGAAGATCCCCGAGGTGATGCCTTCTTCGACCACGCGCTCCACCAGGCTGCGCAGGCGCACCCGGTGCCGCCGGGCGATGGGCCGGGCCGAGACCGTGGCGTCCAGATGGACGGCGAACAGGTTGGGCTCGTCGAACAAGGCGTCGCGCTGAACCGTCGCGAGGGCGGTGAGCAGCCGCTCGATCTTGTCGTCGGCCGGGTCCGGCGCGTCGGCGATGCCGGCCAGTCGCGCCTCGACCTCGCGCAGCCAGCGTCCGGCCACCGCGTCGAGGAGCGCGTCCTTCGATGGGAAATAGCGGTAGACGTTGGCATGCGTCATCCCGGCTTCCGCCGCGACGGCGACCACCGTCACGCGCTTGGGTCCGAGTCGGGACAGGTGCTCGGTGGCGATACCGAGCAACCGTACATCGGCTGCGACCGGCGCGCGGGGACGCGACGGGGCCGCCCCTTCGCCGGTGTCGCGAAGCGCGTCACTGGCATTCGTGTCTGTTGTAGAAATCTTGGACTTTGCGCTGAGCGCCTCTTCCTTAGCCCCGTCGGATTCTGGCTTAAGGAACGGAAGCGGAAGGCGGGAGGTGGACAGGTGGTAGGGCGAGACGGACCCCCATCATACCGGCGGAAGCGTCCCGGCGCTTCGCGTTGACGTTACGGCTTCCCCCCGGGAGCCCGTTGACCGAGCGGATTGGACCGCTTGCACAGGGTATGTGTCAGTTCGGCTTGAGAACGCAACAAAATTTTCTTGGTTATCACCGGTCCTAGAAGCGGTCCTTCCACGCACGCAGCGCAACAAACACCGCTTCCGGATCTGTGCCGGGCGCAAGATCCACTGACTTAGCCAGCGTCGGTAGGCTCGCACGCAGGAACGGATTGGTCGCGCGCTCATCGCCCATTGTCGAGGGAATCAGAAAACGACCTTCGGCCTTGGCCCGCTCGGCCTCGGCCTTGCGCGCCAACAGATCGCGGTTGTCGGGTTCCGCCGCCAGGGCGAAGCGGGCATTGGACAGGACGTAATCGTGGCCGCTGAACACCCGCGTTGCGTCGGGCAGGTGTTCGAACCGCCGCAGGGAGCGCCACAGGGTCTCGGGCGGGCTCTCCATCACCCGGCCGCAACCGAGGGTGAACAGCGTGTCCCCCGAACAGACCAGGCCGGCCTCCTCGAACCAGTAGGTGACGTGATCGGCGCAGTGGCCGGGGGTTTCCCAGACCTGGGCCGTGAGCCCGCCGACCTGCACGGTGTCGCCCTCGCCGACCGTCATATCCACGTCCGGGACCGCGTTGCCGGCTTTGGCCGGCGCGACCACTCGGGCCCCGGTGGCACGCTTCACCGCCGAAATGCCCTCGACGTGATCGCCGTGCCGATGGGTGACCAGGATGTCGGTCAGGCGCCAGCCGGTCTCACCCAGCGCCTTCAGGACCGGGCCGGCCTCGGGCACGTCGATCGCCGCGCAGGCGCCGCTGACGGGATCGTGAATCAAGACCCCGATATTGTCGCTGCGGCACAGGAAGGTTCGGATCTCGGTCTCGGCAGCCATTGGAGTCCCTCGTCAGGAGGCGCGAAGATTCGCAAGGCGCGGCGAAGCGCGAAATCTGCTGCCGTGAACCGGCGGCGATCAAGCCCGGTTCCACCGCCGGAACATCCCGAGATGCTTGCCGCGGGCATCGCGGCCCACCATTGAGTGAGGATCGTCGTCCCGGCCTCATTCTCCCGTTCCTCCATGCGTCTCGACGTCAACGGCCTGCGGGCCTTCTACGCCAGCCCCCTGGGGGCCGAGACGCACCGCGTCGTCGCCCGCGCCCTCCACGGGTTTCTGGGTTCCGTCTCGGGTCTGCGCGTCCTCGGGATCGGCTACGCGACGCCGTATCTCGGGCCGATCCACTGCATCGCCGAGCGGACCCTGGCCTTCATGCCGGCGACGCAAGGGGTGGTGAACTGGCCGGGCTCCGGCCGTTCCTGCACGGCGCTGGCCGACCCGACCATGATGCCGCTGCCCGAGGCCGCCATCGACCGGGTCGTGCTGGTCCACGCGCTGGAATCGGTCGAGAGCCCGACGGAGCTGCTGCAGGAGGTCTGGCGCACGCTGACCCCGGGGGGCCGGATGATCCTCGTCGTGCCCAACCGGCGCGGGGTCTGGGCCCGACGCGAGGCGACACCCTTCGGCCACGGCCAGCCCTACAGCCGGTCGCAGCTCGGCCGGCTGATGCGCGACACCCTGTTCTCGCCCGAGGGCTGGGCCGAGACCCTGTACATGCCGCCGGTGCGCTCGCGGCTGATGCTGCGCACGGGACCGGCCTGGGAGCGGCTCGGCTCCGGACTGGCGCTGCCCTTTGCCGGCCTGCACGTGGTCGACGCGACCAAGCAGCTCTACCGCCCGGTGGCGGTCCAGCAGGTCCGCCGCGCCCGCCGCCTGTCGCCGGCCCGGGTGCTGGTGCCGGCGCCCTCCCCGGGCTGACCGGCTCAAGAGGCTGGCCGTTACGGGCCGCTTGGTCTAGGCGGCGGCCCTCATGAGCATCGATTTCACAATCCAGCAGTTCCTGCTCGCCCTCTCGGGCCTGATCGCGATCGTGAACCCGATCGGCGGGGCCTTCATCTTCGCCCAGGTGACCAGCGCCTACAGTCATGCCGAGCGGGTGCTGCTGTCGCGCAAGATCGGGGTCTACGCCGCCCTGGTGATGCTCGGCGCCCTCTGGGCCGGCACGCCGATCCTCAACTTCTTCGGCGTGACCCTGGCGGCCCTGCGGATCGCCGGGGGGCTGGTGGTGATGTCCTCGGCCTGGAACCAGCTCAACCGACCCGAGGCGCGCGAGGCGCGCAAGCAGGCGGAGGCGTCGGGCTCGAAGGATCGCGGTGCCACGACGCTGATCGAGACCGGCGGGGATCCGGCGCCGGCGCCGCTCGCCGAGATCGCGTTCTTCCCCCTGACCCTGCCGTTCACCACCGGGCCCGGCACCATCGCGGTGGCGATCACCCTGGGGTCGAACCGGCCGGCCGCCTACGCGGACCGGTTCGGCTTCTATATCGGCGTCACCCTGGCGGCCCTGGTCGTGGCGCTCGCGGTCGCGCTCATCTACGCCTCGGCCGACCGGGTCGTGGCGCTGATCGGCCCGGCCCGGGCCCGGGTGACCGGGCGCCTGTTCGCCTTCCTGCTGCTCTGCGTCGGGACCCAGATCCTGATCACCGGGCTGACCGACGTGTTCGCACCGCTGGTCGCGGCGCGCTGAGCGCCCGTCAGATCACCGGCAGCGTCTCGAAGCCGCCGAACAGGGCCGCGTGGCCGGCGTAGTAGAGGAAGAGGAACAGCGCCAGGGCGGCCCCGTACCAGGCCGGGGCCAGCACCACGTGCCGGGCGCGGACCGCCATCCGGACGTCGTCGGCGGCGATGCCGATCAGCACCACGATGATCCCGGAATGGCCGATCGCATCGACCTTGCCGAACTCGAACACCGCCGAGACGAAGATCGCGGCCAGGATGATCGCCGCGCAACGCCGGACCAGCGGGGTCCAGATCAGCGCGAAGGCCAGGGTGAACTCGATGACGCCGGCGGCCTGCATGAACAGCTCGGGGGTCGCGCCGAGCGTCATCTGCGGCTTGGCGGCGAGCAGCGGATCGGTCCATTGCGGGTAGGCCCACTTCTCGATCGACGCCCACATCAGCGTGATCGCGGCGGTCCAGCGGACGATGTCGAGCGGACGAAGGCCGAAGGGCGCGAGGTCGAGGCCGCGGCAGATCAGGTAGACGGCCACGCCGAGGAAGATCGGGTAGTCGGCGAGGTGGAAGACGCCGTACTGCGCCGTGGCGAAGCTGAACAGGAACACGATGCCCAGGCCTGTGAGCGGCATGGTGCGGCGCCAGATCAGGCAGCCGGCGAGCGCCAGCTGGAACCACGGGATCCAGGCGACATCAGTCTTCAGCTCGGGGGTCAGGATGATGCCGCCGAGTTCCCAGAGTGAGACGAAGAAGAAGCCCAGCGTGGCCCGCACCAGCAGCTCGGTGTCGGTGCGGATCCGGGCGGTCACGCGGTCGAGGGCGTTGAGCAGCGCGCCGCCCAGCGGCGTTCCCTCGGCCAGGCACCCGAACATCAGGCAGACCAGGGCGAGCACGGTCAGCCCCTCGAAATTCGCGCACAGCACCTGTTCGAGGCCCTGCGGCTGCCCGGCGACATCGTAGGCGCAAAACCACTTCACATGGGCCTGCGCCTCGCTCGTGGCCGCGAGGCTCGCCGCTCCCGCGGTGGCGAGGGCGTATCCGGTGGAGGTGCGCTTATTCTTGAATGCTGACATCGGAGCCTCGCCGGTGCCTGCCGACACCGTGGTTACCGGGCTATTTAGATAGCCTCTTCAGCTCTTCGCCAATAGTTTGTTAATGAATATGAGTGGAAGGTTAACGCTGTGAATTGCGCGTGCAACCTAGGCGATGGCCGGTTGCACCGCGGCAGGGATCCGGATCCAGGCCCGGACAGCCGCCCACCGATCCCCGCTCCGTTCAGCAGCGTTCCAGGGGCATGTCTCCGGACGTCGGCGCTGTCGCATCGGCGACCCTCCCGTTTCTAAGCGGCTGTGGCCGCGCTGCCGTGTGATTTGAGATGGAGTCTGTTTGTTTTCGGCGCATATTTGTTGATTTAATTTGCAAATGGCGGTTCTGTACTTATAGAAGGAAGCTGTTTCGGAAGAATTAGTCTGGAAAGTTGCGAAAATTGCGCGGAAATTATTCTTCGATTTTGGCTTTATAACTGAGGATAAGCTGTCAACATCGGAACTTATAGGCTTGCCTTGCGCCGAGAGCTGGGCGAACTCTCTGTCCTGCGCGACGCCGCCCGGGCTGCGATCGGGCGCGGCCCCGCCGCGGTACCGGGCCGGCAATGGAGTGCAAGGCGTGAAGTGGGCAACTATTCCCGGTCCCGACCTGGTCGGCTCGATGCCACGGTTGGGCGTCAGGCAGCCGTGGCACGCGGCTTCCGCTTCAGCGCCCGGGTACAACCGGGGACCGGCTGCTTGAGAGCGTCCGGCCTCCTGACGCGCACGGGCGGCGCCGGCCCGCGGTCGGCGCCGATATCCGGCCCATCCGCCACCGGGCCGGGCCCGGATCGACGACACGAACTCTGACACCTCCGCAGGACCGTCTTCACGCGCCGCAGCCACGCCCGCGCGAACGCAGCCCTGCGCCATTCACACCAAGGAGATTTCTATGACCGACGCCACGCAGCTCAAGGTTCCGGCCTGGTACACCCCGTCCGAACTCCAGGACATCCAGCAGGATCTCCTCGGCTCGGGGAATTCGAAGGTCCTGATCCTGTGCCTCGGCGGCAAGGGCGGCGTCGGCAAGACGACCATCGCCCTGCAAATCGCCGATCTCTGCGCCGAGGTCGGCCCCGTCCTGGCGGTCGACACCGATCCGGCCAACCGGCACTTCCACACGGCGCTGATGCGCGAGACCGAGCCGGGCAGCCAGAACTTCGTTCCGCGCCGCCCGGGCGTCTCCTGCTTCCGGCAGCGCCTGCGCGCGGAGGATTCCACCGGCCGCGTCGACCCGACCCTGGTGCAGGACCTGATCGAGCGCGTATCCGACGCTGCCGAGCGCTTCGTCGTGGTCGATTTCCCGGCGGGCGACACCGAGACGACCCGGCGCAGCACCGAGATCATCGTCGAGAGCTGCCGCGAGGATAAGATCCGCCTCTGCGTGGTCGTAGCCGCCGGCGCCGTCGATCCCACCGCCCTGGACGTGCTCCGAGAGCTCCGGCCGCTGCTGCTCGAATGCGACCGGGCGATCCTGGCCAAGAACACCGCCCAGGCGACCAACTTCGATTACCTGGAAGCCTCCGACGTGTTCCGTCAGCTGAAGGCGCAGCCGAACTTCCGCACCATCGAGATCGAGCGGATCGGCGAGCGCCTGATCGAGGCCCTGCGGATCCAGCACATAACCTGGCTGGAGCTTGCAACCACCGCGCCGATGCGCCTGCGCGTCGAGGGACGGCGCCTGCGGCGCAACTTCCACACGGCCTGGCGCGAGGCCTTCCGTCCGTGAACAACCTCGAGCGGTTCTACCGGACGGTTCACGGCCGGGAACTCCTGCCTTGGGAGCGGCAGCTCGCCGTGCGCGTCGCGGCCGCTCTCAACACCACCACGGACGACGATTTCGTCGTCCACCTTCTGCTGCTGTACAACGCCACCCACGTCATCAGCGAGATGCACAACGAGCTGGTTGCCGCGAGAGACGCCCTCTCTCAAGGCAACCGGGAGCTCGTCCACGACCTGTCCATCGAGGTTCGGCGCAACACCCGGACGATCTACGTGCTGCTCGGCGTGGTGGTGGCGAGCGTCCTCGGCAGCGTCTGGATCCTTCTCAGCCTGGCGAGCCTGTCCCACCAATACACGGTCGGCGAGGCCCGGTTCGCCGCCGCGCTCGAAGCATGCGAGCGACGCGTGACCGGTGCGCCCCAGCAAGGGCTCGCCCGCTGACGAGCGCGGTTGGGATAGAGCGGGGCCCTTCGCACAACGCCCGTTCGGCTGCCCGTCCGCCGATGCGGCGGGTGTTGTGTGAGCGGCTCGGGAAACGCGTTGAAGCGGCTTTCCCATCCGCGCCCTCATGCTCCTCATGCTGAGGTGCCCTGCGATCGAAGATCGCCAGACCTCGAAGGGGCCTCCCGGGATCGCGTGGCCAGCTGGAGGGCTCCTGCAAGGCTCGCTTCGCTCCCACCTGAGCATGAGGGTGCGATCGGGATACCCCTCTGGCTTGGGCAGGCCACCCGGCATTTTGCGCAGCCAAGCAGCTCAATGGTGCGTGACATTCGCGGATTGAGTGTCCCTGGGTCATCCCTGCGCGCGATGCCCGTCCCGGTCGACCGGGCCGCCGTTACGGCGCCGGGACCGCGGTGGTGAACGAGGCCGTCGTCAGGTCGCGGCTCCGTTCCGTCGCGAGGGTTCCCAGGAACGCCAGCAGGTCGGCCCGCTCCGTTGCGCTGAGATGGAGCGGCTTGATGGCCCGGGATCGGCTCGGGCGGTCGATGCCGCCGCGGTTGTAGAGATCGATCACCGCCTCCAGGGTCGGGGCCGAGCCGTCGTGCATGTAGGGCGCCCGGCGGCCGATCTCCCGGAGTGTCGGGGTCTTGAAGGCGTAGCGCAGGGCGACCGACGTCGGCTTGAACCGGCCGCGACCGATGTCGGTCCCGGTGCCGACGCCGATATCGTGGAACGAATTGTCGGTGAACGACCAGCCGGAATGGCAGCTCGCGCAGTCGGCCCGGCCGTTGAACAGGTCGAACCCGCGCTTGGCCGCCGCGCCGATGGCCGCCTCATCGCCGGCGATCCAGCGGTCGAACGGGGTCGTCCCGGCGACGATCAGGCGCTCGAAGGTCGCCAGCGCCGCTTCCAGCCGCTCACGGGTGATCGCGGGATCGTCGAACGCGCTGGCGAAGGCGGAGGCGTAGCGCGCATCGGCGCTGAGCCGGGCCAGCGCGTCAGCCATCGGCAGGTTCATGTTGGATGGCGAGGTCATCGGCATCGCGGCGACGGATTCGAGGGACGGGAACTTCCCGTCCCAGCCCATCGGGCCGTCCTGCCAGGCGACGTTGATCAGCGTCGGCGTGCGCAGGTCCATTTCGCCCTGCATGCGCGTCGCGGCGCGGGCGCGCCCGTCACCCCAGCCGAGGTCCGGGAGGTGGCAGGTGGCGCAGGTCCGGGTGCCGTCGCCGGACAGGATCGGGTCGAAGAACAGCCGTCGGCCCAGCTCGGCCTTGGCGGCCGAGTAGGGATTCTCGCTGGGGAACGGGATCTCGGCGGGCGGACGATAGGCCTCGCGCCAGCCGGCCCGGCGCGGATCGGCATCGCTGCCGAGCCCTGCCGCCACGCCGACCAATCCGAGGAGCACCGCGATCCCGGCGCCGACCTTCCAAGCCATCACCGACCTCACCGGCGAGCACTAGACCGGTATTCGTTGATGAGCGATGAATCCGGCGAGGAAGATCTGCGTTCACGAACGTATTGTCGGGTGCAGAGTGACGCACCCCAGGCATTTTCGTCGGCTCAATCTCTGGACCGGCCCGTCACTCGATCCGGATGGAGACGCTGTCACTCGCGCCCGTTGCATCGAAAACCGAGATTCGCGCGAATCCGGCCCCGCCCGGGACCCACTCGGCCCGGCGCCGGGGCGTCTGTGCCACGGGCTGGCCGTCGACCAGCCAGGTCAGCGGCGGAACCCCGCCGAGCGCCTTCAGGGCGAGACCTTGGCCCGCTGCGTCGCGATCGTCCCCGCGCTCGCCCGCGAGGCCCAGATCGATCCGCGCGCCGTCCGGGGGATAGGCGATCTTGAGCGCCGGGCCCTGCATTTCCGCCCCGTCGCGATGCAGGCGCCGCAGCGGCGGCGGCAGGCCGCCGGCCTCGGCGACGCTCAGCACGTTGCGGGGCTGCGGGATCGGCTCGGGCTCGATCCCGAGCCGCGCGAAGGCGTCGAACAGGATCGGGGCCGCGGCCACCCGGCCGACGAGGCCCGGCACCGCGGCACCGTCCGGCCGGCCGATCCAGGCCACCACGGTGACGTGCCGGTCGAAGCCGGCCGCCCAGGCGTCGCGGTAGCCGAAGGAGGTGCCGGTCTTGTAGGCGATGCGGTTCGTCAGCGCGTTCTCCGGCGGCGGCGTTCCGCGCAGGATGTCGGCGACGTACCAGGCCGCCACCGGCTCGGTCACCCGGTGCTCCGGGCCGGTCCCGGCGGCGTCTCCGGCCCGGCGCTGGATGTCCGGCACCGACCCGCCGCGGGCCAGTCCCGCATAGAGCCGCGCGAGGTCGGTGAGCGTGATGCCGAGGCCGCCGAGCGCCACCGGCAGGCCCGGCGCCGCCTCGCGCGGGAGCTGGATCCCGGCGCCGGCCGCGCGCAGCCGGGCGATGAAGCGCGCCGGCCCGACCGCCTCCATCAGCGCCACCGCGGGCACGTTGAGCGAGAGCTGCAGGGCGCGCCGGGCTGTGACCGTCCCCTGGAAGGTCAGGTCGAAATTCTCCGGCGCGTAGTTCGCCGAGAACCGGGCCGGGCGGTCCTCCAGCAGCGTCTCGGGATGGGCGAGGCCGTTCTCGAAGGCCAGCGCGTAGACGAAGGGCTTCAGGGCCGAGCCCGGCGAGCGCACGGCCAGGGTCATGTCGATCGCCCCGCGCCGGCTCGGGTCCAGGTAGCCGGCGCTGCCGACCTGGGCGAGGACGCGGCCATCGCGGTTGTCGAGCACCACGATCGCCGCGGAGAGGGCCGGTCCGGCCGCGGCGGCGCGCTCGGCCGCGAGCGTCTCCAGCCGCGCCTGCAACCGCCCGTCGATGGCGAGGCGGATCACCGGCGTCCCGGGCTCGGCCGCCACCGCCGCCTCGGCGGCGTGGGCTGCCAGCATCGGGAACGGCTGTCGCGCGGTCGGCACCGGCTCCGCCTTGGCGGCGGCGGCCTCGGCGGCGCTGACGAGGCCCCGGCTCGCAGCGAGGTCGAGCACCCGGTCGCGGGCGGCTCGGGCGCGGTCCGGGAACCGGTCGGGCCGGCGGGTCTCGGGGGATTGCGGCAGGGCGACCAGCAGGGCGGCCTGCGCCGTCGTCAGCCGCACCGGCTCACGCCCGAAATAGGCGAGGCTCGCCGCCCGCACGCCTTCGAGAGGGCCGCCATAGGGGGCGAGCGCCAGGTAGAAGTCGAGCATGGCCGCCTTGCCGAGCTGCCGCTCCAGCGCGACTGCCCGCACCACCTGCCGGAGCTTGGCCTCCAGCGAGCGCCCGTGGCGCGGCTCGACCAGGCGGGCGACCTGCATCGACAGTGTCGAGCCCCCCGATAGGATCCGCCCGTGCCCCAGCCATTGCGCTGCGGCCCGCAGGATCGCCGCCGGGTCGACGCCCGGATGGGATTCGAAGCGCCGGTCCTCGTAGGCGAGCAGCATCGCCCGGTAGCGCGGATCGACGGTCGCGGCGGTGACTGGCAGCCGCCAGCGGCCATCCGCGGTGGCGAAGGGGCGCAGTAGCGTGTCGGATCGGTCGAGCACCACGGTGGAGCGCGCCGAGGCCGCCGCGAGGTCGAGGGGCGGCAGCGCCGCGGCGTAGCGCCAGACCATCCCGGCGCCGGCCGCCAGGAGCCCCAGCACGAGCGCCGCGATCGCCAGGCTCACCTTCGCGGCGCGGTGCAGGCTGCGCCGGGGCGATGCGGCGGGGCTCGGATCAGGCCCGCGGTCCGGCACGCATGCTCCTGGTTCCGAGTCCGCCAGCGCACACAGATTCACCGATCTGGCGGCGCCGGCAAGTCCCGGAAGGACGGCTCAGCCGAGGCTGACGCCGCGCAAATCCGGGAAGGCCGGACGTACCGCCTGTCCCACCCGGATCGGGAACAGCACGATGTTGGACGCGGGAGCGGCGGGCTCGGTCTCGAGGATCTGCGGCGCGGCCTTGTGGGCCTTGCCGGGCTTCGTCCAGCGCGCGATCCGCTTGAAATAGGCCCGCCGGGTCAGCCAGATCGGAAATCGCCTGCCCTTGTGCATGTTCAACCCCTCGTCGACACGCGTTTGAATCGCGAAATCCAGTCCACGAATCTCGATCACTGGGGAATGATCGAATCATGACTGTATTCGTGATTCGAGGGCATCGGGCCTGCGCCCGCATCCCCCGTTTGGGTGATGCGGGCCGGCTGGGTGGGACAGGTGGTCAGGCGGCGGCAATTTCCTTGGCCCGTTCCTGGGCCAGCTTGACGACGGAGACCTGATCGACCTTGCCGGAGCCGAGCATCGGGATCGCGTCGAGCACCACCACCTCGGCGGGGATCGCCACGTCGGAGGCGCCGCGCCCCTTGGCGAAGCTCTGGAAGGCCGCGCGGGTCGCCCCCTTCTCCTGCGTGAACAGCACCAGCCGCTCGCCCTTGCGCGGATCCGGCACGGCGGCGACGGCGCTCGGCTGGTTCGGCCAGAGCTCGGCGGCGAGCGCCTCGATGCTGGCGAGCGACACCATCTCGCCGGCGATCTTGGCGAAGCGCTTGGCCCGGCCCTTGATCGTCACGAAACCCATGGCGTCGATCGCGACGATGTCGCCGGTGTCGTGCCAGCCGTCCGGCGGGGGCTCCAGCACGCCTGGCTTCTCCGCCCGCAGGTAGCCCAGCATGATGTTGGGCCCCCGCAACGCGAGGCGGCCGCCCTCGTCGATACCGGGCACCGGCTCCAGGCGGGTCTCGATCCCGGGCAGGATCCGCCCGACCGTTCCGAAGCGGTTGAACATCGGCGTGTTCAGCGCGACCACGGGCCCGCACTCGGTGACGCCGTAGCCCTCAAGGATCCGCAGCCCGAACTTCTCGCCCCAGGTCTTGCGGGTGGATTCCTTCACCGCCTCGGCGCCGGCCACGACGTAGCGGAGCGAGCGCAGGTCGTAGGAATGCGCGGCCCGGGCGTAGCCGGACAGGAACGTGTCGGTGCCGAACAGGACCGTGCTGTTCGAGCCGTAGATCAGCTCCGGGACGATCCGGTAATGCAGCGGCGACGGGTAGAGATAGACCGGCACGCCCGAGACCAGCGGCAGGACCAGCCCGGCGGTCAGCCCGAAGGCGTGGAACACCGGCAGGACGTTGAACACCTTGTCGGTCGGGCCGAAATCGATCCGGGCGGCGACCTGGGCCACGTTGGCGAGCATGCAGCGGTTGGCCAGCACCACGCCCTTGGGCGTGCCCTCGCTGCCCGAGGTGAACAGGATTGCGGCCGGGTCCTCGCCCAGGCGCTTCACCAGGGGTTTCCGGCCCGCGAGCAGCGCCCGGATCTTGTCCGGCGTCGTGACGGTCGCGCGCAGGTCTTCCAGGTAGACCAGCTCGACCGTCCCCTTGATCGCCTCGATGAGAGTTCCGAGCCGTCCCTTCTCGATGAAGGCCCGGGAGGTCAGGATCTTGTCGACCTGTGCCGCCCGGCAGGCGGAGAGGACGTTGGCCGCCCCGGCGGAGAAGTTGATCATCGCGGGCACCCGGCCCGCGGAGGCCAGGGCGAACAGGGTCACGGCCGCGCCGTTGGCGTTGGGGAGCATCACGCCGATCCGGCCGCCCTCGGGGGCGAGGGGCATCAGCTTGCGGCCGAGCACGTTCGCACCGGTCACCAGCCGGCTGTAGGTCAGGCGGCCGGTGACCGGATCCTCGACCGCTGTGCGGCGCCAGCCGTGGCGTTCCCCGGCATCGATCAGCGCCGCCATCAGGCCGCGGTTCGTGTCGGCGGTCCGGAACAGCAGGTCCGACATGATGCCGTAGAGCGCCGCCCCGGCGGCCTGCCGACGGGCCTTACCGCGCAGCGCCGGATCCACGGTGAGGCGGACCGGCGGCAGCACCGTCACGGTCACCTTCGGCCACCAGCGGCGGCGCACCTGCGAGCGGGACAGGCGGGAGAACGCGGTGCGCTCCAGCCCGTCGATCTTCACGGGCACCACCATGGCCCCCGACTTGTCGGCGATCAGCCCGGCGCCGTCATAGACCTTCATGAGGCTGCCGGTGACCGTGAGACGGCCTTCGGGGAAGATGATCAGCGTTTCGCCGCTCTTGACCGCGTTGATCAGCGTCCGCGTGGCGAGCGGCCGGGTCGGATCGAGCGGCATCGCCTTGGTGACCCGCAGGAACGGCCGGACCCACCAGCGCTGCGCGATGCCGCTGTCGACGGCGAAGACCGGCTCCTGATCGAGCAGCGACAGGGCCAGCGGCGCGTCGAGGAACGAGACGTGGTTCAGCGCCAGGATGCAGTTCGGTCCGGCCGCCGCGACGTTGTCGAGCCCGCGCACCTCCAGCCGGTAGAAGGCCCGGAACAGGATCGACAGCGCGTCGCGGAACGGGCTGGTCGGCAGGGTCGCGAATACGAGGACGCCGACGACCAGGTTCAGCACCGCCACCAATGCGAGAAGGCTGGCGATCGACAGGTCCATGGCCTGCAGGGCCGCGAGCGCGAGGGTGCCGGCGACCATGAAGGCCGCGGTGACGACGTTGACCGCGCCGATGATGCGGGCGCGCATCGCCTTCTCGGTCCAGGCCTGCACGGCCGCGAAGGAGGGCACGATGTAGAGCCCGCCCGACACGGCGAGGCCGAGGAAGCCGATGGCGGTGCGCAGCCCGTCGGCGCTTCGTAGGAAGTCCAGCGGACCGATCGCCTCCGCGGGCGGCGGCGGCATGGATCCGATCGTCCAGGCGAGGTCGAGGCCGAACAGGCCCATCAGCACCGCCCCGACGGGCGTCGGCAGCAGCACGATCCGGCCGCTGGCGAGCCACGAGGCCAGCCCCGACCCCACGGCGATGCCGATGGAGAACAGCGCCAGCAGCACGGTGATCACCGTCTCGGTGCCGTTGAAGGCGTCGCGCACCAGAACCGGCAGGAGCGACAGCACCACCACGCCGACCAGCCAGAACCAGCTCACGGTCAGCGAACCGCGCCACAGGCGCGTGTCGGCCCAGAGATCGCGCAGCAGCGAAACGGTCGAGCGCGCCACGTTGCGGTCGACGTGCAAGTCCGGCGCCCCCTCCCCGGTCGGCGGGATCATCCGGGCCGAGAGCCAGCACAGAACCGCGAAGCCCATCACCAGGGCGCCGAACACCAGGCCGGAGCCGCCCATTGCCGAGGCCGCGCCGGCCGCGATCGTGCCGAGCAGGATCGCCAGGAAGGTCGCTGCCTCGACCAGCGCGTTGCCGGCGGGCAGCTCCTCGCGGCGCAGGTGATCCGGCAGGATGCCGTACTTGATCGGGCCGAACAGCGCCGCGATCGTCCCGAACAGGCCGAGCGCCACGAACAGCACCGGCACAGAATGCAGCAGGAAGCCCAGCACCGCGGTGCCGGCGGCGAAGATCTCGGCGAATTTGAGCCGCCGGGCCATCAGCGCCTTGTCGTAGCGGTCGGCCCATTGCCCGCCCAGGCCCGACAGGATGAAGAATGGCCCGATGAACACCGCGCTCGCCAGGGTGACGAGCACGCCCGCATGCGCATATGCCTGCCCACCGATCCCGAACAGGATCAGGAATCCCAGCGCGTTCTTCAGGAAGTTGTCGTTGAACGCCGAGAAGAACTGGCACCAGAACAGAGGCGCGAAGCGCCGGGCACTCATCAGGGAACGGAACATGGCGATCTCTCGGTTCCGAACCTGACTGGCCCAGCCGATGCGTCGAGGTCAAATCGGACCTGCGTCGGGCGGCGGCTGCGCGGTCGCAATGAACAGGTTTGCGCTTCATCCCGAAGACGGTGAGGGCGGCTCCGCGATATTCCCTCGGCCTCTGTCATGCGCTGTGTTGCAGTCCGTGCTTCTTTCCCGACGGCCGCCAAGATCGATAGGTAGCACGCGGTGCGATCGAAAAAACGTGGCTGCCCCTCGCCGAGCGTTCAGCACACACCGTCATTGCGAGCGCAGCGAAGCAACCCAGGGCAGCGCGCCATCCGCGACAGTGGCGCATCACTGGGTTGCTTCGCTGCGCTCGCAATGACGGTTCGGCGACTGCCAATTCAGTCGGCGGACGTCCCGATCCGTCTTTTGGCCTAAGGTGCTGCGCAACTGACGGGAGAGATCGCGCTGCCGGTTCGGAAGATTCCGTCGAGGCCTCCGCTTCGCTCCGTTGGTTCTGGATGCGGGCGAGATTGTGATAGCCGGGACCGAACCGCTTCGCGTGCACGAACATGCTTCGATCGGTTGGGGCCAATCAGGCGTGGACGCGCGCCGTCCCTCAAACCTTCCGGACTGCGCGCTCCTGACCGCCGGCCATCCGGCCGATCTGGCGCTCGACGGCGTCCCGCAGGGATGCGCCGAGGTCGTAGGACCAGGCGATGTAGGCCGCGATCGTCGCGCTCGCGACCATTACGGCGCTGGCCGCGCAGAGCGGCACCGCCAGCAGCAGGGTCAGGACCAGACCGACCGACATGCGCTCGCCGAGCGACGCTTGCGGCCAGGGATCGATCGGCAGGGACAAACGTCGTCCGTATCGCATGGCTGCGATCCTCGATGTCCGTGGCGCTTGAACTGTGCGCGACTACCGAGAACCAACAGCGCTTATCGCCGGATGTTGCGCCAAGGGTACCGAAAAGACCGGCGGCCGTGACGTTCCGGCACGGTGGTGCGGCGCAACCGGGGGCGGCCACGTCCGTTGCCGCAGCGATTCGTCAACGATCGGGTGAGGACAGGATGGCGCGGGTTGCAGTCGTTACCGGAGGGACCGCCGGAATCGGGCTCGCGACCGCGCATCGCCTCGCCGCCGGCGGCTGGTCTGTCGCCGTCGTGGCGCGCGATCCCGGGCGGCTCGCCGCCGCCGAGCGGGCTCTTGCCGCCTACGGCCAGCCGGTCCTGGCGATCGCGGCCGACGTCGCCGACCCGCAGGCCGTGGACGCCGCCGCCGCCCGGATCGAGGCCGAGCTCGGACCGATCCGCGCCTGGGTGAACAACGCCATGTCGACCGTGGTGAGCCCGGCCGACGAGATCACCCCGGACGAGTATCGGCGGGTGACCGAGACCACCTATCTCAGCCAGGTCTACGGCACCCTGGCGGCGCTGCGCTATATGAAGCGGCGCAACCGCGGGGCAATCATTCAGGTCTCCTCCGGCCTCGCGATCCGGGCGGCGCCGCTCCAGGCGCCCTATTGCGCGGCCAAGTTCGCCGTCTCCGGCTTCACCGACGCCCTGCGCTGCGAGCTGCTCCACGACGACGTCGCCGTCAGCCTCAGCGTGGTCTATCTGCCGGCGGTCAATACCCCGCAGTTCAACTGGGCGCGCAACCACACCGGTCATCGTCAATACGCCCCGGACCCGGTCTTCGACCCGCGGCTCTGCGCCGATGCGATCGTCTACGCCGTCGAGCATCCGCGCCGGGAGGTCTGGGTCGGGCGCTCGTCGATGATGATGGCTGCCGCACAGGCACTCGCCCCCGCGCTGGCCGACCGCAAGGCCGCCTCGATGTGGTCCGCCCAGCTGTCCGACACGACGATCCCCGACATGGACGGCAACCTCTACGATTCCGTGCCCGGCGAGGTCGGCATCGATGGGCGTTTCACCGACCGGATGAAGTCCACGCGGGGCGAGTTCGTCACGAGCCGCACCCGGGACACGGTGGTCGGCGGGCTCGCCGGGCTGGCACTGCTGGGGCTCGCCGCCGCGGCCGTGGCGGCCACCCGGCCCCGGCGGGCTGCGCTACCGGACCGGACCCGCTAGACACGTCCAGGTTTCAAAAGGTCTGAGACCTTTTGCGGGTCCAGGGCGGAGCCCTGGTCTTTCGGGGTTCCACCTCCAAACCCCGCCGGAGGGCTGGACCCTTTGGAAACCCGGGGCCATGCGCCAGGAGAGGTTCGAGACGATGCCCGGCTATCTGCCCTTCGCGGGCGCCCTGAAGCTGCCCGCCTATACCTGCGACAATTGCGGGTTCTGGCAGCGCCATTTCGAGGCGCCCCCGTCCTGCCCGATGTGCCTCGATGCTCGGCACGTGGTGCCCCAGGACGGTTGGCGGTTTCGCACCGCCCGTGAGGCGCAGGACGCCTTTCCGTGTCACTGGCAGGAGCTGGAACCCGGTGTCTGGCGGTTCTGGAACGAGCCGGTCTCCGGCATCGGCCCCTCCGCCTATCTGATCCAGACCGAGACCGGGAATATGGGGTTCGAGGGCTGCCCGGTCTTCAGCGAGGCCGCCCTCGACCAGATCGAGATGCTCGGCGGCATGCAGGTGCTCTCGGCCTCGCACCCGCATTCCTACGGCGCGTTGGTCCAGCTCCAGGATCGGTTCGACCCGGAATTGTGCCTGCCCGCGGCCGACTTCATCTGGAGCGCCGCCCTGCAGGTCAGCTGGCCCTACGACGACGTCCTGGAGCCCCTGCCCGGCCTGGAGCTGCACCGCACCGCCGGCCATTTCGACGGTCATGCCGTCCTGTTCGACCGCGCGCGCAAGATTTGCTTCTGCGGCGACGCACTGAAGTTCGAGCTGGACCCCGCCGACCCGCGCCGGGCCCGGACGATCTCGGCGCACAAGGCGTTCGTCCGGGGCGTGCCGCTCACGCCGAAGGAACTCGAACGCTACCGCCAGGTCTTCGCCCAATTCGAGTTTTCTCAGACCTGGACGCCGTTCGAAGCGGCGAAGAATTGCGGACAGCGCGAAGTGCTGGCGCTCCTCGACGCGCTTCTCGCCAGCCGCCCGCACGCCGCCCCGGTGCCCCTCGACAGCCTCCCGGCTCAGTCTGGGTAGAGCGGATCGTTCTCGAGCCGGATCGGCTGGCCGTGCGGCGTCGCCGCGGCGGCGCGCAGGAACGCCTCGGTGCGCGCAGCGACGCTCTCGGAGGCCGTAACTCCACGCTCTGCCAGCAGTTTTTCCAACGCGGCGAGCCAGGCAGCGTAATCGGCGGCCCGCTCCGGCCCGTCCGTCGGCCGGATCTCGCGCCCGAGACGATCGGCCCATTCCGTCCAGGTGAACAGGCCGGCCTCCTGCAGGGAGACCACCAGGGCGAAGACCTGGGCCCCCCAGGGGGCGGCGAAGGCCTTGGGCGACGGCGTGTTCATGCCGGCTCCAGATAGGGTTCGAAGGCCGCCACCGTGACGATCCCGCTCGGGTCGCCGCTCGCGCCCCACAATTCCTGAGCGGTGAAGCTGACGGTGTATAACCAGGTTGGGTTCTCGCCCGCCTTGTACGCATTGGTATCGGGGTACACGAACGCGCCCTCGACGCGTTCGACCCGGCCTCGGCGCCCGCGCGCGTAGCGCGGCAGGCGGGTATGCCCGGTGGGATGGGCGTTCCGGGCTAGAACAATGTCGCCGATCGCGAAACGGGCGGGAGCGACCGGCTCGCGGCTGCTCGGGAAGCCGGCGCGGAACTGGGCCTCCAGGCCGTCCCGGGCGAGCACCCGCGCCACCGGCCTGGCCGGCTCGGACGCCCGACCCGCCGCGATCTCGTCGGGCGTCGCGAGGCCCGTGGCGGCGACCTGCCTCTCCAGGGCTGTCAGCCAGATCTCGTAGTAGCTCGACGCCAGATATTGCGCCGGCGGCAGCGACTCGCGGGTGGCGCGGCTGCCGTCGAGATTCCAGGCGCCGGTGAAGCCCATCGCCATTGCCATCGCGAAGACGCGGCGTTCCCAATCGGCGTGGAAGATCGGCTCGTCCGGCTCCGGCACCACGGGCCCGAACCCGTGCGCGCCGCCGAGGTCCTGGGCTCCGTTCATACCGGCATCTCCGGCGGGTTCGGCGGGACCGTTCCGGGCAGGCCGGTGCCGATCATCGCGTCGCGGGTGACGAGGGCGGCCAGAGCCTCCTCGGAAAACCCCGCGGTGTTCGCGGGACGCATCGGCAGGACCATGTAGCGGGTCTCGGCGGTGGAATCCCACACGGTGATCCGGGTGGTCTCCGGGATGGTGACTCCGAACTCGGCCAGGACGCCGCGGGGGTCAATCACCGCCCGGGCGCGGTAGGGCGGCGCCTTGTACCAGACCGGCGGCAGGCCGAGCACCGGCCAGGGGTAGCAGGAGCAGAGCGTGCATACGACGAGGTTGTGGGTCTCGGGGGTGTTGGCCACCACCACCATGTGCTCGCCGCCCCGGCCGCCGATGCCGAGTTCGGCGATCGCCGGGGTCGCGTCGGCGAGGAGCCGCGCCCGGTAATCGGGGTCGACCCAGGCTCGGGCCACGACCCGGGCGCCGGCATGCGGCCCGACCTTCGTCTCGTAGAGTTCGACCAGGGCGTCCAGAGCCGCCGGGTCGATATAGCCCTTCTCGGTCAGCAGGGATTCGAGCGCGCGGACCCGCGCCTCGACGGGCGAGAGATCGCTGCCATGGGGATGGTCGTGTGCATGGTCGTGCGCGTGGTCGTGGCTCATCCCGCTCTCCTCACGAACCGTATTCTGCACCGATGCGGGATTGGGTGCCACACCCAGGGGTCGAACACCATTCATTGCCGCTGCGCCATCCTGCGTAAATTTCCCGATATTACCGGGAGCGTTTGGCAATGGTTCAGGATTGCTGAGATACCCGGTTAGAGGCATTCCAGATAGCAAGACAGGGGCCTCAGGGAACGCGCATGATCGATGATGGATCGAACCCGCCGGCCGGCCCCACGCCAGAGAACGCCGCGCCCCGCTACGCCACGATCCTCGGTCAGCACCTCGCCCTGCCGATCCGCGACTATTTCCAGATCGTCGAGCAGGAGCCGCTCCCGGCCCAGCTCGCCGGCCTCGTGGAGCGGTTCGAGGCCGCCGTAGCGGCGCACGGCCAAGTCGTGGCGTTCGACTTCCGCAGCGACATCATCAAGGCGCTTCCGGCCTTGCGCACCTTCGCGCTGTCCCTGGTCGGCGATGTCAGCCGGGCCGACGACCTCGTGCAGGAGACCTTCGTGAAGGCCTGGGCCAACCAAGCGCGGTTCCGGCCCGGGACGAACTTCACCGCCTGGCTGTTCACGATCCTGCGTAACCAGTTCTACTCGGAGTTGCGCAAGAACCGGCGCGAGGTCGAGGACGTGGACGGCACCCATGCCAGCCAGATGACCAGCCTGTCCGACCAGGAGGATGCCAGCACGCTCAAGGTCGTGTGGAAGCAGCTCGGGACGCTCCCGGCCGCGCAGCGGCAGGCGCTGCTGCTGGTCGGCGCCGAGGGCCATACCTACGAGGAGGCGGCGACCAAGCTCGGCTGCCAGGTCGGCACCGTGAAGAGCCGAGTCAGCCGGGCGCGCTCTTCCCTCCTCGATACGCTGGGCGTGGTGGTGGCGGGGCAGATTCCGGCGCCGTGAGACGACGCCCTCGCGCGCTTGTCGAACTCCTCAGTGCCGCCCCAGCGTCCCTGCGGGCCGCGGTGCGTACGCGCGCAATGCCTCCACTACGAAGATGACGGTCACGCGCCGCCTGCTATGACATATGCAGTTCCGCCCTTGGAATCGCACATGTCCCAGTCGACTCAAGAGAGCGGCGCCCCGGCGGCGTGGTACGTGATCTACCCCAAAACTTTCGTGTTGGGCCTGTTTCTCTCTTGCTTGGGCTGTGTCGCGGCGGTCTAGTCGTCGGGTTTGATCTCCGACAGCACGGCGCAGATGACCGGTGTTCTATACTGCGTAATTTTCTATTTGTATTTATGATTTGTCCATGACGCTTTCCGATTCCTCTGGATCTTCAAGGCGCTCGGCGCCTGCGTTGCCGGGGTTTGGACCCTATTCAACGCATAGCCGCTGATGCGCGCATGTGAGCCGGGTATCGGCATCGCCGCGATGGGATGATGCCGGAGGCGATCGCTCTGTTCATGGCGCGCCCGCGCAGAGGCCGTATCGCTCGTCCTCCACGCCCGGTCGATCGCAAGACCCTGAAACCGAAGTCGAGTCGGTCCTGCTTCGGTCGGTCTGGCCGCTGCGCGGAACCATCGCGCCGCCCCCGTTGTGTCGGGGCTGCCGGCTCAGATCCGTCGTTCGCCCACCCCGGCGCGGCTCTGCCGGACGCGGTACACCGCGACCATCGCGGCGGCCGCGACGCCGGCGAGGATCAGCGAGGGCCGGATGCCGGTCCGCGCGGAGGCTCGGCTCAGAGCGACTTCCAGCGCCCCGGCCGTGTTGACCGCACGCGGCACGACCTGCGTGTGAAGATAATGCTCGGGGGCTGACGGCCCGGAGGGCTTGTGCAGCATGTAATCGCGGCCGATGACCATGTTAACCTTTGTTGCTGATGTATGTTGGGTGCGAATAAATTTCCGGGTCCGGGAATTCTTTTAGGAAACACCGGTCGATGGCAGGTGTTTCCCTGCCTTAGAGGTCCGGAGTTCACCTGTTGGAAAAGCCTACCTTCAAGCCGTACCGTCTGCCCTCCGGCGGATGGGGCTCGGCCTTCTCCGTCGGCAACATTCTGCGGCGTGAGGGCGTGCTGGCGAGCGTTCCGGTCGCGCTGACACGCCACAACAAGGTCGACGGCTACCAGTGCAACAGCTGCGCCTGGGTGAAGCCGGCGAGCCCCCTGCCCTTCGAGTTCTGCGAGAACGGGGTCAAGGCGGTGGCCTGGGAGCTGACGGCGCATCGCTGCACGCCGGACTTCTTCGCCAAGCACACGGTGACCGAACTCCTGGGCTGGGACGATTACCATCTCGAGCAGCCCGGCCGCCTGACCCACCCGCTCCGCTACGACGCGGCCAGCGACAAATACGTGCCGGTCTCGTGGGGCCATGCGATTGAGGAGATCGCCCGCGAGCTGCGCGCCGTCGAGGACCGCAAGAAGGGTACGGTGTTCTACAGCTCCGGCCGCCTGTCGAACGAGGGGAGCTACCTCTACGGGCTGTTCGCCCGGCTCTACGGCAACAACAACCTGCCCGACTCGTCCAACATGTGCCACGAGACCACCTCGGTGGCGCTGCCGGCCAGCATCGGCCAGGGCATCGGCACGGTGGCGCTGGACGATTTCGGCAAGGCCGACTGCCTCCTGTTCTTCGGCCAGAACCCCGGCAGCAACGCGCCGCGCATGCTGCACCCGCTGCAGGAGGCGAGCCAGCGCGGCGTGCCGATCATCACCTACAACCCCCTGCGCGAGCGCGGGCTCGAGCGCTTCCTGAACCCGCAATCCCCCACCGAGATGCTGACCGGCAAGGAGACGCGGATCAGCTCACAGTACCACCAGGTCAAGGCGGGCGGCGACCTCGCGGCGCTCGCCGGCATCTGCAAGGCGGTTCTGGCGCTCCACGACGCGTCGCTCGCGGCGGGCGGCGAGCCGGTTCTGGATGAGGCCTTCATCCAGGAACACACCCACGGCTTTGACACGTTCCTCGCCTGGCTGGGGACTCAAGAGTGGGACGAGCTCGAGCGCCGCTCGGGGCTGCACCGCGCAGATATGGAATCCACCGCCAAGGTCTACAGCGTCTCGAAGGCGGTGATCGCCGTCTACGGCATGGGGCTGACCCAGCACCAAGCCGGCGTCGAGACGGTCCAGATGCTCGTGAACCTGCTGCTGATGCGCGGCAATATGGGCCGTGGCGGCGCCGGCATCTGCCCGGTCCGGGGCCATTCGAACGTCCAGGGTCAGCGCACGGTCGGGATCACCGAGAAGCCCGAGCTGTTCCCGCTCGACCGGCTCGGCGCGCAGTTCGGCTTCGAGCCGCCACGCGAGGCCGGCTACAACACGGTCGAGGCCTGCGAGGCGGTCCTCAAGGACGAGGTCCGCGCCTTCTTCATGCTGGGTGGCAATTTCGTCCGGGCAATCCCCGATCACGGCCAGATGGAGCCGGCCTGGCGCCGGATCCGCCTGACCGTCAACGTCATCACCAAGCTCAACCGCAGCGCGCTCCTGCCTGGGGAGATCAGCTACATCCTGCCGGTGATCGGCCGCCTGGAGATCGATGAAACCCAGGCGGGTCCGCAGGTGCTGTCGATGGAGGACACCTCGGCCTGCGTGCACGGCAATCGCGGCCTGCGCAAACCCGCCTCGCCTCACCTGATCAGCGAGATCCGGCTGATCTGCGAGCTCGCCCACAAGGTGCTCGATCCCAACCCGCGGGTGCGGTGGGACGCGTACAAGCAGGATTATGCCGAGATCCGGAAGGAGATCGGCCATACGCTGCCGGATTCGTTCTGGGACTACGAGCGGCGCATGTGGGAGCCGGGCGGCTTCCAGCGCGACATGCCGGTCAAGCGCCGCGAATGGTGCACCGATACGGGCCGCGCCAACTTCGTCACGCCGAACGCGCTCGACGAGGATGCCGACATGCCGGCGATCGGGCACGACGTGCTGCGCCTCATGACCCTGCGCAGCAACGACCAGTTCAACACCACTGTCTACGGCTACGACGACCGGTTCCGGGGCATCAACAACACCCGTAAGGTGGTGCTGATGAACCGGTCGGACATCGACAGGCTCGGGCTCAAGATCGGCCAGGCGGTGACGCTCAAGACCGTCGCGCATGACGGCATCGATCGCCAACTCGCCGGTTTGCTGGTCGTGGCCTACGACATCCCGATCGGCTGCATCGGCGGCTATTACCCGGAATGCAACGTCCTGATGCCGATTTGGCATTACGCCACCGGCAGCAAGACGCCGGCGGCCAAGATGATCCCGGTCACGATCCATGCGGAGAGCGACCGTGTGCTCGCGCCGCAGCTGGAATACGCCGCCGGCTGAACCCCCGACGCGTCAGACCGGCGGGCGGCGCCGATGCCAGTCGGTCGTCCGCTGGTAGGCTTGGCCGATCCGCAGGGCCATCGCCTCGTCGTAGCCTCGGCAGGTGATCTGCAGCGACAGGGGCAGCCCGGCGGATGTGAACCCGTTGGGCAGCGCCAGGGCGCAGAGGTCGAGGAGGTTGCCGAAACGGGTGAACCGCGACGGCAGATGCGCCTCGTCGACCTCGGTGAGCGCCACGGCGGCGCATTCCGTCGTCGGCGTCAGCAGGGCGTCGATCCCCTCCAGGGCGGCGGCATAGGCGACCTTCATGGCGGCGCGGCGCTGGAGCGTGCCGAGATAGTCTTGGGCCGAGACTTTCGCGCCGGCGAGGATCCGGGCCCGCACGGCGTCGCCCAGCTGCGCGGCCGGGTCCTCGGCGAGCGCGCCGTTGACGAAATAGGCCTCGGCGTTGGTGATCCCGCTCATCGCCACGCAGTCGCTGAACCGGAACGGCAGGGCGACGTCGACGATCTCGGCGCCCTGCTGGGCCAGGAGGTCGAGGGCCGCGTCGTAGGCCGCCAGCATGTCGGCGGCGACGCCCTCACGCTCGGCGTCCGGCATCCGCCCGAGCCGCAGGCCGCGCACGCCCCGGTTGAGGGCCGACCATGGCGCGTCCGGGGCGATCCCGCGGGTCGTCGGGTCGAGCGGGTCGGGGCCGGAGATCGCCTCGTAGAGAAGCGCTGTATCCTCGACGGTCCGCGCCAACGGGCCGGGCGTGTCCAGCGTCGTCGAGAGTGGCACGATCCCCCAGGTCGAGACGCGCCCGACCGTGACCTTCAGCCCGGTCAGCCCGCAGAAGGAGGCGGGCAGGCGCACCGAGCCACCGGTATCGGTGCCGATGCCCCAGGGCGCCATCCGGGCCGCCACCGCGACCCCGGTGCCGCTGCTCGACCCGCCCGGCGTGCGCTGGATCTCCGGATCCCAGGGGTTCCAGGGGGTGCCGAGATGCTGGTTGGTGCCCCAGCCGCCATACGCGAACTCCACCGTGTGGGTCTTGCCCAGCACGATCATGCCCTGCGCGATCAGCCGCCGGGCGATGGTCGCGGTGCGCTCGGCCCGCCGCGCCCGGTGCGCGGCCGAGCCGCCCATGGTAATCCGGCCCTCGATGTCGATCAGGTCCTTCAGCACCACCGGGACGCCGTGCAGCGGCCCAACCGCGTGGCCGGCGCGGATCGCCCGGTCGGCGCCCTCGGCGGCCAGGCGCGCATCGGCGGCGAACACCTCCGTGAAGGCCTGGAGCTTCGGCTCCAGCTGCGCGACCCGGCCGAGCAGCGCGTCGACCGCGTCCACCGGCGAGAGTTTCCGCGATCCGATCGCCCGGGCGAGTTCGGCCGCGGAGGCGTCGACGAGTTCAAAATCAGCCATCGGGATCACTTCACGCTGACGAGGGTGAGGTCGACGAACCAGGATTGCGGGGAGACGAAGCCGTGGACCTTCTTCGACATTCCACGCGGGTTGAGATCGTGCACGATGAACAACCAGGGCGGGTTGTCTACCAGTCGTTCGTGGGCGAGCGCCGTCTGCGCGTCGATCACCTTGGCGTCGTCGGTCTCGGCGAGCGCCTTGAGGGCGGCGTCGAACGCATCGTCCTTCCAGTTCGGGAAGTTGAAGCCACCGGGCGGGAACCGGTCGCCCGCGAAGTAGCGCGCCATCACGCTCGGGTCGGACGAGGGCGAGGAGACATTGAGCGCCATCGAGCCCTGGAGGCTCGGCGCGTCCGGCAGGGCCCGGCTCGAGTTCAGCAGCACCTGCCATTCGACCACGTTGAAGCTCAGCTCGACGTTGCAGGCCTGCTTCAGGTTCTCCTGCAGGTACTCGTTCATCGGCATCGGCAGCATCTGGCCCGAGCCCGAGGACGAGATCATCACCTTGAGGCTGAGCGGCTCCTTGTCCGAGTAGCCCGCCTCGGCCAGCAGCGCCTTGCCCTTGGCGGCGTCGAACCCGTAGCGGTTCTTCGGCGAACCGAAATTCGGGTCCTTGTCGTTCAGCCAGCCCGAGGCCGGCTCGGCCGTGCCGTTGAGCAGCTCGACGATGGCGGCCCGGTCGACGCAGTAATTCAGCGCCTGGCGGACGCGCACGTCCTTCAGCGGGCTGTCCTTGGCGCCGATGTTGAAGATGTACGGCCAGACATGCGGGTAGGAGCCCGTGGTGATGGCGAAGCCCGCCTGTTTCAGGGACGGGATCGCGTCGGGCGCCGGCACCTCGATCCAGTCGACCTGCCCCGAGCGCAGGGCCGCGACCCGGGCATTCGCCTCCGGGATCGGCATCAGCCGGACCTTATCGACCTTGGCCATTCGGTTCGGGTCCCAGTAGCCGTCGAACTTGGCGAGATCGACCGATTCCCGCGGCGCGACCCGGGTAATCTTGAACGGCCCGGTGCCGGCGGCCGGCAACGAAGCCACCTTGGCCCAGTCCCGCCCGGCCTTCTCGAAGGATTGGGGCGAGGTGAACAGCAGGTAGACCACCATGTTGGGGAAGTACGACGCGACCTGCGTGGTCGTGATCTGCACGGTGGCGTCGTCGATCTTCTTGTAGCTGCCGACCAGCGGCGCCCGGGCCCGGGAGATGCCGGCCCCCTGCGGCTCGAATTGCGGGCTGTCGTTCTTGAAGTACCGGTCGAGGTTCCAGATCACCGCGTCGGCGTTGAACGGGGTGCCGTCATGGAAGCTCACGCCCCGGCGCAGGTGGAAGGTCCAGATTGTCTTGTCGCTCGGGTCCTGCTCCCAGCGCTCGGCCAGGGCCGGGATGATGCCGGCCAGCTTGTCGGTGCTCTTCAGGTCCCATTGCACCAGCCCCTCGAAAATCGGGTAGCCGAGGAAGCGCATCCCCTCGAAGCCGTTATTGGGCATCCCGGTGGCCGTGGGGATGTCTGAGGCGGTCATGGCAATGCGCAGGACGCTCTCGGCACGGGCCGGGGCGGCCAGGAGCAGCGTGCCGGCCATGGAGGCGGCAATCAGGCGGCGAAGTTTCATCGGATCCCGTTCGTCGAAGTTGCGGGATGCCAACGGCAAATCTCGCGCCAGATCGTGCGATAGTCCAGGCGCCCCATGACCGGCAGCGGCGCGTTTCGGCCCTTGCGCTCGGCGCGGGCTGCGCCACGATAATAATGAATGCGAGTCGCCGGCCGACCGAGCCGGACTGAGAGGGAGCCGCCCGTGACCGATGGGACGCCAACTACGATGAACGGGGCCGAGAGCCTCGTCCGGACCCTCGTCGCCGGCGGGGTCGAGGTCTGCTTCACCAATCCCGGCACGTCCGAGATGCATTTCGTCGCCGCCCTCGACCGGGTCGAGGGGATGCGCTGCGTGCTGTTCCTGTTCGAGGGCGGGGCCACCGGCGCCGCGGACGGCTATGCCCGCATGGCCGGCAAGCCGGCCTCGACCCTGCTGCATCTCGGGCCCGGCCTCGCCAACGGGCTCGCCAACCTGCACAATGCCAAGAAGGCGCGCACTCCCGTCGTTAACATCGTCGGCGAGCACGCCACCTATCATCGCGAGTACAATGCGCCGCTGACCTCGGACATCGAGGGGCTGGCCCGCCCGATGTCGTCCTGGGTGCAGACCGGCATGAGCGCCGCCGAGATCGGATCCGACGGCGCCGCCGCCATCGCGGCCGCCCGCACGGCGCCGGGTCAGGTCGCGACCCTGATCCTGCCGGCCAACACCGCCTGGGACCCGGGCACGGGCGTCGCGCCGGTGCCGCCCATCCCCGAGCGGGCGCGGGCCGAGGATTCGGCGATCGCGGCCGCCGTGGCGGCGCTCGCCAGCGGCGAGCCGGTGCTGCTCCATCTCGGCGACCGGGCGGTGCAGGGCGAGGGCCGGGTGATCGCCGACCGGATCGCACGCAAGACCGGCGCAACGCTGATGGCCATGACCTCGAACGCCCGGATCGACCGCGGCGCCGGCACCGTGCCGATCGAGCGCCTGCCCTACCCGATCGACCAGGCGATCGAGGCCCTGAAGGTCTTCCGCCACATCATCCTGATCGGCGCGACCCAGCCGGTGGGGTTCTTCGCCTACCCCGGCAAGCCGAGCCTGCTCGCCCCCGAGGGTTCGTCGACCATCACCCTCGCCACGCCCGAGGAGGATCAGATCGACGCGCTGGAGCGGCTGGCCGAGGCGGTCGCCGCCCCGCCGGCCGAGCCCATCGCGGCCGGGCCGCGGCCGAAGCTCCCCGCCTCCGGCCCCCTCGACCAGGACGCGATCGGTCAGGTCCTCGGGGCGCTGATCCCGGAGGGCGCGGTGATCTGCGACGAGTCGATCACCACCGGCCGCAACTTCTTCGCCCTGACTCGGGATGCGGCGCCGCATTCCTGGCTGCAGCTCAGCGGCGGCTCGATCGGGCTCGGCATCCCGATGGCCACCGGAGCGGCCATCGCCTGCCCCGGCCGCAAGGTGATCAATCTCCAGGCCGATGGCAGCGGGCTCTACACCGCCCAGGCCCTCTGGACCCAGGCCCGTGAGCGCCTCGACGTGGTGACGCTGATCTGGTCGAACCGCTCCTACGCGATCCTGCGGGCGGAGCTCGCCAATGTCGGCGCGCACAATCCCGGCCCGAAGGCGCTGGGCATGCTGAGCTTGGACAATCCGGCGATCGATTGGGTCAGCCTCGCCCGCGGTTTCGGCGTGGAGGGCCGCCGCGTCGAGACGCTGGAGGACTTCATCGCGGCGTTCCGGCACGGGCTGGACACACCCGGTCCGCACCTCATCGAAGTCGCCCTGTGAGCGGCGCAGCCTACGCGCTGCCCGGGCTCGAAGGCCCAGCCGAGATCCGCGTCGACCGCTGGGGGCTGGCGCATATCCGCGCCGCGACGGCGCTCGACGCCTTCCGGGTCCAGGGCTTCAACGCCGCCCGGGACCGGTTGTGGCAGCTCGATCTCTGGCGCAAGCGCGGCCTCGGCCTGTTGGCGGCGGATTTCGGGCCGGGCTACCTCGCGCAGGACCGCGCCGCGCGGCTGTTCCTGTATCGCGGGGACATGGCGGCCGAATGGGCCGCCTACGGGCCGCAGGATACGCGGGCGATCGTCACCGCCTTCGTGGACGGGATCAACGCCTTCGTCGCGTTGACCGGGACGCGGCCGGACTTGCGGCCGCCGGAATTCGTCCTGACGGATACGCGCCCGGCCCGGTGGTTGCCCGAGGATGTCGTCCGGATCCGCAGCCACGGGCTCGTGCGCAACGTCCTGTCCGAGGTCGCCCGCGCCCAGGTGCTGGCCCGGGCCGCGACCCGCGAAGACGGGCTCGCTGCCGACGACCTGCGCAAGCGCATCAGCCCGCCGCATGATCCGATCGCCCCGGATGGGCTCGACGCCGCCGAATGGCCGGACGACCTCCTGGACGATTTCCGTTTGGCCACCGCCCCGGTCGGGTTCACCCAGGAGCGGATGGCTGCCACGCCCGCGGAAGCCTGGGACTGGACCAAGGTCGACGCCCACGGCGCCGTCACGCGGGGCCAACGCGCCGCCCCGAAGGAGCCGGTCGAAGGTTCGAACAACTGGGTGGTGGGACCCGCCCGCACCGAGACCGGCCGCCCGATCCTCGCGAGCGACCCGCACCGGATCTACCTGCAGCCGTCGCTGCGCTACGCCGTCCATCTCACTGCCCCGGGCCTCGACGTGATCGGGGCGGGCGAGCCCGCCCTGCCGGGCATCTCCATCGGCCATAACGGCCATTCCGCCTTCAGCCTAACCATCGCGCCGATGGATCAGGAGGATCTGTTCGTCTGTGAGACCGATCCGGCCGATCCCGATCGGTATCGATTCGGTGACGGTTGGGAGCCGATCCAGCGCGTCACCGAGAAAATCTCGGTGCGCGGCGGCCCGGACGAGACCGTGGTGCTGGGTTTCACCCGGCACGGCCCCGTGCTCCGCGAGGCGGGCGGCCGGGCCTTCGCGCTGCGCACCGTCTGGTCCGAGCCGGGCGCTGCCGCCTATCTCGGCAGCCTCGCTTATCTCGGCGCCACGAGCCCGGAGGCGTTCGGCCAGGCCCTGCACCACTGGTCGGCACCCACGGTCAACCAGCTCTACGCCGACGTGACCGGGCGGATCGCGTGGTTCATGGCCGGCAAAGCGCCGGTGCGGCCGGCCCATGATGGGTTGCTGCCGGTGCCCGGCGACGGCCGCCATGACTGGGCCGGGTTCCATGATCCGAGCGCCCTGCCCCGCCGCATCGACCCGCCGGAGGGCTACCTCGCCACCGCCAACGAGATGAACCTGCCGCCGGATTATCCCGCCGAGGCACGCAAGCTCGGCTTCGAATGGGCGGAGCCTTGGCGCGCCCGGCGCATCCGCGCGGTGCTCGACGGCCAGAGCCGGCATACGCTGGAACAATCCCGCGCGCTCCAGGGCGACGATGTTTCGGAGCCGGCTCAGCGTCTCGCCGTCCTGGTGCAGGCGCTGCCCCAGGGGGCGGATGCCGATGTCGAGGCGGCCCGCACCCTGCTGACGCCGTTCGACGGGGCGCTGCACGAGAACGCGGCCGCGGCTGCCCTGATCGAGCTGCTCTGGGTCCGCCATCTGCGCCCGGCCCTGCTCGAAGCCCTGGTGCCCGATTCTGCAACGCGTCGCCTGCTGCCGCCCGGCGACACGCAGAGCCTGATCGAGCGGCTGGAATCTGGCCTCTATCCGGCCACCCGCAACGCCTTGCTGACGGGGACGTTGGGCGCCGCCTTCCGGGAGTGCCGCACCCGGATGGGGCCGGATTCCGGGACCTGGTCCTGGGGCCGGCTGCACCACGCCCAGTTCGCCCACCCGCTCTCGGCTCTGCGGTCGGATTCGGGCTGGGATGTCGGTCCCATGGCCGTCGGGGGCGCAGCGGCATCAGTCATGCACGCGGAGTACCGGACCGACACGTTCCGGCTAACCCACGGTGCCTCGTTCCGCATGGTCGTGGATGTGGGCGACTGGGACCGATCGGTTTTCATCAACGTGCCGGGCCAGTCTGGGAACCCGGGCAGCCCGCATTACGCCGACCTGGCCCCGATCTGGGGGCGCCGGGACCATGTGCCGATGCTCTACGGCCGCGCCGCCGTCGAGGCGGCCACCGAGACGATCATCACGCTGAGCCCGGCCTCCGCTTGACCGGCGGCCGGCCGAAGACGAGGACCGAAAGACCTTGCAGATCTTCATCGCCGGACTGGCCACCGAGACCAACACCTTCGCACCGCTGCCCACCGGCCGCGCGGCCTTCCTGGCCGATTATGCCCGTCGCGACGGCAGCAAGACTGCGCCACGCCTCAGCAATATCGGTCTTAAGGCCTGGCGTGAGCTGGCCGAGGCGGACGGGCACACGGTCGTCGAGAGCCTCTCGACCTTCGCGCAGCCGGGCGGGATCACCCTGCGTGCCGTCTACGAGGAACTGCGCGACGCGCTGCTCGACGATCTCCGGGTTGCCATGCCGGTCGATGCCGTGCTGCTGTTCATGCACGGCGCCATGGTCGCCGAGGGCTACGACGATTGCGAGGGCGACACCCTGGAGCGGGTCCGCGCCATCGTCGGACCGGACGCGACGATCGGTGTCGAGCTCGATCTGCACTGCCATCTCACCGAGGCGATGCGGCAGAGCGCCGATGTCATCGTGATCTACAAGGAATACCCCCACACCGACATCGTCGACCGCGCCCGCGACCTCTACCCGCTGGTGATGCGCACGGTCGCCAAGGACATCCGGCCCGTGATGGCCTATGCCGATTGCCGGATGATCAACATGTGGCGCACAACCCGCGAGCCGGTCTCGAGCTTCGTGCGCCGGATGGAGGCGCTGGAGGGCCGGCACGGCATCCTGTCGGTCTCCTTCGGGCACGGCTTCCCCTGGGGCGACGTTCCGGATGTCGGCGCGAAGATGCTGGTCGTCGCCGATGGCGACGCCGCCAAGGCGCAGGCGCTGGCGGACGACCTCGCCCGGGAGGTCTGGGCGATGCGCGAGGAGGCGGCGAGCCGCTGCGACAGCATCGATGCCGGCATCGACGCGGCTTTGGCCTCCGACGACCCGCGCCCGATGGTGCTGGCCGACTTCGCCGACAATGCCGGCGCCGGCGCGCCTTCCGACAACACCGCGATCCTGGCGCGCCTGGCCGAACGCGGCATCACGGATGCGGCGCTCGGGCTGATCTGGGATCCCGGCGCGGTCGGGATCTGCCACGAGGCGGGGCTTGGCGCGACTTTCGTGCTGCGCATCGGCGGCAAGTGCGGCGTCAGCTCGGGCGATCCGGTGGACCTGCGCATCACCGTGCGCGGCCTCTCCGAGGATCACAGCCAGGGCGGCCTCAGCGGCGGCCGGGCCCGCCTCGGACCGGCCGCCTGGGTCGAGGCCGACGGGATCCACGTGGTGCTGACCCATATCCGCCAGCAGGCCTTCGCGCCGGACGCCTTCACGGGGCTAGGGCTGACCCTCGACGACAAGCGGATCGTCGTGGTGAAGTCGATGCAGCATTTCTACGCCGCCTTCGCGCCGATCGCGAGCGAAGTACGCTACGTCGCGGCACCCGGCGCGGTCCCGCCGGATTATGGCGCGATCCCCTACACCAAGCGCTCGGGCCGCTACTGGCCCAAGGTCGCCGATCCTTTCGCCGAGTCCTCCGCCGAGAGTGCCCGATGATCCCGGACCTGCCGTTCGACGCGGAATCCATCCTGGCGACGTTGCGCCCCTGGGTGGAATGCGAGAGCCCGACCCACGATGCCGCCGCAGTCAACCGCATGATGGGCTTGGCCGCCCGCGACCTCGCGGTCGCCGGGGCCGCGGTCGAGACCATTCCGGGGCGGATGGGCCTGAGCGATTGCGTGCGCGCGCGGTTCCCCCACCGGCACCGTGACCAGCCGGGCATCCTGGTGCTCGGGCATCTCGACACCGTGCATCCGGTCGGCACCCTGGCGAGCCTGCCCTGGCGGATCGCGGGCAACCGCGCTTACGGGCCGGGCATCCTCGACATGAAGGGCGGCAACGTGATCGCCCTCGCCGCGATCCGCGCCCTGGCGGCGGCCGGGATCGAGACGCCTTTGCCGGTGACATTCCTGTTCACCGGCGACGAGGAGGTCGGCAGCCCCTCGACCCGGGACCTGATCGAGGCCGAGGCCGCCCGCCACGCCTTCGTGCTGGTGCCCGAGCCGGGCCAAGCCGACAACGGCGTCGTCACCGGCCGCTACGCCATCGCGCGCTTCGACCTCGAAGCCGTCGGCCGCCCGAGCCATGCCGGCGCCTCGCCCCACGAGGGCCGCTCGGCGATCCGCGCCATGGCGCGCATGATCCTGGCGATCGACGGGCTGTCGGACGCGGATTGCACCTTCTCCACCGGGATCGTCTCGGGCGGGCAATGGGTCAATTGCGTCCCGACCCTGTGCCGCGGGCAGGCCCTGAGCATGGCCAAGCGCCAGGCCGATCTCGACCGCGGCGTCGAGCGGATGCTGGCCCTGTCGGGTGAGCAGGACGGCGTGCGCATCTCGGTGAGCCGGGGCGTCACCCGCCCGGTCTGGGAGCCCGATGCCGGCTGCATGGCCCTGTATGATCAGGCGCGGACCTTGAGCGAGGCGCTCGGCCAGCCGCTGCCCCATCGCAGTGCCGGCGGCGGCTCGGACGGCAACTTCACCGGCGCCAGCGGCATCCCGACCCTCGACGGCCTCGGGCCCCTCGGCCAGGGCTACCACACCCTCGACGAGCATGTGCTGATCGAGACGCTGCCCCAGCGGGCGCGGCTCTTCGCGGCCCTGCTCGCCGATCTCGGCGCGGCGGGCCGATCGTGAGCCCGGCCCCCGTGACGATCGCGGTCGCCGGTGCCACCGGCGATCTCGGGCTGCGGATCGTGCAGGCGCTCCGGCGGGAGGGCGCGAGCGTCACCGCCATCGTCCGCCCCGGGACGGATCAGGCCCGGCTTGGGCCGCTCACCGTCCTGGGCGCCCGCGTGGTCGAGGCCGGCCCCGGCCGTCCGGGCAGCTGGCAGGCCGCCTGCGCGGGGGCCGCCTGCGTGGTCTCGGCATTGAACGGCTTGAGCGCCACCGTCATCGACGCGCAGACCGCCCTCCTGGAAGGCGCCGTCCGGGCCGGCGTGCCGCGCTTCATCCCGTCCGATTTCTCGATCGACTATGCCAAGACCGCACCGGGCGGGAACCGCAACCTCGACCTGCGCCGGGCCTTTCAGGCGCGCCTCGATGCGGCGTCAATCCAGGCCACATCGGTGCTCAACGGCGCGTTCATGGAGTTGCTCGACGGACAGGCCCCGCTGATCCTCCACCGCCCGCGCTGGGTGCTGTACTGGGGCAGTGCCGATCAGATCCTCGACTTCACGACCGAGGACGACACCGCCGCGTTCACGGCCCGGGCCGCCCTGGATCCGACGACCCCGCGCTGGCTGCGCATCGCCGGCGACAGCCTCAGCGCCCGCGATCTCGCCGATGCGGCGAGCGCGGCCCGGGGCAGGCGCTACCGGACGCTGCGCGCCGGCGGGCTCGGTTCGCTGGGCTTGATGATCCGCGTCGCGCGGACCCTCGCCCCGGGCCGGGGCGCGGTGTTCCCGCCCTGGCAGGGCATGCAGTACCTGCGCGACATGTTCGAGGGCCGCGCCCGGCTTACCCCCCTCGACAATGACCGTTACCCGGGCCTGCGCTGGACCCGGGTCCGGACCTTCCTGACCCAGACGGCCGGGGCGCACGGACAAAGCTGAGATCAGGCCCGGCCCCAGCCCAGCGCTGCGACCGCCACGGCGCCGATCATGCCGCCGATCGTGCCGCCTCCGAAAAATCCTGCCAGAGCCAGCAACGGCCCCGAGGAGGCTGCCAGCGCGCAGACCAGTGAACTTCCGACGCAGCCTGCGGTGGCGATCACGGACATGGGGACCTCGCACAACTATCAGTTGTATAAGCGAGGCCATTTCAATCTGGTTCCCCTTGGCCGACTGGCGTCGGCTCAGACGGGATCGACGGGCATCTCCGGCACCCCGGCCGCCTCGATCGCGGCACCCGCCGCCAGGCACAGGTCCTCCCGGTACCGGGCGGCCACGAGCTGGACGCCGACGGGGGTCCGCCCGACGAGGCCGGTGGTGACGGTGAGCGCCGGCACACCGATCGGCGCGAGGCCCACCTGCAGCAGGTTCGCCTCGAAGGCGCGCTCGATCCCGTCCGTGCCGGTGCGGTCGAGCCCGTCCGGGAACGGCAGCTCCGCGGAGACCGGCACCAGCAGCACCGGATGCTCCGTGAGAAACAGCGACCATTCCCGGGCCAGCGTCGCCCGGCGGACGAGTGCCTTGGCGATGGCGTCCGGCGCCATCGCTTCCGCCCGTCCGCGAAAAGACTCGAGCAGATCGATGGCCGCCGGATCGCCCTCGCGGTCGGCGGCCGCCCGGGCCGCGGCGTAGCCGTCGCCCAGCCAGAGCTGCAGCTGCAGCGCGCTGGCCTCGCGAATCGGCGGCGTGTCGGCGATCTCCTCGACCAACCAGCCAGCCTCGGTCAGCCGGCGCGCCGCCTCGCGCAACGCCGCCTCGACCTCCGGCACGACCGCGAGGCCACCGGGCCGTACGCACAAGGCCGCCCGGCACGGCACCGCGGGACCGTCCAGCGGCGCCGGCACCCACCACGGGTCGCGCGGGTCGGCGGCCGCCATCGCGTGGAGGCCGAGACGCAGATCCGCGATGCTGCCGGCCAGCGGTCCCGACACCGCCATGAGCTGAGGCCCGATTCCGCGCTCGGGCGACGAGGCGTTCCAGGCCGGAATCCGACCGAGGCTCGGGCGCAGACCGTGCACGCCGCAGGCATAGGCCGGATAGCGCACCGAGCCGGCGATGTCGGTCCCGTGAGCGATCGCCCCGATCCCAGCGGCCACCGCGGCGCCCGCGCCCCCGGACGAGCCCCCGGGCGTCAGCGCCGGATCGCGCGGGTTCTTGGTCTCCCCGTGCAGCAGATTGGTGGTGAACCAGCGCAGCGAGAAGGCCGGCGTATTGGTGCGCCCGAGCAGCACCGCCCCGGCCCGGCGCAGGTTGGCCACCACGGGGTTGTCGTCGGCCGCCAAGAGGTCACGCTGGAGGCGCAGCCCGTTCGTGGTCGCGAAGCCGCGCTGGTCGACATTGACCTTGATCGTCACGGGCACGCCGGCGAGCGGCCCGAGGGCGTCACCGCGGGCGCGGGCGGCGTCGACCGCGTCGGCCTGCGCCAGCACCTCCTCGGGGCGATGCTCGACCACCGCGTTGATCCGGCCGTTGACCGCATCGAGCCGACCGAGGGCGGATTGCGCAACCTCCCGGGCCGAAACCTGGCCGGTGCGGATCAGGGTCGAGAGGTCGGTCGCGGTCAGACGCCAGAGCTGCATGAGAGGTCCCTTCGCCGAGCCCCACGGGGGCGGGATTCGCTTTCGATTCGTGTCGCCTGGGGCCGCGGCACGGTCCGGCGTCACCTTATTCTGTATGCAAGGGACCGGCCGCATTTTTAGGCACGCATCGATCGCGAGCGGTGGCAACGGTTTCCCGCACTGCAGCAGAAGCCGCTAAGCATTTCGCCGTAACCGACCCTTGCCAGACATAGATCGATTGATAACCTCGTCACTGTTCGCGCGTTCGACCGGCCAGATCAGCAGAAGGATCGCTCTCCTCCGACGAAGACAGGCAACCTCCAGCACAAGGCAGGCTTCCATGGCAGAGATGATTCGCGTCAAGCCGACTCACGACGGCACCTACACTGTCTATCGCGGGACTCTCGCGTTGATCAGCGGCCTAACCCGCCTTCAGGCCGAGCGCTACGAAGCCAGCATCAGCCAGCAGCAACGGGCCGAACTCGCCTCCGCGAGCAATTGAATCCTGTGCCGAGGCCGGCCCCCGAACGGGTGCGGCCGGCCTCGGACCGGACGACGCTCAGGGACGCGGACGTTAGTCGAGGGCGATCGGACCGAGGTCGCAGACAGTTCCGCCCGCATCGAGGCCGCGCCGTCGCGCACTCACCGCGTAGCCGGCACCATTCCGAGTGATCTCGTAGAGCAGGTAGGAGGCGCGGCGTGCCGCCAGGCCGCCATGCCCGTCCGGCCGCGCCGATGCCGAGGGCGCACCAATCACCGGCACGAAGCGTCCGTCCGGTCCCGGGACCAGGGCGCTGGTGGTGGTGTGGTTGTGGCCATGCAGGATCAGCTCGGCCCCGGCACGCGCGATCATCGCCGTGAAGGCGGCGGCATCCTTGAGTTCGCGCCCCGACGACGCGCCCCCCGGCTGAGGCGGGTGGTGGATCATCACCACCCGGAACGGCTTTCCGGGCTCCGTGGCCAAGGCCCGCAGCAGGGATTCGGCGGCCGCGAGCTGCGGCGGACCGAGGCGGCCGGTTGCCACGAAGGGCTTCGTCGGGATGGCGCTCGACAGGCCGACCAGCGCCACAGGCCCACGCCGCCGAAGATAGGGAAACCGGCCGGACGAGCCCGAATCGTCGCCGGTATAGCCGCTGCAGGCCGCCAGCAGACCTTCCAGGGAGCCGCGGACATAGGCGTCGTGATTGCCGGGGACGAAGCTCACCGTCTCGGGCGAGCCCAGAGCTTCGAGGAACGTGCGCGCGGTCTCCCACTCGCTCGGCAAGCCGATGTTGCACAGGTCGCCCGTGCAGGCGACATGCGCGGCCCCCTGCTGCTTCAAGTCCGCCACCAGGGTTTCGAGCACGGTCATGTCGTGGCTGCGCGACCGGCCCCTCCGCCAGTTGGCGTAGCCGGTGGCGCGCTTGCCGATGAGCTGGTGCAGGCGCACGCGGCCCAGCGGGCCGACATGCGGGTCACTCAGATGGGCCAGGCGGAAGGTCAAGGCCGACGATCAACGCTCGAGAGGGGCATGGACGCGCCCCGCATCGCGGTCGCGAGGCCCCGCGTCAAGCGCTGCAGATCAGCATCCCGGCGGCGAGCACCAGCGCGCCCCCGAGCATTACCTGCAGCGCCGCACGCCAGAACGGCGTCGCCATGAAGCGCGTGCGGATCGCCGCGATCGCGACCAGCTCGACGATCACGACCAGGACCGCGATGCTGGTGGCGAGGAGGAACGGATCCGGCCAGCCCGGCGGGAGCTGGTCGGGGATCGCGTAGGGCAACGTATGTCCGAGGCCGCCGAGCGTCGTCATCACGCCGCAGACCAGGCCACGCATCCAGGGATCCCCCCGCCCGGTGACGCTGCCGTCATCCGACAGCGCCTCCGTGAAGCCCATGCTGATGCCCGCCCCCACGGAGGCCGCGAGCCCGACCAGGAAGGTCGCGCCGTTATGGCCGGTGGCGAAGGCTGCAGCGAAGATCGGTGCCAGGGTCGAGACGGATCCGTCGATCAGGCCCGCAAGTCCGGGCTGCACATAGCGCAAGGCGAAGACACGCCGGGCTTCGGCGACCTCGGCCGCTGTATCGAGGGCTGCTGCCACGGGCTGGCGCTCCTGTTTAGAGACGTTCCAATCTATATATTGGAACGTCTCTAAACAAGGAAGGTTCGATCTTTTGTTGGACGAGGGTCAAGCTTGCGCGGAGCGGGTGCGACGAGGGGTCGATTCGCTATCCCTGGCGGCGCGCGAGTTGCGTTGGCTCGGGCCAGGGGACTAGACCGTGGGCGGACGAATCCCCGCCCGGTCCGTTCGGGCTGCGCCGCTCCGGCTGCCACAAGCGTCTCATGAGTCTCGGCAAGCGCATCCTTCGCCATCCCGCCGTTCAGCGCGTCCTCGGGCGCATGGCGGCCGGGTATCTGCGGCTCGTGCAGGCCACGAATCGCTTCGAGGTCCATGCCGATGCGGCCGGCCCGGGTGCCGCGGATGGGTGGATCGACGCGCAGGTGCCGCTCATCGCCGGCATGTGGCACGGGCAGCACATCATGATGCCGTTCATGCGCCGGCCGAGCGACCGGGTGGCCACGATCATCTCGAAGAATCCGGACGGCAACATCAACACGATCGCGCTGGAGCATCTCGGCGTGCGGGTGATCCGGGCCTCCGGCGCCCGGGGCCGGGACCGGGCGACCGATACCCGCGCCAAGGGCGGGGCCGAGGGGTTGCGGGCGATGCTGCGGGCCCTGAAGGCCGGCGAGTCCGTAGCCTTCAGCGCGGACGTGCCGAAGGTCTCACGCCGTTGCGATGCCGGGATCCTGACGCTGGCACGCTTCTCCGGCCGGCCGATCGTCCCGGCCGCCGTGGTGACGAGCCGGCACCTGCGCTTCAAATCCTGGGACCGGGCCTGTCTCGGCCTGCCGTTCGGGCGGGGCGCGGTTGTGCTAGGCGAGCCGATCCACGTCGCCCGCGATTGCGACGGCGAGGAATTCGAGGCGCTGCGGCGGCGCCTCGAAGCCGAGATGAACCGAGTCCATGCCCGCGCCTACGCGCTGGTGGGACGTGCCGACCGCGCAGCGCTCTATCGCAGCGCGCCGCCGGCCGCGGGTGCCGATCTGGTCGGGGAATCCGCGTGAAGCTCCCGTCCGTGACCCTGCCGTTGCAGGTCTACCGTGCCGGCCTGCGGGTCGGCGAGCCCGCCTTGGCCGGCCTCCTCGCCTGGCGCGCCCATCGCGGCAAGGAGGATCCGCTGCGGCTGCCCGAGCGGCGCGGCCTGCCGGGCCGGGCCCGCCCGGTCGGCCCGCTCGCCTGGATGCACGGCGCCAGCGTCGGCGAGGTCCTGTCGCTGATCGGTCTCGTCGAGGGCATGATCGCCCGGGGCTTCTCGGTGCTGGTGACCACCGGCACCCGCTCGGCCGCCGAGCTGATCCGGGGGCGGCTGCCGCCCGGGGCGGTGCACCAATACGTGCCGCTCGACGCGCCGCGCTGGGTCGCGCGGTTCCTCGCCCATTGGCAGCCGAACCTCGCCATCGTGGCCGAGTCGGAGATCTGGCCGAACACGATCCTGGAACTGGACGCCCGCGAGATCCCGCTCATCCTGGTCAACGGCCGGATGTCGGAGCGGTCGTTCAAGGGCTGGGAGCGCTGCCCGCGCACCGCCAAGGCGCTTCTGTCGCGGATCGCGGTCTGCCTGACGCAGACCCAGGAGGACGGCGCGCGCTACGCCAAGCTCGGCGCGCCCCGGGTCAGCATCACCGGCAACCTGAAATTCGACGCCCAGGTCCCGCCGGTCGATCCACAGCAACGCGCCTATCTGGAGGGCATGATCGCCGGCCGGCCGGTCTGGGTTGCGGCGAGCACCCATCCGGGCGAGGAGAGCATGGTTGCCTACGCCCATGCGGTGCTGAAGGCGCAGTTTCCGCGGCTCTTGACGATCCTCGCCCCCCGCCATCCGAGCTGCGGCGCCGAAGCGGCCGAAGCCGCGGCGACCTACAATCTGCGCAGCGCCAGACGCTCCAGCGGTGGTCGGCCTCACCCCTCCGTGGAGATCTACGTTGCCGACACGATCGGCGAGCTGGGCCTGTTCTACCGGCTCGCACCGCTGGCGTTCCTCGGCGGCTCGCTGGTCCCGCATGGCGGCCAGAACCCGATCGAGCCGGTGCGCCTCGACACCGCGATCCTGCACGGGCCGCACACGGACAATTTCGACCCGGTCTATCGCGCCCTCGACCGGGCCGGCGCCGCCCTGCCAGTCAAGGACGGCGTCGAGCTGGCCGCCATGGTCGGCGAGGTCCTGGGCGATCCGAGGCGTCTCGCCGGCATGGTCGAGGCCGGCCCGGGGGCGCTGCGTCCGTTCGAGGGTGCGGTCGGGCGCACGCTCGCGGTGCTCGAACCCTTCGTGGCGCAGATGAAGCTTCAGCGGCTCGACCGGGGCGATCTCGCACGGCCGCTCGCGCGGGTCTGATGCGGCCACCGCGCTTCTGGGCGGCGGGGCCCGGCCACCCGGCCGCGCGGTGCCTGGCCCCACTGGGGGCGGCCTACGGCGCGCTGACCGCCCGGCGCATGGATCGGCCCGGCGCCAGCGCCGGCTGCCCGGTCCTGTGCCTGGGAAATTTCCCCCTCGGCGGGGCCGGTAAGACGCCCGCCGCGATCACGGTCGCCGCGTTGCTCACGGAGCTCGGCCGGAAACCGGCCTTCCTGTCCCGGGGCTATGGCGGGCGTCTCGCCGGCCCGGTTCGGGTCGATCCCGACGGTCATGCCGCCGCGGATGTCGGCGACGAGCCGCTGCTCCTCGCCCGCCACGCGCCGACAATCGTAGCCCGGGACCGCCCGGCCGGGGCGGCGCTGTGCCGGAGCCTCGGCGCCGATGTGATCGTCATGGATGACGGGCTGCAGAACCCGACGCTCGCCAAGGATCTCGCCTGGGCGGTGGTCGATGGCGGCGCCGGCATCGGCAACGGCCGCCCATTCCCGGCCGGTCCCCTGCGCGCGCCGCTCGCGCGGCAATGGCCTCATGTCGCGGGCCTGATCCTCGTCGGCGACGGCGCGCCCGGCGGTTGGGTTGCAGAAATCGCGGAGCGCCGCGGGTTGCCGGTCCACCGGGCGCAGCTGATCCTGGAGGGCGCCGGTTTCGCCGGTCGGCGCTGCCTGGCCTTCGCGGGGATCGGCCGGCCCGAAAAGTTCTTCGCGACGCTGCGCGGGACCGGCGCCGTGATCGTGGCCGAGCGGCCCTTCCCGGATCATCACCCCTATCGCGACGCGGATCTCGCCGCGCTCGCAGCGGAGGCGGCCCGGCTCGGTGCGGATCTCGTGACAACCGAGAAGGATGCCGTGCGGCTGCCCGCCGCCTTCGCGGCCCGGGTCGACGTGCTGCGCGTGCGCCTGGTACCGGGTGATCCGGAGGCGCTGCGCCGCCAGATCCGGCCGGCCCTGCCGGAGGCTACGGACGTCCAGTTTTCTTGAGGCGCTTCATGATCGCCTCGGGCGACACGTAGGCTTCCTGCCGCGCGGCGCTCCAGTAGCGCAACTCGTCCAGCGGGATCGACTCGCCGGTGACCGCGCAGCGCACGAAGCTGCCCGGCTTGACCACCCGCATGGTGCCGTCCCCGTACTCGACGACCGCCTCGCCGTTCTGTCCACGCTCGTAGCGACCCAGCACATCCGCCTCCTGATCAAGGCCGCCTTCTACATCATCTCACGCGTTCGGAGAATCAGGCGAGCATCGATGAGGTCCGGTCGGCGGCCAGCAGGGACCGGGCCGTGTCGGCGTCGATATGCATGCGCGCGATCAGCGCCTCGGCGCTGTCGAACCGCTCCTCGCCGCGGATGTAGCCGACGCATTCGACCGCGATCTCCCGCCCGTAGAGGTCGCCCGCGAAATCGAACAGGTAAACTTCCAGCAGCGGCGCGCCGTCGTCGAAGGTCGGGCGGCGCCCGTAGCTCGCGACCCCGTCGCGGATCTCGCCCGGCCCGAGGCGCACGCGCACCGCGTAGATACCGTGCGCCAGCCCGCAATCGGGCAGCATCACGTTGGCAGTCGGGAAGCCGAGCTGGCGCCCGCGCTTGTCGCCGTGGCGGACTTGGCCGAGCACGAACCAGCGATAGCCGAGCAGCGCGTTGGCCCGGGCGACGTCGCCCGAGGCCAGGGCCGCGCGGATCGCGCTCGATGAGACCGGCTCCGTCTCGCCCCCGAGGGCGACCGGCTCCACGATCCGGCAGCCGAGCCCCGCCTCGCGGCAGAGCTCCGCCAGGACCGCCGGCGTGCCTTCGCGGCCACGGCCGAAATGGAAATCATGGCCGACCACGACCCCGGACAGGCCGAGCGAGCCCTTGAGGAACGCCAGCACGAAGGCACGCGCGCTCGTGGCAGCCAGCGCGCCGTCGAAGCGACGCACGATCAGCCCGTCGAGGCCGAGACGGGCGAACACGATCTCCTTCGCGGCCAGCGAGGTCAGGCGGAACATCGGCGCGTCGGGTGCGAAATAGGCGCGCGGATGCGGCTCGAAGGTCAGCACGGCCGCCGGCCGGCCGGCCTCGCGCGCCGCCGCGCGCACGTTCTCGACCAGCACCCGGTGACCGCGATGGACGCCGTCGAAATTGCCGATCGCCGCGACCGCGCCGGACAGGGCGGGCGGGACTGGAGCGTCCGCGCCGCAGATCGTGAAAGGCCGCATGGCCGGTTCGTCGCCTGAGGCCATCGATTCGGGGTCGGAGACTCGGAAGGGTCGGATGGAAGCGCCTGAGCTGTCCGCGTCAGGCCCGACGCCGCCGGACCCTGCCGAAACCCGCCCGGAGGGTCAAGCGAAGCGACCACGCTGCAACATCGCAGGAGCCGGCCGCGAATGACACACCTGCAGATTAACGGCTTCGCAATGCGCGTGCCCTATTTTAAATGCTGTGCAGCGCGGCTATTTTGCGGCGTTAGTGAAGCGTTCATCTTTCCGGGAGCCGCCGCGGCTCCCCGCCGGGCAATACGGAGCAGTTGGTCTATGGCTCTCGATCTGAGCATGCCGATCCTCGTTGTCGACGATTACCAGACGATGGTCCGAATCATTCGGAATCTACTGAAGCAACTCGGCTTCGAAGAGGTCGACGACGCGTCTGACGGTACGGCAGCACTGGCGCGGCTCAAGGACCGCAAGTACGGCCTGGTCATCTCCGACTGGAACATGGAGCCGATGACCGGCTACGAGCTCCTCCGGCATGTGCGGGCGGACGAAAACCTGCGGACCACGCCGTTCATCATGGTCACCGCCGAATCGAAGACTGAAAACGTCATTGCGGCAAAAAAGGCCGGCGTGAACAATTATATCGTGAAGCCCTTCAACGCGGCGACGCTCAAATCCAAGATCGAGGCCGTCTGCGGGAACTGATGAGTTCCCTGGCACGTCCAACGCGCCCTCCGGCGAAGGCCTCGGCACGCCGGAAGACGCCTAAGAGCGATGCCCGCCGGCATCGATGGTCGCCGATCCCAGGAGGAGAGCATGGCTTCATCCGCCGCGCGCCAGCCCGATATGCGGTTCCGTGAGCCGCACGCCGTGATCTCCGAGTTGATCGAGATCGCGGATTACATCGCCCATCTGCGCGAGGAGATCGGCGCACTCCGGGCGAACGAGATGAGCCGCGACCGGATCCCCATGGTCCATGAGGAGCTCGGCAGCGTCGTCGAGGCCACGGCCGGGGCGACCAACACGATCATGGAGGCCGCGGAGGCGATGCTGAGCCTCCCGGACGGACCGGGATACCGAGATGCGGTCGAGGAGCGAATCAACACGATCTTCGAGGCCTGCGCGTTCCAGGACATTACTGGTCAGCGCATCGCCAAGGTGGTCGAGGCCCTGCGGCTGTTCGAGCAGCGGCTCGCCCGCTTCGTGGGCGCCGTGAAGGCCCGCGATGCCACCTCCACCGATCCGGCGGAACTGGCCCGCCGCGCCCGCGCCGAGAACCTGCTCCTCAACGGTCCCCAGGCCATCGAGGAAACCCCGTCTCAGAACGACATCGACGCCCTCTTCGCCTGACCGGCTCCAAATCGGTCGACCGGCATTCGATGCGGGGCGCTCGGGCGGTATAGATCGCCGTCGGCAACCGGCGTCGAACGGTGGTTTCGAGGGAAGGTCCAGGCCAAAATCATGGTGGCGCGGCTCTGGTCCGATCTGACCACGGACGATCTGGCGCGGCGCGACATGCGGCGCGCCATTGCGGTGCTGCCGGTAGCCGCCATCGAGCAGCACGGCCCGCACCTGCCGCTCGGCACGGACGCGATCATCGCCGAGGGCTACCTCGCCCGCGTCCACGCGCGCGCGCCTGACGACCTCGACGTTCTGCTGCTGCCGGTCCAGACCATCGGCAAATCCGACGAGCACGACGCCTTTCCGGGCACGCTCTCGCTCGATACCGGGACGGCGCTGGCGGCCTGGACCGGGATCGGCGCCGCAATCCGGCGCGCCGGGTGCCGCAAGCTGGTGATCGTCACGAGCCATGGCGGCAACAGCGCTTTGATCGATCTCGTCGCCGGCGACCTGCGGGCGCAATTCGGCCTTATCGCGGTGACGACATCCTGGGCCCGGTTCGGCTACCCGGACGGACTGTTTCCCGCCGACGAGATCGCGTACGGCATCCATGCTGGCGGCGTCGAGACCGCTTTGATGCTGGCCCTGCGGCCGGATCTGGTGCGGACCGACCGGATCGCCGATTTCCCGCCACGCAACCGCGACATGGTCCGGGATTTCACCCATCTGCGCGCCGGCCGGCCCGCCGCTTTCGCTTGGAAGGCCGGCGACCTGCATCCCTCTGGAGCCATGGGCGACGCCCGTTTGGGCTCTGAGGCGGCCGGCCGGGCCGCGCTCGATCACGGTGCCGCCGCCTTCGTCGAGCTGCTGCGGGACGTGGATCGGTTCGAACTCGACGGATCCGATCGGGCGTAACCGGCGCCGGCATCCGACCGAAAGATCGGTCACGCGCCGGCATTCTCCGTCGGTGTCGGGAGGCCCGGCCATGAAAAGCGTCGCGTTGATCTCCGCTGCCCTGATGCTCGCCGCCGTGCACCCGGCCGTATCGCTGGAGCGTCCCGTCGTCGTCGAGCTGTTCACCTCGCAGAGTTGCTCGTCTTGCCCGCCTGCGGAGGCGCTGATCGGCCGGCTCGCCCATGAAGGTGCGGACGTGCTGCCGCTGGCCTTCCACGTCACCTATTGGAACCATCTCGACTGGCGCGACCCCTATTCCCTGCCGGCCGCCACCGCTCGCCAGAACGACTACGCCGCCCGGTTCGGCGGCCCGAGCTACACGCCGCAGGCGGTGATCGACGGCCAGGCAGGCCTCGTCGGGTCGGACGAGGCCGCCCTTCGGTCGGCAATCGCGCAGGCGCGGAGCGCCGGGACGTCCGTAGCGGTGACGCTGGCGCGGAACGGCGGCCGCCTCACCGCCAGGGTCGGGGCGGGCCGCGGCGCCGGCCGGGTCCTGCTGATCGGCTTCGATCCGAGCCACACCAGCCGGGTCCTGCGCGGCGAGAATGCCGGGCGCACCCTCGAGCAGGCCAACGTCGTCCGGGCGATTCAGGATCTCGGCCCCTGGTCCGGCGCCGCCGCGACCGTCGAGGCCGCCGCGCCCGCCGGCGAGACCGCCGCCCTGCTTCTGCAGGCGGAGGATGGCCGCATCCTGGGCGCGGCCCGCCTCGACGAGCGCCCCGCCGCTGTCGCGGAGGGCCTGCGATGATGCTGACCATGTCGGGTGGCTTGGCGGTGGGCGGATGGGTGCTGGCGCCGGATGCCAACCCCGGGCTAGACTCGATGCAGGCCGGGGAACGGATCGGCGGCGGGGCCCGGATGGCGCTCGAAGAGGACCTGGCCGCCTTGATGGCGGCCGCGCAGGGTGGAGACGCGGCCGCGTATCGCGCCCTGCTGAAGGCGTGCCTGCCCGTCGTCTCGGCGATCGCACGGGCGCAGGGCGTGCGCGGCGAAGCGGTGGACGACGTCGTCCAGGACACGCTGATGACCGTGCATCGGGCGCGCGCCAGCTACGATCCGGCGCGGCCATTCCTGCCGTGGCTGCGCGCCATCACCCAGCGCCGGGCGATCGACCGCCTGCGCCGGGCCGGCCGGCGGCCGCGGGAGGTTCACGATCCCCTCGCCTACGAGGCCGAGGCCGATCCCGGCCCCGAGCCCGGCCAGGGTCTCGAGGCGCGCGACCGCGCCGCCGCCCTGGCGCGCGCCGTCGCGTCCCTGCCGGATGGTCAGCGGCAGGCCGTGGAACATCTCGGCCTGCGCGAGCTGTCGCTGGACGAGACCGCCGCCCTCACCGGGCGCAGCAAGGGCGCCCTCAAGGTCAACCTGCACCGGGCCCTGAAGGCCCTGCGCGCCAACCTGATGCAGGAGCGGCGCTGATGGCCGATCTGGCCCGTCACGAGCGGCTCGTCGAGGAGCTCGCCGGCAGCCTGGAGCCGGTCCGGCCGCTGCCTTCTCCCGCTCTTCGTGCCGCTCTGTGGCTCGGCGCGGCTCTGCTCATCGGGCTGATCCTGGCGAGCCGGATCGACACCAGCGGCTTCATGCTGCGCATGGGCGTGCCGGATCTCGCCTGCGCGGCGCTGGGCGCGTCGTTGACCGCCGCGAGCGCGGCCTTCGCGGCTTTCGCGACCAGCGTGCCGGGCCGCTCCAAGCTCTGGGCGCTGCTGCCGCTGCCGCCGCTGGCCCTCTGGGTCGGGGCGAGCGGGTTCGGCTGCCTACGCGACTGGATCGCCCCCGGCACCGGCCAGCCGCATCCGGAAGAGGTCGCCGGCTGCTTCAGCTTCCTGGTCTGCGTCTCGGTGCCGCTCTCGGTTCTGATCGTCGTCATGCTGCGCCGCGCCTGCCCGCTCCGGCCGAACCTCACGGCTGCGCTGGGCGGCCTCGCGGCCGCGGCCGCGGCCGCGACGCTGCTGATGCCGTTTCATCCGCATGATGCCACCGCGGTGGATCTGCTGATCCACGCGGTGGCGGTCGTCGGGGTGATCGGGCTCAACGGCCTCGCGGGCGGCCGGCTGCTCTGCCGCCGGGCCGGGCTCGCCTGAGGATCACGGCGCGTCCGGATCCGCTCCCGGCCAGGCCACGATCCGATCCGGCAGCTCGTCGTCGGAGAATTCCTCCTCGTTGCCGGCGAGCCGGCCCCGGATGGAGATGCCGGCCTCGTGCACGCTGGAGGCACGGCCCGAGACCAGGGGATGCCACGGATAGAGCGGCTCGCCGTCCCGGATGAGGCGATAGGCGCAGGTCGGCGGCAGCCAGGGGATGGTGCGCACCGCCTCCGGGGTCAGGCGGACGCAATCGGGTACGCGCTTCTGGCGCCGGGCATAGTCGCGGCACCGGCAGGTCAGGCCATCGAGCAGGGTGCAGCCGATATCGGTGTGGTGGACTTCGCCGGTCTCGTCGTCCTCGAGCTTGATCAGGCAGCAGCGGCCGCACCCGTCGCACAGGCTCTCCCACTCGGATGGCGTCATGGCTTCGAGGGTCTTGGTCCGCCAGAACGGCTCGGCGACCCCGCGGCGCAACGCCTCGGGCTTGGACATCGGTCAATCTCACGATCGGGAAGAGCGTGTCTCTGCCCGAGCCGACGCCGCGGGGCAAGCGGCCTGGCCTGCGGCGAATCACGAGACCGCGCAGAGCCTCGCCGACCGTTCCGGATCCTGCTAAGGAAGGGCATGCCGCGCGGTGTCTCGGCCGCGGGTACCATGCCCGCGGCGCGGGCGCTCGATCCTCCGCCGCGAAGGCGCTCGACAAGCCGGGTCCGACAACGTGCGCCTGCCGACGCTCACCGAGATCAAGATCCGCATCGAGCGCGCCGCCCTGGCGTTCGATGCCTGGGTCAATGCCGGCCTGTATGACAGTGGGCGGTCCACCGGCGCGGCCTACGAGCGCTACCAGCGGATCATGAGCCGCTTCGCGGTGCATGGCTGGAAGCGGTTCGCCCTCGACCTGACCAGCGAGGCCGTCACCCTCGGCGCCGGCGGCGCGGTGCTGCTGCTGGCCTTCGCGCAGCCCGCCTTCCAGCTGACCAGCGAGAACTGGCTGAAGCAGCAGGACCTCGCGGTCACGTTCCTCGACCGCTACGGCACGGAGGTTGGGCGGCGGGGCATCAAGCACGACGACTCGCTCAAGCTCGACGAGTTTCCCGACATCATGATCAAGGCGCTGGTCTCCACCGAGGACCGGCGCTTCTACGAGCATTGGGGCATCGACCCGATCGGCACCCTGCGGGCGCTGGTGAACAACTCGCGCGGCGGCGGCAACACCCAGGGCGGCTCCTCGATCACCCAGCAGCTCGCCAAGAACCTGTTTCTGACCAACGAGCGGTCGCTGGAGCGCAAGATCAACGAGGCGTTCCTGGCCCTGTGGCTGGAGAGCCACCTGACCAAGAACGAGATCCTGAAGCTTTATCTCGACCGGGCCTATATGGGCGGCGGCACCTTCGGCGCCGTGGCGGCGGCGGATTACTATTTCGGCAAGCCGCTCAAGGACATCAGCCTGGCCGAGGCGGCCATGCTGGCGGGCCTGTTCAAGGCGCCGACGAAATACGCGCCCCACGTCAACCTGCCCGCCGCCCGCGCCCGTGCGGCCGACGTGCTGCACAACATGGTCGAGGCCGGCTTCGTGACGGAGGGGCAGATCCAGACGGCGCTGCGCAATCCGGCCACGCCCGTGACCCGCACCCGCGACATCACCGCCGATTACTACCTCGATTGGGCCTTCGGCGAGATCAAGGGCATGGCCGATGCGGGCAAGCTCCGCAGTGACCGGGTACTCACCGTGAAGACGCCCCTGGACTTGGCGATCCAGAAGCGGGCCGACGACGTGGTCGCCGACATCCTGCGCAAGTCCGGCGATGCCTTCGACGTGGACGAGGCCGCCATGGTCATCCTCGACCCGGACGGGGCATTGCGCGCCATGGTCGGCGGCGCCGATTACGGCGAGAGCCAGTTCAACCGCGCCACCGACGCGCTGCGTCAGCCCGGCTCCTCGTTCAAGCCCTACGTGTACTCTGCCGCCCTCGCCGCGGGCCTCTACAAGCCCGAGACCGTGGTGGTCGACAGCCCGGTCTGCATCGGCAATTGGTGCCCGCAGAATTACGGCCGGTCCTATGCCGGCCGGGTGCCGATGTGGCTCGCGGTGGCGAAGTCGATCAACACGATCCCGATCAAGATCTCGATCGCACTCGGCAAGGCCATGGGCATCAGCCATGAGGCCCGGGCCGCCAAGGCCGGCCGCGCCAAGATCATCGAGACCGCCCACCGGATGGGCATCACCTCGAACCTGATCGACACGGTCTCGATGCCGATCGGCTCCGACGAGGTGACGGTGATCGACCAGGCGGCCGGCTACGCGGTGTTCGCCAATGGTGGCTTCAAGGCCAAGCCCTATGCGGCCATGGAGGTCAAGAACTCGTCGGGCGAGGTGATCTACCGCCACGCCGACGAGCCGCCGGATCGGGTTCTGTCGCCCCAGGTGGTGGCCGACATGAACTTCATGCTCAACAAGGTCGTCGAGGAGGGCACCGGCAAGCGCGCGCAGCTGGAAGGCGTGAAGGTCGCCGGCAAGTCCGGCACCACCAATGCCTACCGGGATGCCTGGTTCGTCGGCTACACGGGCAATTACGTCGGCGCGGTGTGGTTCGGGAACGACGACCACACCTCGACCAACAAGCTCACCGGCGGCTCACTCCCGGCCCAGCTCTGGCACGACGTTATGGAGCCGGCCCATCAGGGCATCGAGATCAAGGGCCTGCCCGGCCTGAAGGACAATCCCCGCGCCGCCCAGCAGCAGGCGTCCGGCGGGCCCACCGCCCCGCTCGATCCCAATGCCAGCGCCTACGGCAAGCTCTCGCGCCGTTCCTTTGAGGTGATCGGCGGGCTCAACGGCCTGTTCCGCACGGTCGAGCGCGCGCCTGCCGGTGAGGCGCGGCCGGATGCCGGTGGCGCCGACAAGGCCACGCAGAAGACCGACCGGAAACCGGGCGACCGGGCCGCTGCGCCCCCGGCGCAGCCGCGGGAGGTGGCCGAGGGCACTCGATCCGTCGGCGGCCGCATCGAGCTGCGGTGATCCGATGAGGCTCGCGATTCCCGGAGGCCCCGGCCGCAGCACCGCGGCCGGAGACGATCGACCCGCGCCGAAGGTCCGGTCCCTCGGCGGCGCCGGCCGGTTCCTCGCCCATCTCTGGCGCAAGAGCTCGGTTGCCGGCCTGGCCGTCTATGCACTGGGGCTCGGCGGGGTGCTCGGCCTCGCCAGCGCCGACTGGGCGACCCGCGGCGGCTACCCGTTCGGCGGGGTTCAGGTCGGCGCCTGGACGGCCTGGCCCCGGGCCGGGGCGGGCAATGCCGATCCCTATACGCGGGCCGTCAACGCCCGCCGGGGCGAGATCCCCCTGGCGGTGGGTGAGGGCCTGCTGCTGACCGCTTCGGTGGACGATCAGGGTCAGGCGCTCGACGCCACCTGCAGCTACCGCGTCGGCGGCGGCACGCCCCCGGCCCGGGCCTGGACCCTCACGGTCGCCGGTCGCGGCCCGCGTGATCCCGGCCGCCCGGCCGTGCGTGAGGGCTTCACCTCGACCGAGGTGCTGCGTGGGGCCGACGGGCGGTTCTCGGTGGTGCTCGCCCCCGACGTCCAACCCGGCAACTGGCTGCCGAGCCCGCGCGACAGCGGCCCGGTGCGTCTGGCGCTGCGGCTCTACGACACCCCGGCCGCTGCCAGCGTCGGCTCGCTCGATCGGGATTCTGTGCCGGTCATCACCCGCCTGGGATGCGCCTCGTGAGCCTGCGCTTCGTCTACGCCACGCTGATCGGCTTGGTGCTCGCCGGAATCGTGCACATCGCCGCGGTGCTGGCGATTCCGGTCCTGTCCGAAAAGGATGCCGTCTCTCGCGCCCGGACCAGCGAGAATCTGGACCACCCGCAGCCGATCTACACGATCGCCACTGGTGACGAGCCCTCCCCGCCCGAGGCGTGGCTGCCGATCCCGGATCCGGCCGTGGCGGTGGGCGTCTGCGCCTACGATCTCGCCGACGGGCCGATGCGCGTCTCCGCACGGACCGGGCCGCTGTCGCTGTCGCTCGCGGCCCATGCCCGCCGCGGCGCTTTCTATGCGGTGACCGACCAGGCCGCGGTGCGCGGCGCCCTCGACCTCGTGATCCTCACCCGCGCCCAGTACGACGAGGCGCTGGCCGACGACGACGAGAACGATCCGAGCCGCGACGTGCGCATCGTCGCGCCCGACAATCGGGGCTTCGTGGTCGTTCGGGTGATCGCGGGTCTGCCGAGTCAGCGGCCCGGTGCCAACGCCGCGGTCCAGTCCGTCTCCTGCACCACCGACACGCCAACCGACGAGCCCGCCGGCAAGGACGCCCCCGGCAAGCCTGCGGGGCGGTAATGCCGGTTCCGCTCAGTCTTTGACCACGAGCGGCGGAGCCTCGGCGACCGGCGCTATGGCGGCTTCGAGGCCGCAGCGGGCTGCGGCATCCGCCGGGAGCAGCGGCTCGAGGAGGTTGCGGCGTGCGGCGAGCATAGCGATGGCGCGCTCGGCCGAGACCGATTCCTTGGCCGGGGCCGCGGCGAAGAGGTGCTCCAGGGCGTAGCGGTAGCGGGCGAGCCGCAGGCCGCTCTCGATCCGCACCCAGGCGATCAGGCACCGGTTCTCGGCGACATGCTGCGCGGCCTGGCGGATGTCGGAATCGTCCAAGGTCTTGGCGAAGGGCAGGCTGCGTAGCCGCGCGGCATCCGCGTCGATCACCCGCGCGGCGAGCGCCGTGAAGATCGGGATCAGGCGGGCATCGGCCGTCGCGTCGTCGGCGAGCTGGCGGTAGCGGGAGACCGGCGAGCGCGATGCTTCCGCGGTCAGGGTGTCGTAATAGGCGCCGACCTCGTCGAACCGCCAGGTCGGCGTCGTGTGCGCGCTGGCCAGTCCGAGCAGCGCATCGTGGAAGGCCGAGAAGGTGCTGGCCGGCTGCACGAACCGCCAGGCGCGGTCGCGCAGGGCCTGCTCGTCGTCGGTCAGACCGGAATCGAGGATCAGGCGACCGCGATCCCGGGACGAGAAGCTGCCCGTAGTATCGATCAGCCCGTTCCAGACGCCGGTCCGGGGCCGGCCGAAATCACCACTCTGCGTGCAGGCGGCGAGCAGCGCCAGCACCGCTCCGGCGGGCAGGAGGGTGGAGGCCCGGCGGCCGCGATTCACGCGCCGGCCTGCATCCGGGGGGACATTCGGCCGGGGGCGGTCCGGAACAGGCATGATCAAACCGTCGGAAACGTCGCGCGGCCGGGCCGGTCGACCGTCAGGGGCAGGCTCAGGAGGCGAGGCGCTCGTAACGCACGCCGAGGAAGAACAGGATCTCGCCGCGCTGCTCGTCGGCGCGCGGCAGGCGGCGCGTCCGGCGCGCCTCGGTACCGGGAAACGGGATCAGGAGCGCGGACGCATCCCGGGGCGCATCGCGCATCGCGTCGTTCGCGGCCACCGGCGCATGAATCTCGCGGATCACCTGCGGTTTGAAAGGGGTCATGGTCTCCGGCTCCTGTCGGCGGCTCGAGCGGCAGCGCCCGGGCCCTGCAGAGGGGGTCGGCAAGGGCTACAGAAACCATTCAGCATGACGTGGTTAACGGAGTCTTGCCGGCCATCGGGCGTATGTGGCGCGCGATTTGCGAAGCCGTGTTCGCCCATGGCGGGCGTTTCCTCCCTTTGACTGAGGCCCTGTCCGATCGCGGACGGGGCCTTCTTCTTGTCGGCCGGCTGGTGCCGCCGCGATGCGGCTCCGGTGCCACACCGGGGCGGGGCGGTGGCGCGGCGTTCCGTGCGGGGAACCCATGCGGAGCTGCGGCGCTTGCCTACCGCCCTGCGCGACCGATATGCCGGGCCCAAGCGGACGGGAGACCGCCGCATCGATTTTCCGCGCGATCGAGATTTGAGGACACCGCTGAATGCGACTCGTTCCGGAACGCACCTTGCACGCCTACCGTCGTCGTAGCCTCGCTGCGGCCGCCCTCGCCCTCGTCACGCTCGCCACAGGACCGGCCTACGCCCAGCGCGAGGACCAGGGGCTGCAGCTCGGCTGCGCCAACGACTATTTCCGCCTCTGCGCCGGCGTCGATCCGAACAGCCAGGACGCGGACAAGTGCATGATGCGCAACCGCAAGCGCCTCTCGCCCGAGTGCCGCTCGGCGATCGGCGATTACGACAAGCGCACCGGCAGCAAGTCGCTGTCCGACGATTGAGAACGCCTCCGGTCGAGACAGGCGCCGCAGGCGAAGGGCATTTTCGATGGGCTTGACCGTCGCCGTCCAGATGGACCCGATCCAGAATATCAGGATCGCCGGGGACACCACCTTCGCGCTGCTGCTCGAGGCGCAGCGGCGCGGGCACAGCCTCGTCTATTACACGCCCGACCGGCTCTCGATGCAGGGCCGGCGGGTCACCGCCCGGGTCGAGCGGCTGACGGTCCAGGACGTCGAGGGCGCGCATTTCACCCTCACGCCGCCGGAGCGGATCGATCTCGCCGAGGCGGACGTGGTGCTGATGCGCCAGGATCCGCCCTTCGACATGGCCTACATCACGGCCACCCACATGCTCCAGCGGATCCACCCGGAGACGCTGGTGGTCAACGATCCCTTCGAGGTGCGCAACGCGCCCGAGAAGCTGTTCGTGCTCGACTTCCCTGAATTGATGCCGCCGACCCTGATCAGCCGCGACAAGGCGGAGATCGAGGCATTTCGGCTGGAGCACGGCACGGTGGCGATGAAGCCGCTGCACGGGCACGGGGGCGCGGCCGTCTTCAAGGTCACCGAGACGGACCCGAATTTCGGCTCGATGTTCGACCTGTTCGCGACGACCTTCCGGGAGGCCTGGGTGATCCAGCGTTATCTCGACCGGGTGACTGAGGGCGACAAGCGCATCATCCTCGTCGACGGCGTGGCGATGGGGGCGATCAACCGCGTACCGGCGGCCAACGACATCCGCTCGAACATGGTGCGCGGCGGTGCCGCCTCGGCCTCCGAGCTGACCGAGCGCGAGCGCGAGATCTGCGCGACGATCGGACCGGAGCTGGCCCGGCGCGGCCTGATCCTGGTGGGGATCGACGTGATCGACGGTCACCTGACCGAGATCAACGTCACCTCCCCCACGGGCATCCGGGCGATCCAGCGGCTCGGCGGGCCCGACCTGTCCGTGGCGGTGTGGGACGCAATCGAGTCCCGGGTCGCGGCGCGCAAGGGCGTCTGAGCCGCGCTCACGTCTCCGTCTCGGCTTTCGGCGTCGCGTTGAGTTCGGCCCAGTCGAACTCCTCTTCCAGCAGATAGTAGGCGTCGTCGCCGATCCGGCCCTGGCGGCGCAGGGTCAGGACCGCGTTGCGGGCGGCCTCCACCGAGCGGCGGCGGGCCGCGTCCGAGGGCAGGCTCTCGGGGGCCAGGCCCTCTTCATGGGCCTCGGCCTCTTCGAGGGCCGAGCGGAACTCCGCGCGCAGGGAATCGATCGCCGGCTCGTCGCCGGCTTCCGACAGACTCTCGAGGGCGGCCTTGTAGGCGGCCGCGCGCGCCCAGCCCACTTCCCGCCCGACCGGGTCGTCGTCCTCGAGCTTCAGATGTGCGAGCAGCGGGCGCAGGGTCAGGCCCTGGACGATCAGCGTGCCGAGCACGGTGAAGAAGGCGGTGAACACCACGAGGTCCCGGTGCGGGAACTCCATCGGCAGCGCCAGGGCGGCCGCGACCGTGACGATGCCGCGCATCCCGGCCCAGGACAGAGCGAGCCCAGGCCCGAACTTCGCGCGCGCGCCGGCCTGACGCAGGCCGAGTCCCTTGAGGCCGGTGGTGGGCAGGACCCAGATCAGCCGCGTGATCACCACGGTGGCGAAGATCGCGGCGGCCAGGAACATGGCCTGCCAGGCATCCGCACCGGTCAGCCGGTCTTGGATCGGGTCGATCTGGATGCCGATCAGGATGAAGGCCAGGACGTTGAGCACGAACACGGCCGTGTCCCACACCGCGTAGGAGATCACCCGGGTGCGCGGCGCCGTGATTCCAGGCGCCCGCCGGGCGACCGTGACCGCGAAGGTCACGATGGTCAGCACCCCCGACATCTCCAGCTTTTCGGCGGCGAGCCAGATCCCGAAGGCGGCGACGAACTGCATCACGATCGTGCTCGCCGGGTCGGTGACGCGGCGGGTCAGGGCGACGAAAGCCAGACCGAGGGCGGGCCCGGCCACCAGGCTCGCCACCACGCCGATCAGGAAGGCGGGGGCCACCTCGGCCGGATGGAAGCCGTCGGACATCGCGGCCGCCACCGCCAAGCGGTAGATGATCAGCGAGGCGGCATCGTTGAGCAGGCTCTCGCCGCGCAGGATCGTGGCGAGCCGGTGCGGCATCGGCGCGTGCTTCAGCACCGCGAGAGCCGCCACGGCATCGGGCGGCGCGACCACGGCGCCGAGCACGATGCAGGCCGCGATCGGCATGTCGGGCACGATCAGATGGGCCACGAACGCGACGGCGAGCGTCGTGACCGCCACCGCGCCCACGGCCAGCCCGAACACCGCGCGCCAGTTCTCCTTCATGTCCCGCACGGAGGCATCGAAGCCGGCATCGAGCAGGACGGGGGCGAGGAACAGCGCCAGTGCCAGTTCGGGGTCGAGCCGCAGGTTCGGGACGCCAGGCACGAAGGCGAGGCCGACGCCGCCCAGGGCGAGGAACGCCGGGTATGGCGCACCCAGCCGCCGCGCCAGCGCAGCCAACAGGACGGCGCCGAACAGGACGCCGACAACCCATTCGAAGATCACCATAGGTCTGAAAGAGGGCGCGCACCGCGACCGTTCCAGACTTAGACCTCAGTACTGCACGGTCGCGCGCACGCCGAGCACCGCCGCATTGCGCAGCCGGCGCCCGTCCGGGCCGGCCACCCCGGCGCCCGGATGGAAGACGTACTGGACATCGGGCTGCACCGTGAAGCCCGGAACCACCACGGCCTGGTAGGTCGCCTCCAGCACCGTCTCGGCCCGGCGCCGCGGCATCGGGACGCCGGTGTAGACAATCGTGTCCCGGTCGGCCCGGCGGGCGTCGTCGCTGATCCGGGCATGGGCGAGGCTCACCCCGACCGTGTCGTCGTCGCGGCCCTCGAACAGGCCTTTGTAGGCCAGGCCGGTATCGACATAGGCGTCGATCAGGCTGGAGCGGGTCGGCGAGTAGGCGGCGCGCACGAAGAAGCCCAGGCCCTCGTCGTCCTTGCCGGATTCCCGGTACAGGGTCTGGTCGTAGACGGCGTAGAGGCCGGCATTGCCCCGCAGGGGACGGCCGATGCCGCTGGCGTTCGGGTCGGCCAGCGGCACGCCGGTGATGTCGAAGCGCAGGCTGTCGAACCGGCCGAAATGCTGCCAGCCGCCGAGGGTGATGTCGCCGGGCAGACCCTTGGCCTTCGGCTCGATGTTGTACGCGTAGGTCGCCTCGGCGACGATCAAGGCCGGATCGTTGGTGCGGAAATTCGTGCCGGTGCGGTTGAGCCGCTGCGCTTCCGGATCCTGGCCCGGACGGTTCGCCCCGGCCGGATCGCCGTCATAGAGCCCGACCTGGAGCGAGAAGCCGTTGCCCGGCGCGTATTTGGCCCGGATCGCGGGGGCCGAGAGCGGATAGGCCGGGCCGCCGCTTGGCAGGTCGAGCCCGGTGATCGCCGGCCAGCCGAAGGTCGCGTTCACGAACAGGGTCGCGGTCTGGCTGACGAAGAATTCCGTGTCTGCGGCCTGCTGGCCGATCCGGAGGCCGAGCTGCCCGTCCATCAGGCTCTGGTCGAACCACAGGACGTAGAGGCGGCTCGACGGCAGCGCCTCGATGACGCTCGTGGTTAGCAGGTCGCCGACGTAGTAGCGCGACAGGCCGGTGCCGTGGATGAAATAGGCGTTGGCGTGGATGGTCGCGCCCTCCCAGCCCGCCAGCCGGTCGAGATCGAGGTTGAGCCGCAGGTTCAGGCGATCCTCGACGATCGCGCCCTGCCGGATGCCGCCGGTCGGGTTGCCCAGCACGTCGGCGATGTAGGTCAGGCTGTACTCGATGCCGCGCGCCTTCAGCACCGGGCGGATGCCGAGGGGATCGCCGAGCGACCCGAGCGAGGGCTCGATCGACCGGACATAGCCGCCGGAAGCCTGGCTGGTGCTCTCCGGCTGGGAGACTGAGATGCGCGGATCGGCGCCCGCGCCCTCGTAGACGGTGCGGACATGCTGCTGGGCCGCGGCAGGCGCGGCGGCGAGGGCGAGCCCGACCGTGAACCGGGGCAGGAGCTTGAACGACATCAACCGCTTCCGCGCGACAGGCGCCCGTTGTCCTAGCATCGGACGGCCCCCACGGAGCGCAGCACCTTGCGGCGGCCGCGCTCTTGCCTAACGCTGCGACCGGAACACCACAGGACCCCCGATGACTGAGACTCCCGTCTTCACCGACAGCGCCGTCGCCGCCCCCCATCACCTGGCCGCCTCGGCCGGCCGGACCGTGCTGGCCCAGGGCGGCAACGCCATCGAGGCGATGGTCGCGATGGCGGCCTCGATCGCCGTGGTCTACCCGCACATGAACAGCATCGGCGGCGACGGCTTCTGGCTGGTGCGCGAGCGTGGCGGCCGGGTGCGCGGCATCGAGGCCTGCGGGCCAGCCGGGCGGCTCGCCACGATCCAGCGCTACCGCGAGAAGGGCTACGACGCGATCCCGTCCCGCGGCCCCGACGCCATGGTGACGGTGGCGGGCGCAATCGGCGGCTGGGACCTGGCGCTGGCGCTCTCCAAGGCGCTCGGCGGCCGCCTGCCGCTGGACGTGCTGCTCGCCGACGCGATCAAACAGGCCCGCGACGGCGTCCCGGTCTCGCCGAGCGAGGAGCGCTACAAGCCGCAACCCGGCGACACCCTGCACGAGGCCCCGAACTTCGCCGCGACCTTCCTGAAGGACGGCAAGCCCTATCAAGCGGGCGAGATCCGGACGCTGTCGGCCCTCGGGGCGACCCTGGAGCAGCTCGCCCATGCCGGCCTCGACGATTTCTACCGGGGCGATATCGGCCACGAGATTGGCACCGACTTGGAACACCTCGGCGCGCCAGTGACTCGGGCCGACCTCGAAGCCTACCGGCCGGCCGAGCGCGCCCCCCTCGCCCTGCGTCGGCGCGACGCCACGCTGTTCAACTTCCCGCCCCCGACCCAGGGGTTGGCGGCCTTGATCATCCTGGGATTGTTCGACCGGCTGAACGTCGCCGCCCCGGAGAGCCTCGCGCATTATCACGGGCTGATCGAGGCGACGAAGCGCGCCTTCGCAATCCGTGACCGGGTGGTGACCGATTTCGGCCGCCTGCGCCACGACCCGGCCGATTTCCTGTCGCCGGCCTTCCTCGCCACGGAAGCCGCACGCATCGACATGAAGCGCGCGGCCTCGGTGCCCCTGCGCGATTCCCCCGGCGACACGGTCTGGATGGGGGCGATCGACCGGGACGGGCTGGCCGTCTCCTACATCCAGTCGGTCTACTGGGAATACGGCTCCGGGGTGGTGCTGCCGCGGACCGGGATCGATTGGCTCAACCGCGGCGTCTCGTTCTCCCTGGACCCGAACGCCGTGAACCCGCTCGAACCAGGCCGGCGCCCGTTCCACACCCTGATCCCGGCGCTCGCCGCCTTCGATGACGGCCGGGTGATGGCCTACGGCGCGATGGGCGGCGACGGCCAGCCGCAATTCCAGGCCCAGATTTTCTGCCGCTACGCCGATTACGGCGTCTCCGTCGCCGACGCGGTCGATGCGCCGCGGCTGCTCTACGGCCGCACCTGGGGGGCGCCGTCGCTCAGCGTGAAGGTTGAGGATCGGTTCGACCCGGCGATCCTGTCGGCGCTGGAGCGCATGGGCCACCAGATCGAGCCGGTCGGCGTGCCCTACAGCGACACGCTGGGCCATGCCGGCATGCTCGTCCGCCGCGCCCGGGACGGGCGGATCGAGGCGATGCACGACCCGCGCTCCGACGGCGGCGCGCTGGGTTTCTGAGGGTGCATCACCGTTGTCCGAAAGCCGGCAACCGGCTTTCGGGATGATGCTCCAAGGGCGCGGCTCAGCCCGCCTGGACCAGCCAGCAGGCGGCGCGCAGGCGCACGGTGCCGCCCTCCGCATGCGGCGTCAGGGCCGCGGTGACGGCGGCCTCGGCCCGGGCGCGCAGATCGGGCTCGGCCTCGCGGACGAGATGCGCGGTCGGCCCGAGATTGAGCGCGACATGCGCCGCGGCCTGCGCCGCCTCGGCATCGGTGGCGCCCCGGCCGAGCACCACGTCGCGATCGACCGCATCGCAGGCCACGGTCCCGAAGCCGGCGCCGCGCAGCAGGGCGACCAGCGGATCGGCCGCGGCGAAGCGGAACGGGCCGGGCGTGTCCGGCTGCGGGGGCGGCGGGATCTCGGGCAGGAGCGGCAGCACCGCCTCGCGGGGCACCGTCACCCAGAGGTTTTCGGGGAGCGCACGCCAGCACAGGAAGGTCAGCCGACCCTCGGGGTGCAGCATCCGCCGGATATTGGCGAAGGCTCGGGCCGAGTCCGGAAAGAACATCACCCCGAAGCGCGACAGGGCCCGCCCGTAGGCGCCGAGATCCGCGGTCTCGACATCCGCTTCGACGAACCGGATCGGCGCGGCACCGGTCTCGGTCTCGGCGCGGCTTCGGGCCACCGCCAGCAACGGCGCCGAGATGTCCGCCCCGGTCACGGCGCCCTCGGGCCCGACCCGGCGGGCGGCTTCCAGGGTCGTGGCGCCCGAGCCGCAGCCGATATCGAGCACGGACTCGCCGCTGCGCAGAGCCGCGCGCTCGAACAGGGCCTCGATCAGCGGTGCGAACACCGCGTCGAGGACCGCCTGGTTGCGGGCCCAGCGCGCGCCGACCTCGCCGTTCCAGTACTCGGTCTGGGTGATGCCGCCGGCCATCGCCGTCCTCCCGTCAGGCCGTCGTGGCCGCGACCGACAATTCGGGCTTGTGGTTCAGGGTCTGGAAGACGACGCAGTAACGCTCGGTAAGTTTGAGCAAGTGCGCGAGCTTGTCCTCCGGCGCGTCGGTGTCCAACGCGAAGGACAGCCGAATGCTGCGGAAGCCCACCGGCGCTTCCTTGTCGACGCCGAGCGTTCCGCGAAAGTCGAGGTCACCCTCGGCGCTGACCGTGCCGGAGCGCAGTGGGATCTCCAGCGCGGTCGCCACCGCTTTCAGGGTCACGCCCGCGCAGGCGACCAGGGCTTCGAGCAGCATGTCGCCGGAGCAGAGCTCCAGCCCGGATCCGCCGGTGGCCGGGTGCAGCCCGGCTTCCGCGATGGCACGGCCGGTCTCGACCTTGCAGGCGATCTTGGTGTCGTCGAGCGTACCCCGGGCCTTCAGGGTGATGACCGCCGCATCCGGCGTGGCGCGGTACTGGTCCTTGATCGGAGCCTGGAGGGCTCGCAACGCGGTGGCGTCCATGGGCCGTCGTCCTCTCGATGTCCCGGGCTCCTCTTGGGCGGGAGCGTCCCGGATGACGTATAGGGGTGCCGCTCAGGGACGGGAAGCGCGGCCCGTCAGCGCCGCCACCGCGTCGGCGAGGGCATCGACCTGCGCCTCCGCGTGGGCCGCCGAGAACGCCACCCGCAGCCGCGCGGTCCCGGCGGGCACGGTCGGCGGCCGGATCGCCACCACCAGGAAGCCGTCGGCCTCGAGCGCCGCGGAGATGTCGAGCGCTGCCTGCGCGTCGCCGACCAGAACCGGCACCACGGCGCTCTCGGCCTCGGGCAGGCCCAGGCGGGCTGTGAAGCGCCGGGCGAGCGCCAGCGGCCGGGCCCGGCGCGCCGGCTCCTCCTCCAGGATCACCAGGGCTTCGAGCGCTGCGGCGGCCGAGGCCGGGGGCAGGCCGGTGGTGTAGACGAAGCTCCGGGCGCGGCTGGTCATCAGGTCGACCACCGGCCGCGAGGCGCACAGATAGCCGCCATAGGAGCCGAGCGCCTTCGACAGGGTGCCCATCTCCAGCGGCGCGCGCGGCCCGTCCTCGACCACGCCGATCCCGTGGGCGTCGTCGACCAGCGTCCAGGCGTCGAAATCCTCTGCGACGCCCAGGAGATCCCCGAGCGGGGCGCGGTCGCCGTCCATGCTGAACACCCGCTCGGTCAGGACCAGGGCGCGGGCGTGATGCGGGCGGTGCTCCGCCAGCTTTGCCGCGAGGTCGGCCGGATCGTTGTGGCGGAAGGTCAGGACCTTGGCCCCCGACAGCCGCGCCCCGCCCCACATGCAGGCATGGGACAGCTCATCCAGCACCACGAGGTCGCCGCGCCCGGCCAGCGCCGGGGTGATCCCGAGATTGGCGAGATAGCCGCTGCCGAAGACGAGCGCCGCCTCGGTGCCCTTGTGCTGCGCCAGCCGCGACTCCAGCGCGCCGAGCACCGGATGGTCGCCGGTGACCAGCCGCGACCCGCCCGCCCCGGCGCCATAGGCCGCGACCGCCTCCTGCGCGGCGGCGATGACCCGCTCGTGATGCGACAGGCCAAGGTAGTCGTTGCACGAGAACGACACGAGCGCCCTGCCCCGCCGCGCCGCCGCAGCTCCGGTGCCCCGATCGGTCGGCGTAAGCCGCCGCCGCAGGCTGCCGGCCTCCAAGGCGTCGAGTTTGGTGCGGGCGAAGGTGTCGAGGCTGTCCATTGGGTGGGTGATGGGGCCGCGGGGGTGGTGGATGTCAAGGTGGCGGCCAGTACCGAGCGGCCTTGATCCCCCTAGGGACGGTCGCGCTGACCCGACGTCGTCCGGTGTCCCTCGCCGCCCCGAGCGGCTTCTGCACGCGGTTCCCCTGCGCCATCGTCGCCGAAAGGTAAATGAACAGGCCAGCGGCGTGATGAAGCCAGCCGCGGTCGATGCGATCGCCGTCCCATTCAGCGCCGTGGCCGACAGCTTGGTGCGCTCGTTATGAACAAGGCTCATCGACGGTCGTGCGGACGGGAATCAGCATCTTCGCCGGTGACCGATACCGGTTCCGCTCGGTCCGCGCGCTCTGTCGCGTGCTCGCTTGACCACCCCCGCCCCGCCCCCCATCCCTCCTACCCATGACGTCCGACCTATCCCGAAAGAACCTCTGGCGGCCCTATACGCAGATGCGGCTGGCGCCGCCTCCCCTGGAGGCGGTGGCGACGCGGGGCAGCCGCATCACGCTGGCGGATGGCCGCGAATTGGTGGACGGTATCGCCTCCTGGTGGACAGCGGTGCATGGCTACAACCATCCGCACATCGCCCAGGCGGTGGCCGACCAGTTGGCCATGATGCCCCACGTGATGTTTGGTGGGCTGACCCATGCTCCGGCCGAACGTTTGGCGGCGCGGCTCGCCGCGCTGCTGCCGGGGGATCTCGACCACGTCTTCTTCACCGATTCGGGCTCGGTCGCCGTCGAGGTCGCGCTGAAGATGGCGGCCCAGATGTGGCTCAATCGTGGGGTGAGCGGACGGACCAGGGTCCTGGCCTTCCGGGGCGGCTATCACGGCGACACGATGGGTGCGATGTCGGTCTGCGATCCCGAGGAGGGCATGCATCGCCGTTTCGGTGCCTACCTGCCCAGTCAGGTTTTTTGTGACTTGCCGCGGGGCCAAGCCGAGACCGAGGCGCTCGATGCGGCCCTCGCCGCCCATCGCGAGACGTTGGTCGCCGTGATCGTCGAGCCCCTGGTCCAGGGCGCGGGCGGCATGATCCTGCACCCGCCGGAGGTGCTCGCCACGGTCGCGCGCCTCGCCCGCCGCCACTGCCTGCCGCTGATCGCCGACGAGATCTTCACCGGGTTCGGTCGCACCGGCAGCCTGTTCGCCTGCCAGCAGGCCGGGATCGTGCCGGACATCCTGTGCCTGTCGAAGGCCCTCACCGGCGGCACGATGGCGCTCGCCGCCACGGTCGCTCGGACGGAGGTGTTCGAGGCGTTCTGGTCCGAGGATCCGGCGGCGGCGCTCATGCACGGCCCGACCTTCATGGCCAATCCGCTCGCCTGCGCGGCCGCCAATGCCAGTCTCGACCTGTTCGAGACCGAGCCGCGCCTCGATCAGGCCGGCGCCATCGCGCGTCGGCTGACGGAGGGGCTGGCCGGGCTCAAGGGCTTGCCCGGGATCGCCGATATCCGGGTGCTCGGTGCCATCGGGGCGGTGCAGTTCACGGCAACGCCCGACCTCGCCGCGCTGAAGGCGGCCTTCCTTGCGCGGGACGTCTGGGTGCGACCGTTCGGCGACATCGTCTATCTCACCCCCGCCCTGACCATCCCGGAGGCGGATCTCGATCGGCTGATCGAAGCGCTCGTCGCCGTCGTCCCCGGGCAGGCTGCGGCTTTGTCCTGACGATATCAGGCTGACGATCCCGGGCGGTGCCGCCGCGACGGCCTGCAACCTGGAACCGTTTCTGCCGTTGGGCTCACGACGGACAATGCGTGCGGTGGCCCCCGCGGCCGGACGCTGCCGGAGGGAGTGCACAGTGGCGAGCGAGCAGACGGTTTCGGGCGGCGATCGGCCGGTGATCCTCCTCGTCGAGGACGAGGCGCTGACGATCATGGACCTCGGGGACGTGCTCGAGGATGGTGGCTACGACACGGTGCAATGCGCCTCCGCCGAGCGGGCGCTCGGCATTCTTCAGGCGCGCCCGGATATTTGCGGGCTCGTGACGGACGTTCAGCTGTCGGGGAAGACCGACGGGTTCGATCTGGCGAGCGCGGTGGCCGAGGCCCGTCCGCAATTGCCGATTCTGATCGTGTCGGGTCGGGCGGCTCCCGATCCGGCCCGGATGCCGGCTCATGCCGACTTCATCGCCCGCCCCTGCACGGGCGAGGACATCCTGGACCGCCTGAAACGCCTGATGTCCTGCTGAAACGGGCGCTTATCCATCCCCGTCATCGCAGCGTCACCGGCCCGCGCCACAGGATCCCGGGCGGCCGTGTGATGGGGGTGGATCGTGCAGCTTCAGGATGGTCCGGCGGCCGCCGGCATAGATGCGGGCGCTCCGGTGGGCGACAAGCAGAAACGCGATCGTGAGATCAAGGATGCGGGCGCCTCGGAAGGGTCGTCCAAGAAGATGCGGCCGCCCGGCGTGCGCAGCGTCGGCTGGGCCCTGGTCCAGGCCGCGCGCCTGCACCGGGCCCGCACCGGCGACCGGTTGGCGAAGCTCGGCCTGTTCGCCGGGCAGGAACAGGTCGTGCAGGCGCTCGCTGCGGCCGGCACCATGACGATGGGTGACCTCGCTGCCCTCCTGCGGGTACGCCCGCCCACCGCCTCCAAGACGGTCACCCGGCTGGCGGCTCTGGGCATCGTCGAGCGCCGGGCCGAATCGGGCGACGGGCGCGTGGTCCGGGTTCAGCTCACCGAGGCCGGCCTGGCTAAAGCCGAGGCGATCGAGCGGATCCAGGAGGAGGTCGAGGCCGAGTTGCTCGATCATCTCGACAAGACCGACCGGCGTCGCCTGCGCAAGCTCCTGCGCAAGGCCGCCCGCGGCCTCGCCGAGGCGGCCGGCGCGTCCGGCCAGATCACCGAGGTCGACGCCGAGATCGAGGCCGAGGACGAGGCCGAGGCGATTGCGGTCTGAGGCGACGCGTTAGGCTGACGCGGCGAGTCAGGCCGCGCGCCGCCAGGACGGGAACGGGTCCGGCAGGTGGCGATAGGCTTCGGGGTCGAAGGGCGCATCCTCGCCGGTCTCGACCAGGCAGGCATCCAGGGCGGCGGTAAGGGCGTCCCGGTCCATGCCGGTGCCGATGAAGACCGGTTCCTGGCGGCGGTCGCCCCAGACCTCGCTCCAGACCGTGTCGAGGCGCCGCCGGAACTCGGGCGCCTCCGGCCAGCGCCGGCGCGGCACGGCCGACCACCAGAACCCCATCGCGGAGACCCGCGCCACGGCGCCCGCCAGTGAGAAATCCCCGACCCAGTCCGGCCGCGTCGCCAGCCAGAAATGCCCCTTGGCCCGGATCAGGCCCGGCCAGGTCGCGTTGACGAAAGCGTTGAACCGCTCCGGATCGAACGGCCGCCGGGCGCGGTAGACGAAGGACGAGATCCCGTATTCCTCGGTCTCCGGCACGTGATCGTGGGCGCCGTAGAGCGCCTTGAACCAGAGCGGGTGCGCCTTCTCTTCGTCGAACAGCCCGGTATCGAGGATCGCATCCAGGGGCGCGCGCCCGTGATCGGCCTCCAAGATGCGGGCGTCGGCGGTCAGGCCGCGCACCACCGAGCGGACCAGGGCGAGGTGCTCGGCGGAAACGTCTTGGGCCTTGTTGATCACCACCACGTCGGCGAACTCGATCTGCTCCACCAGCAGGTCGACCAGGGTGCGGGTATCCTTGGCCCCGGCGGTCTCGCCGCGCTCGCGCAGGAAGGCGGCCGAGCCGTAATCCTTGAGCAGGTTCATCGCGTCGACCACGGTGACCATCGTGTCGAGGCGGGCGATGTCCGAGAGCGAGCGGCCGGCCTCGTTCCGGAACGCGAAGGTCGAGGCGATCGGCAGCGGCTCGGCGATGCCGGTGCCCTCGATCAGGAGGTAGTCGAACCGCCCCGCCTCGGACAGGCGGCGGACCTCGTCGAGCAGGTCGTCCCGCAGGGTGCAGCAGATCCAGCCGTTGGTCATCTCGACCAGCGTCTCGTCTGTCCGGGACAAATCGGCGCCGCCGGCCCGCACGAGGTCGGCATCGATATTCACCTCGCTCATGTCGTTGACGATCACGGCGACCCGGCGGCCGTCGCGGTTGTTCAGGGCATGATTGAGCAGGGTCGTCTTGCCGACCCCGAGGAAGCCGGAGAGGACGGTGACGGGAATGCGAAGGTCAGGCGGTGTCATGCCCGGAAAAAAATGTTATAACGTTGCAAAATTAACGTTGAGACGGGCGAGGCGGAGGCGACGCGTGCACCATGTGTTGTAACAATGTAACGTTTCCGACCGATCGCGACGGCCCGCGTGATCGGCGCTTGCTTCCGTTCCTCACGGCGCGTGAATGAAACGATATAACACTGTGTGAGTCTCGATGACCCCGACTTTCCGCCACGCCGTCCTGGCCGGCACGATCCTGTCGGCGCCTTTCTCTGCCGGCCTGTTCGCCGCTCCGGCGCAGGCGCAGAAGGCCGTCGCCCTCGACGAGATCAGCGTCACCAGCCCCAGCCCGATCCAGCCCGCCAAGCCCGTCGCCGCGCCCACGGCACCGCTGCAGACCGGCATCCTGCCGGTGGCGACCAACACGTTCTCGCCCGTCACCGTGGTGACGCAGGACCAGATCGCCCGCGATCAGCCCCGGACCCTGGGCGACGCCCTGTTCGACCGGCCCGGCATCTCGTCCACCACCTACGCACCGGGCGCGGCCTCGCGGCCGATCATCCGCGGCCTCGACAATGCCCGGGTGCGCATCCAGGAGAACGGCATCGTCAACGGCGGCGTCTCGGATCTCGGCGAGGACCATGCGGTCCCGGTGAACCCGCTGGTCGCCGACCGGATCGAGGTGATCCGCGGCCCCGCGACCCTGCGCTACGGCTCCGGTGCCATCGGCGGCGTAGTCTCGGCCGACAACAACCGGGTGCCGACCTTTATCCCGGCCAACGGTGTCCAGGGGCAGGTCACCACCGGCTTCTCCAGCGTCGATAACGGCCGGCTCGGCGCCGCGACCGTGGATGCCGGCGGCGACGGCATCGCGGTCCATGCCGACGGGTTCAGGACCGCCAACGACAGCTACGCGATCCCCGGGGGGATCCAGCGCAACTCCTACAACGAGTCCCAGGGCGGCGCGGTCGGCATCTCGGCGATCGGCGACCGCGGCTTCGTCGGCATCTCGTTCAGCCATTACGACGCGATCTACGCGATCCCGGGCGGCACGGCCGAGCAGGACCGCACCCGCCTGACCCCGAACCAGGACCGGGTCCTGTCCCGGGGCGAATACCGGCCGCTCGACGGACCGTTCGAGGTGATCCGCTACTGGGCGGGCTACTCGGTCTACCGCCACAACGAAGTCGGCATCGGCGAGGACGGGATCGAGGGCGTCCAGGCAATCTTCAAGAACCGCGAGGCCGAGGGGCGCCTGGAGCTCCAGCACGTCCCGGTGGAGACCCCGTTCGGCGTGCTGACCGGCGCGCTCGGCTTCCAGTCGGACCGGCGGGTGATCAACTCCCAGCTCGAATCGTTCCTGCCCAAGACCGAGTCCCGGGCCAACGCGGTCTACCTGTTCGAGGAGCTGGAACTGCGCCCCGGCACGCGGCTTCAGGCGGCCGGGCGCTACGAGGTCGACCGACTATCCAGCACGGCGGCGCAGTTCCCGACGGATTTCGCCCCGGTCGACGGGCTCGACCCGCTCCAATACGCCCGGACCCGGCGCTTCGCCCCGAAGAGCGTCAGCATCGGCGCCCTCCAGGACCTGCCCTTCGGCTTCGTGGCGAGCCTCAACGGCTCCTATGTCGAGCGTGGACCCACCGGCTACGAGCTGTTCTCGCAGGGGCCGCACGACGCCACCGCAACCTTCGAGATCGGCAATCCGGACCTCAAGAAGGAGCGCGCCCGCACGGTGGAGGCCAGCATCCGCCGGGCCGAGGGCCCGCTGCGTCTCGACGCCACCGGCTACTACACGCGCTATACCGGCTTCATCTACCGCAACTTCACCGGGCTGGCCTGCGACGACGATTTTGCCTCCTGCGGCAGCGGCACGGAGAACCGGCAGGTCGTCTACCAGCAGCAGAACGCGACCTTCTACGGCGCCGAGATCATCGGCCAGTACGACGTCCTGCCGGTGGGCAACGGCTTTGCCGGCATCGAGGCGCAGTTCGACTTCGTGCGCGCCCAGTTCGACAACGGCACCAACGTGCCGCGCATCCCGCCCTACCGGCTCGGCGGCGGCGTCTACCTGCGGGCGGACGGTTGGTTCGCCCGGGTGAACCTGCTCCACGCCTTCGACCACCAGGCGACCGCCCTGTTCGAGACGCCCACCCCGGGCTACGACGACCTGCGCGCCGAGCTGAGCTACACGAAGCTGGTCGATCCGACGGTCTACGGGGCGAGCGCGATCACCCTCGGGGTGCAGGGCCGCAACCTGCTCGACGCCGATATCCGCAACTCGACCTCGTTCAAGAAGGACGAGATCCTGTTGCCAGGCCGGAACGTGCGGTTGTTCCTGACGGCGCGGTTCTAGCGACCCTCACCGCGTCATTGCGAGCGCAGCGAAGCAACCCCGTGTGGTGCCCAGTTCGGCAATGTCGCGCTGCCCTGGGTCACGTCGCAGCGCTCGTGAAGATCGGCGAGCGCTGAGCTGACGGCTGGCTCCGATCGAACGGCCGGACCAGACCTCACGCTCCGGAAGCGGTGAACGCAGGCGCGCACGCCGCTATACTTGCGCGCTCGATGACCGCGACCGGACGACACCACCATGGCGAGCGCGACGGCACCCATCCGAGTCGGCCTGATCGGCTACGGCTATGCCGGCAAGACCTTTCACGCCCCGCTGATCCGGGCTGTTCCGGCGCTCAACCTCCGGGTGGTCGGCTCGCGCGACCCGGCCAAGGTCCGATCCGACCTGCCCGGTATGACCGTCATCGCCGAACCCGCCGCGGTCGCGGCATCGGACGACGTCGATCTCGTGATGATCGCATCCCCGAACGACACCCACGCGCCCCTGGCCCGGCTGGCCCTGGAAGCCGGCAAGCACGTGGTCGTCGACAAGCCCTTCACCCTCGACCTCGCCGAGGCACGGGACTTGGTCGCGCTGGCACGGCACCGGGACCGGATGCTGTCCGTGTTCCACAACCGGCGCTGGGACAGCGACTATCTCACCGTCCGGGCGGCCATCGCGGATGGTCGCGTCGGCAAGGTCCGGCACGTCGAGTCGCATTTCGACCGGTTCCGCCCGCAGGTTCGCGACCGCTGGCGGGAGGGGGCCGGCCCGGGCGGCGGCATCTGGTACGATCTCGGGCCCCATCTCGTGGATCAGGCGCTCCAGCTGTTCGGCCTGCCCGACCGGGTCACTGCGAACCTGGCGCGGCTGCGCAAGGGCGCCCTGTCCGACGACTGGGCCCATGTGGTGCTCGACTATCCGGACCTGCGCGTTGTGCTGCAGGCCAGCATGCTGGTCGCCGGTGGATCGCCCCGCTTCCTCGTCCACGGCGAGGCCGGCAGCCTCGTCAAGCAGCGCCTCGACATCCAGGAGCAGCAACTCCTGGCCGGCCTCGCCCCGGGCGCGCCGGGTTGGGGCGAGGACCCGGACGGGATCACGATCCATGACGGCACCGGCGCCGTGACGCACGCGCCTGCCATGGCGGGGGATCAGCGGCACTACTACGCGGGCGTCGCTCGGCAAGTCGCCCAAGGCACCATCGACCACACGGCCGCCCTTGAGGCGCTTCAGGTGATGGCCTGCATCGAGGCGGCGCTGATCTCGGCGCGGACGGGGACGTCCGTGGCGCCGCCGCTTACGCCGGAGGAGCGGGATCTGTCGGGGCTCGCGGGTGACGGCGCGGTTTCGCCTCGCGCGTGAAATCGACGGGCGCAGCCAAACTTAGGACGACGGCTTCATTCGAACAATGAGCTGCGCCGGGTCGGTGCCGCTGGCCCACCATATCGCCGATCCACGAGGTCGGGCTGCCAGCGGCCCGCACGCGTACAGCGCGGTAGCGCTCCTTCAGCCGCTTCACGCTGTCGTGTCGGTTGGCCTCGGTCAGGCGGAGGCCGGAGATTCGACGAGCCCACTATGAAGGGCGGACCGGTGACAGCGATCATGGCGGACGCGGAGATCGCGCGATCTGCGTCCGGAGATCGTCTGAACCGAGCGGCGGAGCCATACCGACTCATCCGTACTCGCTCTATCAGATACTCTCACTCCCGCGGGCAGTGATAACCTCGACTGTCGCGCGTACATGTCTGGCGCTGTCGGCCATGCCATGACGACTCGGTTAACAGCCGGATGCGCCACGGCACCGCGCCCGTTAAAAGCCTGAAGCGCGGTGCCTGCTGGATCCTCTCATCCGGCCCTGTTGTTCCATACGTCTTTCATCTGCCGCAGCCACGGATTCTCTGATCATCCGTGCGGCTACTCCACGGTGACTGACTTGGCGAGGTTCCGGGGCTGGTCGACGTCTTTCCCCATGAACACTGCGGTGTGATAGGCCACCAGCTGGATCGGCACCGCGTACACGATCGGTGCCACCGTGGCGTCGAGGTCCGGCATGGTCACGGTGGCCATGGTGTCGAGGCCGTGCTCGGCCGCGCCCTTGGCGTCGCCGATCAGCACGATGCGCCCGCCCCGGGCGGCGACCTCCTGCATGTTCGAGACCGTCTTCTCGAACACCGCGTCGTGGGGCGCGATCACGATCACCGGCACGCTCTCGTCGATCAGCGCGATCGGCCCGTGCTTCAGCTCGCCCGCGGCGTAGCCCTCGGCGTGGATGTAGCTGATCTCCTTGAGCTTCAGCGCGCCCTCCAGCGCCATCGGGTAGCTGGTGCCGCGGCCGAGATAGAGCACGTCGCGCGCCTTCGCGACGTCCCGGGCGAGAAGCTCGATCTCCGATTCCCGCGTCAGCGCTTCGGCCATCAGGCCCGGGGCCTTGATCAGCGTGTCGACCAGCCGGCGCTCGCCGGCGGCATCGAGGGTGCCGCGGGCGCGACCGGCCGCAATGGCCAGGCACAGCAGCACGGTGAGCTGGCAGGAGAACGCCTTGGTCGAGGCGACGCCGATCTCTGGGCCGGCGAGCGTCGGCATCACCACGGAGGATTCTCGCGCGATGGTCGAGGTCGGCACGTTGACCACGCAGAGCGTGTGCTGGCCCTGAGACTTGGCGTAGCGCAGTGAGGCCAGGGTGTCGGCGGTCTCGCCCGATTGCGAGATCACCAGCGTCAGCCCGTCCTTCTCGAGGGGCGCCTCGCGGTAGCGGGCCTCGGAGGCGACGTCGATCTCCACCGGCAGCCGTGCGACCTGCTCGAACCAGTAGCGCGCCACCAAGCCGGCATAGAAGGCCGTGCCGCAGGCGGTGATGTAGACGCGGCTGAGCTTGGCGAAATCGAAGGGCAAAGCCTCGGGCAACATGACACGGCCGTTGGCCATGTCGACGTAATGGGCGAGCGTGCGGCCCACCACCTCGGGCTGCTCGTGGATCTCCTTCGCCATGAAGTGGCGGTACTCGCCCTTGTCGATCCGGTAGGCCTGCGTGGCAATCTTCTGGCGCGGGCGCTCGACGCGCGCGCCGGACTGGTCGCGGATCTCGGCGCCGTCCCGTGTCAGGATCGCCCAGTCGCCTTCGTCGAGATAGGTGATCGCGTCGGTGAAGGGGGCCAGCGCCAGGGCGTCGGAGCCGAGATAGGTCTCGCCCTGGCCGAAGCCGACCGCGAGCGGCGCGCCGTGGCGGGCGCCGATCAGCAGGTTCTCCTCGCCGGAGAAGATGAAGCCCAGCGCGAAGGCGCCGCGCAGCCGCGGCAGGGCCGCGGCGACCGCATCGACCGGGCTCATCTGCCGGTCCATGTTGCGGCTGACCAGCTGGGCCACGACCTCGGTGTCGGTCTCGGTCTCGAAGACGACGCCGTCGGCCTCCAGCTCGTGCTTCAATTCGCGAAAGTTCTCGATGATGCCGTTATGGACGACGGCGAGCCGCTTGGTGGCATGCGGGTGGGCGTTGGTCTCGTTGGGCCGGCCATGGGTCGCCCAGCGGGTGTGGCCGATGCCGATCGTGCCGGTAAGCGGCTCGCGCGCCAGCCGCTCTTCAAGGTTGACCAGCTTGCCCGAGGCGCGGCGGCGCGCCAGCTGCCCGTGCTCCAGGGTGGCGATGCCGGCGGAATCGTAGCCGCGGTATTCGAGCCGCCGCAGGGCCTCGATCACCTGCCCCGCCACCGCGTCGCGCCCGACGATGCCGACGATGCCGCACATGGAAGTGTCTCTCGTTTTGACGCCCGGGTGGCCGCGCGCGGACCGGCCGCGCAAGGTCCGGGCCGTTCGCTCAGGCCTTCGCCAAGCGGGACGTGTACCGGATCAGGGCCGCACAGGGCCAGCCCCGGCTACAGGGATGTGGCCGCGGGGGGGCGCCGCTGCGGTTGCCTTATCAGGGCGCGGTCCCGCGCGTGGCGATGGCCCGGTTCCGGCCCGACCAGTGGCCGGCCAGGATTGAGCCCGACAGGTTGTGCCACACGGAGAAGACCGCCCCCGGCAGGGCGGCCAGCGGCGAGAAATAGAGCTTGCCCAGAGCCGCCGCGAGGCCGGAATTCTGCATGCCGACTTCCAGGGCGAGGGTGCGGCAGGTGCTCTCGTCGAAGCCGAGCAGGCGCCCGCTCCAATAGCCGCAGACCAGACCGGCGCCGTTGTGCAACACCACCGCCAGCAGCACGAGGGGCCCGACCGCGGCGATGCTCGCCCGGCTTCCGGCCACCACGGCGGCGATTATCAGTAGGATGGCGGCCATCGACACGATGGGCAGCGCGCGCTCGAAGCGCCCGACGAGGCGCGGCGCGAGCCGGTTGAGCGCCAGCCCCACGGCCACGGGCGCGGCCACGATCTCCACGAGGCTGGCCAGGAGCCCCGTCACATCCACCGGCACGGCGGCGTCGACGTAGAACTGCACCAGCAGCGGTGTCGCCACGAGGCCCACCAGCGTCGAGGCGACGGCGACCGTCACCGACAGGGCGACATCACCGCCCGCGATGTAGACCATCAGGGTGGAACTCGTGCCGCTGGCGACGCTGCCGACGAGCACCATGCCGGTCGTGAGCTCCGTGCCCATGCCGAGGGCGTGGGCGATGGCCCAGGCGGCGGCGGGCATCACGAGGTAATGGACCACGACGCCGGTCGCGACCGGCGCGGGCCGGGCCAGGATCCGGCCGAAATCCGCGGGCGTCAGCGTCACCCCGAGGGCGAACATGATCACGGCCAGCAGAGCGGCGACGTGCGGAAGTATCGGGAGAAACACGCCCGGCGCGACGTAGGCGGTGGCCGCGGCCAGGACGGCGCAGACGGGAAACACGCGGTTGAGCAGCATCGTGCGGGCCGATGTCCGGAAAGGCGGCGGCCGTGTCCCAGCTGTGCTGATGCGCGTCAAGCGCAGCCGTCCCCTGGGCATCGCTGTGAGGTCGAGCCTCCCCCGCCGCGATGCCCGCGGTTTTCCTGGCGCTACCGAACCGGGGGGTGGCTTTCGGGACGTTCGGACCCCTGTTCGCACTCACCCAGGCTCCGATGCAGGCTTGGCACGCCCGCCTGCATCGGGCGGATGCCCATCGCTACACCGCGTTGTCGCGGATCACGGGGCTCTCTTGCATTGCGGGGTTCTTCACGTTCCCGTTCGGTCGCATGCTGGGCCGCTGGCTTTTTGCCTGATCGGTTGCGATGAGGCGGAAACGGAACGCCCGCTCCTCGAGGGAAAGCGAAGGTCTGTTATCGTCCGAAGCCAACACTGTCGGGCGACCGAAATGGGTCGCAATCGACCATCGCTTGATCGCGTCGATGGGAGCAGGCCCCGGATCCATGGGCCTCAACGTCCCCCGCGCAATGCCTTCTCGGCGAGCAGCGCCGCCCGCTTCAGCTTCGCCCAGCCCGGCTTCACCGCCTGTCGGCCGCGGGCGACCGCCATGGCGTCCGCCGGTACGTCGTCTGTGATGACCGAGCCCGAGGCGACGTAAGCGCCCTCCCCGATCGTGACCGGCGCCACCAGCGCCGAGTTCGAGCCGATGAAGGCGCCGGCGCCGATATTGGTCCGGTGCTTGAGCACGCCGTCGTAATTGCAGGTGATCGTGCCGGCGCCGATATTGGCCTTCGCGCCGATCTCCGCGTCCCCAAGATAGGTCAGATGTGCGGCCTTGGCGCCCGGCCCCATGTGGGCGTTCTTCAATTCGACGAAATTGCCGAGTTCGGCGCCGGTCTCGAGAACGGCATGACCGCGCAGCCGCACGAACGGCCCGATGCGCACGCGCGCCTCCAGCACGGTGTCGGTGAGATGGGCGAAGGCCCGCACCGTGCAGCCATCCCCGACCCGCACACCCGGCCCGAACACGACATGCGGCTCCACCACGACGTCGCGTCCCAGGATCGTGTCGTGGCTCAGGAAAACCGTTTCGGGGGCGACAAGCGTGGCGCCGCCCAGCATGGCGCTGCGGCGCAGCCGGGCCTGGATCGCGGCCTCGGCGACGGCGAGCTGGACCCGGTCGTTGACGCCCTGCGCCTCCGCCTCGTCCACGGGCACGACCGTGACCGAGAGCCCGTCCGCGACAGCGAGCGCCACCGCGTCGGGCAGGTAATATTCGCCGGCGGCGTTGTCGTTGCCGATGCGGTCGAGCAGCGTTAGCGCGTGCCGCCCCGACAGGGCCATCAGGCCGGCATTGCACAGGGTGACGGCCCGCTCGGTGGGGCTCGCATCCTTTTCCTCGCGGATCGCCAGGACACGGCTGCCCTCGGTGAGCACCCGGCCGTAACCGGTCGGGATCGGGCTCTCGAAGGCGAGCACCGCCACCGCCGCGCCGTCAGCGAGCGGCGCGCGGAGTCTCAAAAAAGTTTCGGCGCTGATCAGCGGCGTGTCGCCGAAGGCGATGACCACGTCGTCGTCCGGCGTCTCGAATACGGCTCGGGCGGCCAGCACGGCGTGGGCCGTACCCAGGCGCTCGGCCTGCGGGAACACCTGTGCGCCGGGCGCCTCCCGGGCGATCTCGGCGGCGACGTCCTCGCGGCCGGGCTCGGCGACCACGGCGATCCGGCCAGCGCCCGCCGCCTGCACGGCGGCGAGCACGTGGCCCAGCATGGTCCGCCCGGCGACCCGGTGCAGCACCTTCGGCAGGTCCGAGCGCATCCGCGTGCCCTTCCCGGCCGCGAGCACGATGGCGGTGAGGCTGCGCGGGGGCGTGGCGGGAGGAGTCATCGCGGGTCCAGGCGTCGTGATTCGGCGCGCGACCGATGGGCCGGACGCCGCCGCGACGCAAGACCGTCCCGCCGGATCTCAGCGCAGGGCCAGCGCCCCGTGATGGGCGGAGCCGTGGGCGTAATGCTCGCGGCGGCGCTCGATCGAGCTCGGGATCCGCAGGGATTCCCGGTACTTGGCCACGGTCCGGCGGGCGATGTCGACGCCCTCGCTGCGCAGCTTCTGCACCAGTGCGTCGTCCGACAGCACGTCGTCCGGCGTCTCGCCGTCCACGAGCTGCTTGATCCGGTGGCGCACGGCTTCCGACGAATGGGCCGCCATGCCGGCCGCACCCGGGATCGCCGCGGTGAAGAAGTACTTCATCTCCAGGGTGCCGCGGCTGGTGCCGATCGCCTTGTTGGACGTGACCCGGGACACGGTCGATTCGTGCATGCCGATCGCCTCGGCCACGGTCTTAAGGTTCAGCGGGCGCAGATGCGTGACGCCGTGGACGAAGAACCCGTCCTGCTGGCGCACGATCTCGGTGGCGACCTTCAGGATCGTGCGAGCGCGCTGCTCCAGGGAGCGGGTCAGCCAGTTGGCGTTCTGCAGCGCTTCCGACAGGAACGCCTTGTCGCCGTCGGCCGAGGCGCCGCGCACGACGCGGGCATAGTAGCTCTGGTTGACCAGGACCCGGGGCAGCGCCTCGCCGTTGAGCTCCACCAGCCAGGACCCGTCCGGGGCCGCGCGCACGAACACGTCCGGAATCAGCACCTCGACGGCGCTCGAGCCGAAGGCGCGGCCGGGCTTGGGATCGAGCCGCCGGATCTCACCCAGCATCTCGACGAGATCCTCGTCGTCGACCCCGCAGAGGCGGCGCAGCGCGCTGAAATCGCGCTTGGCCACGAGGTCGAGGCGCGAGACCAGGGCCTGCATGGCCGGGTCGAACCGGTCGCGCTCGCGCAGCTGGATCGCCAGGCATTCGGCCAGATCCCGGGCCGCGATGCCCGGCGGGTCGAAGCTCTGGACCAGGGTCAGCACCCGGGCCACGGTGGCGGAATCGGCGCCGAGACGCTCGGCCACACCCTCCACCGTCTCGCGCAGGTAGCCGGCCTCGTCGACCGCGTCGATCAGGAAGCCGCCGATCAGCCGGTCGGACGGGTTGCGGGTCGCGAGATCGAGCTGGCTCGCCAAGTGATCGCGCAGGGAGATCTCGGCCGTCAGGGCAGCCTCGAAATCGGGCGCGTCGGAATCGAAGCTGCCGCCGCTGCTGCCGTAGGGTGGCGGCGTCAGCGAGAGCATGTCGCCGCCGGAGGCCTCCTGCACCTGAATGGGCGCGTCGTCCGGGAACACGTTGTCGAGCCGGGTGTCGAAATCGGCCTCGATCTCGCCGCGGCTCGGGTCGAGCTCGGGGGGCTGCCACGAATCGGCGTCGAAGTCGCCGCCGGAGGCTGCATCGTCGGACGGGCCGGTCGCCTCGGCGGGTTCGGCGGTCCCAGGCCCCTCTGATTCGGCCCGTTCCAGCAGCGGATTGCGCTCCAGCTCAGCCTCGACATAGGCGGCGAGATCGAGGTGCGACAATTGCAGGAGTTTGATCGCTTGCAGGAGCTGCGGCGTCATCACCAGGGCCTGGCCCTGACGCACTTCCAGCCGTTGCACCAAACTCATGCGAGGCCCCGATGCCCTTTCAGCGTGATCGACCAGCCGAGCTGCGCTGCTCGCGGCATGGTTATTGCTTGTCGTCCGAGGTCACCTGTAACCCGATCACCAGCGCGCGTCAAAGATCGTCGGTGCCGGACGGGGCCGGGAAAGGTCGAACGGCGTGGATCCGTGGTGCGCGCGCCACAGCCAGCTTGCCGCCCAGTTTCAGGGCGAGGCTTTAACGAAGCGCTGTTCGTGCGCCGTCAGGTTTCCGCCGATCGCGCGAGGCCGCGCGATCCGCATCACACGCCGCTCCCGGGAAGCTGAGCACGGCCTGTCAGTTTGGCTGAATGAGCATCGTGTGCCCGCCGGGGCAGCGGTGGGCCAAGCTCGACCGAGTCGCGACGGCCGGCGCGTCAGTCCTGCGCGAGGAGCCGCTCGTACTCGGCCTCGGCCGGCCCGTAGGCATCCCCGGCCAGGTCTTCCAGCTTGTCGCGGTCGGTCACGATGATTCGCCCGCGGCGGGCCTTGATCATGCCCGAACCCTCGAGCACGTGCGTCGCGGTCGTGACCCCCGGACGGCGGACGCCGAGCATCATCGCCAGGAATTCGTGCGTGAGGATCAGCTCGTCCTTTTGCAGCCGGTCGTGGGTCATCAGGATCCAGCGGGCGAGCCGCGCCTCGATGGTGAGGTCCGTGTTGGCGTAGACGGTGTGGCCGACCTGGACGATCAGGCTCTGGACGTATCGCCCGAGCAGGCTGCGCAGCGGCGCGCTCTCGTCGAGCGCCGCCCGCAGGACCGCGGCCGGGAGCCGCAGAGCCACCAGGTCGGATTGGACCAGGGCGGTGTGCGGCGTCCGGTCCGCCCCCAGCACGAGCGGGGCGCCGCACATCCCCTCGTAGCCGATGACCCCGATCTCGATCCGGCCCTCGACCGTGTCGGCGACCAGCGACACGATGCCTTCCTCGATGAAATGCGCGTGGGTGATCGGCTGAAGCGGCAGGATCAGCAGCTCGCGCAGCGGCACCGACACGGTTTCCAGTGCGGGCGCGAGACGGGCGAAATCCTCGGCTGGCATGAGACGGAGCAGACGATTGCGGACGCCATCCTGCTTCGGTCGATCCAAGGCTCCGCTCCAAAGTCGGTGCTAGAGCGCGGCCAGTCTCTCGGTTACCGGCGCTGAAGCTTGTCTGATCCCGAAGGACTCGAGGTAAACGGCCACCGCCCGACGACAAGCGAAATTGAGCTTGTCCGGGGCCTATGTACGCTTTCAGACGATGATGCGCCGATGCGTCGGGTCTGTTTCAGCTAACCCGTGGGAAAAGACTCGGTTTCCCGGTTGAACGCTTTCCCGTCACACGGCCGATGTTCAAACCACTTTCGATTGCGCATGGCGACCGCGCGGCACGCCTTGACCCAAGTTAACGACAATAATGATGCGGGCGGGCAAATCGTAGGCTTGGTTCCGGAGACGGTGTGCCGTGCGCTATTTCACCGACTTCATCACCGGAACGGTCTTGTCCCGCGACGGGGAGGGCCTTGAATTCTGCGGGCAGCGGGAAGCCTGCCAGTCTGCAGCGGAAGCGCTGGTGGAAGTCGCCAACGACACGCTGCGAAGAAAGCAGACATCGCCCGTCGGGACCGATCTGGCCGACCTGTACTTGGAGGCGCAGGTCCGGAACGAGGCCGGCACGGTGGTCTTCCGGGCTCAGCTTACCGTCGCCTTGGATTGGCCGGACACGCCCGCCGGCCAAGGCTGATCCGGCGCATCACCAGCCGCAGTTCGGGATCGGCGGCTGCGGCTTGGCCAGGGCCGCCTTCTCGATCGGCACAACCGGCCCCCAGGCGTATTTCTGCGCGTGCGGCGTCACGTTGGCGAACACGCAGCCGAGCTGGAAATGGCTGGCGCCCATCTCGCCCGAGAAGCCCATGCAATCCAGGAAGGTCCAGGTCTTCGGGACCGGGATCATCGAGCGCCAGCGGGGCATCGCCACCGGCGAGCAGACCTTGACCGCCCCGGTGCCGTCATCGGCGTTGAGGGCGCTCTCCGGCGTCTGCGCCTCGGCCGGTGCGGCCGCGAGGAGCAGGACGATCGGGATCGCGCGATGCGCTGCGGAACGAAGCGTCTCGGGTGCGTTCATCGGGTCAGTGCATCGTCCGCCACAGGCTCGCAAGGATCGCGAAGCCGATCACGTTGTACAGAATCGCCCAGATCCAGACGCCCATCACGGCCTTGCTCGGCTGGCGGGGCCGCTGGCGGCCGAGACGCAGGCGGTGCCGGTCCTCGGGCGTCGGCCAGATCGCGCTCCGCGGGGCCTTCAGCAAACGGGTCAGGGCCTCGGGCAGGTTGAGGCCGGGTGGCGGTTCGCCGTTCATGACGGCCTCGGATGCGGCGGGACGGCGCGACGCCGCCCTGGATCACCCTTCTACAGACGGCCGCGCCGGCTCGGCAATGCGACGGAGCGGCCTGTCGGCCTACAGCACCGTGCCGGGCGCCTGCGGATAATACTGGTAGGCCCAGGTCTCCGAGAGCAGCCGGTCGCCGTTCTTGAGCTGCAGCCGCATCTCGACCGGCTCGGGACCTTCGGCGAAAACCTTCAGGAATACCCGCCAGGGGCTCGGCTTGCCGTAGGGCGCCCAGATCGCCCCGACCTCCTCGACAGAGCCGCGCGACAGCGTCAGCGACACCGTGGCCTGTTCCGGGTTGAGACCCGCCAGGGCCGCGCCCTCGAATTCCAGGACGAACTGGCGCACGAGGTTCGCCCGGCCCGCGCGCCTGTCCGCCTCGGAGAGCCAGGAGGCCTTGGTGGCCCGGGTCGCGACGCAGCGGGCCAGATCGGTGGCGACCGGTTCGGTCACCGGCCAGTGCAGCCGGTAGGCGAAGCTGCGCTCCGACCCCGCGCCCGGCGAATCGGCCGGCACCCACATGGCGCCGATATTGTCGTCGGTTTCCTGATGGGTCGGGATCTCGACGAGCTGCACGCTACCGGCCCCCCAATCGCCCTGCGGCTCGACCCAGATATGCGGGCGGTTCTCCTCGAAGCCGTCGTCGATGTAGTTGTCGAAGGATCGGTCGCGCTGGAGCAAGCCGAACCCCTTCGGCGAGCGGTCCGCGAAAGCGCTGACGCTGAGCCGCGGCGGATTGTTGAGCGGGCGCCAGATCAGCTCGCCGGCGCCGGTCCGCATCAGCAGCCCGTCGGAATCGTGCACCTCGGGCCGCCAGTCGCTGGCGAGGAACCGGCTCATCCCCTCGGAATACCAGAGCATCGAGGTCAGCGGCGCGACGCCGAACCGCTCGACCGGTTTGCGGATGTAGAGCGTGCAGGCGACGTCGATCACCACATGCGGCTCCTTCCGGGCGGTGAACCGGTAGGCGCCGGTGAGGCTCTGGCCTTCCAGCAGCGCCAGGATGGTGACCGCCCCGCCCGCGGCGGGGGACACGTAGAAGCGGGTGAAGACCGGAAATTCCTCTGTCTTGCCCGGTCCCGGCGCCGTGTCGATGGCGATGCCCCGGGCCGAGGCGCCGTACTGCGCCCCGTCGCCGGCCGCACGGAAATAGGAGGCTCCGAGGAAGGCCAGCCAATCGCCGTCGGCGCCGGGCTGGTCGGCCGGGACCTTCTGGAAGCGGACACCGGCAAAGCCGGCGCCGTCGGGCAGGTCCTTGCCGGGATTGCCGGGCGGGTAGGCGAAGAGGTCGCGCGAATACAGGACCTCGCGCGCCTGGCCGCCTTCGAGCGCATAGATCTTCACCGGATGCCGGAAGAAGTTGCCCAGGTGGAAGAACGTGACCGGGTACGGGCTTTCCGGGAACAGGGCGTGCGCAGGCGGGTAGCGGATCTCCTGGAGCGGCCCGTAGGTCAGCGCGTCGAGGATCGGCGAGGCCGGTGCCTCCGGGGGCGGCGCGTAGGGCCGGTCGCGCAGGCTGCGGGCCAGCGTCTTCAGCCGGTCGAAATCCATCGGCTCGGGCGCGGCCAGGCGCGGGCCGCCGGATGCGGCCAGGGCGGGGCGCGCGAGGGGCGAGAGGGCCAGCAGGCCTAAAGCTGTCAGGGCGCGTCGCGTGATCAAGCTCGAACCTCCGGGAATCGCCGGTCTGACGACCTGCCCCGCCCTCTAGTCACGCTGGAATGACCGCGCAATTTACCGCGGCGCCGGCCGAGGTTCAGCTTCGCGGGCCGCAGGCATTGGTGGGGCCGTTGGTCTCCCACAGCGCGGCGCCGCCTCCGGGGGCGCATTGCCCCGGCAGCGCCAGGGTGATCAGCTTGGACAGGGTGCGGTCCTCGTCCTCGCCGTAGCCGATCTCGCCGACCATCCGGCCTGTCTTGTCGAACAGCCCGACGGTGGCGGAATGCTCCATCGTGTAGTCGCCGCCCTGGACCGGCACGCGCTTGTAGGCGACGTGGTAGGCGTCGGCCATGCGGGCGACCTGCTCGGGTGTCCCGACGAAGCTGCGGATCCGCGGATCGAATGCGGCCAAGTAGTCCCGCAGGCTCTCGGGCGTGTCGCGCTCCGGGTCGAGGGTGACGAACACCACGTTCAACCGGTCGGCGTCGCGGCCCATACGGCCGAGCGCCGCCGACAGGGTCGCGAGCGTTGTCGGGCAGACCTCGGGGCAATGGGTGAAGCCGAAGAACAGGGCGGTGGGCTTGCCGAGCAGGTCGGCTTGGCTGACCGGCTTGCCGTCGAGATCCGCCATGGCGAAGCTGCCGCCGACCCGGCGAGGGTGGCTGAACTGGGAGCCCTGCTGCAGGACGATCGCCCCCGTGCCGGTGGCGACCAGGGTGACGAGGGTGGCGGACGCGATGAGCGCGAGCGGGCTCGGTGCCATGCTGGGACCTGCGGCTAGGGCGTCGATGGGTTCCATATGGGGTTGGAATCGCCGCGCGCGATCCCGCTGCGGCGAGCCGGCCCCGCGGCGCTCCGGGAACTCGCTTCTACGACCCCAGTTTGCGGTACACCAGCGGCCGAAGCATGCAACGCCAGAGCGGTCGAGTCCGCGGCGGGACAACATTGCGGCCGCAACGACCCGAGCAGCTCTGCCGAGACCGGCCTGCTCGGGCAACCCGCATGGGAGCAGCCCCGCATGGCCCAGCAGATTCCCGTCGACCCGAAGGCCCGTGCCGACGACCCGGCCCGCGATGCCGAGCGGGACGATTCCACCCACGCGATCACCGGCGACGTCGCCTATCGGCGGCTCGTGTTGGTCAACACCGTGTTCGTTGGCGCCCCCGGAGCCGGCGACCGCGGCTGGGTCCTCGTCGATGCCGGCGTGATGGGCGGCAAGGGCGCGATCAAGGCCGCGGCCGAAGCGCGATTCGGCGCGGGCGCGCGGCCCGCCGCGATCGTGCTGACCCACGGCCATTTCGACCATGTCGGCGTGCTCGAGGATCTCGCCGAAGAGTGGGATGTCCCGGTCTTCGCACACGCGCTGGAGCGGCCTTATCTCGACGGCAGCGCCTCCTACCCGGCCCCCGATCCGAGCGTCGGCGGCGGATTGCTGGGGCGCCTGTCGCCGCTCTTCCCGACGAAACCGGTCGACGTGTCCAAGCGCCTGCAGGATTTGCCAGGGGACGGATCGGTGCCGCCGATGCCGGGCTGGCGCTGGATTCACACGCCGGGCCATGCGCCGGGCCATGTCTCGTTCTGGCGCGAGGCCGACCGCACCCTGATCGTCGGCGACGCCTTCGTCACCACCGCGCAGGAATCGGCCTACGCGGTGGCGGTCCAGGGACCGGAGCTGCACGGGCCCCCGATGTATCTCACGATCGATTGGGGCGCGGCGCGCCATTCGGTCCAGGCGCTCGCCGGCCTCGAACCCGAGCGCGTCATCACCGGCCACGGCCGCCCGCTCCAGGGCCCTGAGATGCGCCGGGCGCTCCACGCCTTGGCCGAGCATTTCGACCAGGTCGCGGTGCCGGAGCACGGACGCTACGTGGAAGCGCCGCTGAGCGCGGCCGATGGCTCAGCCTACGCGCCGCCGGATTGAACCCGCGCACGAAATCCCTCGGCGAAGCCAGGGTACGATGGCGATCGAATGGGGGCTGGTCGGTCGGGCCGGCGCCAACGCGCAGTTCCAGAAAGATATGGTCGGAGTGGCCGGACTTGAACCGACGACCCCCTGTCCCCCAGACAGGTGCGCTACCGGGCTGCGCTACACTCCGACGCCACGTGGGCACGGCGCTCTTAGCCGTCGCGCCCGGCCCGCGCAAGCCCTCCGCGGCGGATCGGCGGCGCTGGCCCTCTCCGGCCCGGACAGGTACGGGGAGCGCCAGCCCCCCAACCATCGCGCCGAAACGCCCGCGCCACGCCAACGAGGACCATGACCGACCGACCGATCGCCTTCGATCTCACGCGCCTCGTCACGCGGTTGCGCCATGCCAGCCCGTCAGGGATTGACCGGGTCGATCTCGCCTATGCCCGCTACTTCCTCGGCCGGCCCGGGCCGGGCGTGGGCGTGGTCTCGACTGCGTATGGGCCCCGGGTGCTGGACCGCGCGCTTGCCCTCACCATCGTCGAGGCGGTGGCGGCGGGCTGGGTCGAGGATCGGGACGCGCTCTCGGATCCGGTCTATCGCGGGCTTGCGGCGCGGCTCGGCGCCCCGGCGGCGGCCGCCCCATCGGCGCCGGCGCCAAGGAATGGCGGATCGCAGCGCCGCCGGATCCAGGCCCGGACCGCAGCCGACATCGCCCTGCGCGGGCGCTCGCTCGCGGCCCTGCCCCGGGATGCCCTCTACCTGCACACCTCGCATCTGCGTCTCGACAATCCCGGGCGGTTCGACTGGCTCTACGACCGGCGGGACGTGCGCGCGGCGTTCTTCGTCCACGACCTCATCCCGATCACGCATCCCGAATATGGGCGTGCCGGCGAGGCCGACCGCCACCGGACCCGGATGCGCACGGTCGGCCGACATGCCGCCGCGATCCTGGTCAACTCGGCCGATACCGGCGCGCGCACCCTCGATCACCTGGCGGCCGAAGGGTTCGGCCGGCCGCCGGTGGCGGTCGGTCATCTCGGCGTCGAGACGGCTTTCGACCGCTCGGGGCCCCGGCTTCAGCCGGACCGCCCGACCTTCCTGGTCTGCGGCACGATCGAATCGCGCAAGAATCACCTGCTGCTGTTCCAGATCTGGCGGCGGCTGGCCGAGCGGCACGGGGCGGCGACGCCCCGCCTGGTCGTGGTGGGGCGCCGGGGCTGGGAGGCTGAGAGCGCCATCGACATGCTCGAGCGCTGCCCCGGCGTGCGCGCCCACACGATCGAGGTCACCGGCCTCTCGACCCACGGCCTCGCGGCGCTGACCCGCAGCTGCACGGCCCTGCTGATGCCGTCGTTCACGGAGGGCTACGGCATCCCGATCGTCGAGGCGGCGGCTTCCGGCCTGCCCGTGGTGGCCTCGGACATCCCGGTCCACCGGGAGATCGCCGGCGGCGTCGCCCATTTCTGCGACCCGCTGGACGGGCCTGGCTGGGAGCAGGCGATCGAAGCCCTCGCCCGACCGAACGCGCCGCTCCGGACCGAACTGGCCGGCCGCCTCGACGGCTACGTGCCGCCGAGCTGGAACGGCCATTTCGCCGCCATCGGTCCGACGCTCGCGGCGATCTGACGGGGCCGCGCGGAACGCCGCGAGTTGCGCCGGTCGGGCCTGACGAATAAGGGAAAGCGTCAGTCCATAGGGCCGGCCTTCGGCTGGGCGGAACGGAGAGCCTGTCGATGCAGGTGGTCGACCTCGATCGCGAGACGGTCAAGCGTGGGTTGAACGATGGCACGATGCTGATCATCGACGTGCGCGAGGACCACGAATACGAGGCCGGGCACATCCCCGGCTCCGTCTCCCATCCGCTCTCCACGTTCGATCCGCAGGCCGTCACGGCCCTGATCGCCGCGGATGGCCGCCGCCCGGTCTTGTCCTGCGGGTCGGGAGTCCGCTCGGTCCACGCGCTGATGGCCGCCCAGAAGGCGGGCCTCGACATCTCCGAGCACTACAAGGGCGGCTTCAAGGATTGGTACGCTGCTGGCGAAGCAATCGAGTAGCGGATTAAAACAATCCGCACTCACGGGGCCGTGATGTGCGCTCTCGCACAATAAGCACCAGGGCGCGCGGGTTACGGCGCGCCCACCAAGGATTTATCGTCAAGCTCGGTTCGACCGACGGGTCGGCCAACGGACAGCAGGACCCGATGCGCAGCCGGCTTTCCAGTCTCTTCCCCGTGCTCTCCGGTCTCGCTGCCGGCTTCCTGGTCGTGGGCCCCCTGGCGCCAATCGCGTACGCCCAGGCACCCGGCGGGCCGCCGCCGAAGGTGACGGTGGCCAAGCCGGTGGTCCGCGAGATCGTCGAGCGGGACCAGTATACCGGTCGCTTCGAGGCGATCGAGAACGTCGAGGTCCGGGCCCGGGTCACCGGATACCTGGAGAAGATCAACTTCATCGACGGCCAGAACGTGAAGAAGGGCGACCTTCTGTTCGTGATCGACCGCCGTCCCTACAAGGCGGCGCTGGAGCAGGCCCAGGCCGCCCTGGCCTCGGCCAAGGCGCGGCAATCCTTCTCGCAGACCGACCTTGAGCGCGCCCAGACCCTGTCCCGGAGCGGCAACATCTCCGAGCAGGTCACGGACCAGCGCCGGCAGGCCTCGCTGACCGCCCAGGCCGACGTCGACAGCGCCCAGGCGGCGCTGAACAACGCGCAGCTCAACTACGATTTCAGCGAGGTGAAGGCCCCGGTCAACGGCCGGATCAGCCGGCGGCTCGTCACCGAGGGCAACATCGTCAGCGCCGACCAGACGATGCTGACCACGATCGTGTCGCTCGACCCGATCTGGTTCAGCTTTACCGTCGATGAGAAGTCGTTCCTGAAGTACCAGAACAGCCTCGGCATCGGCATGGGCCAGACCCAGCAGGGTAAGGGCGTGCCGATCATGATCTCGCTGTCCGGCGAGGCGAAGCCGACCCGCAAGGGCACCCTCGACTTCGTCGACAACCGCGTCGACAACGCCACCGGCACGATCCTGCTGCGCGCCACGGTCCCCAACGCCGATCAGTTCATCAAGCCCGGCCTGTTCGGCATTGTCGCGATGCCGGCCACCAAGCCGTTCCAGGGCGTGCTGATCCCCGACGAGGCGGTCGCCGCCAACCAGGACAAGCGCGTCGTCTACGTGGTCGGGCCCGACAACGTCATCCAGCAGAAGGACGTGGTGCTCGGTCCGAAGGTGGACGGCTACCGGGTGATCCGCAGCGGCCTGAAGGGCGACGAGACCCTGGTGGTCAACGGCGTCGCCCGCATCCGTCCGGGGGCCAAGGTCACCCCGGAGACGATCGAGCTGCCCCCGAGCAAGACGTGAGCCTGACCGGCTCGACACGATTGCATTCGCGCACGCCGTGCCGCGTGCGCCGCTTCGACGACGCAGGGCCCCGACCGGGTGACCGGCGGGCCTCAGAGGTTTGACCGATGCGTTTCGCCCATTTCTTCGTCGACAGGCCGATCTTCGCGTCCGTCACGTCGATCATCTTCCTGATCCTTGGCTTCGTGGCGTACGAGAGCCTGCCGGTCTCGCAATATCCCGAGATCGTGCCGCCGACCGTGACCGTGCGCGCCTCCTATCCGGGCGCCAACGCCGAGACCGTGGCCGCCACGATCGCGACGCCGATCGAGCAGGAGGTCAACGGCGTCGACAACATGCTCTACATGACGTCGTTGTCGACCAACGACGGCAACATGCTGCTGACCGTGACCTTCAAGGTTGGCACCAACCTCGATATCGCCAACGTGCTCGTGCAGAACCGGCTCTCGGTCGCCCAGCCGCGCCTGCCGCCGGACGTGCGCAACCTCGGCGTGACCGTGCGCAAGGCCTCGCCCGACCTGATGCTGGTCGTGCACCTGCTCTCGCCGAACAAGACCTACGACCAGAACTACCTGGCCAATTACATCTACCTGAATATCCGCGATGAGCTGCTGCGCCTCGACGGCGTCGGCGACATTACGGTGTTCGGCGGTAACGAGTATGCCGAGCGGATCTGGGTCGATCCGAACAAGCTCGCCGCCTACGGCCTCTCGGTGACCGACGTCACCACCGCCCTGCAGGAGCAGAACGTCCAGGTGGCCGCCGGCCAGCTCAATGGGCCACCCGCGGCCCGGGGCGAGGCGTTCCAGCTCGTCGTCCAGTCGCAGGCGCGCTTCAAGACACCGGAACAGTTCGCCGAGGTGATCATCAAGGCCCAGGACGGGCGCCTCGTCCGGGTCAAGGACATCGCCCGCGTCGAGATGGGCCAGAAGGATTACACCACCAACTCCTACCTCAACGACACGCCCGCAGTGGGCATCGGCGCGTTCCAGCGGCCGGGTACCAACGCCCTTGAGGCGGCGACCTCGGTCAAGCAGGTGATGGAGGTCGTCAAGAAGAACTTCCCGCCGGACGTCGAGTACCGCATCGCCTACAACCCCACCGAGTTCATCGAGGAATCGATCCAGGAGGTCTACAAGACCCTGTTCGAGGCGGTCGGCCTCGTGGTCATCGTTGTGCTGGTGTTCCTGCAGAGCTGGCGCACCGCCCTGATCCCGGTGATCGCGATTCCCGTGTCGCTGATCGGCACCTTCGCGGCGATGGCAGCCTTCGGGTTCTCGCTCAACAACCTGACCCTGTTCGGGCTGGTGCTCGCCATCGGCATCGTGGTCGACGACGCGATCGTGGTGGTGGAGAACGTCGAGCGCAACATGGCCGAGGGGCTCTCCCCGGGCGACGCTGCGCACAAGACCATGGACGAAGTCGGCGGCGCGGTCATCGCCATCGCCCTCGTGCTCGCGGCGGTGTTCGTGCCGACCGCGTTCATCCCGGGCATCTCCGGTCAGTTCTACAAGCAGTTCGCGCTCACGATTGCGGCTTCGACCCTGATCTCCGCGTTCAACTCGCTGACCCTGTCGCCGGCCCTGTGTAAGCTGTTGCTCGTGCCGCACCACGCGCGCAAGGAGCCGAAGTTCTTCCTGACGCGGTTCGTGAACTGGCTCGCCAACGGCTTCAACCGTGCCTTCGACGCCACGTCGAACTTCTATGGGCGGACGATCCGCGTCCTGACCGGCGGGTTCGTCGGACTGGGCGCGATGCTGCTGGTCTACGCGGCGGTGATCGCCGGCACCCTGCACCTCGCCCAGACGACGCCCACGGGCTTCATCCCGGACCAGGACCAGGGCTACCTGATCGGCGTCGTCCAGCTCCCCTCGGGCTCCTCGCTCGACCGGACCACCGAGGTGATGCTGCGCGCCGCCAAGCAGGCGCGGACTGTGCACGGCATCGCCAACGCCGTCATCATCGCGGGCTTTGACGGCGCGACCTTCACGAACACCACCAATGCCGGCGTGATGTTCCTGACGCTCACCGGGGCCAAGGAGCGGGCCGGCGAAGGGCGCAGCGCCGCGGTGCTCACCGGCGAGGTGCTCAAGGCGACCTCCGACATCCAGGAAGCCCGGGTGATCGTGATCCCGCCGCCGCCCGTCCGCGGTCTCGGCAACGGCGGCGGCTTCAAGCTGCAGATCGAGAGCCGCCAATCCTCGGAGATCGGCCCGCTCATGGCCGCCGCCGGCGAGGTGATCGCCCAGGCGAACCAGAGCGCCGACGTGCAGCGCGTGTTCACGACCTTCGACAACGCGACGCCGCAGCTCTTCCTCGACATCGACCGCACCATCGCGCGGATGCTGAACGTGCCGCTCGCCAACGTGTTCTCGTCGGTCCAGGCGGATCTCGGCGGCACCTACGTGAACGACTTCAACACGTTGGGCCGCATCTACCAGGTGCGCCTGCAGGGCGATGCCGCGTTCCGGTCGTCGATCCAGGACATCTCGCAGATCAAGGTGCGCTCCTCCACGGGCGCGCTGGTGCCGATGGGCACGCTGGCCTCGGTGCGCGACGTGACCGGGCCGCAGATCGTGCAGCGGTTCAACCTGTACTACTCGGTGCCGGTCCAGGGTGTGGCCAAGCCGGGCGTCTCGACCGGTCAGGCGCTCACCGCCATGGAGGAGATCGCCAAGAAGGCGCTCCCCGAGGGCTACTCCTACGACTGGACCGAGATCGCCTACCAGCAGAAGGCCGCGAGCGGCACCGCCGGCGCCGTCTTCGCGCTCGGCGTGCTCCTGGTCTTCCTGGTTCTGGCCGCCCAGTACGAATCGTGGGCCCTGCCGATGGCGATCCTGCTGGTGGTGCCCACCGGCGTGCTCGCGGCTCTGGCCGGGGTGCAGTTCCGGGGGCAGGACAACAACATCCTGACCCAGATCGGTCTGATCGTGCTGATCGGCCTCGCGGCCAAGAACGCGATCCTGATCGTCGAGTTCGCGCACGACATCGAGCAGCGCGAGCACCGGGGCCCGGTGGAGGCGGCGGTGGAAGCCTGTCGGCTGCGCCTGCGCCCGATTCTGATGACCGCCTTCGCGTTCATCCTCGGCACCTTGCCGCTGGTGATCGCTACCGGCCCCGGCGCCGAGATGCGCCAGGCGCTGGGCACCGCGGTGTTCTTCGGGATGATCGGCGCGACCTTCTTCGGCCTGTTCCTCACCCCGGTCTTCTACGTGGTGATCCGCCACTTCTCGCTCTGGCTCGGCCGCCTGCGCGGCAAGCCGTCCCACGGCGACCATGGCGGGGCGGCCCCCGCCCACGGCTGAGGCGGGACGTCGTCCCGTCGGGATCCCGACGATTACAGGATCTCAGAGCCGCGCCCGACCCTGACCGGTCGGGCGCGGCTTCGTTTTGCGAAGGCGTGGGGTCTTCGGTGTAGAAGCCTGTCATGCACGTCCTCGGCCGCCTGCTCCTCGGAGCCTTCGCCCTCCTGCTCGCCGTTCCGGCCGGCGCCGCGATCCTGGTTCTGGCGCTGCTCGTCGACCCGACGGCCAATACCTGGCTTACGGGCGGGGCGCTCGCCGGCGTGGACATGGCGCTGTCCGACCTCTCCGCCGGTCTCCCGCCGGAAGGATTGCTCCTTTTGGTCGCCGGCCTCGCGCAGGCGCTGTTCGTCCTGCTGTTCGTGCCCCCCGCCCTGGTCGGTTTCGCCGGCGAGATCTTCGCGCGCCGCGGTTACCTCTGGTACGGCGCCGGGGGCGGCCTGCTGACCGCCGCCCTGCCCTGGCTGGCGCGGGGCGCGGTGCAACCGCAGACGACCGGCACCGCCCCGGGGCTTCTCGCCGCGGAAGCGCGCCTGACGCTGATTTTGTTCGTCGTCGGCGCCAGTGCCGGCCTGATCTACTGGATGGTCGCCGGGCGCAGCGCCGGCTTCTCTCGTGCGGAGCCGCATGCCGGTAGCACATGAGCGGTTCGGTCCGGTGTCGGACCGTCCGCGCTTGGCCGCGGGCGCCTCTGCGCGCTAGAGGAGGACCGCCGCGAAGTGGATTCCGATGCTCGCCCTGCGCTCCCTCGCCTTCAACGTCTGCTTCTACGTCATGACGACGCTGCTGGCGTTCGGCGGCCTGCCCACGCTGGTCTCCCGCCGCGCCGTGCTGCGGCTAGCCCGGCTCTGGGGCCGCCTGACCCTGTGGCTGCTGCGTGTGGTCGCCGGCATGCAGGTCGAATTCCGCGGCCTCGAGAACATACCGACGGGCCCACTGCTGGTGGCGGCCAAGCACCAATCGGCCCTGGAGACCCTGGCGCTCTGCACGGTGTTCCCGGAATTCGCCTACATCCTGAAGCGCGAGCTGCTGCTGATCCCGCTGATCGGCTGGTACCTGTCCCGCAGCGGCATGGTGGCGATCGACCGGTCCAAGGGCGCCCGGGCGATGAGCCTGATGAACGCGGCCGCGGCCGACGCTATCCGGGAGGGGCGCCAGCTCATCATCTTCCCGGAGGGGACGCGCCGGGCCGTGGGGGCACCGCCCGCCTACAAGCAGGGCCTGTCGCATCTCTACATGGCCCTCAAGGTCCCCTGCCTGCCGGTGGCCCTGAACACCGGGCAATTTTGGGCGCGCAACAGCCTCATCCGCCGGCCCGGCAAGGCTGTCATCCAGTTCCTGGAGCCGATCCCCCCGGGCATGGGCCGCCAGGAATTCCAGGCGCTGGCCCAGGAGCGGCTCGAGGTGGCGTCCAACGCCCTGCTTGAGGGCGGCCCGAAGGGTTTCGCCGCCGAGGCCGGTTCGGCCCCGGCGGCCGAAGCACCCGCCGGAGCAGCGCAGCGTCGCTGATTGTTCCGGGCGGCCGCGGGCTGAATTTCGCCAGGTATGCCATGGCGATGGCCCGTGCGGACGCTTGTGGATAACCCGGGCAATCACCACATTCCTCCTTAGGAACGTTGTGCTTGACGCCTGTGGATATCGCGCGGTAGGTTGGAACAAATGGCGAACAGAAGAGCCCTGTCCTGGTCGGCCGCGCTTCGCGACCTGAAGGACGATCGCACGCGGAGACAGGATGTGCGTGAAGAACGCCTCAAGACCACCGCTGGCCTGCGCGGCACGCCGGCCCTCCCGCTCTCGGCCTGGCGCGGACGCTCGGGCCGGCGCTACGTGGTCGGGGTTCATCCGGCCGGCGCCTTCGATCTCGACGAGATGGCGGAAGCCGTGGTGATCGCCGTGCGGCGCGACGATACCGGCATCGCCGAGATGGTTTCGGTGGCGACCTCGAACGAGAGCCCGCGCGACCATCTTCGGCGGACCTGGCTCGACCGGGTGCGCACGCGTGGCGCCACGGAGCTGCACGTGCATCGCTTGGCCGACGACGAGGCCGAGCGGACGGCGATCGTCAACGACCTACAGCTCGACACGATCGAGCCGGCGCAAGTCTGAGCCGAAAAACCGGTTCCGGCGGGCGGATCGGTCCGCTCGTCGGTCGACCGATCCCGGCGCCGCCCCAGTTTTGCCCCGTGCATGGCCTCAAGGCGGGGCCTGCAGCCCCGTGATCTGGGGCGGATGACGGGGAGTGGGATGCATGGTTCAGGATCGGACGCAGCCGGGTCTTGATGCGCGGGCCTCACGGGCGCAGACGGCGCGACGGTTCCGGCTCGGTCTGTTCCTGCCCTATATCCTGCTCGCGCTGATCGCGGTCGCTTGGTCGGCCGGCTGGTTCTGGCTCCGGGGCCGGGCGGCGACGGAGATCGATGGCTGGATCGCCCGGGAGGCGGCGGCCGGGCGCAGCTGGACCTGCGCCGACCGGTCGCTCACCGGTTATCCGTTCCGGATCGAGCTGCGCTGCAGCGCCGTCACCCTCGAGCGGTCCGATGGTCGGTTCCGCCTCGGCCCGTCCACCGCGGTGGCGCAGGTCTACCAGCCGCGCCTGGTTCTGTTCGAGAGCGCCGGGCCGTTCCATGTCGAGCAGGGCGCGCTGACCGGCGACGCCGCCTGGAGCAAGCTCCAGGGCAGCGTCCACGGCGCGTCGGACGGGTTCACCCGCGCCTCCCTGGTGGTGGACGGCCCGAACGTCACCGTCACCGGCGCCGATCCGGGGCCGATTGCGGTCACCAGCCAGCATCTGGAACTGCACGCGCGGCCGACCCCCGGCCGTTACAAGTCCGAGGGCGCCGTCGATGTCAGCCTGCGCCTGGCCCAGGCCGTCGTCCCGCAGCTCGACACGCTCACCGGCAATCCCGCCCCCGGCGACATGTCCCTGGACGCAACGCTCACCCAGGCGACCGTCCTGCGGACCGGGCCGGTGCCGCGAGAGCTGGAGCGCTGGCGGCAGGCCGGCGGAACCCTCGACCTGACCGGTTTGTCCTTGGCCAAGGGTGCCCAGCGCATCCAGGCGAAGGGCGCGCTCGCCCTGGACGATGCGCATCGTCCGGTCGGGCAGCTCGACCTGCGGGCGGCCGGAATGGATGCCCTGATCGGCAGCGTGGTGGGCCAGCGCTTCGGCTCGGACAAGGGGGCTCTGGTCGGCCAGCTCGTCGGCGGCCTGCTGGGTCTGGGCCGGCAACCCGAGCCGGAGGCGTCGGCGGATGCGGCGCCGCTCAAGCCCCTGCCGCCGCTGAAGCTCATCAACGGGCGGTTGGTGTTCAGCGGGTTCCCGATCCCGAACGTCTATCTGCCCGTCCTGTACTAGATCGGCTATACCGCCGCGATGTCCGCCCCGCTCCCTCCGGCCCGCGTCAAGATCTGCGGGCTCAGCACGCCTGAGACTGTCGAAGCCGCTTTGGCGGCCGGCGCGGATTGGATCGGGCTCGTCCACTTCCTGCGAAGTCCGCGCCACGTAGCCTTCGACGAGGCATCGCACTTATCGGCGCAGGCCCGTGGGCGCGCCGAACGCGTGGTCCTCTTGGTCAATCCGGACGACGCGGAGGTGCGGGCGGCGATCGAGGCGGTCGATCCCGACCTGATCCAGCTGCACGGGCGCGAAAGCCCGGAGCGGGTCGCGGCGATCCGCGCGCTCGCCGGCCGGCCGGTGATGAAGGCGATCGGTGTCGCTGCCCGGGCCGACCTGACGGCGATCCCGGCCTATGCAAGGGTGGCGGACCGGATCCTGCTGGATGCCAAGCCACCGGCCGGGGCCGCGCTCCCCGGTGGCAACGGCCACCGGTTCGACTGGTTGATCCTGGACGGTGCCGACCTGCCGGCGGGCACGATGCTGTCCGGGGGGCTCGATGCCGGCAATGTCGGCGAGGCTCTCTCCCGCACGGGGCTCGGAGCCGTGGATGTGTCCTCGGGTGTCGAAACGGCGCCCGGCATCAAGGATCCGAGGAGGATCGCGGCCTTCGTCGCCGCGGTCCGGGCGGCGCGCTGACGGACGCGGCTCAGCGCGGCGCCGGCAGCGCGGTCCGGTTGGCGTTGGGGACCGTATAGGGGCCCTGCGTCTCGCTCTCCGGGGCGTAGGCGCGCAGCCGGTTCGCCTCGCGCTCGTAGCGGTTCGCCTCGCGGCGGTGGTAGCGCACATTCGCCCGGGTCTTGCCCTGGCCGAGCCAGGTGAAGACGCCGCCGACCACGATGCCCAGAGCCACCGCGCCGAACAGGATCGCGTAGAGCGGCAGGTTCACGCTGAACACCGGGGCGTCAGCGTTGAACGGGTCGAAGGAGAGCGGCACCGGCGCCCGGTTGGCAACCGCCAGCAGGATTACCAGGGCGGCGATCGGGAGCAGCACCAGGCTCTTCAGGAAACGGATCATCGCGCTCACAGACCTCTTCCTACTCGGCAGCCGACGCGCTCTCGCCGATGCCCGCGGCGTTGAGGCGCTGACGCATCTCCTTCCCGGTCTTGAACACGGGAATCGCCTTCTCGGACACGGCAACGGCCGCGCCGGTGCGCGGGTTTCGTCCCTTCCGCGCTTCTCGGCGCTTGACCGAGAAGGCGCCGAAGCCGCGCAGCTCGACCCGGTCGCCCCGGGCCAGCGCATCCGAGATGGTGTCGAGGATCGCGTTGACCAGGATCTCGACGTCGCGCTGGTAGAGATGCGGGTTCTGCTCGGCGATCTTGAGGACGAGCTCCGACTTAATCATGGCGTCTGGTCTTCTCGGGGAATCGGGGCGGGCTTCCGGGCTGCCGTCTCGGTCGGGGGCGCTCAGGGCTCCGGGCGCCACAGGACGAGGAGGCCCCCGCCGGCCGTCTCAGCCTGGGCTCCGACGGCCCGCAGACGCCCGGCGAGCCCGTCGAAGCCCAGCAGGTCCGCGCCGATGCCGGCGGCCGACCACAGGGAGAAGTCGCTCTCCTTGCTCGGCTTCCAGTCCTTGATCGGCAGATCCTTCGGGACGCCCCGGTCCTTCTCGAGCCAGACCACCGCCTGGCGCTCGCCGCCCAGCTCGTCCACCAGCTTCAGGGGCACGCTCTGGCGGCCGCTGAACACCCGCCCATCCGACACGACGGCGAGCTGGCCAGGATCCATGCCCCGGCGCTCGGCGACCAAGCCCTTGAACCACGCGTAGGTGTCGCCGACCACGGCGGCCAGGGCGGCGCGCGCCTCTGGGGTGGTCGGGGTGAAACCCGACGGCTCGGCCTTGAGCGGCGAGGATTTGACCGACTCGACCTTGACCCCGACCTTGTCGAGCAGGCCCGACAGGTCCGGATACTGGAACAGCACGCCGATCGAGCCGACCAGGCTGGTCTCCCGGGCGACGATATGGTCGGCCGCGATGGCGGTGATGTAGGCGCCCGAGGCCGCGGTGCCGTCCACGAAGGCGACCAGCGGCTTCTTGGCGGCCAGCGCGCGCAGGTTGCGGAAGATTTCTTCCGACCCGGTGGTGGTGCCGCCCGGCGAGTTGATCGAGACGATCACGCCCTTCACCGCGTCCGACTCGCCGACTCGCTTCATCAGCTTGGCGGTCGACTCGCTGCCGGCGATGAAGCCCGAGACCGAGATGCGGGCGATCTGCGGGCGTACCGCGAAGGCGCCGTCTGGGCCGGTCCGGACCCGGTAGCCCAGCGCGCCCACCGCGACGATCAGGCCGCCGATCCCGAGCACCCGCCACAGGGACAATCTGCGGCGCAGGCGCCGGCGGTCGATCAGCAGTTCGGCGTCGGCTGCCATGCGTACGCTTCCCCTCGCCTCCCCGGATCGACCCCGAGCTGGGGTGCGGGGGCGAGGCCCCGCGCCGGGCAAGTCCTTGGTTTCCTTTGCGTCGCACGGCCGGAACCGCACGACGCCGGTGTTCTAGAGCATTTTCCGCGGGCCTGGATATGGGCCGCGCGAAGAAAATGCGGTGCCCCCGGGCAGACCCTCAAGCCGGGCTGTCCGCGGGTGGCCCGCGGGGTGGCGATCCGGTCCGGTTCAAAGGCGCAGGCCTCTCGACGAATCTCTTGCCCGGCGCACGTGCGCGGCGTGCGAGCGACGCGTCAGGGAGACTTACGACCCCCGCCCTTGAACAGGGCGACGACGCTGTGGGGCGCCCCAGCCCCGAAGAATCGCGCCAGATTCTCGGCAGCTGCGATGGCGAATTCGGTGCTGCGGGGAAACAGATCGCCCTCATACCGGTTGAGCGCGGCCTCCACGCTGTCGGGCGCGGCGATGAGCGCCCGGGCGAGGTCCGCGCCGTCGTACAGGGCGAGGTTCGCCCCCGCCCCCGAGAACGGCGACATGAGATGCGCGGCGTCGCCGAGAAGCGTGACGCCGGGGACGCGCGCCCAGCGATGGTCGGCCGGCAGCGCGTGGATGAGCCGCAGGATCGGGGCCGTGTCGCTATGCCCGACCAGGGCGGCGAGGTGCGGCGCCCATCCTGCGAATTGCGCGGCGATGCGTGCCGGTGTTCCGCGCGCGTCCTGGGCATCCATGGCCGCAAACCACTCTGCCGGCTGCCTCAAGGCCGTGTAGATGTGCAGCGTCCCGTCGGCATAGCGGTGGGCGAGAATGCCCCGTCCCGGCGCGAGCGCCATCAGCGTGCCGCTGCCGATCGCGTCCGCGCTGTCCCTGTATCGCGTAGCCCCGGCGAGCAGGGACGTCTCGACGAACGCGATGCCGGTATAGGCCGGTCGCGCGCCCGACAGGCGGGGGCGCACCGTCGACCAGGCGCCGTCGGCGCCCACGAGCAGATCGGACGTGACGGTCGCACCATCCGCGAAGGTGATGGTGTGTCGTCCACGGGCGCCGGGCGCGACGGAAATCACCTTGTGACCCCATCGGATCGTTCCGGTCGGCAGCGCGGCGATCAGCATCCGTCGAAGGCCGCCGCGATCGATCTCCGGGCGGCTGCCCAGGGGATTGCCCGGACTGTCGAACAGGATGACGCCATCCGCGCCGACGATGCGCTTCGCATCCTCTCCGGGGCGGACGCGGGCGAGGAAGCCCTCGAACAGCCCGGCGGCCTTCAGCGCGGCCTGGCCGGTATCCTCATGAAGGTCGAGCAGACCGCCCTGGGCCCGCGCCTCGGCGGACGGTTCGGCTTCGTAGATTGTGGCCGCGATGCCGTGGAGATGGAGGATACGGGCCAGCACGAGGCCGCCGAGGCCCGCGCCGATAATGGCAATCGCCTGTCGCATGGGTGCGCTCCTGCGACCGCAGGTTCACAGCGCCCCGGGGCGTTGCCGGCTGCGGCGCCCGACATCGTCGGGCTGCTCTTTCGGAGACGCTGGCTCAGCGGCGTAACTTCCGCGCTCGGCCTGTGTGCGACGGCCAAAAATTGCGCCGCCGTTTTTCGCGACAATCGTCAGAGTACCGCGCCGTCCCGGGGCGGACAACCGGCCTCGATCCGATCGAGGCCAGCCCCCGCCCGCACCAGCCCTGTGGTGCATCCTACTTCGACAAGGCACACAATGAAAAACCCGCGCGGGACGGGTGTCCTGCGCGGGCTTTGGAACTGATCCGAGGCCGCCGCCCGGATCAACCGGGCGGCGAGACCATCTGGTCTCACTCGTCGTCGGTGCGGGCCTTCTTGAAGGCTGCGCCGAGGATGTCGCCGAGCGAGGCGCCGGAATCGGCGGAGCCGAACTGTGCCATCGCCTCCTTCTCCTCGGCCACTTCCAGGGCCTTGATCGAGACCTGGACGCGGTGGGCCTTGCGGTCGAACTGCACGACCCGGGCATCGAACTTCTCGCCGGCGGCGAAACGCTCGGGGCGCTGGTCGCCGCGGTCGCGGGCGAGTTCGGCGCGGCGGACGAAGGTGGTCATGTCGGTGTCGACGATCTTCACCTCGACGCCCGAATCCTTCACCTCGACGACTTCGCAGGTGACGATCTGACCCTTCTTGATCTCGCCGGCCTCGGCGAAGGGGTCACCGCCGAGCTGCTTCACGCCCAGCGAGATCCGCTCCTTCTCGACGTCGACGTCGAGAACCTGGGCGCGGACCATGTCGCCCTTCTTGAACTCCTCGATGACCTGCTCGCCGGGACGGTTCCAGTCGAGATCCGACAGGTGAACCATGCCGTCGACATCGCCCTCGAGGCCGATGAACAGGCCGAACTCGGTCTTGTTCTTGACCTCGCCCTCGACCTCGGAACCGACCGGGTGCTTCTCGGAGAAAGCCTCCCAGGGGTTCTGCAGGGTCTGCTTGAGGCCCAGCGAGATGCGGCGCTTGACCGGATCGACTTCCAGGATCTGAACCTCGACCTCCTGGGAGGTGGAGACGATCTTGCCCGGATGGACGTTCTTCTTGGTCCAGCTCATCTCGGAGACGTGGATCAGGCCCTCGATTCCCGGCTCCAGCTCCACGAAGGCGCCGTAATCGGTGATGTTGGTCACGCGGCCCTTGAGCTTGGCGCCCTCCGGGTAGCGGGCGGCGATGCCCTCCCACGGATCGGCGAGCAACTGCTTGATGCCGAGCGAGATGCGGTGCGTCTCGTGGTTGATCTTGATGATCTTGACCTTGACCGTCTGGCCGATGGTCACGACCTCGGACGGATGGTTCACGCGGCGCCACGCCATGTCGGTGACGTGCAGCAGGCCGTCGATGCCGCCGAGATCGACGAAGGCGCCGTACTCGGTGATGTTCTTGACGACACCGTCGATGACCTGACCTTCCTCAAGGTTGGCCACCAGCTCGGAACGCTGCTCGGCGCGGCTCTCCTCGAGCACGGTCCGGCGCGACACGACGATGTTGCCGCGGCGGCGATCCATCTTGAGGATCTGGAACGGCTGCGGGGTGCCGAGCAGCGGGGTGACGTCGCGGACCGGGCGGATGTCGACCTGCGAGCGCGGCAGGAACGCCACGGCGCCGTCGAGGTCGACGGTATAGCCGCCCTTGACCTGGTTGAAGATCGTGCCGGTGACGCGATCGTTGTTCTCGAACGACTTCTCGAGCTTGACCCAGCTCTCCTCGCGGCGCGCCTTGTCGCGCGAGATGACGGCTTCGCCGAGCGCGTTCTCGATCCGGTCGACGTAGACCTCGACCTCGTCGCCGACCTTCAGCTCGCCTTCCCGGCCGGGGCCGGTGAATTCCTTGAGTGCGACACGGCCTTCCGTCTTGGCGCCAATGTCGATGACGGCCACGTCCTTCTCGATCGCGACGACGCGACCCTTGACGACGGACCCTTCGGTGATCTCGTGTTCGAGGAAGCTCTCCTCGAGGAGGGCGGCGAAATCATCGCGGCTCGGGCCACGCCCCAGAGCGGTACCTGCGGACATTCTCTCTCCTGAACGGCCCCCGGCGGGGGCCCGTTGCGTCGGCGGCTCGCGTTGCACGCACCCCCGGTTCGCCGCGGCCGCTCCCGTAAACCTTCGGGGAGAGGCGGCCGGTCCCGCGGGATCCGGCTTGCCGACGCGTCGATACGGATGACGAGGGCGATCCAGCCGGCGACTCGGCGGCGCACAGAATCTTGAGCGCGCGCGAAGCGGAATCCGGGAGGACGCGCGCTCCATACCGCATCGGCTTAACGACTTCAACCGAGCGGGTTTCTCGGCTTCACGGGCGTGCCGCGACGGCCGTGACGACGGAATCGCCGGCGCGTGAAGGCCGCTCGGGCCGCCGGCGCTCGGCCCGTCCACGCGGCGTCGAACGGCGGCCGGGCGTGCAGCCCTGCCGTGATCGGCGCCATGTTGCGTCGCACAGGGCAGGCTCGTATCGCTGGGCCCGAGACAGACCCGCGAGACGGCCCGGCATAGCCGCGCGCGACCGTTCCGCCGCCAGACGAACGATCCCCATGACTTCCGAGCCCAAGACTTTCCAGCCCATGACCCTCGACAAGCTCTCACTGCCCAAGGACAAGATCCGTGTTCTGCTGCTCGAAGGCATCAACGACAGCGCCGTCGCGCTGATGCAGGCCGCCGGCTACACGAACCTGACCCGGCTGCCGAAGGCCCTCGACCGCGAGGCGCTGCACGACGCGCTCCAGGGCGTGCACATGCTCGGCATCCGCTCGCGCACCCAGCTCGACGCGGCGGCCTTCGAGGCGGCGGACCGGCTCCTGGCGGTGGGTTGCTTCTCAGTCGGCACCAACCAGGTCGAGCTCGAGGCGGCGCGCCATCGCGGCATCCCGGTGTTCAACGCGCCGTTCTCCAACACCCGCTCGGTGGCGGAGCTGACCATCGGCGAGATCGTGATGCTGCTGCGCCGGATCGTGCCGCGCTCGGTCGGCGCCCATGCCGGCCGCTGGGACAAGTCGGCGACGGGCTCCCTGGAGGTCCGCGGCAAGACCCTCGGCATCGTCGGCTACGGCAATATCGGCACGCAGCTCTCGACGCTGGCCGAGGCGATGGGCATGCGCGTGCTGTTCTACGACCACACCGACAAGCTGCGCCACGGCAACACCGAGCCGACCAAGACCCTGCACGACCTGCTGGCCCAGTGCGACGTGATCTCTCTGCACGTGCCCGAGACCGACGCCACCGCCAACATGATCGGCGAGGCCGAGATCCGCGCCATGAAGCCCGGTGCGTTCCTGATCAACAACGCCCGCGGCACGGTGGTCGACCTCGACGCCCTGGCGGCGGCCCTGCGCGACGGCCACCTCAAGGGCGCGGCCGTGGACGTCTTCCCGGTGGAGCCCGGCTCCAACGCGGAAGCCTTCGTGAGCCCGCTCCAGGGCATCGAGAACGTGATCCTCACGCCCCATATCGGCGGCTCGACGGAAGAGGCCCAGGAGCGCATCGGCGCCGAGGTCGCCCGCAAGCTGGTCGATTATTCCGATATCGGCTCGACGGTGGGCGCCGTGAACTTCCCGCAGGTCCAGCTGCCGGCCCGGCCGACGGGCACGCGCTTCATCCACGTCCAGCGCAACCTGCCGGGCATGCTCGGGCGCCTGAACGACGTGTTCTCCCGCGGCCACGTCAACATCGCCGCGCAGTACTACCAGACCGACGGCGAGGTCGGGTACGTGGTGCTGGAGACCGACGCCACCGACGCCGATGCCGAAGCGCTGCTCGCCGAGATCCGCGCGATCCCGGGCACGATCCGGGCGCGCCTGCTCTACGAGCGCCGCTGAACCGGAGCGATTTCGCCGCCGCTGCATCGAACGCGGGCCCTGTTGCCGCGTTCGCCTTGCGCGGCGGGCTCGGGCGCTGTTCAAGTCGTGCCCGGCCGCGTTGCTGATGGATCGGCCGGCCGGCGGAGGATGTGCGGTGACGAAGCGTATTGGATGCGGATTGGCCGGCCTCATGCTCGGTCTGGCCGGGACGATCTCGGTCGTCTCCGATGCGTCCGCCGATTGCCTGCGCCGGATCTACAACCGCTCGACCTACGTGCTGGTCGCCCGCCAGGATGGCGGCCCGCCCGTCACCCTGCTGCCGGGCCGGTCCTTGCCGGTGCGGCTGTCGCGGCCTGGGCAGATCGACATCTCGGCCTATTGCGGCCGCCCCGAATTCGGGGGCGCCCCGGTGACCCAGGCGAGCTTCGATTACGAGGCCGTGCTCGACCGCTGCTTCGTCCGGTTCGGAAGCGACGAATTCTTCGCCTCGCAGATCGGCCGCGGCTTCTTCGGCACGCAGGAGACGGCGCCGTTCACGGTCAACAACCCCCGCCAGGGCGATATCGTCCTCGGCCCGTCCGTCCTCCCGGCCTGCCCGGTGCCGGGTGCGGTGCTCAGCCGGCGCGGCTGAGGATCAGCGCCCCGTCACGACGCGCTAGAGATAGTGCCGGAAGACGACCCGCCGGTCCTCGGCGCCGGCGGGCGGCGGCGCTGAGATCGGCGTCAGGAAGGGGCTGGCAAGCCGCAGCGCGATCAGGCTGATAGCCGTGAGCACCGGGGCGACGTATCGAAACGGGCGAGCGAGCATGGGCGCCTCCGTCGCGACCTTGCCGATCCAGGCGGTGACCTGAGTGCAGCCCTGACGCGTGACCGGAGCATCGCATCGCGGGGCGCGATCGGACGTGCCGAAGCGCACATGCGCCACGTTGAGCCGGCTCATCAGGCGCGGCGCGTCGCAATCCGCACGCGCCGGCCGATGCAATCATCCGCGGTGACGCGGCTCCGATTGCGTCCGCGGCCTCGCTGGCGCCTGCCGCGTCACGCTCCTATGGTGCCCCCGTGCGGGAGTTTCGCTGCGCGTGCCGCGACGGAGCTTCCCTTCGCCGAACCAACAGCGTGAACGAGGACGCGCGTATGCTGACCCAGACTGGCAACCCGATCCTGCGGGAGGATCTCGGCGTCGAGGAGACCATCGAGTCCGACAACATCGTCCGGTGGGACGGCGAGCGGCTCTACGTCGAGCAGGACGTGTTCCACAACGGCCAGCTCGTCCACCGCAAGTACCGTCGCACCGTGTCCGAGCCCGTGGCCCACGCACTCTGGGCGATCATCAACCGCGCCAAGCAGTGATGCGCCGCCGGTAAGGCCCAGGCGCCGCGCAGGCGTCAGGCGGCCACCGCGTTCAGGGGTGCGGTGGCCGAGTGCCGCTCGGCCGGCAGCGCGTCCAGCCGGGCATGGGCGTTGTCGAAGGCGCTCCGAAGCGTCGCGCTGGCATCTTCCACCGCGACCAGCACCGCCAGCTTCTGGGACGTGGCGCGATCCGCGATGCTGCGGGCGGCCGAGAGCAGCGACTGCTCCAGACTCTGGAATTCGGCCGCGGCCTCCTTGCCCGTCTCACGGGTGGCCGCCGCCAGCCGCTCGAGCGCCGCATCGAGGGCATGACGCAGGACAAGCGTGCGCACGCGCTCCTGAAGGAGCGCCCTCTCGTCGAGTTTCATCAGAATCCGTCCGCGGTGGGGAACGCTCGGAAGATCTCACACTTCCGCGGCCCGTGCAGCCACCTTTTTGCAACAGCGCAATACAGCTTTCCAATCGAGCCTGTGATCCGTCGGAATATCGATCGTTTCAGCCCCAAGAATTGTTCTGGCGTTTAACTGCCAATCTCAACGGTTCGGCCAATTATAATTTATACTTTTGCGTTTTCGTCTTGGATCTGGCGGCGTCGACCGGCGTCTAGGGAGCTGAATTTAAATGATCATCGGATATTCGTCGCCCGGCTTCAGACGCCTGGCACCGATGTCGATCGGTTCGCATCGCGCCTGCGATGAAGCCATCCCCCCGGCGGGCGATCTCCGAGCGACGCCCGTTGCGGGATCGCTGCGCGGGGTGCGAAAAGACGGCCGCGTAGTATGGACCGGATCTACGGACTGCGTCCTTCAGTACGGCGTCCCGGCCTTGCGCCGCTCGCCGAGAGCCTCGGCATACCATTCCAGCTCGTCGAGAAACTTGGCGGCCGCCTTCTCGATCCAGGCATCCGTGGGCGTTCCGTCCTCTGCAAGCGCCTTCTGAAGGCGCGGGATCGGCAGGAGCGACGGGATGCTCGGCATGCCGAGTTCGGCCAGCATCGCCCGGAGCGGCATCGCGGCGCGGACACCGCCGAACTGGCCGGCGGAGTAGCAGCAGATCGCCGACGGCCGCCAGTAATACTCCTCCAGGAAGTGGTCGAGGGTGTTCGACAGGGCCGGGGGAACGCCGTGATTGTACTCCGCCGAGACCACCAGGAAGGCATCCGCGCCTCGGTAGAGCGTGGCAAGCCGCTCCAGCGGCTCCGGGGCGGTGCCGGCCGGGTATTCCTTGTACATGCGGTCGAGGAGCGGAAGGCTCAGCTCGGCGGGATCGACCAGCGGGGCGACGTGCCCGCGCGCTTCGAGCCGGGCGATCAGGAACCGGGCCGCTCGGATGCCGATACGGTCTGAGCGAACGCTGCCAAGGATGATCGGTACGGTGAGGGACATGGCAATCTCCGATCCGCGACTTCGCCCGTGACTTACAGCAACGCGCGGAATGTGGCGCCGGGGATCATCATCTAAAGTCTCAGCGGCGCATGGTCAGCTTGCGAAAGCCGATCGATCACGTTTCATGCGGCGGTTCGGCCACCGCCCTGTCGCCGTAATCCGGTCGATCAGGCCTTGGACGAGGTCGAGAGGGCGGAGGCCGCCAGCCCGACCGGTCCGGCGGTGGTGTATGCGGCGATCGCCTTCGTGACCTGCTGCAGCAGCGCCTGCAGGCCGTCCTCGATCCCGCTGAGCGGGTTCGCGTTGCCGCCCGAGGGTCCGGTGGCCGCGGCGGAAATCGTGCTGTCGTTCACGGAGGGGCTGGAACCGGTCACGTCCGAGCTCGCGGAGCCGGCGGGACGGGCGTGGGGCCCGCGATGGTGATGGACCGGTGCGGGATCCCCCGAGTCCTGGCCGTCCGCCGAACTGGCGTCGGACGCCGATCCCTCGGTGACGCTCGTCGACGAGGTGGGCGGTGCCAGGCCACCCTGCGCGTTGATCTGGCTGAAGTCGCATTGGACCTGGAGCAGCGAGGCCATCAGGTCGTTCGAGAGGGTGGGACCGGATGCCGTGCTGCCGGAGGCGGTCGCGGGCCCCGTGGCATTCGATGCGCCCGTCGCCTGGCTGGCGACCGCGAAGGGGTTTCCGTCCGTCTGCTGCGCGGACGTCGCCCGCGTCTGCCGAAGGGCGCTGAGCAAGTCCCGCTGGAGGCTGCTGCTCGTGACCGAACCGACCGACATGAAACGCCCTCGCGAAGTTCCTGTGCGAATGCAGGCACGGCGCGTTCCAGATTTTTTCCTGTGTTTTCAAGGGTCGAAGAAGAGGTCATGCCGGCAGGATCGGCCGCGCGGCAGATTTTGCCCGCTTTGGGGCGGTGTCTTGGCCCGGGCTGACAGCTAAGGGCGCACGCCCTGCCCTGCTGACACTAGCGAACACGCAAGCTGCCGAACGCGGTCGGGGCGCCTCTCGTAAGGGCTGAAGCATTCAATGCCGACGTATGCGGGCCGCGACAGGCCCCCTCTCCCGCACGGGAGAGGGGGCCTGTCGCGGCCGGGGATGAGTGAAACCGCCCCCGGCAGGAACGCGCGCCCGGTCCGGGCACGGCCCGCCCCGCCGATCCTGATGCGATCCTTATAAGATCGCCCTCCCCTCCGTCTCGAACCCTAACGTGGTTCCCGCCCACAATCCGGGTCGGCCGGGATCGGTCGCGGCATGGCCGCGGGCCATCCGGCGAACCGACACGGACCCATCATGCCCGATCTCATCGTCATCGCCGCGGGGCTGGCCTTCTTCGCCCTGAGCGAGGGCTACGCCCTGCTCTGCGACCGCTTCTGAGGAGACAGGCCGCCATGAGCCTCGACCTCACCCTCGGCGCCCTCACGACCCTCGGGCTGCTCGGCTACCTCACCTACGCCCTCGTCCGCCCCGAGCGGTTCTGAGCGGCCCGGACGGACTCCTCCCATGACCCTCAACGGCTGGATGCAGATCGCGCTGTATTGCGCGGTCGTCTTGGCGCTCGTGAAGCCCCTCGGGCTCTACATGACGCGCGTCTTCAACGGCGAGCGCACGCCGCTCTCGCCGATCCTGGCTCCGGTGGAGCGGGCCTTCTACCGCGTCGCCGGCATCGATGCCCGCCAGGAGCAGCACTGGCTCGCCTATGCCGGCGGGGTGATCCTGTTCCACCTGCTCGGCTTCGCGCTGCTCTACGCGATCCTGCGGCTCCAGGCGTTCCTACCGCTGAACCCGGCCGAGCAGGCCGCCGTGGCGCCGGACCTCGCCTTCAACACGGCGACGAGCTTCGTCACCAACACCAACTGGCAATCCTATGGCGGCGAGACCACGCTCTCGTACCTCGCCCAGATGCTGGGGCTGACGCACCAGAACTTCCTGTCGGCCGCCACCGGCATCGCCGTGGCCGTGGCGCTGATCCGCGGCTTCGCGCGGGCCTCCTCCGGCACGATCGGGTCGTTCTGGGTCGATGTCACCCGGGCCACCCTCTACGTACTGGTGCCGCTCTGCATCCCCTACGCGCTGTTTCTGGTCTGGCAGGGCGTGCCGCAGACGCTCGGCGCCTCGATCGACGCGACCACGCTGGAAGGGGCCAAGCAGACCATCGCGATCGGCCCGGTGGCGAGCCAGGTGGCGATCAAGATGCTCGGCACCAATGGCGGCGGCTTCTTCAACGCCAACGCCGCGCACCCGTTCGAGAACCCGACCGCGCTGTCGAATTTCGTCCAGATGGTCTCGATCTTCGCGATCGGCGCCGCGCTCACCAACGTATTCGGCCGCATGGTCGGGGACGAGCGCCAGGGCTGGGCGATCCTCGGCGCCATGGGGATCCTGTTCCTGGCGGGTGTCCTCGTCACCTACTGGGCCGAGGCGCAGGGCGGCTCCGTGCTCAACGGCCTCGGATTCGCCGGCGGCAACTTTGAGGGCAAGGAAATCCGCTTCGGAATCAGCGCCTCGGCCCTGTTCGCCGTGGTCACGACGGCGGCCTCCTGCGGCGCAGTCAACGCCATGCACGACAGCTTCACGGCGCTCGGAGGCATGATCCCGTTGATCAACATGCAGCTCGGCGAGGTCGTCATCGGCGGCGTCGGGGCCGGTCTCTACGGCATGCTGGTCTTCGTGATCGTGGCAATCTTCGTGGCCGGCCTGATGGTCGGGCGCACCCCCGAATATCTCGGCAAGAAGATCGAGGCGCGGGAGGTGAAGATGGCGATGCTCGGCATCCTGTGCCTGCCGCTGATGATGCTCGGTGGCACCGCCCTCGCCACCGTGCTGCCGGCGGGCCTGGCCGGTCCGGCCAATGCCGGGCCGCACGGCTTCACCGAGATCCTCTACGCCTACACCTCGGCGGCGGCCAATAACGGCTCGGCCTTCGGCGGGCTCACGGCCAACACCCTGTTCTACAACAGCACGCTTGGCCTCGCGATGCTGGTCGGCCGGTTCTTCGTGAAGATCCCGGTTCTGGCGATCGCGGGGTCGCTCGCCGCCAAGAAGACGCTCCCGGCCTCGGCCGGCACCTTCCCGACCCATGGCGGCCTGTTCATCGGGCTGCTCGTCGGGGTGATCCTGATCGTCGGCGGCCTGACCTTCTTCCCGTCCCTTGCGCTGGGACCGGTGGTCGAGCACCTCGCCGGTTCAGCCGGCCAGACCTTCGCGACGGGCGGCTGAGATGCGGCGCACCCTCCCGACCCGGCGCATGCCGCGCCATCACCTGATGCTGCACCGGGCTCCGCCTGCGCGGCATCGGGCCGGCGCGACGCCGCCGCGAACCTCCGACCTCGTGCTGGCGCTGCTCGGCGTCCTGCTGCTCGCGGCCCTCGCGCTGATGGCCGCCCACGCGCTCACTGCCGGCACCGCCCCCTGACATCCCGAGGCGCGCCCGCGCCTCCCCGCCCCTCTCCGGACACCCGATCCATGTCCCGCAAGACCGCTTCCCTGTTCAGTCCCGCTTTGGTCGGGCCGGCGCTCCTCGGCTCCGGGAAAAAACTCGACCCGCGCGCCATGATCCGCAACCCGGTCATGTTCGTCGTCGAGGTTGTGGCCGCGCTCACCACATTTCTGTTCCTCCGCGACGTCGCCACCGGCGCCGGCGACTTGCTGTTCTCCGGCCAGATCATCCTGTGGCTGTGGTTCACCCTGGTCTTCGCCAACTTCGCCGAGGCCCTGGCCGAGGGCCGCGGCAAGGCCCAGGCCGACAGCCTGCGCCGCACCCGCACCGAGATGATGGCCAAGCGCCTCACCGGCCCGGACGAAAGCTACGAGACCGTCCCAGGAACCAGCCTCAAGGTCGGCGACGTCGTGCTGGTCGAGGCCGGGGAGCTGATCCCCTCCGACGGCGAGGTCATCCAGGGCGTCGCCTCGGTCAACGAGGCGGCGATCACCGGCGAATCCGCCCCCGTCATCCGGGAATCCGGCGGCGACCGCTCGGCGGTGACCGGGGGCACGCAGGTGCTCTCCGACCAGATCCGGGTGCGGATCACCGCGGCGGCGGGCTCGACCTTCGTCGACCGGATGATCGCCCTGGTCGAAGGCGCGTCGCGCCAGAAGACCCCGAACGAGATCGCGCTCAACATCCTGCTCGCCGGGCTGACCATCGTGTTCGTGTTCGCGGTGGCCTCGATCCCGAGCTTCGCCGCCTATGCCGGCGGCGCGATCCCGCTGATCGTGCTGGTCGCCCTGTTCGTCACCTTGATCCCGACCACGATCGGCGCCCTGCTCTCGGCCATCGGCATCGCCGGGATGGACCGGCTGGTGCGCTTCAACGTCCTCGCCCTGTCGGGCCGGGCGGTCGAGGCGGCCGGCGACGTCGACACGCTGCTTCTGGACAAGACTGGCACGATCACCCTGGGCAACCGCCAGGCCACCGAATTTCGGCCGGTCTCCGGCGTGACCGAGGCGGATCTCGCCGACGCCGCCCAGCTCGCCTCGCTCGCCGACGAGACCCCGGAGGGCCGCTCGATCGTGGTGCTGGCCAAGGAGGCCTACGGCATCCGCGCCCGGGACATGGCCGGCCTCAACGCCAGCTTCGTGCCCTTCACAGCCCAGTCGCGCATGAGCGGCGTCGATCTCGACGGCGTCTCCATCCGCAAGGGCGCGGTCGAGGCGGTGATCGCCTCGGTCTCGGCGCAGCCCATGGCGAGCCGCGGCTCGAACGCCGCGCTGGCCTACCAGCCGGAGGCGGAGCCCGAATCCGTCGCCGAAATCCGCGCCATCGCCGAAGAGATCGCCAAGGCCGGCGGCACGCCGCTGGCGGTGGCCCGCGACGGCCGGCTGCTCGGCGTCGTCTACCTCAAGGACATCGTGAAGGGCGGCATCCGCGAGCGCTTCGCGGAGCTGCGCCGGATGGGCATCCGCACGGTCATGATCACCGGCGACAACCCGATGACCGCCGCCGCCATCGCCGCCGAGGCCGGCGTCGACGACTTCCTCGCTCAGGCCACTCCGGAGGACAAGCTGGCGCTGATCCGCACGGAGCAGATGCAGGGCAAGCTCGTCGCCATGTGCGGCGACGGCACCAACGACGCCCCGGCGCTGGCGCAGGCCGATGTCGGCGTCGCCATGAACACCGGCACGGTTGCGGCCCGCGAGGCCGGCAACATGGTCGACCTCGATTCCGACCCGACCAAGCTCATCGAGATCGTCGGCATCGGCAAGCAGCTGCTGATGACCCGGGGGGCGCTGACCACCTTCTCCATCGCCAACGACGTCGCAAAGTATTTCGCGATCATCCCGGCGATGTTCCTGGGGCTCTACCCGCAACTCCAGGCGCTCAACGTCATGGGCCTCGCCTCGCCGCAGAGCGCGATCCTGTCGGCGATCATCTTCAACGCCCTGATCATCGTGGCGTTGATCCCCCTTGCCCTGCGGGGCGTGACCTACCGCGCCGTGGGCGCCGCCGCGCTGCTGCGCCGGAACCTGCTGATCTACGGGCTCGGCGGCGTCCTCGTGCCGTTCGCGGCCATCAAGGCCATCGACCTCGCCGTCACCGCCCTGCACCTTGCCTGAACCCGTTCGCTGGAAGACCCGCCATGCTCAGACAGCTTCGCCCCGCCCTGGTCCTACTCACGATCCTGACCGCGATCACCGGCCTCGCCTACCCGCTGGCCGTCACCAGCCTCGCCGGCCTCATCTTCCCGGCGCGCGCCGCGGGCAGCCTGATCGAGCGCGACGGTCACGTCGTCGGCTCGAGCCTGATCGGCCAGAGCTTCACCGGGGCCACCTACTTCCACGGCCGGCCCTCGGCCACGAGCGCCGCGGATCCCGCCGATCCGACCAGGACCGTTCCCGCCCCCTACAACGCGTCCAATTCGTCGGGCTCCAACCTCGGCCCGACGAGTGCCGCGCTGGCCGAGCGGGTCAAGGGCGACCGCGACGCGCTGGCCGCGGAGAATCCCGCCCAGCCGGTCCCGGTGGACCTCGTCACCGCCAGCGGCTCGGGCCTCGACCCGGACATCTCTCCGGAGGCCGCCCTGTTCCAGATTCCCCGGGTCGCCAAGGCCCGCAACCTCCCCGAGGATCGCCTGCGCCAGCTCGTCGCCGCGCAGACCGAGGGGCGCACGCTCGGACTGCTCGGCGAGCCCCGGGTGAACGTGCTAGCCCTCAACCTCGCCCTGGACGGCCTGGCCCCGCGCTAAAGGGAAAGCATGCCCGAGACCGGCCGTGATCCGGACCGCCCCTCCCCCGACGCGCTGCTCGAAGCCGCGCGCCGGGAGGCCCGCATCCGCGGCCGGCTGAAGGTTTTCCTGGGGGCCGCACCCGGGGTCGGCAAGACCTACGAGATGCTGACCATCGCCCGCGCCAAGCGGGAGGCCGGCATCGACGTGGTGGTGGGTATCGTCGAGACCCATGGCCGGGCCGAGACCGAGGCTCTGCTCGACGGCTTCGCAGTCCTTCCGCGCCGCGCCGTGCCCTATCACGGCGCGAAACTCGACGAGATGGACCTCGACGCCCTGCTGGCCCGCCGGCCGGCCTTGGCGCTGGTCGACGAGCTCGCCCACACCAACGCACCCGGCTCGCGCCACCCGAAGCGCTATCAGGATGTCGAGGAACTGCTCGACGCCGGCATCGACGTCTACACCACGCTCAACATCCAGCATGTCGAGAGCCTCAACGACGTGGTGGCGCAGATCACCCGCATCCGCGTCCGCGAGACCGTGCCGGACGGCATTCTGGACCGGGCCGACGACATCGAGGTGGTCGACCTCAACCCGGACGACCTGATCCAGCGTCTGAAGGACGGCAAGGTCTACGTCCCGACCAACGCCGAGCGCGCCCTCAAGCACTACTTCTCGCGGGGCAACCTGACGGCCCTGCGCGAACTCGCCTTGCGCCGGACCGCCGACCGGGTCGACGACGAACTGCTCAGCCACATGCAGGCCAACGCCATCGCGGGGCCCTGGAGCGCCGGCGAGCGGGTGCTGGTCTGCATCAGCGACGATCCGCGCTCGGCCGGCCTCGTGCGCTACGCCAAGCGCGTCGCCGACCGGCTGCACGCGCCCTGGACGGCCCTGTTCATCGAGGCCCCCCGCGCGGGCACCCGCAGCGAGGCCGAGCGCGACCGCATCGCCGAGACCCTGCGGCTCGCCGACCGGCTCGGGGGCGACGCCGTCACCCTGCCCGGGGGCCGGCGTGTCGCCGACGACATCCTGGCCTATGCCCGCTCTGCCAACGTCAACCACATCGTGGTCGGCAAGGCGGCGCGGGCGTGGATCTTCGAGCTTCTGAACGGGTCGGTGGTGCACGACCTCGTGCGCCGCAGCGGCAATATCAGCGTCCACGTGGTGCCCGGCGAAGCCGTGCCGGCCGAGGCCCCGTCCCGCCGGGCGGTGGCGACCGTGGCCCCGGCCGCGACCGTCGAGACCGGCCCCTACCTGATGGCCCTGCTGGCGACCCTGGCGGCGCTGGGCGCGGCCCTGCTGCTTCAGCCCTATACCGGCATCGAGAATGCCGACCTCATGCTGCTGACCGGGGTCGTCGCGGTCGCGGTGCGATGGGGGCTCGGGCCGTCCCTCGCCGCGGTGGTCTTGGCCTCGCTCGCCTACAACTTCTTCTTCCTGCCGCCGGTCTACACCTTCACCATTGCCGACCCGACCAACGTGGCGGCCTTCCTGCTGTTCACCCTGGTCGCCGTGCTGGTCTCGAACCTCGCCGCCCGCGCCCGACGGATCGCGATGGTCAGCCAGGGACGGGCCACGTCCACCGAGCGGCTGTTCGGTTTCTCCCGCAAGCTCGCGGGCTGCGGCACCCTGGACGACGTGCTCTGGGCGACCTGCGCGCAGGTCGCCGCCATGCTCAAGGTCCGGGTGGTCCTGCTGCTGTCCGACGGGACGACCGTCGCGGTGCGGGCGGGCTACCCGCCGGAGGACCGGCTGGACGCGGCCGATCTCGCGGCGGCCCAGTGGGCCTTCGGCAACGATCGCCCGGCCGGGCGCGGCGCCGACACGCTGCCGGGCGCCAAGCGGCTGTTCCTGCCGATGCGCACCGGGCGGGGCACGATCGGGGTGATCGGCCTCGACGCGGACGGCGCCGGGCCGATCCTGAGTCCAGAGGGGCGGCGCCTTCTCGACGCGCTCGCCGACATGGGTGCGCTCGCCATCGAGCGGGTGCGGCTCGTGGAGGATCTCGACCGGGCCGAGCGCGCCGCCGAAACCGACCGCCTGCGTCAGGCCCTGCTGACCTCGATCAGCCACGACCTGCGGACCCCGCTGGCCTCCGTGCTCGGGGCGGCGAGCACCCTGCGCGACCTCGACGCCGACCTGCCGCCCGAGGGCAAGGCCGAGCTCCTGGCGACGATCATCACGGAATCCGAGCGGCTGAACCGCTTCATTGCCAACCTGCTCGACATGACCCGGCTTGAGGCCGGCGCGGTCGCCCCGAACCTCGTGCCCCAGGACGTCGCCGAGATCGTCGACACGGCCCTGCGCCGGGCCGAGGCGGTGCTGGCCGACCACCGCGTGGCGGTCGATCTGGCGCCCAACCTGCCGGTGCTCCGGCTCGACCCGGTCCTGTTCGAGCAGGTGCTGTTCAACCTGCTCGACAACGCCGGCAAATACGCGCCCGCGGGTTCGACCGTGACCCTGAGCGCGCGCCGGGAGGGCGGACGGGTGCGTCTCGACATCCTGGACGAGGGCGACGGCCTGCCGGAATCCGAGGTCGAGCGCGTGTTCGACAAGTTTCACCGGGTGCGCAAGAGCGACCGGGTCCGGGCCGGCACCGGGCTGGGGCTCGCCATCGCCCGGGGCTTCGTCGAGGCCATGGGCGGCACTGTCACCGCCGCCAACCGGCGCGACCGCGGTGGCGCCGTCTTCACCGTGATGCTGCCGGTCCCGGCCCGGACCGCGCCCAAGGACATCGCCGCATGAGCCCGACTATTCTGGTCATCGACGACGAGCCACCGATCCGAAAGCTGTTGCGCACGGGGCTCTCCACCCAGGGCTACGCCATCCTGGAGGCGCCCAACGCCGCCGCCGCCCTGGAGGTGCTGGGCCGCGACCGGGTCGACCTCGTCATCCTGGATCTCGGCCTGCCGGACATGCGCGGCCACGATCTGCTGCGCGCGATCCGGACGCGCCATCCCGAACTGCCCGTTGTGGTTCTGTCGAGCCGCACCGACGAGGGCGGCAAGGTTGAGGCGCTGGATCTCGGAGCCGACGATTACGTCACCAAGCCCTTCGGGATGGCGGAGTTGCTGGCGCGCCTGCGCGCGGCCCTGCGTCACCAGCTCGCCGTTCAGGGCGAGCGCCCGATCTTTCGGGTCGACCGTCTCTCGATCGACCTCGTCCGGCGGATCGTGAAGGTCGACGATACCGAGGTAAAGCTCACCCCGCGCGAATACGATTTCCTGCGCGTGCTGGTCCACCATGCCGGCAAGGTGCTGACCCACGCTCAGCTGATGCAGGCCGTCTCGGTCTCCTCCGACCCGCAATATCTGCGCGTCTACATGCGCCAGCTCCGCCAGAAGCTGGAGGCCGACCCCGAACGGCCGCGCCTCCTGCTCACCGAGACCGGCGTCGGCTACCGCCTGCGCGCGCCCGACGACGAGCCCACGCTCCGGCCGCCCGGTGAGGCGGGCGCGCGCTGACGCGCTCGGCCGCCGGCATCACAGCCGCAGTTCGATGCGCTCCGCTGACAGCGACACGGCATCGGGCCGGTGGTCGGTCTCGTCCGCCGCATAATCCACCGCCGCCTCCCGGCTCCGGAACAGCCCGCCGGCCCGCCCGTGGATCTCGATCGCGACCCAGTGGCCTTCGGGATCCTGGCCGACGATGAACCGGGCGGTCTCGCCCGCCGGGGCCACGACTTGCATGATGGGCGACATCGGATGTCTGGGGTTCGCGCGATCCTCCAGGGACCGCGCCCGGAAGTTGGGCCATCCCACATAAGCATGCGAGCGGGATCCGCGGCCGTTCGCGTAAGTGTCGCGTGAGGATTGCCGGGCTGGAGCGGTTGTCGGCCCGGGAATGACCACCCCATCGGCCGACCGGGGGCCGGGCTCCGCGAGCGGCGATGCCGAGCGCGGCCGAATAATGCGGCCGCTCAAACGCAGACGTCGTGCCGCCACCCTGCGACCCGGTGCGGGAGCGAAGGCTAAAAGCGCAACGATCTGAAGATGTTGGGAGGTTGATGGCTCCCCGAGCAGGACTCGAACCTGCGACAAGGCGATTAACAGTCGCCTGCTCTACCAACTGAGCTATCGGGGATCACGAGCGGGTCTGTACACACCGGGATCGCGGGACGCAAGACCCTGAATCGCGGGATTGGTGCAGTTCGCGGAGGCGCGCCTTCGAAAGGGTGGTTTGCCGGCGCCCAATCGGCCCCGGGTGTCTCCCTTTCGCAACAGCTGGGTCGAGGTTCAGACACGCTCGGATTCAGGTTGCCGCGCCGCTCAAGCCTGTGTGGTCACGCGATCGTCACGGCGCTGGCCTAGAGAACGGCCCGCTGGCGTGGCCCGTTGCCGGGTGCGTACCCGAGCAGAGGCTCCGCCGACTCGACCCCAAGGCTCTCGAGCCGTGTGTTCAGTCCAAGCCGCCCTCGCCCGATCGTCCGTGGCTCCCGCATGTTCGCGGACCGTGATCCCCGGGCGGAATACGCCCGTGGCCGCTTCGCCTCTGGAGTGTTGACGATGTTGCGGGATCCCGACGGCTCCCATGAAGCCTACGCGCTCGATCAGGAGCGCGGCAGCCGCATGCCCTACTACATCAGCCTGGCCCTGCTCGGTTTCCTGATCGTCGCCCTCGCGGCACGCCTGATCCTGGCGCACAGCCTTTGAAGCGGCCGGCACCCGGCTTTCGCCGGCCGATTCGTGTGGTGCGCATCAGCTTTCGCAGCGCCGGCAAATCCCGGCGATCGAAGATTTTTGCGTGATCTTTGTAATCAAAAAGCCAAGGCCGACTTGATGTCCGCAGATATGCTCAGCTATGCTGCAATCTAAGCGCACGTGTTTGCCGGCTATATTTAACGCCATCGCAAACGTTGTTAGATTAGTGCCTTCCCGCTCGATTCTCCCGGAAACCGGTCTCCTCGTCATGCGCATTTCTCTCGGCTTCAAGCTGGCGGCGGTGGTCGGCCTGCTGGGCTTCGTGGCGGCCGGTATCTCGGCCTTCGCCATCCGGCAGTCGCTGTGGGAGCAGGAGCGCGCGGCCGCCACCGACAAGATCTGGAATGCCGGCCTGCAGGCCGGCGCGCTGGGGCAGGCGATCGAGCATGCGGTCGTGCAGGCCACCGCCCTCTACACCGCCGAGGACACCACTGCGGCGCGCACGCGCCTGTCCGCGCTGCACGACGCCCTGGCGGCCGTGGAGCAGGTCCGCGTGCCGTTCCTAGAAGCGATGGAGGATCAGCTCCCGCCGGATCGCCGTCGCCGCTTCGACCTGTTCGTGAAGGAGTTCATCGCCTACCAGACCGATACGGCCGAGCTCGGCCTGACGATCTCGCCGAAAGCCGCGCTGATCCAAGCCACCGACGAGGCAACGGTGAAGAACCGCGAGCACATGATCGCGGAGATCGGCCTGCTCGGCCGCGAAGTGCTGGCCCGCCTGAACGAGCGGCGCGCCGCCGACGCTGCGGATCGCCGCGCCGCCCGCCTGGCGCTGATCGTGGTGCCGGCCGTGGCGCTCGCCTTCGGCCTGCTCGCGGCGATCTGGATCATCATCACGCAGGTCCGTCGGCCGCTCGACCGCCTGAAGACCAGCATGACGGCCCTGGCCGCCAACGATCTTGGCCGAACGGTCCCGTTCACCCATCGCCGCGACGAGATCGGTGAGATGGCGAGCGCCATCGCGGCGTTCCAGACGGCCCTGATCGAGAAGCAGAAGCTCGACGCCGAGGCGCGGGAGCGGCGTGCGCGCGACCGGGTCCGGGCCGAGCAGCTGGCCGAGGCGACCCGGGCCTTCGAGGGCGAGACGCACCGCGCCGTGGCGGATCTCGCCGGGTCGGCGGAGGCGATGCAGGAGGCGGCCGCGACGCTCACCGGCACGGCCGGGGACATGGCCGCCCGGGCGATCGTGGTGGCGGGGGCCTCGAACCAGACCGCCGACATGGTCGACAGCATCGCCGGCGCGGCCGAGCAGCTCTCGGCCTCCGCGCGGGAGATCGAGGAACGGGTCCGGCATACCAGCGAGATCGCGGCCTCCGCGCTGACCGACACGAAAGGTCTCGAGATCACGGTCTCGAGCCTGTCGCGGGCGGCGGGAGAGATCGACGCTGTCGTGACGCTGATCCGCAGCGTTGCCGAGCAGACCAACCTGCTGGCCCTCAACGCCACGATCGAGGCGGCGCGGGCCGGGGCCGCGGGGCGCGGCTTCGCCGTGGTGGCGGCCGAGGTGAAGGCGCTCGCCAGCCAGACCGCCCTCGCCACCGACCGCATCACCGGCCAGGTCGGGTCGATCCAGGGCGCCGCCGCCAACACGGTCGACGCCATCGCGTCGATCGGCGAGACCATCGCCCGCATGAGCATGATCGCTTCCGAGGTCGCCCTGGCGGCGGATCAGCAGGGCGCGGCCAGCCAGGAGATCGCCCGTGCCATCGCGGATGCGGCGGCCGATTCGCACAAGGTCTCGGAGAGCGTTGGGAGCGTGCGCGCGGCAGCGGCCTCCAACGAGACGCAGGCCGAGCAGGTGCGCGGCAGCGCCTCCCGGGTGAGCACCGGAACCCGGACCCTGCAGCAGGCGATCGAAACCTTCCTCGGTCAGGTGCACGCCGCCTGACCGGCATCCGGCTGGCATCGGGGAACGCGCGATCGGTGTTGGCGAGGCAACGCATCGCGCCGGGGCGACGCGTGCGCTGATCCGTGCTGCTCCGCGCCCGCTACGTCACGCGATCACGGCGCCCGACCAGGATGTGGGCCGCCTCGGCCGTGCGGTGCCGATAGTCGCGGGCCCCGTAAGTCCGATGCCGCTCGGCTCTATCGTCCCGCGCGCGCTTGGCAGCAATCTCACGAGCCAAGAAGACGGGAATGTGGTTCGGACGTTGAGACGCCCGCGTCGCTACGGTCTTGATGTATCGAAATGCCCAATAATGAGTTTTTTCGAGAACCGATGCGTTCCGTCGGTAATTAATTTCCGCGTTACGGCCGAAAAGGTACTGATTATTTGCGGACAAATTGTGTATTGACGGATACCTTCGCAGGGCCGTATCTTTTTGGAAGCGCTGAAATCAGCGTCGCCGACCCATTCCGCCGATCCATGTCTGCATTGCCGATCACAACCCCGCTGGGTTTGCCTTGCCACCTCCGCGTCGCGCCGTACAGGTCGGGCTGAGCGTCCGCGCCGCGTCGACCGCTCGCTGAAGCGCCGCGGCTCGACCCGCGGGCCGGCCCTACGGTTACCGGAGCAAATTCGTCACGACCGAATCCCGTTGTCGGCCTCGCTGACATCCTGGGATCTGGACGCCCGATATGGGCGGCCCTGACAGCGAATCATTTCATCGCATTCCATTGCATTGCGGCGACGCCAACACGCGTCGGCCCGTATTGAAAAGGCTATCGTATTTCCGATGCGCAAATCTTTCGGCTTCAAGCTGGCGGCGGTCATTGGCCTGCTGGGCTTCGTGGCGATCGGCATCTCGGCCTTCGCCGTCCGGCAATCGCTCTGGGAGCAGGAGCGTGCTGCCGCCACCGACGAGATCTGGAATGCCGGGCTCCAGGCGGGGGCCCTGGGTCAGGCGCTCGAGCATGCCGTGGTGCAGGCCACAGCCGTCTATACCGCCGCCGATGCCGAAGAAGCGCGCACGCGTTTGTCGGCGTTGCAGGACGCTTTGGCCGCGGTGGAGCGTGTCCGCGTGCCGTTCCTAGCGGCGATGGGCCATCATCTGCCGCCGGAGCGCCGCCGCCGGTTCGACCTGTTCGTGAAGGAGTTCATCGCCTATCAGACCGAGACCGCCGAGCTCGGCCTGACGATCTCGCCCAAGGCTGCCCTGATCCAGGCGACCGACGAGGCGACGGTGCGCAACCGCGAGCGCATGATCGCGGAGATCGGCGCGCTCGGTGGCGAGGTGCTGGCCCGCCTCGACGACCAGCGCGCGATCGGCTCCGTGGAGCAGAGGCGGGCGATCCTCGCGCTGATCGTCGTGCCGGCCGTGGCGCTCGCCATGGCGCTCCTCGCCGCGACTTGGATCATCATCACTCAGATCCAGAGGCCCCTGGCCCGGCTCAAATCGGCCATGCAGGCCTTGGCCGCGGGCCAACTCGACGAGGTGGTCCCCTTCGCCGATCGACAGGATGTGATCGGCCAGATGGCGCGCACAATTGCGGCGTTTCAGGCGGCGCTGATCGAAAAGCGTACACTCGATGGCGATACCCGGGCCCGCAGCGCGCAGGATCTCATCCGCGCCGAGCGGCTGGCCGCCGCAACGCGGGCTTTCGAGAGCGAGACCCATCGCACCATGACCGATCTCGCCGCCCTGGCCGAGGCCATGCAGGCCTCGGCCGACATGCTCTCGGACCTTGCCGGTGAGACGACCGCACAGGTGATTGTCGCCGCGGACGCATCCGAGCAGACCGCCGGCGTCGTCGTCAGCATCGCGACCGCCGCGAAGGAGTTGTCGGTGGCGGCCCAGGAGATCGAAGGCCGGGTCCGGCATACGAGCCAGATCGCCTCGACGGCGCTCTCGGACACGCAGGGGTTGGTGGCCACGGTGACGACCCTGGCCCAAGCCGCCGACGAGGCCGGAAGTGTGATCGCGTTGATCCGCGCGGTGGCCCGGCAGACCAACATGCTGGCTCTCAACGCCACGATTGAGGCAGCCCGGGCCGGCGAGGTCGGGCGCGGCTTTGCCGTCGTAGCGACGGAGGTGAAGGACTTGGCCGCACAAACCGCGCAGGCGACCGACCGTATCGCCCATCACATCGGGGCGATCCAGGCGGCGGCTGCCGACACAGTTGGGGCGATCGGCTCGATCGGCACGGTGGGTCAGACGATCGCCAAGATGAGTTCCATCGCCGCCGAGGTCGCGGTCGCCGCCGATCAACAGGGCCAGTCGAGCCAAGTGATCGCCCGCGCCATCACCAGCGCGGCGAGCGAGTCCCGAAAGGTTTCGGACAGCGTCGCGGGCGTGCGCGCCACCGCGACCTCGAACGAGCAGCAGGCGGCGCAGGTCAGGACCAATGCCTTGCAGGTGAATGCCGGGACGCACGATCTCCAGCGGGCGATCGAAACATTCCTGGCTCAGGTCGCCGCGGCCTAGACGTGGACCGACGAAGCCGCGTCTCGTGGGCGTCGCGCGGTGCCCTTTCCCCGGATGGTCGAGGCGTCCGGGTCGCCCCATCCCTCATCGACGGATCGCGGTCATGTTTCGGGGCTCAATCGCACCCGGGATGACGCGTCTCCCGAATCCGGCGCCGGCCGTTCAATCCTCCGGCAAGCGCAAGGCTGGCGGGCTGATCGCGATGGCGCTCTGCATGCAAGGGGAAGATGGAGGCCTCGCCCGGAATCGAACCGGGGTGCAAGGATTTGCAGTCCTCTGCGTAACCACTCCGCCACGAGGCCCCTCGTGGCGACGCCGCGGCGTCGCCCACGGAGCCTGGCGGCCGGCTCCGGGTGCGCGTCTCTAGCAGAGGTTTGCCGCGGCAGGCAACGGGCGCGATGCGGCTTCCGCGCGGGAATATGATCGCAGCCGGACGTATTGGATAATTGGTTCGCCGGCGGACGCGTCAACTCTGCCAAACCCGGGGCATCGCTCGATCGCGATACCCGGCGAGGACGCGGGCGACGAGGCTGCGCAGCGGCCCGACCCCGTCCGCGAGGGCCCGGATGACGAGGTGGCCGTTCCAGGCGCTGGCGGCAGCCTCGATGCCCGGCGCGGCGGCCTCTTCGAGCAGGGCGCGGGCGGTGTCGAGGCGCGACTCCGCGCCCTCCGAGACGTCCAAGACTGTCGCGCAGCTTCGCGCGCTGCCACCGATCGCCGGGCGGTCGAGCAGATCGGAGATCGGCCCGTCGAGGATCAGGCTGTCGGCATAGACCAGCCGCCCGGCCCGGCGCACCCGCCAGGAATCCGCGAACAGCCCGGCATGGATCCGCTCTCCCCGGGCGGCGCGGCCGAAGGCGACGATCTCGACGGCCAGCAGGGCGGCGCCTTCGGACAGGTCCGCCTCGAAGCGCCGCTGCACCCGGGCGCGATCGAACAGGATCGTCTCCTGGGGCAGCCAGGCCAGCCGGGCCCGTTCCGCCAGGAGGACGCGGTTCTCGATCCGGCTCACAGGGCCGTCGGAGCGATAGATCTTCTCGGCCGCCGTCGTGGTCAGCACGAGGTCGGCCTCGGAGGCGAGGTCCAGGGTGATCGTGAAGGCGTCGCCGCACGCGACCCCGCCGGCGGTGTTGACCAGGACGGCCTCCAGCGCCCCCTCCCCGCGGGGGAAGCGCAACCGCGACGGACCGGATTCGGCGAGATCCAGGATCCGGGTCGAGCCCCCGCCCCCGACCGGACCGGCGCGGAGATGGACCCGGCCGTCCGAACGCTGGCGGGCCGGCGCATCGGGTTGGGCGTCGACTCGACCGCCCGGCATCAGCGGCGGCCGTTCTGGTCGGCGGAGACCGCTTCGATCACGGGCGAGGCCCGGTCCAGGATGCGCCGGCCGAACAGGCTCGCTACCAGCTCCACCAGCACCCGGGCGCTGCGCCCCCGATCGTCGAGGAACGGGTTCAGCTCGACCACGTCGAGGGAGTGGACGAGGCCGGAATCGTGCAGCATCTCCATGATAAGATGCGCCTCACGGAAGGTCGCGCCGCCCGGCACGGTGGTGCCGACGCCGGGGGCGATCGACGGATCGAGGAAATCGATATCGAGGCTGACATGCAGGTGCGCGCCGTCCCGGGCCACCCGGTCGAGCACGCGCCTCAGGGGGGCGACCACGCCGAACTCGTCGATGGTGCGCATGTCGGTGACGCCGACCCGGCGGGCGGTCACCAGGGCGCGCTCGCCGGCATCGATCGAGCGCAAGCCGAACAGGTGGACATTGGCTGGCGGCAGCGGGGCCGGCACCGGCTCGGCGAACAGGTCCGGGAAACCCGGCTCGCCGCACAGGGCCGCGAGGGGCATCCCGTGGACGTTGCCCGAGGGCGAGGTCTCCGGCGTGTTGAAATCGGCATGCGCGTCGAGCCAGAGCACGAAGAGCGGCCGGCCCTCCCGGGCGCAATGGCGCATCGCCCCGTCGATTGAGCCGAGCGACAGGCTGTGGTCCCCGCCGGCGGCGAGCGGCACCGACCCCGCCCCGAGGACGGCCTCGACCGCCCGGGACAGGGCGCGGGTCCAGGCCGCGACGGCAGCGAGGCCCCGCCCGTCGGCCGGGCCATCCGGCACGACATCGCCATGATCGACGATCGCGTGGCCGAGATCGGACAGGGTTCGAAGGAGCCCGGCCGTACGCAGGGCGGCCGGGCCCATGAGCGCGCCCGGTTCGCTGGTGCCGACTTCGATCGGCGCCCCGATCAGCGCGATCCGGCGCGCCTCGTCTCGGCGGGTCTCGCTCGTCATCCGGTCCCCGTTCTGCAGGTCAAGGCTCTGGCGGTTGGCCGATGCTCTAGGCGGACTCGCGGGGTCAGGCCAACAATTCGCGACACCAGCCCGGATCGTCAGCAAGCCCCGGGCCGGACGTCATTCGGTCGGGGCCGGCCCCCGGGGCCTACCCACCATTCCGGCATCCTGAACCCTGATGGGTGAAGCTGCGGGACTTTATGCGTCTGGGGACACGGTTCGAAAACGTCTTTGATCTGGGTGTTACATTTCGGCCGTATTGACGCGTCGCGTTGCGGGCCAAGGGTCTGTGCAAATCTTGGATCCACCGTCGGCGCGATAGATTGAATTCTGTGCCCGGATTCGACGTCTTGCCACAAATCTTTACGGGATATTAGTGGCATTGCACTAAGGTTGCGCGGTTTCTCCGATCAGAATGCCTACAGGACTGCCATGGTGATGTTTTCGCGGCTGAGTTCTCGCCTGCCGGCGATGACGATCGGGTTGGCACTGCTCAGCGCCACCGCGATGGGTGGCTTCAGCTGGTATTCCGCCAGGTCCGGTCTGATCGACGCGGCGAACGAGCGCCTCCAGCTGGCTGCGGTCGCGCGCCGGGACGGGATCGAGCTGGTTGCCGACCGGATGCAGGCCGACTTCCTCGCCGCGGCGGCGCATCCCCAGATCGTCTCGAACTTCCCCGACCTGATCGAGACCCTTGACCCGTCGAAACCCGAGACCGCCGCGGTCGTCGAGGCGTTCCGGGCGCCGCAGACCGTCGAGGCGCGGATCGCGCTGGACGGGACCGGCATGTATGGACGCCGCCACGTTAAGGTGCAGGAGGTGGCGCGCAAGCTCGTCGCCCAGTCCGGCTACGCCGACCTGCTGTTCCTCGATGACGCCGGCCGGATCGTCTACACGACGACGAAGGGCGGCGATTTCGCCAAGCCGGTGACGGATGACGGGCTCAAGGGCACGGCGCTGGAGCGCCTGGTCGAGCGCCTCAAATCCGCCGATCCAAGTTCGGTCCTGTTCGAGGATTTCTCGGCCTACCCGGTCGACGGCCAGCCGGCCGCCTTCATCGGCCGCGCCATGACAAAGCGGGCGAACGTGGCCATGGGCACCGCCCAGGCGGCGGAGCGGATCGGCTTCATCGTCATGCGGGTCAAGCCGACCCTGTTCGATCAGGCGCTGGCGAAGCGGACCGGCCTCGGGGAGACCGGCCAGGTGCTCGCCGCCGGAGCCGACGGGCGGCTGCGCAGCAACCCGCCGCTGAGCAAGACGGCGAAGGCCGGCGACGGCGTCGCCCCGCTCGGGATCACGGCCGATCGCCTCAAGGCCAACGGCAGCTTCGCGTTCACCGCAGCCGACGGCCCGCACATGGCGGCGGCCTCGCCGGTCTCCGTGCTGGGCGCGCCCTGGACGGTTGTGGCGGAGCAGTCGCAGGCCGAGGCGATCGACGCCGTGCGGGCGCTCTCGCGCACGCTGTTCCTGATCGGCCTCTGCGTGCTGGCGGGAACGGCCGTGCTCGGCCTGCTGCTGGCGCGCTCGATCGTGTCCCCGCTCGGCGCGCTGACCCGCGCCCTCAAGGCGCTCGCCGACCGTGAGGCGCTCACGGATGTGCCGGGCAGCCGGCGCCGGGACGAAATCGGCGACATCGCCCGCGCGGTGGTCACGATCCGCGACATGTCACTCGAGGAGGCGGCGCAGCAGCTTCAGACCACCGAGGCGGCGCGGATGCGCGAGGAGCAGGCCCGGCGCGCCATGCTGCAGGATCTGGCCAGCGGCTTCGAGCAATCCGTCGGCGGCATCGTCGATGGGTTGACCCGGGGGGTGGCGGCGCTCCAGGGCGCCTCCGGCACCATGCGGATGGCCGTCGCCGGCACGTCGGAGCGCTCGACCAGCGTCGCCAGCGCGGCGCGTCAGACCGCCGATAATGTCGACGCCGTCGCGGCCGCTGCGGAGGAGCTGGGCGCCACCGTCCAGGAGATCGGGCGCCAGGTCGAGCAGGCGGCCGGCATGTCGGCCACCGCGGTTGACGAGGCCAAGCGCGCCGAGGGCACGATGGCGGATCTCGCCGCCGCCGCCACCCGCATCGGCGATGTGGTCGGGATGGTGTCCACGATCGCCGGGCAGACCAACCTGCTCGCCCTCAACGCCACGATCGAGGCGGCCCGGGCCGGTGAGGCCGGCCGCGGCTTTGCGGTGGTCGCGGCCGAGGTCAAGGAACTCGCGACCCAGACCAGCCGCGCGACCGAGGAGATCGGCCGTCAGGTGGCGTCGATCCAGGCGGTCACCGGCGGCGTGTCCGAGGCGATCCAGGGCATCGTGTCCCAGATCGAAGCGATGAACCACGTCTCCACCAGCATCTCGGCCGCCGTCGAAGAGCAGGGCGTCACCACGCAGGACATCGTCCGTAGCATGGGGCAGGCCTCGACCGGGACCAGCGGGATGACCGCCGACATCGCCGAGGTCGCCCGCGTCGCCAGCGATGCCGGCCAAGCGGCCTCCTCGGTGGCCCAGGCCTCGGACGACCTCGCCGCCCAGTCCGAACAGCTTCGCGCCGAAGTGGCGCAGTTCCTGCGCAACGTGCGGGCCGCGTAAGCCTGCCGGAAGAACCCGGCTCGGACGGCTTCAGGCCGCCCGGGCCGGCATCGGCCGCGCCGGCTGCGTCGTCCGGCTCGCATAAGCCTGCGCCGCCAGGGGCAGCTCGATGACGGCGCAGAGACCGCCCTCCCGGCGGTTCTCCAGGATCAGACGGCCGTTATGGGCCTCCACGATCGCCAGCACGATCGACAGGCCGAGGCCGAAGCCGCTGGCTTCGTTGAGGTTGCGGGCGCGGTCGCCGCGCACGAACGGCTGGAGCATTGCGTCGCGCTCGGCCTCCGGGATGCCGGGGCCCTGATCGAGCACGCAGACCCGGACCCCCCGCTCGGATGCCTCCATCCGGACCTCCGCGCCGCCGCCATACTTCACGGCGTTGTCCACCAGGTTGGTGATCGCCCGCTGCAATTCCTCGGGCCGGCCCTGCACCAGGACGTGCCGGCTGCGGCCGACGCTCACCGGCGCGCCGAAATCCGAGAAGTCGTCGCAGACGGTCTGCACCACGGAGGCGAGGTCCACGAGGCTGAGGCTGCCGGAATCGCGCGTCTGACCGTCGCGCACGAAGGACAGGGCGGCCTCGACCAGGCCGTTCATCTGGTCCAAGTCGCGCAACGTGGCGGCCCGGGCGTGCTCGTCCTCGATGAACTCCGCGCGCAGGCGCAGCCGCGTGATCGGCGTGCGCAGGTCGTGGCTGATCGCCGCCAGCATCTGGGTGCGGTCGTCGATCAGGCGTCGCACCCGCGCCCGCATCCGGTCGAGCGCCCGGGAGACCGCCAGGACCTCGCGCGGGCCCGCCTCCGGCAGCGCGACGTGGTCGTCCCGCGTCCCGAACGCCTCCGCGGCGCCGGCGAGTCGGGCCAGCGGCGCCGTCAGCGCCCGGGTCGCCCAGACACAGAGCAGAGCCAGAGTCAGCGCCAGGAACACCACGGTGAAGATCAAAGGCCCCTGCCGCGGCGCCCGCAGGGGACCGTTCGGCATCGCGGCTTGCAGGGTCGCCCCGTTGGGCGTGGTGATCCCGATATGCAGGCGCCCGTTCGCGGGCGACCGCTCCGGATCCCCCCCAGACAGGTCGACGACGGTCACGGGCCGGCCCGCGCCGATGCGCAGGCGGTGGATGATCGGAAGGTTGGGCAGCGGCTTGGCCCCGGGCGGCACCGTTCCGTCCCAGGCCCTCACCTGCATCAGCGGCAGGCTGCGCCCGCTCTCCAGCAGGGCCGGCCGCGCCGCCGGATCCGCGACGTCGAGGAGCCGGACCAGCGTGGAGAGCCGACCTGCGGCGACGCCTGGCAGCTCGTCCGGATTCTGCGGCTCGTGGAGGATCAGGAACGCCGCGGTGGCGACCATGTGGGCCACCGCGATACCGGCCACGACTAGGAGGGCGATCTGGCCTGCGATGCTCTGCGGGCGTAGCCGGTCGCGCAACCGTTGGAACGTGCTCATGACCGCGTCACTTCGGGGGTGAACAGGTAGCCGCCCGAGCGGATCGTGCGGATGAATTCGGGGTTGCGGGTGTCGTGCTCGATCTTCTGGCGGATGCGCGAGATCAGCACGTCGATGCTGCGCTCGAACGGCCCGGCCGTGCGGCCCTGGGTGAGGTCGAGGAGCTGGTCGCGGGACAGAACGCGTCCCGGCCGCAGGCAGAGCGCGTGCAGGAGGTCGAACTCCGCCCCCGTCACGGCGATGCGGGCGCCTTCGGGCGACAGAACCTGCCGGAGCGACACGTCGAGCGTCCAGCCGGAAAAGTGCAGGCGCCGCCGCTCGTCGGTATCCGGCACCTCCGCGGAGACCCGGCGCAGGATCGCCCGGATCCGGGCCAGGAGTTCCCGGGGGTTGAAGGGCTTGGCCAGGTAATCGTCCGCGCCGAGTTCGAGGCCGAGGATGCGGTCAACCTCCTCGGATTTCGCGGTCAGCATCAGGATCGGGATCTGCGAGGAGGCCCGTAGGCGCCGGCACAGGCTGAGACCGTCCTCGCCCGGCAGCATCAGATCGAGCACGATCAGGTCGATGCGCGACTCCGCCAGCGCCCGGTCCATGTCGTTGCCGTCGCCCGCCAGGGTGACGCGACACTCGTTGCCGCGCAGGTAGCGTGCGACCAGGGCCGAGATCTCGCGATCGTCTTCGACCACGAGGATGTGCGGTGTGGCGGGTGCGTTCATCGCGAAGGAATCGGCGTGCGGATCAGCGAGCGTCATCAGGTTATTATGCGCCGACGCGCCGACTATTCGAAGATGGTCGCGGGAACCATTTTGTAAGCGCGTGTTTCCAGCTCAGCCATACCTGTGGCGGCGACTGGATTTCCGGAGAGACCATGATCACGAAGGCGGCCAAACCGGATCCGATCGCGCCGAAGCCGCCGGAACTGGCCTCCCCGTGGCACTCGCCCGCCCGCGCCGCGCTCCAGGCCGATGCCCGCGCCTTCGCGTCCGAGACGGTCCTGCCGCTGGCCGACGCGCTCGATCGCCAGAAGGCCGAGATGCCCCGATCGCTCATCGACGCCATGGCCGCGAAGGGCTGGTTCGGCATCACGATCCCGGAGGCGCAGGGCGGCCTCGGCCTCGGGGTGTTCGAATATTGCCTCGTCTCCGAGGAGCTGGCCCGGTCCTGGCTGTCGGTCGGCAGCATCCTGGCCCGCGGCCAGGGTCTCGGCACCCAGACCCTCGATCCGGAACGCCGGGCCGAGCTGCTGCGGCGCTCGGCCCGGGGCGCCTGGATCGGCTCGATCTCCCTGTCCGAACCCAATGCCGGCTCCGACCTCGCCGGCGTGCAGACCCGCGCGGTCCGGGACGGCGATACCTGGGTGCTCACCGGCACGAAGCGCTGGGCGGGCTTTGCCAAGGGCGCCGACTTCGTCGAAGTCCTGGCCCGCACCCGCGATCCGGAACCCGGCGAGTCGCGCTCCGCCGGCTTGGAACCGTTCCTCGTGGTGAAGGACCGGGACAGCTTCCCGCCCGGCATGACCGGCCGGGTGATCGACAAGATCGGCTATCACGGCTTCGAGACCTTCGAGCTCGCTCTCGACGGCGTGCGCGTGCCCGAGAGCGACCGGCTCACCGGGCTCTACGGCGACCAGGGGGCGGACGCGGATTCCGGCGGCTTCGCCTCGGTCCAACGCGGGCTCAACATCGCCCGGGTCCACACGGCGGCCCGGGCCGTCGGCGTGGCGCAGGCGGCTGTCGAAGACACGCAAGCCTACCTGCAGGAACGGGTCCAGTTCGGCCACCCGATCGGCGATTTCCAGGCCCTGCGCTTCGCGCTGGCCGACATGGCCGCCGAAGTCGCCCAGGCGCGGGCGTTCTGGCATCAGGTCGCGCACCTTCTCGACCGGGGCGAAGCGGCCGAGAGCGAATCCGCGATGGTGAAGCTCCTGGCCACCGAGATGGCCGTGCGCGTCACCAACCAGGCGATGCAGCTCCACGGCGGCAACGGCTACACCACCGAGCGGCGGGTCGAGCGCTACTGGCGCGACGCGCGCCTCACGACGATCTTCGAGGGGACGAGCGAAATCCAGCGGCGGATCATCAGCGACCGGATGCTGCCGCGTCCCGCCGCCTGACACAGGCGCGGTCATGCGGCGAATCGTCGAGCCGGGCTCCCCGCCCGGTCCGACCCGGCTACCTCACCGGGACTCTGTCTTGCGCCGCACAAGGGCGCAATCGCCATTCGGAAGCCTCGTGTCGAAGCCCATCAGCGATTACGCCCTTATCGGCGACACCCATTCCTGCGCGCTGATCGCCCGCGACGGCTCGATCGACTGGCTGTGCTGGCCGCGCCACGACTCGCCGGCCCTGTTCCTGAAGCTCCTCGACGACGAGAAGGGCGGCGCCTGCAGCCTCGCCTTCGACGCGCTCGAGGGCACCGCGCGCCGCTACGTGCCCGACACCAACATCCTGGAGACGACCTTCACCACCGCCACGGGGCGCGCCACGCTGATCGACGTCATGCCGGTCAACCCGCCGAGCCCGGAACCCGACGAGGGTCCGGACGGCGAGGGTGAGAGCCGCCTGATCCGGCTGCTGACCTGCGAGAGCGGGCACGTGACGGGCCGGTTCGTGGTGCGCCCGACCTTCGACTATGCCCGCCGCGCCTGCACGCCCATCTTGGAGGGCCGATCCGTCCTGTTCGAGGCGGAGGACTGGCGCTTGCGCGTCAACGCGTTCCCGCAGCCGGAGCTGGTGAGCGATGAGGCCGAAATCCGGTTCAGCCTCACGGAGGGCGAGACCGCCTATCTCGTCCTGACCCATGGCGAGGATAACGAGGACGCCTGCATCGACGACTTCGCCGGGGCGCAGCGCCGCCTGGAAACGACCATCGAATACTGGCGCCGCTGGAGCGCCCGCAGTACCTATCGTGGCGCCTACCGGGACGCGGTCATGCGCTCCGCCCTCTGCCTGAAGCTCCTGACCTACTCGCCCTCGGGCGGGATCGTGGCGGCGGCGACCGCCGGGCTGCCAGAGGCCGTGCCGGGCGACCGCAACTACGATTACCGCTTCACCTGGATGCGCGACGCAGCCTTCACGGTGACCGCCTTCGTGATGCTCGGCTATGTCCGGGAGGCTGCCGAATTCCTGCGCTTCCTGCGCGAGCGGGACGGTTCCTACGGGCGCGACACCAAGCTGATGTACGGCATCAGTGACGGCATGCCGGCGGAACAGGTGCTGGACCACCTCGCCGGCTGGAACGGCGTCGGCCCGGTGGTGATCGGCAACCTCGCCGCGGACCAGGACCAGCACGACATCTACGGCGAGTTGCTGCGGGCGCTCTGCGTGTTCCTGGAAGCGGTCGATTACGATCCGCCCGAGAAGGTCAACGACCGGCTGCCCGAGGTGCTCGACAACCTCACCGCCCGGGCGATCCGCCACCGGCACGACGCCGATCACGGCATCTGGGAGCTGCGCACCGGGCCGCGCCACCAGGTCCACACCAAGGCGATGATCTGGGTGGCGCTGACCGATGCGGCCCGGATCGGCCGCAACATCGACGGCGTACCTCAGGAGAAGATCGCCGAATGGGAGCGGATCGCCGCCGAGGTCCGGACGGAGTACCTGGAGAAAGGGTGGAATCCGGAGAAGCAGGCCTATACCGGCGCCTACGAGTCGCATCACCTTGACGCGGCCGTGCTGCGCGTCGCCCTGTTCGGCGCGCTGGGCCCCTCCGATCCGCGCACCCGCTCGACCCTCGCGGCGATCGAGCGCGAGCTGGGCGACGGCGACCTGATCTATCGCTACCGCATGGACGACGGCCTGAAGGGTGACGAGGGCACTTTCACGGCCTGCGCGTTCTGGCGGGTCGGCTGCCTCGCGCTGGACGGGCGCACCCGGGAAGCCAAGGATGCGTTCGAGCGCCTGATCGCCCGGGGCAACGATCTCGGCTTGTTCGCCGAGGAGATCGACGCGGCGAGCGGCGAGCAGCGCGGGAACATGCCCCAAGGCTTTTCCCATATGGCGCTGATCAACGCGGCCCTGCGGCTGGAGGATAGCATCGAGCGGTTTGGTTTGGTCGATGCCGTCGAGCGGCGGGCGGCTGAATAGGAAACGCCGCGGACGCGTCCGTCACCCCGCATCCGCCGACAGTGCAAAACTCTGCGAAACCTGCGTTTCCGGTTTCCGAGCTCCGCTTCGCGGCCCCGGAGTGACAGGGTGCGTTGTCTAGACGGGCGCTCGCTTCCCAACGCCGGTCAGGCCGCGATCCTGATGCCCTCGTCCGGCCGGTTCTCCGTACCGCTGCGGCTGGCGCGGAACTGGTCCAGCAGGTCGGCGCCGAGCCCGTCGAGAACTTCCTGCATGGCAGCCTGGACCTCTGGATCCTCCTCCTTCGGCTCCGTGCGGTACCAGGCCAGGATCTGCTCCGGCAGCGCATCCAGGATTGCGCCCACGGGGTTGGGCAGTTCCGTTCCCGCCGGTTCGCCTTTCGCGTCCGCGCCGATGACAGGCTCGACCGCCGCCGGCGCGGGGGCCTCGACCGGGGCCGTCGCGACAATCTCGACGGCGCCTTCCGGCGCGACGAACGCGCTGCGGCGCTGGCTCTCCAGGGCGGCGCGCCAGGCGGCATCCGCGGCTGCGGCGTCGCGACGGGCAGCTTCGCGCGCCAGGGCCTCGGCCGCGATGGCGCGGGCGGCCTCGCGGGCCTCGTCACGGGCGGCTTCGGATTCGTAGCGGGTCAGCAAGGCGACGACCGCATGCATCTCGGGTGCCGGCAGATCGGTGCAGGCGTCGATGGCGGACTCGATCACCCGGCGCGACAGGCCGGCGCCGCGCAGGCCGGTCGAAGGGCCGGCAGCCTGGCGGGCGGAGAGCGCCGCCTGCATCGCCGGCAGCAGCGCCTCGGGCAGGCCGGATTTGCGATGCAGATCGGCGAAGGACCGGGGATCCCGCATGGCGCGGGCGATCCCGACATGATCCTGGCCCGAGAGATCGGCGAGGGCGGCCTGTACGAAGTCGGTCCGGCCCGAGAGAACCGCCCGGAGGATCAGGCCGGCGGTCAGCTGATGGGTCGTACGCAGATGCGTCACCAGGCGCGCAACCGCGGCGGCGCCGGATTGGTCGCATACGTCCAGAGCCACGCGCTCGCCGGCCTCGCGGCGCATCCGGTCGCAGCGCTCGGTGCCGAGCCAGCCGCGCGCGGTGACGAAATCCGACAGGGCCTCCGCGACCGCCAGGCCGATCGTGTAGCGCACCTCCAGCGGCAGGTCGGACCGGCGCAGCAGCGCTTCGCGCAAGCTGGCCTCGTCGCCCCGGCGCTCGATCATGCGCAGCATCCGGCCGGCGGTGATCTTCGCCGTGGGATTCCTGGCCAGCACAACCAGGGTATCGAGCTCGCCGATCTCGGCCAGCGCCCCCGAGACCGCGTGGGACAGGTGATGGCGCGCCGCGATCACCGTGCGGGTGGCCTCGTCGCCCAGCGCCGCGGCATCGACCAGATCCGCATCGGTGAGCACCGGCGAGCGGGCCAGGACGAGGCGCGCCACCTCGGGCACGTCGCAGGAGAGGGCCACCACCAGCGGCCGGGGCGTCCGCGCGGAGGCCGCGCAGGTCTCGGCGAGCGCCCGGCGGACCACCGGGGACGGGTCGTCCAGAAGCGAGAGCAGCGCGGTCTTGGCTTCCCAGGCCTCGTCGGCGGAGAGGTCGCCGTACAGGAAGGCCCGCGCCAGCGCGGTTGTGGCCTCGGCCCGGCGGCCGGCCGAGGCGTTCTGGGTCCAGGCCAGGAACTCGCGGATGATCATGGGCCGCTCCGGGGGGCGAACAGGCTGGTCCTGATGCCGGTGCTGGATCCCGCGGTGCCGAGATCGGCCGGGCGGCGGGGCGGCAGCGGCGGGTTGACCAGAGCGGGGCCGGCTGGCGTCGGCGCCGGTTCGGCGAGCGCGCCCGTGGTGACCGGCTCGGGGACGGCCACGCTCTGCGGCGCGTCGGCGTCGGAGCGCGGGAAGTAGGTCGGGGCCGCGTGCTGCGCGGGCAGCGCCCCGTTGCGGGCCTGCCACAGGCGCGCCGCCGCATCCGACGCGGCTCCCCGTTGGTCGGTCTGGAACAGGCTGCGCAGATCGGAGGTCCCGCCGAACGCCGCGGCGGTGCTGGCATAGGCCGTTGCCGCCTGCGTGACCGGGGCGCTCTCCTGGCGCAGAGCGGTCAGGTCGGTGGCTGCGGCCCCCTGCGCGGCGGCTGCGAGATTGGCATAGAGCTCGGCCGCACTGCGCGGCCGGCCGGCGCGATCATAGAACAGGGCCCGGTTGGCGGCGGCGGCGTCCGGCAGGTCGAGGGCCGCGGCCCGGGCCGGGAAGGCGCGGGCGGTGGAGATCAGCGCGGCCGCGCCCTTCGCCCCCAGGACATGCGCCGCGTAGAGGTCGCCGGAGGTCGGGTCGCGCCCCAGCGCTGCGGCGAGGGCGTCGGAATTCTGCTGGGTCAGGGCGCCGGCGAGCGTCGCGGAGATCTTGGGATCGCGCCGCAGGTCGAGGATCGCCTGGCGCTGGTCGGCATTCGGGACCGCGTAGGTGCCGTCGGGCTGGCGGGTGATCGCGTCCGCCTGGGCCTGGAGGCCGAGCTTGGGCCCGGCATTCTTCATCACGCCGAGCCAGGTCTGCTCGATGAACTGGAACAGGCCGGTGGCCGAGGAGGTCCCGGCCTTGGCCGACGGATCGAGGGCCGATTCCCGCCGGGCCGTCGCGAGCAGGTAATCGAAGCCGACCCCGCTCGCCATCGCGCCGTCGCGGATCGCCTGGACCACCGGGCCGGACGCGGCCGCGCCGGAGGCCGCCCGCGGCGCTTGCGCGGGCGGGCTGCTTTCCGGTGGGCTGGACGGCGTGGTGAACAGGAACATCCGGGCGCGCACGGGGTCTGAGGACACCGGGAACCTGCGCCGCTTATGGTAAACAACTCCTCAATCGAAGTTGCGCCAGGTTAGGCTTTTTCAGGAGCCGGTGAACTCGGCCGCGCCCTTCGGCCGGCGCATCTGGAATCGGTTGTCCGCGGTGGCCCTGAAGTAATCGAAATAGCCGCCGCGCAGGATCGGATGCATCGCGGCCGTGTCGACCATGCCGTCCGACACGAATTGCTCATCGACGTAGATCGAGACCACTTGCCCGACGACCAGGAAGTTCTCGGCCTCGCCGCCGCCGAGCGGCACCAGCGGGACGGTCTGCAGCCACCGGCATTCGAGGGCGGCCGGCGAGGCTGCCACCCGCGGCGGGCGCACCTTCTGGGAGGGGGCGGTCTCGAGCTTCGCGAAGGCGAACTCGCTTTCCCCCCGCGGGAGCGGCGCCGAGGAATCGTTCATCCCGTCGCGCAGATCCCAGGTTGCCAGGCTGCAGACGAACTCGGCGCCTTCCTCCGCGAAGGTCATCGCGTCCTTCCGGCCCGACGACGAGAACGCCACCATGTTGTCGGCCACCGCATTGAAGAACGAGTAGGGCGCGAGGTTGAGCTTGCCCTCCCGGCTCATGGCGCTGATCCAGCCGATCGGCCGCGGCGCGACGATCGCCTTCAGGGGGTTGTGCGGCAGGGCGCGCGCCTCGCGCGGGGCTTCGAGATCGTAATGCACGGGTGCGCCTTCTGAGACCAATCGCAATCAGAGATAGGTCACGATCTCGGAAAGACTCGGCCGCGGCCGGTCGGACGGCACGTCGCGCGCCCGGCCGATATGGACGAATCCCGCGAGTTTCTCGGTCGGCGCGAGGCCCAGCGCGTCCAGCACGCGGCGGTCATAGGCGTACCATTCCGTCAGCCAGGCGGTGGCGAAGCCCGACGCGTTGGCGGCGATGACCAGGTTCATCGTGGCCGCCCCCACGGAGAGGAGTTGCTCCCATTCGGGGATCTTCACATGCGGTCCGACCCGGGAGACCACCGCAACGACCATCGGCGCGTGCATCAGGCGGCCGCGTTCCTGAGCCAGCCGCTCGGGGCTCGCCTCCGGATTATCGGCCGCGAACGTCGCCGCGATGGTCTCGCCGACCCGCTCCCGCGCCGCCTCCGCGATAACGATAAAGCGCCAGGGCGCCAGCTTGCCGTGATCGGGCACCCGGGAGGCCGCGGTCAGGATGGTTTCGAGCTGCGCACGGTCCGGCCCCGGGCCGTCCAGCAGCAGGGGCGGCACCGAGCGGCGCGTCTTCAGAAGGTCGAGGGTGGCAGTCATGCGTCCTGTCCCGCTGTGAAATCGGGCCCCGGATGTGGCACGCAGCGCCACCCGAAGGAAGACCGTGCGGCCTTGCCGCCGCCATGGTCCGGAGGCACAGGCGGGCTGGAATCGAGGCATGATGAGGATTCGACCGATGCGCACGAGGCTTGCCGCGATGGCGGTGGCAATTCTCCTGCCGGCCCATCTCCTGCCGGCGGACGCGCGCGCGCAACAGGGCGTGTTCCAGAACCGCCTCGGCGATCCCCTGCCCTCCCCGTCGATCACCAGCCCGAGCCTGCCGCCCAGCATGCCGCCGGCCGAGCCGGAGGCGCAGCTGTCCCTGTCGGCGCTCCTGTCCGGCGCCGGGGTGCCCCTGCGCCAGGGGCTGGCCTGGCGGATCTACGAGGATCGCGGCGACGGGACCCGGCCGTCCATCGTCGGCCGCTCGACCGAGGCCGAGCCGAACTTCACCCTCGCCCCCGGCACCTACGTGGCAACCGTGACCTACGGCTTCGCCAGCGCCTCGAAACGGATCGTGATGGGCGGCCAGCCGGCTACCGACACCCTTCGAGTGGCGGCCGGCGCCCTGAAACTCGCGGGCGCCGTGGGCGACCAGAAGATTCCGCCCGCGCAGGTCTCGTTCTCGGTGTTCGTGCCGGTGGGGACCAATTCCGAGGGCCGGTTGGTGCGCTCGGGCATCAAGGCCGGCGAACTCTTGCGGCTGCCCGAGGGCACGTATCACGTGGTCTCGACATACGGGGAATCCAACGCGATCCAGCGCGCCGACCTGCGCGTCGAGAACGGCAAGGTCACGGAGGCGACGCTTAACCACCGCGCCGCCACCGTCACCCTGAAGCTGGTGGCCGCCCCCGGGGCGGAGGCCTATGCGGGCACCGCCTTCTCGGTCCTGACGCCCGGCGGCGACACAATCCGCGAGGCGATCGGTGCGTTCCCGCAGGTGACCCTGGCTGAGGGCGACTACGTGCTGATCGCCCGCCATGACGGGCAGGTCTATACCCGGGAGTTCAAGGTCGAGAGCGGGCTCGACCGGGATATCGAGGTGGTGGCCAAGTCCGGCTGAGCGCTGGGCTCAAGCCAGGCGCCGCGCCAGGGCCACGCAGGCGGCCACCAGAAGGGCCGCGGCGATCATCGCGGGCTCGATCCGCTCGCCGAGCACCAGGGCGGCGACCCCGAGCCCCATGAACGGCTGCAAGAGCTGGAGCTGCCCGATCGCCGCGATGCCGCCCCGGGCGAGCGCCCGGTACCAGAACACGAAACCGATCAGCATGCTGAACAGAGCCACGTAGCCCAGGCCGGCCCAGGCCGGGAGCGGGATTGCCTCGAGATGGGCGGGGGTCAAGGCCAGCGCCAGCGGCAGGGAGAGCGGCAGCGACAGCACGGTTGCCCACGCGATCACCTGCCAGCCGCCGAGCCGACGCGCCAGGATCCCGCCCTCGGCATAGCCGAGCCCGCAGACCAGGATCGCGGCGAGCATGAAGGCGTCGCCCGGCCCCGGCGGCCCGTCGAGCCCGCGGGCGGCGAAACCCACGGTCACGAGGGCGCCCAGCACCGACAGGACCCAGAACGCCGCCGATGGGCGCTCGCCCGACCGCAGGGCGCCGAACAGCGCCGTCGAGAGCGGCAGCAACCCGACGAAGACGGTGCCGTGCGCCGCGCCGACGGTGCGCAGCGCCAGCGCGGTCAGGAGCGGGAAGCCGACCACGACGCCGCCGGCCACGATCGCGAGCGCCCCGAGATCGCCGCGACGCGGCCACGCCTCTCGCAGGATCAGCAGCGCGGTCGCCCCCGCCAGCCCAGCCAGTGCCGCCCGTGCCGCGCTGAGGAACAGCGCATCCATCCCGGTCAGCGCCAAACGGGTCGCCACCAGCGAGGCGCTGAAGATCGCCACGCCGATCATCCCGTCGATCCAGGCGCCCGGCTGTCGCCCGATTGCGACTGCTCCGGTCGGGTTCTCCGGCGACGTCGCCAAGATCTCCGCTTGTTTCACCACACCTGTCCCCTGATCCTCACCGATCGAGCTTTGCGTCCGACGAGAGGGCCAAGCCAGGGACGGTTCCGGGCCTGCACGGCCGAACTGTCCCGCCTGCTGAGCAGTACAATCGTGGCTGCGCGGATGAGTCAGGTGGGTTCCATGTTCAGCGCCTTAACATTTCCGCGAGGCGGCGGAACGATGGGCCCGGGCACGCCATTCTCCCGCGCCCATTCCGGGCCGCCGGAGATCTTGATGCGCCGCCTCGTCCTCGCCACCCTCGCCGCTTCCGCCCTGGCCGGGCCCGCCCTCGCGGCCAACACCGCGCCCCCGACCGTCGCCCCCAAGTTCGAGAGCGTGCCGCAGGACGCGGTGCTGAGCTACAACCTGATCGGCCTCAACATCACCGACGCCGAGAACAACACCGTCGGCGAGATCAAGGATCTGGCGATCGTCCACGACAAGCTCGTCGGCTATATCGTCTCCGTCGGCGGCTTCCTCGGCATGGGCGAGCGCTACGTCGCCGTCTCGCCGTCTTCCGTCGCCCTGGGCTATGATGCCGACGCCAAGAAGTGGAAGGCGATCATCGGCGCGACGAAGGACCAGCTAAAGTCCGCCCCGGAGTTCAAGTACGACGGCAAGTTTAAGCGCTGATCGTTGCCGTGCGGGGCTGCTGCGGGCCGGATCATCGCCTCGGACGGCAGCCCCGTCTCGCTTTCTGTTTCTTCGACAAGATAGGTCAGCGCAGAACGGCTTGGCCGGTGCGTCATTGTGAGACCGGACGCATCAGGTGGAAACCTACCCCCGCAGGGCCTCCCGCGCCATGCGGCTGACGAGCGCGTCGCGCCGAGCCTGACGGAGGATGATACGGGCCGCCGCCCGGGCGTTGGCGGCGCGCAGTGCGGCCTGCGGCCCGCCCTCGCGCAGCACCCGCCAGGCGAGGGCGCGGAACCATTTGACGTTGGCGAGCGCGGCTGCCCGGCGGCTCATCGGGCCACCGACATCGAGCGGCTTCTCTACTGTTGCAGCGGCCATTGGCTCAATCCTGGACTGCACTTCGCCGCCTGTCCGCGAATGAGACAAGAAATGGCGATGCTGCTTCGACTCGGCAATAGTGATGCCGAGCGCTCCTTTTAGAAAACGGCACAGATTTCAATCTTCGACGGTGCGGGAGCGCACGCATCCCATGGCGCCGCGCGAAACCCGCTCCTTCGCAGCGGCCCGACCGCCCGCCACACGGCCGCAGGCGCGCCCGGTGCGGAACCTTTGCTGCGGCCCGCGGTAGGCTCGTCGATGAACGATGTGATCGTATGACGGGGATTCCTGTGTCCGAAACTTACCCGCGATCGACCGCTAGCATCGCCGGTCATCCCATCCATCCGATGCTTGTGCCGATCCCGATCGTCTGCTTCGTCGGGACCCTCGTCACCGACATCGCCTATTGGTCGACGGCCAACATGCAGTGGGCCAACTTCTCGGCTTGGCTGTTGAGCATCGGGCTGGTGGCGTCGGTCTTCGCCGGCCTGGCCGGCGCAATCGACTTCTTCGGGGATCGGACCATCCGGCGGCTGCGGCCGGCCTGGATCCACGCCTCCGGCAACGCGCTGGCGCTGATCCTCGCGATCGTCAACGCGTTCGTGCACAGTCGCGATGCCTACACCTCCGTGGTGCCGACCGGCCTGATCCTGTCCGCGCTGGTGGTCGTCATCCTGCTGGTGACCGGCTGGAACGGCGCGGAGTTGATCCATCGTCATCGGGTCGGCGTACAGCCGGGAGAGCGCGCATGATCCGGATTCGCAACGCCCTTGCCACGGCCGTCCTGCTGCCGCTGGCCGCCTGCGGACCGGATCCGATCGATCCGCAGACCCAGGTCGGGCCGAACCCGCCCCTGCCCGAATTGCACCAGTACCTGCTGCCGCCGATGCACGTGTCGCGAGCAATCGGCTGGAAGGACGGCGAGACGCCTCAGGTCGCGGCCGGCTTGCAGGTGAAAGCCCTCGCGACCGGCCTCAAGAGCCCGCGCTCGCTGCTGGTGCTGCCCAACGGCGACATCCTGGTCGCGGAGAGCGGCGGCCCGACCCCGCCGATCAACCGGCCGAAGGAGATCATCATGGGCTGGCTGGAAGGCCTGTCCCACCCGCCGGAGAAGCCCGGCCAGCGCATCACCCTGCTGCGCGATGCCGACGGCGACGGCGTGGCCGAGCTGCGCACTGTCCTGCTCGAGAACTTGAACGCGCCCTTCGGCATGGCGCTGGTCGGCGACGACCTCTACGTCGCCAACACGGATGCGGTGATGCGCTACCCCTACAAGGCCGGCGCGACCCAGATCGCCGAGCCCGGGACCAAGCTCACCGAGCTCCCGGCGGGCCGGATCAACCACCATTGGACCAAGAGCCTGACCGCGAGCCCGGACGGGACCAAGCTGTATGCGGGCGTCGGCTCAAACAGCAACGTTACCGAGAACGGACTGGACGAGGAGACCGACCGCGCGTCGATCTGGGAGATCGACCGGGCGACCGGCGCCCACCGGCTCTACGCCACGGGCCTGCGCAACCCGAACGGCCTCACCTTCGAGCCGCAGACCAAGACCCTCTGGTGCGTGGTCAACGAGCGCGACGAACTCGGCCCCGACCTGGTGCCGGATTACATGACCTCGGTGAAGGATGGCGGCTTCTACGGCTGGCCGTACAGCTACTGGGGCAAGAACCTCGATCCGCGGGTCATGCCGCAGCGCCCCGAGCTGGTCGCCCAGGCGCTGATGCCGGACTACTCGCTGAGCTCGCACGTCGCGCCGCTCGGGATGGCGTTCGCGACGGGCACCGGCCTGCCGCAGGCTTACCGCAGCGGTGCCTTCGTGGGCGAGCACGGCAGCTGGAACCGCGATCCGCTGAACGGCTACAAGGTCGTCTACATCCCGTTCGAGAACGGCAAGCCCGCCGGTAAGGCGCAGGACGTGGTCACCGGCTTCGTCAATGCCGACAAGCAGGCGCGGGGCCGGCCGGTCGGCGTCGCGATCGACAGCCAGGGTGGCCTGCTGATCGCCGACGATGCCGGCGGCACGGTGTGGCGGGTGGCTGGGTCGAGCGCGCGTTCCGACGCGGCACCCGCGACCATCCTTCGATGATCCCGGTCGGGGCAGCCCGCCATGTCGCTCGTGAGCCCTGCACTCAGCGCGGATCCAACATCGGGAGGCCTGCACGATGACGAAGTCGACCCGTTCACCGACGGCGATCAGTGACGAAGGACGTCATGCCCGGGATCGTGGGGATCCGATCACGGCCAATCCATATCCGGCAGATTCGGACGAGCACCGCATCTGGGAGCGCGGCTATCAGATCCCGGATCGCGAGGCGCAGGATGCGGCGGCGAGCCCGGAGTCGGGTCGGGCGCCGTCACCGTAATTGGCGAATAGCCGGGTCGTCAGGGTCGTGCCGGGCGGCGACCGGCCGGTTTTGCTACGGCGTACGAACGAGGGGGCTCGTTGACAGAACCCGCGGACCCTCGGCGGTATCGTCGAGATCGTCCCGTGCGACGAGCGGGGCGGCGGATCCGAAGCCCTCAAGGGTGTCGTCGAGAAGCCTATCGAGCGTCTCGGCGACCCAGCTCGCGCCGTCGACCATGGACGTCAGGATGGCGTGCATCGCCTGCCTCCCCGGAGCGGGGCATTCGTTCGCGAAGGCGGCGGAGCGCCGGATTGCCGGGCGTTCCGTCGCCGGGACCTGACCGCATCAGGCGAAATGCGCCGGCAGGGCGAGGCTCAGGGCCTGGACATAGGATCCGGCCAGGACCGCGACGGTGGCGATCGTCACGGCGGTGGCAATGGTGAGGCGGGTTGCGAGGGTCATTGGAAGTCTCCATCAGGTCCGCGACTGTGTTCGCGGTGTGACCCTGATGTATGCCCAAGCTTTCCCGGCGGGCGTGCTCCGGCGCACCTGCATCATAACCTGCCTGATCGGTGGGCCGCGCGCTTCCGCCGATAAGCGCGCGGCCGAATCCTGATCTAGGCGGCGCGCACGGTGGCGAGGAAGCGATTGACCTCCGCCGCAAGGTGCTCCGATTGCCGCGAGAGTTCCGACGCCGCTCCGAGCACTTGGCTCGCCGCCGTCCCGGTCTCCTCGGCGGCGCCCGCGACGCCGGCGATGTTGCTGGTCACCGCGCCCGTCCCCATCGCGGCCTGGCTGACGTTGCGGACGATCTCCTGCGTCGCCGCGCCCTGCTCCTCGACGGCCGCGGCGATCGAGGTCGTCACGCCGCTGATCTCCTGGATCCGGGTCGCGATCGAACCGATCGCCGACACGGCTTGACCGGTCGAAGCCTGGATCCGGGCAATCTGGCCCGAGATCTCGTCGGTGGCTTTGGCGGTCTGCTCGGCGAGCGCCTTCACCTCAGAGGCGACCACCGCGAAGCCGCGGCCGGCCGCACCGGCGCGGGCCGCCTCGATGGTGGCGTTGAGCGCCAACAGGTTGGTCTGGCCGGCGATCGACGAGATCAGCCCGACCACGTCGCCCACCCGGGCCGCGGCGGCGCTGAGCTCCTGCACCAGCACGGCTGTCTGATCCGCCTCGTTGACGGCGCGCTGCGCCAGGCTGGCCGAGCCGTCGACCTGTCGGCCGATCTCTTGGACCGATGAGCCGAGCTCCTCCGCGGCAGCCGCCACGGTGTTGACGTTGGACGCAGCCTCTTCCGCAGCCGCCGCAACCGCGCCGGATTGGGCGGAGGTCTGGCCCGCCATCGCCGACATCGCCCCCGCGGTGGCCTGCAACTCGGTCGCCGAGGCTGAGACCAGGCCGATGATCCCGCCCACCGCCTGCTCGAAATCCTGGGCCATCTGGCGCATGCCGAGCTTGCGCTGCTCCTCGGCGGCGAGCCGGGCCTGGGCGGTTTCGGATTCCAGCGCCTTCATCTGGATCAGCCCATCCTTGAACACCTGCACAGCGTCGGCGATCTTGCCGATCTCGGTTTTCGCGCCCTGATGGGGAATCGTCGCCGCAAGGTCACCGGCGATCAGAGACTGCATCGGCTCCACCACCGAGCGGATGCCGCGTGTGACACCCAGGACGATCACAACACCCGACAGCACGGACAGAGCCACCGCGATCCCGATCGCGATGAGGATCAGCATCCGGGTCTCCTCGAAGACCGCTTTGCCTTGAGCCTCGGCAGCGCTGGCGCCGTCGTTGTTCAGGGCGACGAGTTTCTCGAGGGCGCTGGACACGGCGCGACGCGGTGCGAGTCCGCTCGTCTCGTAGAGGCCGTAGGCTTGTGCCTTGTCACCCCGGCGCGAGATGCTCAGCACCTCGTCCCGGATTCCCCGGAAGCTCTCGGATGCGCGGCTCAGGGTCTCGTAGAGCGCCTTTTCCTCCGGCGAGCTGATCAACGCCTCATAGAGCTTGGTCTTCTCGTTCAGAGTCTTATCGAAGTTGGCGATGTCCTTATCGATGCTCGCGAGAAGCGCCGGGTCGGTCGCCTGCGTGTGGCGCAGGAGGAGCCCGCTGCTGCGGGCCGTGAGCGTGTTGATCTCGCTCAGCGTCTTGACGCTCGGCAACCAGTTCGTCTCGATCGCGACGGTCTGATCGCGCAGCGTCTGCGTGGCCGCGAGACCGAGCATGCCCAGGCCGACCACGAAGACGGTCAGGATGGTGAACGCCACGATCAGCTTTGTACGAATGGATACAGATTGCAGCGTCACGACAACCTCGCAATGCAGCGGAATACAAAATCGCTCCGAGCTGCAGCCGCGAATGCTTGCCGAAGATAGATTAACAACCGCTGATTACGGGTGTCTTTCGCGCTACGAATGTTGACCGGTGGCGTAAGGGCGTCGCCCGGCGTCCCGGCCCTGTTTCGACGTCAGCGACGCGCGTTTCCGCCCGATCAGATTTTCGGGGCGGGTTGATCCGAGAGATGGCGGAATTCTTTCGGCGCCATGCCGTACCGGTCCTCAAACCGGCGAGAGAAATGGGCTTGGCTGGCATAGCCGCAGCCATAGGCCGGGGTGCCGATGGAGAGATGGCGGCATCCCTGATCGGTCAACCGCTTGGCCGCCGTCTCCAGCCGCCGCTGCCAGATCCAGTCGAAGATGTGCTGGTCATGCTCGTGGAACAGCTCCCGCAGCCGGCGCAGCGACACACCCACCGCCGCGGCGAGCTGAGGCGGGTCGAGGGCCGGGTCGCCGAGATGAGCCTCGACATAGGCTTTGGCGCGTTGGACCATGACGGTGCCGTGCAGCGGTCGTGGCATTTCGCGCGCCAGGCGCTCGGCGATGCTGGCCGCGACGAGGTCCAGGCGATCGCCGACATCCGCTGGGCGGCGTGCGGCGTGAGGGTGTTCTCGACCCGCAGCAACGTGTCAAGGAACGTCGTCACCAGCCGGGCGCTTCCGAGATCGGCCCCGACGGTCGGGACCGAGAAGTGGCGCGCGTCACCCAGAAGGTTCTCCAGCCGGTCGCGTGGGATCTCCAGAAGGAGGGAGCGGGGCGGTCCGGTCGTTTGCCGGACGGACGGGCGAGCTCGATCCAGGACCATGATCTCGCCGGGCTGTACGATCGCTTGTCGACCGAACTGCTCGCACATCGAAGTTCCAGACAGCTTGACCGTGACCGCGAGGGTGTCCCGCTTGTCGTTTCTGCGGAGCGTCGTCGGTGTCGAGTCGAAACGCACGGCGCTGAAGGTCGAACGCGTGATCAGCAGCGACCCGAGATCGCTTCCTTCGAACAGGCCGTGGAACGTGCCGTCGCCGACCTGATACAGCTCCGCCGGAATCAGGCGAGCATTCGCGAGATCTTTCCAGATCCCAAAATTGCAATCGGAATGCTCGCCGAGGGCCAAAAAATCGTCTTCTTCGCGTCGGCGATCGACCCATCATTTTCAATCTTGGATCGTGGAATTATCTCGCGTCTCGTACAAGAGGGTAGATTTTTAACAAAGGCTCGGAAATCATAAATTGCATAAGTGTTTCCGCACGAATAGCGCAGGAACAGAATTATATGCAGTATAAGCATTGATAATAGAGCATAGGCGGCAAGCGCGGCGATGAGGCGTGGCCGATAGTACTCGGAGTTAAAATGTCATGTGGAGTGTCCTACAGGCGGTCGGCCGGTCCGGCCGTCGATGCGCCCGGTTGCCCTACGATCCTCGATGAATCCCGCAATCCGGCTGCATCCGCGACCACGCGATCCGCCAATCAGTCGGCGATCGGTGGACCGGCCTCGTCGGGGGCCTCACGCGGCGACGGCCGAGGCTTGCGGGCCGGCTTCGCGGGCTGGACGGCACGGGCCTGCGGAGGCGCCTGCGTGGCGGGGCGCTGAGGTGGCCGCGGCGGCCGCTCGATCTGGACCTTCCTGGGTGCGCCGGCCGCCGGCCCGGCCGGAGCCGGTGCGGCGGGCTCCGATGTGGCGCCCGGGCGGTCCGGAGGCGTCGCGGCATGCGCCCGGTTCTGCGGTGCGCGCGTCGGCGGGCCGGCGGCCGCGGGCAACCCTGCCCGCCCCGGCATCGCCGGGAGCGGCGCCGCGGCGTTCGGCGGGGCGACTGCGCATTGCTGCCCGCAATTGCTCACGACCGCCTCGACGGCCTTGCCGTCGATCGTGGCCGCGACGATGCAGCGGGCCGGGTGGTAGACCAATTCGTACTGGAACTTGCCCTTGTCATCCGATTCGGTGCGGAACTTGTCCTCCAGCACCACGGGCATGTGCGGGCGATCCGTGGTCCCGACGACGTAGAGCCGGCCCGTTGCGATCGCCGCCAGGGTGATCTCCGGCGCCGCCCAGGCGGGCCCGCACGCCGCCAGGGCGCCTGCGGCGGCAACGATCGAGGCGAAGCGAACCAACCGACAAATCTCCGAGTTCAACCATCGACAAGCGACGGCTAGACCATCTTCAGGCGGAGATAGTTCCGAAATCTAGATCGCATAGGCGGGAGAAATTGTCCTCCACGCTATCGGGCAGGTTTTGATTTCGTTGTGTACGGAACAGCAGGCCGCATGGCAGCTTCGCTGCCGGACCCTTCCCGTGCGTCGCTCCGGCCGGAACGCAGAAACATCAAGCGCAGCGGCTCATCCGCAGCCTCGAAGTTGTCTTCACAAGAGAATGTTCAGAAAATCTTGGTGGGCGCACTAGGGTTCGAACCTAGGACCCGCTGATTAAGAGGACTAGGCTATAGGCACCATGACGCAAATTAGCTGCTTAGTGGCCGCCGTGTGCCGTTGATTTCGCTGCTCTTTTCGCTGATACCCTCTGAGCGTTGGTCCGCGACGCGCCGTCGTGCGTACCTCGCATGCTTAGTATGTGATCAGTGGAATGCGCCTGACCAACCAGACCGCCGCCGCCGTGCCGCTGCCGACCGAACGGGCCCAGGTCGTGGTGTTCGACGACGATCTGCCGGGCTTCGGGCTGTGCGTGAACCGGGGTGGCTCGCGGCAGTGGATCGTCCAGTATCGCAACAATCTGGGAAAAACCAAGCGAGAGACCCTGGGGCGAGCGGGCCTCCTATCGGCCATGGACGCCAGACGCGCAGCAGGTGAGCGTCTGGCGCGGGCCAAGCTCGGCGAGGATCCGCACGCGGAGCGACAGATCGCCAAGGCCAGGGCCGCCCTGACCCTTGGTTCGAAGGTAGAGCCTTACCTCGCGGCGGCCGGGAAGCGGTTGCGCGACAGCTCGCTCCGGGATGCGACGCGGTACATGCAGGTGGCTTGGAAGCCGCTGCACCGGCTGCCGCTGCACTCCGTCTCCCGGGCGAACGTAGCCGATCGCCTAGCGGTGATCACGGAGGAAAGCGGGCCCTACGCGGCGAATCGGGCGCGGGCCACACTCTCGGCGTTCTACGCATGGCTGATCGGCACCGGCGCGGCCGACACCAATCCCGTCGTCGGCACCCTGAAGACGGCTCAGGAGGAGAAGCGCCGCCGGGTGCTGAAGCCCGACGAGATCGCGGCGGTGCTCAAGGCCTGCCGGGACGACGATTTCGGCCGGATCGTGCGGCTGCTGCTGCTCACCGGTCAGCGCCGGGAGGAGGTCGCGGGACTCCGATGGGGCGAGCTCGATCTAGCCAGCGGCGTCTGGCATCTGCCGGGCGCGCGGACCAAGAACAGTCTGCCGCATGACGTGCCGCTTTCCCGCCCTGCCCTCGAAGTCCTGGCTAGGATCCAGCCGATCTCTGGACGCTCGTACCTGTTCGGTGACGGAGCCGGGGCGTTCTCAGGCTTCTCAAAGGCGAAGGCCGCACTCGACAAGCGGTCTGGTGTCACCGACTGGCGGTTGCATGACCTGCGGCGGACCGTGTCCACCGGCATGAACGACCGGGGTGTGCTGCCCCACGTGGTCGAGGCGGTTCTGAACCACGTGTCCGGATTCCGGGCGGGTGTGGCCGGCGTCTACAACCATGCGCTATACAACCCTGAGAAGCGCGAGGCGCTCGATTTATGGGCCAGCGCTCTTGCCGCCACAGAAATGCTGGCAGGCGAAAAGCTTGGCCCGTGTCTGTTATAGGTGGCGGCTGTGAAAAAACGCAGTACCGTTAGAAGGATCTTTCCAAGAATCCTCTCGCAAAATAGCTGAAATCAGGCGACGAACTGGTCGCTGTGTGCGGCGGCTCGGACTTCGAGCTCGTGGAGCAGCATTCCAAAAGGCATGGGTTTGCCAACCAGGTATCCCTGGACATATCTGCATCCGTGGCTTCGCATTGTGCTAAGTTGTTCCTTCGTTTCAATTCCCTCGGCAATACAGTCAATATGCAAATTTCTACACAAATCGACGATAGTATTTACAACGTTGTATCCAATTTCGGTATCGATATCAGCAAGAAAGCTGCGATCAATTTTAATCTTGTCCAGGTGCAGGCGGTGAACGTAGCTTAAACTTGAGTAGCCGGTTCCGAAGTCATCCAGGGCGATTTTGATCCCTATTGCTCTTAACGCAGCGATTGATCCTCTTGCTGCCTCAAAGTCGCGCATCAAAGCGGTTTCGGTCAACTCTAGTGTGAGGCGGCGAGGGTCGAAGTTGCTCTGACGAACGGACGCTATTATCGACATGATCGTAGAAGGTGATACGAGGTCGTGCGACGAGAGGTTGAATGATAGGCCTACTGTAAGCGGCAGATGGACAGCGTCCGCGAGCGCCTTTCGAAGAAGCATGATGGTCAAAGTGTGGATCATCCCACAGCGTTCTGCAGCCGCAATGAAACGATCAGGTGAGACGCGACCGAGGGTAGGACTGTTCCAGCGCGCCAAACCTTCGACAAGCGAAATAGTATTAAAGGCAGTGTCTAATATAGGCTGGAAGACCACCTCCATTTCCTTCGCGAGATCTGCGTTTTGCAGATTGGTTTCTATTGCGCGTTCGGCTCGGATTGCATCTTCGTGCTCCTGAGAAAATATCGTCGTTCTGCCGCGTTGGCTCGCTTTGGAATGGTAGAGAGCATAGTCTGCGCGATCGAACAATTCGTCTGCGGTATGGCCGCCGGTTGGATAGACCACCAGTCCGCCTGAGCAGCCTGGGACGACCTGCGTGTCTCCCAAAGGGACCGGAATATGCAGTGTCTCGCAAATCCCGTTGCAGAGCGTGAGAACTTCCGAAGCAGCACCAGAATACCGCACAAGTAGGCCGAATTCATCTCCGCCTAAGCGGGTGACTATGATGTCTTCGGTTGCTAATGATGCGAAGCGGCGTCCTGCCTCCACAAGCACTCTGTCTCCCGCAGTGTGCCCGTAGGAGTCGTTGATAGGCTTGAAGTGATCCAAATCAAAAATGGCAAGCGCAAAACCGTGCTGGCCGTCCGCAGAAGTTTTGAGTAACTTGTTTAGTTGCTCGAAGAAGTAGCGTCTGTTCGGCAGCGAAGTGAGACTATCAGTCATCGCCAAGCGCTTATTCTCATCAACTAGTCTTTGTGCCTCCGTTTGTGCATCATACAGTTGTAGAAAATTAACAAAACTTTTTACGATGATCCGAACCATAACAATTGTTACAAATAGAACGTTGAGAGCAATAGCAACAAATACGGTATTTCCGCTCATCAGATAGTAAGGTATGAAGACCCCCATTACGATGGCGGTAGCAAGAAAGGCGGCAGTTGGCAGATGGCTTAAGCAGAAAATACACGCAATAACCGTAATCGCTATGAATACTACGACGTGTGCCTGATGATAGGGGCCGCCGTACTCGTCCAGTGCCAACCCCCAGCTTACGAACCCGATGGACAGCAACACGGTCACGACGCTTGTGCGGCGCAAGTGACGAACAGCATCCGCATGAGATGTTTCGTCAGGACGAAGACGGCACCAGTGAATTCCACGCGCAATGCAAATCGGCAAAAGTACCCCGGGTGCGCCGAGGGTAAGCCATACTGGGGCCAGGGAATAATGCGTGAACGCCAAAGCGAATGCATTAACCAAAATGAGTGCATAAAGGGAAATGATTTGCGGTTGGAGTTCGGCGAGTTGACGGATAACGATTTGGCGATCGGCGGTTTCTACGCCGAGGCCCAGCAAAAATTGCTGCAGGGCGCTCGAGGCATTCATTCGTGACGTGCCGTTCCATCCATAGCGTCCGTATCCATCCATGATCACTACTCTAAAATGTTCGATACGGAGCGTTGCACTGACTATTTCCATCGTTATTACGATAACGTCCAATTAATAGTTCCCGAAGGCGCTTCAAATAATGGCAGGATGGTTAATTGCGACGATTTCATAAAGTATTAAGATATTCGCAGCATTATCAAATCTGCCTTCGAGTTGGCTGCTGGCTAATATTTGCGGCAAATTCGATAATGCTATTGCTTTCGATGATAGTGATACAAGACGCATGCTGGCATTTTGCAAAATTATATAATGAAATACGGCAATTAGCCCTATTTGGACAAGTCTATCTAATCGTGCGACCGGTAGCGACCATTCCGACCTTCTGCAACAAGTCGAAGGACGGATTTGGCGAAATCAGCTCAGGTTGAAATTTGAAGTGGCAGATTAGGCCTCTGGGTTGTATTTCTTCAAACCCTCGACCCATGCGTCGAGGTCACCTCGGCGAACGCCGGACCGGCGCTCGCTGAGCTGTAGTAGCGGAGGCCCTTTCCCTTCCCGGCACAGCCGCCGGAGCGTGGTCGCGCTGAGGCCAAGCTCCTTGCACACGTCGGGGAAGCGCACGACGGTGCGCGCGGGATCAATGCCGTGCATCGCGTTCCCGGCCCCGCCGACCCTCGTCATGAACGATCTCTGGCCGATCCTGGCCGGTCTGCTTGGGATCGGCGTGATGCGCACCTACGAGCGGACAACGGGCGTGCCGGGGGCCGTGCCCGGGGCGCAGGCGGTTCGGCGCTGAGCCGGGATGCGCGCGACATGGCCGCCGCCCTCGAAGCCGTCACGCAGCCACCCGCCTTCCTACGGTTCCAGGATCAAGAGGCCATGATGCCGGAAGGCCAGAAGAGCCAGGACGAGGCCGCCTGGACCAAGATGCAGGTCGACGTCGCGGTCTCGGCGACGAAGCTCGATGCGGTCCAGTCCGATGTGCGCGGGATCCGGGAGGATCTCCGCAACGTCTACGCCACCAAGACCGAACTCAAGGACGTGGTCGACGACGTGTCCAAGCTGAAGGACCACGTCGGCTGGCTGGTGAAATCCGTGCTCGGCGCCATCGTGCTGGCGATCGTCGGGCTCGTCCTGTCGAAGGGCGGGGTGCCGCACTGATGCCCCCAAAACCGGAACCCATGCAGGTCACGATGCTCCCCGAGGTGGACCGTACCGACGAAATCTATGCCCGTGCCATCGAACTCGCCTACGGCCCCTCCAAGCGGCAAGCCCGCCTGCAGCTCGTGCTCAACGGGCTCTACTACAGCACCCTCCTGTTCGTGGTCGGCTGGATCTTCGCCATGGCGATCGACCGCGACCCCCCGGTCCGGCAAGTCTCGCGCGAGGTCGTCAACCCGGGCAAGCTGGTCCGACCCGGTGAGCGGCTGCTGATCCGCGGCGTGCGGGAGCGGTCGCGCTCCTGCGAGATCACGCGCCGCTGGTGGCTGGTCGACGGCGCCGGTCGGCGGCTCGACTACGAGGCCGAGCGCTTCGACGCCTACGGGCCGCTGGGGCGCGAGGAGGAGGTGATCGGCCCGTTCATCCCGCTCGACGCCATGCCCGGCCGCGGGCGGCTCCTCGGCGTGGTGGCATACGACTGCAACCCGTTGCAGCGCGCGCTCGGATGGTCGATCACGACGATCCTGCCGCCGCTGGAGTTCGAGATCTTACCGCGGGCGCCATCACCGTGAACTGCGCACCGCCCGGCCAGGACCTGAGCCACGTCTGGGCCTTGGTCTCGCTTCTGATCGGGATCATCGTCGGTTGGGCCGTGCCGCGGGATCCGCGATAGCTGGCCCACGGCTTGCGATGTTCCCGCGGTTCCTCCCGAACCACTTCCAGCCCCGCCGGCAGCCGCCGCGCGGGGCTGAATTTTCCACTGCATCGCAGGTGCTTCTTGCGTCGGATCCGCTCGCTTTCAACAATTCAGGTCCGAATTTAGAAAGAAGTATTCTGCTAGTCGCAACAGCGGCCTGACCGTACTCGGTAAATTATTTCACGCTCCGACGATAATATTGCCAAATACATAACGCCAGTTGTCTCGGTTCACGGCGCCGACTACAAACTTTTCACCCATAGATAAATCGATTCCCTCATGCCGACCGATCCGGTAGGCCCCCCATTAACGCCCGAGCTATTAGACGCGCCGTTAATTGTCTCCTTGAACGTGAAGTTTGGTCCTGGTATAACTTCAATATGTAATGACCGACGTCCAGATGTAAGAACTACCTTGCTGCCGTTTCTAGTAACGTCAAAATTAAATCCCTTTGCGTTGCGCCATTTGTCAGCTTGAGTAGCAAGTTCATTTGCAATGCGCTTTACTTCTTCATCGTTGCGCTTCGTTTCCTCCTGCTGTTCTTTCAGCTTGGCGTCTACAGCTTGAACTGCTTTATCGAAATCGAACATCGAATCCACCTGACTGCGCCCCCTTCGTCTGTTGCATCTGAGACGTAACACCTTCAGCCCCGCCCGGTTCGCCAGCGCGGGCTTCTCGTTCCTCACCGTCCGCCCGCCGCGCCCGCCGAAGAGCTTGATCCGCCGCCGCCGGAAAGGGTTGAATCGACGCTTCCGGAGAGCTGACCTGGCGTACCCAGCGGCTGCCCGTTTGGGCTCGTGTCCAGATTTGGATTTGAGGACTCAAGGCTGGTAGGAGCGGGACCAGAGGGTGAGACAGGGGCATACTCCTGACGCCCACCAGCCAGAGGCGTCACGACGCGGTCGGGGCGAATGTTCGTTTCGCAAAGGCCCTGACAGATCGGCACCATGAGGTCGGTTTGCTGGCAGACCGGCCTCATCTCGCCCCGGACGCACGTGCAGCGACAAAGAGCTGACGCGGGCGCTGGCAGGAGCAGCAGAGAAGCCCCGAGCATGAGCAGGCGCATGGTGACCAATCCCGGTTGCCCGGGGGCGGTGATCCGCCCTAATAGGATGCTGGATCGAGCAGCCCGAGGCTGCTTCGGCTTCCTAGTTGGTAGTGCCAGCCAAGGACGGCAACGCCGATCCGCCAGCGCCACTTTTTCTTATGTGACCCGAGCTTCGTGCATCCCGAGCCGCGTTGCGTATGGGCTCGACCGCTGGAGCGATCGGACGCTCCCCCGCCCCGTGATCAGATCGGGGCGGGGCCGAGCGGGATCTTAACGCGGCTCCCTTGGGCCTCTAGTTCGTCGGCGACGCCTTGCTCTTCACCGGACCCTATGGAACAGGAACCGCAGCTCGCGCTTGCGATTATTTGGCGTGGTCTCATACATAGTCTTCTACGATTCGGAGAATCCGGACCAGCTAATCACCTGCTCTCAACTCCGCCATCGCACAAGCTCTGCAGGCCACCTGCGCGCCCGGTTAGTATTTTTCATTCCTCTTGGTAACATACTTCATCGGAGTCGAAGTAAGTCCCCCAAACGCTATCCATTCCCGGCGGATCAAATTTGTCTTTGGCCGCACCTGGGGTGAAAGTCAGTTCACCAAATACAATTCGGCCATCTATATTATATAAATCAACTCTCACATAATTGAACCCGCTTGATAACTGATTAGCGACAAATAATAATTCGTCAAGGTTATCTGGTTTATCAACACCATCCGCGGGCCTTCTCTTGTGCCCATGATTTACATCGAGAGGCCTCCAGTCGCGGTCGAATAAATTCACACAATGATTTGTAAAGCGATTTGTGTGGACCTGTACGATTTGACGCCGTTCGCCATTCTTCTGGAAACAATGAATTTTGTAATCATCTGCCAATTTACCTTCGTTAATAAGCAGCTCCTCGAACATGACTAAAGGAGGAATACAATCATAATGGCTTTCTAGACCGAGTTTGTAATAATTAAGTTTCAGCCACGAGGCGGCAGTGTTCACGATTTCCGGCCGATCTATCGATGAGCTGTCTGAAACTAACTTCACCCAACCTGAGCCGTGCGTGGCTTTCATTGCAAAACTACGCGGAAGCTTGTCGAGATCGATATCCTCCGCTTGCGAAATCACGTCATATAATTTTGTGAGATAGCTGCCACCTGCTCTTTGCCTCACGTATTCACGAACGAAAAATTTATCACTAAGCGGGCTGTAAATCTTCCGCGGTCGTAGTACCCGACCGGCGATCTTCTCGCTAAACGTCTGCTGCTTTCGGAAATTGGGCCAAACACCGTGCGACCTACGATGTAATCCATAGATCATCATTCTTCTTGGGAGAACCCGTTTGATGAGAATCTTGAACCGATGTGACATCACAATGTTCCCGCCACGCAAGTATCACGGTGCCGTAAGGCGAATTAAATTTCGAGCCATAACTCATGTTATTTAAAAGCCGACGATTGCTTTATATGCGCTGGGTCGAATTGTGATCTTAGGTCAATCTGCTGAAGGCGCTGGGTGGCCTTCTTGAGGGAGATCAAGGCCCTGCGTGGTACAGCTGCCGGGCGGCAATATCATCACGGTTCACCCGGTCCGTCATGTCAGTTCACGCTTGATGAACCGCAAGCGGCCATTCTGTCTGCGCACTAGCGAGTTCAGACGCTCCCCCGCCCCGTGAGCAGATCGGGGCGGCGCCGAGTGGATTCAAAGGGGCCCACCCGGCGGGCTTCGAAGGGGTGCTAACATTGAAGGTGCAGTCTGCGCTTGCCTATGCCAGCGACACGGTAGGATTTTAGACTTACCTCTAAGTCTGTTCGAATATCTTTTGCGACTCATCATACCCATCCGTTGGCTATGTGGCGCAACGTCGCATTAAGAGAACAAACGCGAAACACCGCACTATCTTTTTAATCTCGTATGGGTATAAGTCCGCGCATGCGCAGCGTCGGCTCCCCGAATCACGTCCGCCCCGTGATCTGATGCACGACAGTAACACCATAGCCAACCAATTTTTAGCATTGGCGGATCGCCGAGGAGCGTCGTTGACGCCCATGCAGATCCTCAAGCTGGTCTATATTGCCCACGGCTGGCGGCTCGGCCTGTATGGAAAGCCGTTGATTAAGGACGAAGTCCAGGCCTGGCAGTACGGGCCTGTCATTCCACGCCTCTATAATGCTATGCGGCACTTTCGGAGTTCGCCCGTTGTCGGGCCTCTGAGCGCTCCAAGTTCGGACACACTCAACAAGAACGAAAAGAGCATTGTAGAGCAAGTATATAATATCTACGGTGACATGAGCGGCCCGGCCCTTTCTAGGCTAACGCATGCTCCTGGAACACCCTGGGATATGACTTACGAAGATGGCGAGTTTGGAGTCGAAATACCAAACGATATTATCGAGGATCACTACGAGCGTCTTGCTTTCTTTGACGATCACCCACGCCAAGTGCGGCCCTGATGACGGAAGTTGCTTCTGACGAGGAAGATGAGCAACCGAAGCAAATTCCAAGGATCGATGCTGAGACAGCGTCACGAGGGATGGTTGTCGGCCGCGATGATGCTGGGATAAAAGAAGCCCAGCTAATTGGAAGCGGCGCAAAAGTTAGTGAGATCAAGAGAAAGTCTGAAGAGCGCGAGTCAGACAGGGCCGAAAAATTCGGAGATAATTTCGAGACTATCTCCATATTTGCATTATGGTTTGGATTTGTCACATTTCTGGGTTTGTTTGGCGTCTGGGCTTATCATCTCGTTACGCCGGAATCTTGGCACTTCTTGAGTAATACGGCGCTGGACAAATTGCAGCTTGTAGTAACAGGCGGGTTTGTTACTGGCGTAGTGTCATCCCACATGAAGAAACGCCTTAGCTAGCTCGTCGCTGGCAGTATCCTCTCCGCTGGTGCGTGCGAGATACGCGAGGACAGCGCCGACTGATCAAAGCAAGTCGGCTCATTGCTGCCTCCCCCCTACCGCTACGATCCTCTCGCCAAACTGTCTCGTCAGCGTAGGCGGTGAAATAAGCGCCGCTATGTAGAGGTGGATACCCTCTCCCGCCCGCCGTCGCCACCTGGCGCAATCAGATCGAACGCTTTGAAGCCGTCATCTACCCATGGCATGTGAGGCCATGACCTACCGTGTTGAATTCCGCAGAGACGGCGCTGTCATCGGCGAGGCTGAGGGCTGCGAGGATCGAGCTGCCGCCAAACGGCTCGCGGAAGCGGAGATCGCCCAACGTGACGCCGAGATCGCACTCGTGATCGACGTGGACGGCACCGGAATCGAGGTCGCGTCCATCAGGCTGGATGCCATGAGGTGGGACGACGAGTAAGCGCTGCACCAGGTCGCTTCTCCGGCTACCGGACGAAGCCTGGGCAGACCAGAGAGCCGCCGGTCTGGGAGCTCGAAGCGAAGGGCGCTCGAAGCGCCTGATCCGACAGGCGTTCTCCGGCACGATCCACACCGCTCCACCGGCAAGATCCGAGACGCAGCCGGCGCCCGTTGATCGGGCCTGCCCGATCTGGCCCGTTCCGTCTTCGTTCCAGAACGGAGGCGACGGTGGCAGGGCTCCTGCGCGATATTCAGCCCGGTCGGGTCTATGTGGATTGCTCGTCCTGCAAGCGCTCGGGCCGGTACACCGTCACCAGCCTTCGCGAGCGGTTCGGGCCGGACATGTCCACGCTTGACGTGTTGCGCACCCTGACGGCGTCGTGCCGCTACCAGCGCCCGCCCGGTTCGCCGCCGGCCCGGAAATACGAGCACCTGTGCCTCGCCGCGATCACGCTGCCGCCGCCCATGCGCCCGACCATTCCGGTCCCGCCCGGCGTGCCCTACACGGTCGAGGTCTGGACCGAGACAGGCGGTGGCATCGAAGCGCAGCTCGCGGTGATCTACCCGATCGACATGGCGCGGGCCGCGTTCCGGGTGGCCTGCGAGCTCTGGCCGAAGCACGAGGTCACGCTCCGGGATCGGTGTCGGATCGTCGAGAAGCGGGAGCGGCCGGCGGCGCCCGCCAGCGCGGCGCCCGCCGATCCGCCTCCTCCCTGATCGCCAGGCCGGTCACCTCGAGGCGCGCCAGCACCAGAGCGGCCTCCCGGCCTCGCTCCCGGCCCGGGATTCCGGCACGCTCAGCGATCTGCGTAGCGGTCGCCGGCTCCGCGGTGAGGGCCGCCAACACGCGCCTGCGGGTGTCCTTGCGCGGCCGGGCGCCTGTTCGTTCGATCCGCACAGCGCTACTGCAGCCGGCCGACGCCGCCGTTCAGGCCGAGCACGATGGCTCACGCCAGCAGGTCCCCGGCCGCGATTGGCTCACCGCCGTCCACGCGCCAGTTCTCGAAGTCGTCGTCGGGCTCTACGGTGTGACCGCGGGACGTGAGCACTGTCACGGCCTCGGCGATGGGATCCTCCTCGAGCATGCGGCTACGCGGACGCCACGATCATTCGGGTCCGAGCCTCAATCATGCGCTGCTCGTAAGGCTGATCCACCATGTCCGCGGCGACCTTCTCGACGATCCGCCGCGTGGTCGCCTCGTCCAGGCCGAGCCCGCGGGCGAACCCGTCGAGCCGGCGCATCATGTGCTGGATCGCCGCCCCTGCATTGGGTTGGTCAGCCATGTGCCGGGCTTCCTACGTCGGCGGTATCAGCGTCAGTTCCTAGAGCACTCAAGATGCGAGAGACATGACGCGCGCCTTCAAGTCCGCGCTCTAGTCTGCTGATCGAACTCTGTGCAATGCCGAGCTGACGGGCGAGATCGTTCTGAGACAGCCCCAACTCACGTCGTCATCCTCCGGATGATTAGCCCGACGGAAAGCGAAGGGGCAGCGGAGTCTTCAGACTCACTCATGCCTCATCCCCTCACTGGATGCGCCAGCAGGATCCCGATGCGGACCAAGTGGGGCAACCCGACTGACTGCAGGTGCCTCACGTGCTTAGTATGTGCTTAGTGGAGGTAGTTCGTACTAAGCACCCGGAGGGCTAAGTCTTGGTGGGCGCACTAGGGTTCGAACCTAGGACCCGCTGATTAAGAGTCAGCTGCTCTACCAACTGAGCTATGCGCCCGATCGCGTCTGCGACCCGCCCGGGTGGCCACCAAGTCCGTCCGGGGTGGCGGGCTGATACCAACGCATCCGGGGGCTGTCCACCCCCGGATGCAGGTTTTTTGTTATTCCGCCGCCGCGTGCTGTGCATGAACCCGCACGGCGTGGGCCGCGAGCTTGTTCAGCGCCGAGAGATACGCCTTGGCGGAGGCCACCAGGGTGTCGGGATCGGCGCCGCGGGCGGTGACGCTGCGCTCGCCGTCGCGCAGGCGCACCGAGACCTCGGCCTGGGCGTCGGTGCCGCCGGAGACGGCCTGGACCTGGTACAGCTCCAGCTCGGCCTTGTGCGGCACCAGGGCGGTGATCGCGTTGAACACGGCGTCCACCGGCCCGTTGCCGTCCGCCTCCTCGATCCGGGTGCCGGTCTCGTCGGCGATGCGCAGGGTGGCGCGCTGCGGCCCCCGCGTGCCGGCGATCACCGAGAGCGAGACCAGCCGGATCCGGTCATGGGCGGTGGCGAGGTTCTCGTCGACGAGCGCCTCGATATCCTCGTCGTAGACGTGCTTCTTCCGGTCGGCCAAGGCCTTGAACCGCTCGAACGCGTCCTGGAACTGGTTGTCGGACAGGTGCAGGCCGAGATCGTCGAGCTTGGAGCGAAAGGCCGCCCGGCCGGAATGCTTGCCCATCACCAAGGAGGTCTTGGTCAGGCCCACCGAGGCCGGGGTCATGATCTCATAGGTCTCGGCGTTCTTGAGCATGCCGTCCTGGTGGATGCCGCTCTCGTGCGCGAAGGCGTTGCGGCCGACAATCGCTTTGTTGAACTGCACCGGGAAGTTGGTGGCGTGGCTCACCAGCTTCGAGGCGCGGGTCAGCATGGTCGATTCGATGCCGGTCTCGTAGGGCAGCACGTCGGCGCGGGTGCGGAGGGCCATGACGATCTCCTCGAGCGCGGCGTTGCCGGCCCGCTCGCCGATGCCGTTGATCGTGCACTCGACCTGCCGAGCGCCGCCCTCGATGCCGGCGAGGGAATTGGCGATCGCGAGGCCGAGGTCGTTGTGGCAATGGACCGAGAAGACGGCCTGATCGGCGTTCGGCACCCGCTCGCGCACGGACGCGAACATGTCGCGGTACTCGGAGGGCGTGGCGTAACCCACCGTGTCGGGCAGGTTGATCGTGGTGGCGCCGGCCTTGATCGCCGCCTCGACACAGCGGCACAGGTAGTCGATCGGCGTGCGGGTCGCGTCCATGGCCGACCATTCCACGTCCTCGACGAGGTCCCGGGCCTGGGCCACGGTCTTCAGGATGATCTCGAGCACCTCGTCCTGGGTCTTGCGCATCTGGTGGGCGAGGTGGATCGGCGAGGTCGACACGAAGGTGTGGATCCGCCCGCGCTTGGCGTGCCGCACCGCCTCGCCGGCCCGGGCGATGTCGGCGGGAATCGCGCGGGCGAGACCCGCGATGGTGGCGCGCTTGGTGCGCCGGGCGATCTCCGACACGGCCTCGAAGTCACCGATCGACGCGATCGGGAAGCCGGCCTCGATGATGTCGACGCCCATCGCGTCGAGGAGCTCGGCGACCGCGAGCTTCTCGTCGTGGGTCATGGTGGCGCCGGGGCATTGCTCGCCGTCGCGCAGGGTCGTGTCGAAGATGACGATGCGTTCGCGGGCGGTGGTGCTGGAGGTCATGGCGTTACCCTATCGCGGGCCGCCCGGCGGAAGGCTCGGGCCGGCGTGGTGCCCCGGGCGGGGCTGGATGTCGCGAGTGCAGAAACTCCCCTGAAGGCCCAGGCGCGCACGCCCAGACGGCCCTCAGGGGCGGGTAAGCAGAAGCGGAAGAAGAAGCCCGGAGCGGCGCGCACGGGACCGAATCACCGTCGAAGCGGCGCGGGCGGTCTCGATCGCTGAGCCGGCTCTGGCCAAGGCTCGTCTCTCCCGGGTGGGGCGCGGACGGCGTGAAGCAGCACCCGCGCAGTGGGCGGCAGAGGTAGCGCCGTCGCCACGGAAACACAAGGTCCGCCCCGGCTCGGCGCCTTGCCAAGCGCGCCCCGCCCTCGATAAAGCCCGCCGGCACATCGAGAGAGAACCCGCGAGACCGTCATGGCCAGCTACAAGCTCCTGCTCCTCCCCGGCGACGGGATCGGCCCGGAGGTCGCGGGCGGCATGCAGGTCGTGCTCGACGCCCTCAAGGAGACTGGGCTCGCGACCTTCGAGACCGAGACCGATCTCGTCGGCGGCTGCGCCCTCGATGCGCATGGCAGCCCGCTCTCGGACGAGACCCTGGCGCGCGCCCGCGCCGCGGACGCGATCCTGCTTGGCGCGGTGGGCGGCCCGAAATGGGCCGGCGTCGCCTACGAGAACCGCCCGGAGGCCGGCCTGCTGCGCCTGCGCAAGGATCTGGAGCTGTTCGCCAATTTGCGGCCGGCAATCTGCTACCCGGCGCTGGCCGACGCCTCCGCGCTCAAGCGCGAGCTGGTCGAAGGCCTCGACATCATGATCGTCCGCGAGCTGACCGGCGGTGTCTATTTCGGCGAGCCCAAGGAGATCACGACCCTGCCAGACGGCTCGAAGCGGGCCGTGGACACGCAGGTTTACACCACCGGCGAGATCGAGCGGATCGCGCACGTCGCCTTCGATCTGGCGGCCAAGCGCTCTGGCCGGGTCGCCTCGGCCGAGAAGCACAACGTGATGAAGTCCGGCGTCCTGTGGAAGGAGGTCGTGACCAAGGTCCATGCCGAGCACTACGCCCAGATCGAGCTGGAGCACGTGCTCGCCGACAATTGCGCCATGCAGCTGGTGCGCCGGCCGAAGCAGTTCGACGTGCTCGTGACCGACAACCTGTTCGGCGACGTGCTGTCCGACCTCGCCGCGATGCTCACCGGCTCGCTCGGCATGCTGCCCTCGGCCTCGCTGGGCGCCGTGGATGACAGCGGCGTGCGCCGGGCGCTGTATGAGCCCTGCCACGGCTCGGCCCCGGACATCGCCGGCCAGGACAAGGCGAACCCGATCGCGATGATCGGCTCGCTGACCATGTGCCTGCGCTACTCGTTCGGGCTCGGTGAGGCGGCGGACGCGCTCGACGGCGCCGTGATGGATGCGCTCGCAAGCGGCGCGCGCACCGCCGATATCGCCGGTGAGGGCACCAACCCGATGGGCACCCGCGCCATGGCGAACGCCGTGGCCGACGCCCTGCGCGCCCGCGTCGGCTGAGGATCCGTCACCGCCCGCGTGATAGGACGCATGGCGGATGGGCGCGGCGTTCGCTATGACGCACGGGCTTAAAAGCGCTCGCCGCCGAAGCGGATACCGGTTCGGCACCAGCGAGCGCGCAACATCGAGAACTTGGATCCGTGCCCGGGCGCAGCGCGATCGGGAACGGCTCTCAGAACGGGAGCGTCATGAAGGCCGGGGACGGGGCGACGGAGCGCGAGAGCGCGGATTTCGGCTTCGAGCGCGTGTCGCTCGACGAGAAGCAGGGGCGCGTCGACAGCGTCTTCCACTCGGTCGCCCGCCGCTACGACGTCATGAACGACTTGATGTCGGCGGGCCTGCACCGGGCCTGGAAGGCGCAGCTCGTCTCGATGCTGCGGCCGCCGCAGGGCCGGCCCTTCGCGCATCTCGACGTGGCCGGCGGCACCGGCGACGTGGCGTTCCGGGTTCTCGCCGCGGGCGGCCCGAAGACGCGGGTCACGGTGCTCGACATCAACGAATCGATGCTGCGCGTCGGCGCCGAGCGGGCCCGCGAGAAGGTCGAGGATGCGGGCGACCGGATCGCCTTCGTGACCGGCAACGCCGAGAGCCTGCCGCTGCCGGACGCCGCCTTCGACGCCTACACGATCGCCTTCGGCATCCGGAACGTGCCGCGGATCGAGACCGCGCTGGCCGAGGCGCGCCGGGTGCTGAAGCCCGGCGGCCGGTTCCTGTGCCTGGAATTCTCCGCGGTCGACATCCCGCTGCTCGACAAGATCTACGACGCCTATTCCTTCCACGTGATCCCGCGGATCGGCGCACGTGTCGCCGGCGATGCCGAATCGTACCGCTACCTGGTCGAGTCGATCCGCAAGTTCCCGACGCGCGGCGCCTTCGCGGGCATGATCGAGCGCGCTGGCTTCCGCCACGTTACGGACCGGCCGCTGTCCGGCGGGATCGTGGCGATCCATTCCGGCTGGAAGGTCTCCTGATCTTGGCCAACGCATGCCACCGCCCGCCCGCCGTCGCGGTGGGGGGGAAAGCCCCGGTGCGTTCATGATCGGCGCCGCGATCAACCTGTTCCGCGGTGCCCGGGTCGGCTTCGTCCTGGCGCGCGAGGGCGCCCTCGCCCTCGTCGACCCATCCGAGCTGCCGGCCCATCTGCGCTTCGCCCTCAAGCTCGGGCGTACGCTGGAGCGGCGCGGTCTGGGACATGGCGCCGCCGGATTGTCGGCCGCCCTGACGCGGCTCGGCCCGTCCTACGTGAAGTTCGGCCAGTTCCTGGCGACCCGGCCCGACATCGTCGGCATGCGGGCGGCCTCCGACCTGGAGCGGTTGCAGGACCGGGTGCCGCCGTTCCCGCAGGAGACCGCCCTCAAGGTGGTCGAGATGGCGCTGGGCAAGCCGGTGCACGCGCTATTCGTGTCGTTCAGCGAGCCGATCGCCGCCGCCTCGATCGCGCAGGTCCATAAGGCCGTGGTGCAGGATGCCGACGGCACCCGGCGGGCGCTTGCCGTGAAGGTGATGCGCCCGGGCGTGCGGGAGCGCTTCATGCGCGACCTCGAAGTCATGCGGTTCATGGCCCGGGTGGTGCACGCGCTCTCGCCGCAAGCCGAGCGGCTGCGCCCGCGCGAGGTCGTCGAGATCCTCGCCCGCTCCGTGCTGATGGAGATGGATTTCCGCCTCGAGGCCGCCGCCGCCTCGGAGATCGCCGAGAACACCAAGGACGACCTCGATTTCCGGGTGCCGAAGCCCGAATGGGAGCTGACCGCCCGGGAGGTGCTGTCGGCCGAGTGGATCGAGGGCGTGCGCTTGCACAGCGCGGCCGAGCTCGCCGCCGCCGGCCACGATCCGCAGGCGATCGGCCGCACGGTGATCCAGAGCTTCCTGCGGCAGGCGATCCGCGACGGCTTCTTCCACGCGGACATGCACCAGGGGAATCTGCTGGTCGACGCCGAGGGCCGGCTGGTCGCGGTCGATTTCGGCATCATGGGCCGGCTCGGCCTGAACGAGCGCCGGTTCCTGGCGGAGATCCTGCTCGGCTTCATCCTGCGCGACTACCGCCGGGTGGCGAAAGTGCATTTCGAGGCCGGCTACGTGCCGGCGCACCACTCGGTGGAGGATTTCGCGCAGGCGATCCGGGCGATCGGCGAGCCAATCCATCAGCGCCGGGCCGACGAAATCTCGATGTCCAAGGTGTTGACCCTGCTGTTCGACATCACCGCGTTGTTTGACATGAGCACGCGGACCGAACTCGTGATGCTCCAGAAGACCATGGTGGTGGTCGAGGGCGTGGCCCGCTCGCTCGATCCGCGCCTCGACATGTGGACCACCGCCGAACCGGTGGTGCGCAGCTGGATCACCAAGAATGCCGGCCCGCTCGGGCGCGCCCAGAGCGGCTTCGAGGCGCTGCGGGTGGTCTCCGATCTAGTCGGCGATATTCCCGACCTCGCGACCCGGCTTAAGCGCGTGCTGATCCGGCTCGACGAGGCCGGCACCGGCGATGCGCGGCGTCTGGAGCACTTCGCCCGCAGCGAGGGTCGGCGCGCGATCTGGTCGACCCTGGCGCTCTGGGGCATTGCCGTCGGGGCGCTGGTGATGGCGTTCCGCGGCGTCTGATGACCGGGACGGGGTGAGCCCTGGCCGGCTTACTCCGCCTCGACGTGCCCGGGCATCAGCGCCCGAAGCTCCCGGGCCAGCTCGCTCAAGCCCGTCGTGCCCTTGGCGAGCACGCGGTCGGCCTGACCGGCGAGGCGACGGCGATCCTCGGCGGTGATGTCCTTGGCGGTCAGCACCACCACCGGGATGTCCCGCCAGTCGGGCCTGGCGCGCAGGGCCCGCAGGAAGCCGAACCCGTCCATCTCCGGCATCATCAGGTCGAGCAGCACCAGGCAGGGCCGCTCCGCCTCCAGGGTCTCAAGCGCGCGCACGCCGTTCTCGGCCGCGACCACCGGAAAGCCCTCGCGGCCGAGATAGGCGCAGACATGGGCGCGCGCATCCGCCTCATCCTCGACCACCAGGATCGGACCCTCGGCGGCGACCGGCCGGAAGCGGTCGATGACGTGGCGTAGGCTGCCCCAGTCGATCGGCTTCTGCAGATAGTCGGTGGCGCCCAGCGAGAAGGCGAGGTTCTGCTCGTCCAGAACCGTGACCATCACGATCGGCGTCGCGCCGATCTCCGGGTCCGCCCGCAGGGCGCGCAGCACCGCCCAGCCGTCCATCTGCGGCATGGTCACGTCGAGAAGGACCGCTCGGGGGCGCAGGGTGCGGGCGAGCTCGAGCCCGCGCCGTCCATCCTCGGCCACCGCCACGGAGAACCCTTCGCGCTCCAGGAAGCGGGCGAGGAGATCCCGGGTGGCGGCATCGTCGTCGACCACCAGGATCGTCCGGCGGTCGCCCGGGCTCTCGCCGGCCAGGCCTGCATGCTCGGCCTCCGGGCCCTGGAACTGCACCGGCAGCGTGAGGGTGAAGGTGGTGCCCTGCCCTTCCAGGCTCTCGACCGCGATGGACCCGCCCAACATCTCCGAGAAGGCGCGGGTGATCGACAGGCCGAGCCCGGTCCCGCCGAAGCGCCGCGTCGTCGAGGCGTCGGCCTGGGTGAAGCGCTCGAACAGCCGCCCGACCTGCTCGGCGCTCATGCCGATGCCCGTATCCGTGACGGTGAAGCACAGAGCCTCCACGGTGCGGCTGACGCCCAGGGTGATCCGGCCGTTCTCGGTGAACTTCGCCGCGTTGCTCAGGAGGTTGATCAGGCACTGGCGCAGCTTGGTCACGTCAGTATGGGCCGTGCCGACATCCTCCGCCAGGTCGAGGGCCAGGGTGTTGCCCTTCTTCGCGATCAGGCCCTCAACCGTGGCGGCGACGTCGCGCACCACCTCGGCGACATCGAAATCCTCCGCGTAAATCTCGACCCGGTCGGCCTCGATCTTGGAGATGTCGAGCACGTCGTTGATCAGGCCGAGCAGGTGGCGGGCGTTCGACTCGATCTTCTTCATGTCGGCGATGAGGTCGGCCTCACCGAGATCCTCCAGCTCTTCCTGGACCATCTCGGAATAGCCGATCACCGCCGAGAGCGGCGTGCGCAGCTCGTGGCTCATATTGGCCAGGAACTGGCTCTTGGCCTCGTTGGCCGCCTCGGCTGCCGCGCGGGCCGCCTCGATAGCGGCTTCCGCCTCCTTGCGCTCGGTGATGTCGGTGTGAGTGCCGACCCATTCGCGCAGCGTCCCGTCGGCTTCCAAGATCGGGACCGCCCGCACGCTCATGTGGCGGTAGGCGCCGGAGCGCGCCCGGATCCGGTGCTCGGTGGCGTAGGGCTGCAGCGTCGTCACCGCCCGCGTCCAGTCGGCCTGGGTGTGGGCGCGGTCGTCCGGATGGATGACGTCGAGGAAGCCGAGGCCGGAATAGGTGGCCTCGTCCTGGCCGGTGAAGCGGCTCCAGGCTGTCTGGCGCCGGTGCAGGCTCCCCTCCGGGTTGGCGGTCCAGACGATCGCCGCGCTGGCCTCGATCAGCGAGCGGAAGCGCTCCTCGCTGCGCCGGGTCCGCATCTCTGCGAGGTGGCGGATCGTGTCGTCGACCACGACCAGGCCGACGCCCTCGACATCCTGGCCGCTGTCGCCTCCGGTCCCGTCGCCGCGCAGGGGGTAGAAGCTCATCGAGAACTGGCGCACCCCGCCGGGGGCAGACGGCGTCGGGACCGCCACCGGCACGTTCGGCGAGACCAGGCCTTCCTCAAGCGCTGCGGCGAGCTTGGGCGCCAATTCCTCGCGCAGGGTCGGGAGCATGGCCCAGATCGGGGCGCCGAGATCGGCCCCGAAGCCGCGCTCGCTCATCGTGGCGAGCGCCCGGTTCATGTGGCGGATCTTCAGGTCGCGATCGAGGAAGCCGAGGCCCACCGGGGCGTTGGCCAGCACGCCGTCGAGCAGCCGCGACATCCGCAGCGATTCCTGCCGCCGCACCAGGGCGAGGCGGGCGAGCAGCACGATCGCCCCGAGTGCCGCCGCGCCGGAAAGCAGGAACAGGACCAGCCCGCGCCAGCGCTCCCGGGTCTGCAGGTCGGCGAGATGCTGTGCGGTGATCGCCTGGCGGGCCGCGGCCTCCATGCGGATTGCGTCCATGACGCGCTTGCCCTCGCCGGTGCGGACGAGGTCGGTGGCCGCGTCGAAGCCCTTGTCCCGACGTGCCGCGACCACGCGGGTGGCGAAGGCGCGCTTCTGCGCCACCAAGCCGGCGAGCGACGGGGCGCCGGTTCGGACCGGCTCCTGGGCGGTCGAGCCGAGCGCGCTGAGCTCGGTCTCGATCTTGCCGAGCGCCTGGGTATAGGGCGCCAGGTAATCCTCGCTGCCGACCAGGACGAAGCCGCGCTCGCCGGTCTCCAGGTCCTTGACCTCGGACAGCAGGCGCTCGACCCCCGCGATGGTGGCGTTGGCCTGCGCGGTGGCGGCGCGGTCGGCTTCCCCGCCCAGGTAATTGGCCGTGCCCGCGACCAGCGCCACGACCAGCAGGATGAAGGCGGCGGGTGAGCCGAGCAGCGGTCCCAGGGGACCGGCGCCGCGCCAGTTCGGCCGCCGCAAACGAAAGATCGATCCGACTCCCTGACGACCGCTCACGTCTCCACCAGCCCGGTGCTCGCACCCGAGGCCTCGGAATCAGCCCGTCCATGCGGCAAAGCGAGGTATTCGTGCGAGCGCATCTCGATCAGGCGGGAGACGGTCCGATCGAACTCGAACGCCTCGCGCCCAGTTTCGGCGCTGTAGAGGTCCTGTGCCTCGGCGGCCGCGGACGCGACGAGCTTCACGTGCCGGTCGTAGAGCGTGTCCACCAGGGTGATGAAGCGCTTGGCCTCGTTGCGCTCGGCCTCGCTCAGCACCGGGATCCCGTCGAGGATCACCGTGTGGAAGGAACGCGCCAGGGCCATGTAGTCCGATGCGCCGAGCGGCTGCCCGCAGAGGTCGTCGAAGCTGAAGCGCGCGACACCGTTCGCCTCCTCGGGAACCGCCACGTCCCGGCCGTGGACCTGGATCGTGGCCGGGCGACCCTTGGCCTTGCCGGTCAGCGCCTTGAACGCGGCGTCCAGGGCCGCGCGGGCGGCCTCGTCCGCCGGGACGTGATAAACGGCCGCGCCGCCGAGCTTCTCCAGGCGGAAATCGGTTCGTGAATCGAGGCGAACGACCTCGACCTGTTCCTTGAGCGTCGCGATGAACGGCAGGAACAGGGCGCGGTTGAGGCCGCCCTCGTAGAGCCGATCCGGCTCGACGTTCGAGGTCGCCACCACGGTGACGCCGCGCCGGAACAGGTGCCCGAACAGGCGCCCGAGGATCATCGCGTCGGCGATGTCGGTCACCGTGAACTCGTCGAAGCATAGCAAGGTCGCCTCGTCGGCGAGCTGGTCGGCCACCGGACCGATCGGGTCGTCGCCCTTCACGGTGCCGGCTTTCAGTGCCTGCCGATAGGCGTGGATGCGCTCGTGCGCATCAGCGAGAAACCCATGGAAATGGACGCGCCGTTTCGGGGCCGGCGCAGCCTCGTGGAACAGGTCCATCAACATGGTCTTCCCGCGCCCGACCGAGCCCCAGATGTAGAGTCCCTTGGGGGATTCGGCCTCGTCCTTGCGCCGGAACAACCAGCCGAGCGCGCTGGTCTTGCTGGCACGCTTGCGGCGTCCGAGATCCTGAAGCAGCCGATCGAGGGCACGCACCAGCTGCCCCTGGGCGGGGTCGCGCTCGATGGCGCCCGTGGCCACCAGGGCTTCGTAGCGTTCGTGAACCGGGCCGGGCGAGACGGCGCCGGCCCGAGCCTCCGCGGAGGGCGCGTGTCGCTTCCCGGATTGCTCGCTCACGCTGCCGGTCCCCTGCAACTCGCTACGGCGCCGGACCGGCACCCCCCGTACCCGATCGGCCGTTCCCGACCCGAGCCGCCTCCCTGTGCCGTGCAAGCTCGGCTCGAATCAAGCCCGGGACAGAACACGCGACGCCAAACCGTTCCATCAGGCCCACGCATGGCAGCCTGCCTAAGCCGGGGCTCGGTCATATTGCTGCATTGCACAACGGCCGAGGGAATGCGAGATCATCCTAGTCTTTGGGGAGGAACGTCCGGACTCATCGGCGCGACAACGCGCTCAGACCGGAGACCCATCATGGCTGTTCGACACCTCGCAGTGTCGGCCCACACGGTCCGGCGCCTATGGCCGGCCGACCGCAATGCGGTGCTCGATTACTTCCTGCGCCTCGATCCGGAGGCACGTGCGAATCGCTTCATGGGCAATGTCAGCGAAGCCGGCGTGCGGGCCTATGCCGCGCAGGCGCTGACCGCCGAAGGCGTGATGTACGGCGCCTTCGTGGATGGTGACCTGCACGGGCTGGCCGAGTTGCGCCCCATGGAAACCGGTTCGTCGCCCTATGTCCTGGGGCCGCGCGCCGAGGCCGCCTTCGCGGTCGAGCGGGATTTCCGTCGCCGAGGTATCGGGGCGGCCCTGTTCGCCCGGATCGCGCGCGCCGCGCGCCACCGCGGCGTGGTCGACCTGCATGTGCGCTGTCTCTCGGGCAACGGCCCGATGCTGCGGCTGGCGGCCAAGCACGGGGCTGCATTGCAGCGTGCCGGGACCGAGACCGAGGGTGCGCTCCATCTGGCCCGGCCCACGCCGTTCTCGCTCTGGTACGAGAGCATTGCCGAGGCGTTCGACTTCACCCTGGCGGTGAGCTTTCCGCGCCGCGAGCGAGCCTCGGCCTGACCGGGAGCCTTACCCGACGGCGTCACCGACCAGCGCGAAGGTGAGCAGGTCGACCGATGCCGCCCCACTGCGCAGAAGCGCCCGGGCGGCCGCGTTCCCGGTCGCGCCGGTCGTCATCACATCGTCGATCAGCAGGACCCGCCGACCGCGGATCCGGTGCGCCTGCGCCGCCGCCACCCGGAACGCCCCGCTCAGATTCTCGGCCCGCGCCGGCCGGCTGAGGCCGACTTGCGAGCGGGTCGCCCGGATCCGGACCAGAGCCGACGGCTCGAACGGCAGTCCTGCGCCTTTGGCGATCACCCGGCCCAGCAACGCCGCCTGATTGAACCGCCGCCGCCACAGCCGCCAGTGGTGAAGCGGGACCGGGACGACGCATTCGGCCTCGGCAATTAGCGTCCGGCCGCTCGCCGCCATCATCCGGCCCATCACGCCGGACAGGTCGAGCCGATCCTCGTATTTCAGTCGGTGGACGAGACGGCGGGCGGCATCGTCGTAGAGCGCGACGGCCCGGGCCCGCCCGAAAACCGGTGGCTCGGCGATCGCCCGGGGCGAGAGCAGCGGCCCCACGCCGAGATCGACGGCGAAGGGCGTACCGAAGCGCTGGCACAGGGGCTCTTCGATGAGGCGCAGGCCGGTCCAGCAGGACGGGCACAGGGCGCCGGGATCCGCCGTGGCACTGCCGCAACCGGAGCAGGTCGGCGGGTAGATCAACGACAAGGCCCTGCGCGGCATGCCGCGCAGGGCCGATGTGACGGCCTCGATCGCCGTCATGCGGGCGAAGGACGAAGCTTAGCGGGCCGAGACGGGGCGCGCGCCCCGCTGGTCGAAGTCCTGATCCCGCTGCCGGGCCTGCGAATTCGCCCGGTGCCGGCCGATCGCGCAGCCTGCGGCGGCGCCGACCAGGCCGTGATGGCCGGCATAATGGCCTGCGATGCCGCCGACGATCGCGCCCTTGATGCAGCCCTTGGCCTCGGCGCCGCTCGCGGCGGTAAGGGCGGCGAGAGCCATGGCGGCCCCGACGAGCGTGCGCTTCATGACCTGAACTCCCTGATCCATCTCGGCCTTGCGGCCAGTCGCAGCAGGAACGGCGACGATGCCGACTCGTTCCGTGAGGTTAGGGCACCTCGCGGGTCTGTGTGCAGCTGCGATCGCTGCCATTCACAGCGATGTGGAGAGAATGCTGGCGGGACGGTGCCGCAAGCGCCATGTGCAGGCCCATGGATGCACCGGCCACCCTGTTCGACACCGCCCTCGCCCGCCAACGCCTCGCCAGGGCCGAGCGGAACGGCTACGCCGGTTTCCTCCTCGACCGCGTCGTCGAGGATCTGGACGACCGCCTCGGCGCGGTGCTGCGCAACTTCGGCACGGTGCTCGACCTGGCCACCCCCGGCGCCGGCGCTGCGCAGGCCGTCGCGGCCCGATACCCGGAGGCGATTCATCTCCGCCTCTCGGCCGTGCCCCGACCGGGCGGGAATCGGGTCGTCGGAGACCCGGAATTCCTGCCCTTGGCCGCTGGAAGCCTCGACCTCGCCGTGTCGCTGCTCGCGCTCCACGCGGTCAACGATCTGCCCGGAACGCTAATCCAGCTGCGCCGGGCGCTCCGGCCGGACGGCCTGTTCCTCGGCTGCCTTCTCGGCGGGGCCACTCTGACCGAGCTGCGTCAGAGCTTCGCCCAGGCCGAGAGCGAGATCGAGGGCGGGGTCAGCCCGCGGGTGGCGCCCTTCGCCGCCGTGCGCGAGGCCGGGGCACTGCTGCAGCGCGCCGGCTTCGCACTGCCGGTGGCCGATACCGACACGCTGACGGTGCGCTACGCCGACCCGTTCGGGCTGATGCGCGACCTGCGCGCCATGGGCATGACCAACGTGCTCACCGAGCGTCGGCGGACGCCCCTGCGCCGGGCGACCCTGGTGCGCACCGCGGAAGTCTACGCCGAGCGCTTCTCGGACCCCGATGGGCGCATCCGCGCGACCTTCGAGGTTCTGTGGCTGTCCGGCTGGGTCCCGCACGAGAGCCAGCAGAAGCCGCTGCGTCCCGGGACCGCGAAATCGCGCCTCGCCGACGCCCTCGGAACCGTCGAGCTGAAGCCCGAACCCGGGAGGACATCATGATTGAACCTGGACCCGACCATCCGATCACCGTGACGCCGGAGCCGCGCCGGGTTCGCGTGCTGGTGGCCGGCGTGGCGGTGGCCGACACGTGCGATGCGCTTCGCCTGGACGAAGGTTGCTACCCAGCGGTGTTCTACATTCCCCGGGCCGACATCCGGGCCGAGCATTTCATGCCGTCGGCGCGGACCAGCCATTGCCCCTACAAGGGCGATGCCCGTTACTTCGACCTTGTGGTCAACGGGACCCGGCGCGCCGATGGAGTGTGGAGCTACGAGGCTCCGTTTCCCGCGGTTGCGCCGATCGAGGGCCACGTCGCGTTCTATCCCGATCGGGTCGATGCCATCGAGGTTCTGGACGCGTCATAGGGATTGCCCGCCCGCCGTTCACGCGAGGCGCGGGCGTATGATCGCCGCGCCTTCATCGCGAAGTGACGGAAGGCCCCGGGCTCGTTCTCGCGTCGCCCGACGGCACGGCTTGAAAAATCTCAGTCTCGCAGCAGCCCCCAGAAGGCGTGCTTGCGGCCGTGGTCCCGCCGCAGCCTCTCCCGGTAGGCGGCCGGCGACGGATCGATGGCATCTGCAGCCAGGCGGTCGGCGAGACCGTCGAGTTCCAGCAGGTATCGGGCGCCATGCGCATAGGCGGCGCTGCGGCCGGATTCGAGGATGCCGTCGAGCAGGCGGCGATACAGGATCGTCGCAGCGAGCGGGTGATCCTGAACCAAGGCCTCTGCGGCCGGCGCAAGCACGGAATAGTGCTCGCCCAGCCAGACCTTACGCTTCTCTTCGACCAGCCCGGCGGCCCGCGGCAGATCCGGCCAGCCCACCAGGAAGGCGAGCGCCCGGTGCGGATTCCCGTAAGCTCCGGCGTGATCGAGCGCCCGCAGCAGCGCCTCCTCGTCCTCGAAATCCGGAAGCTTGGCGAGGAAGGCGCGCAGCATCGGCGCGTCGAGATCGCGCTCGAACAGCGCCCAGCGCAGCGCCTGCGCCTCCTCGCGCCGACCCAGCGCGTCGAGGATCTCGATTTCCAGCCCCTTCCGCGCTCGGTCGGGCCCGCGCGGGTCGAACCCTGCAATCAGGTCGGCCCGCGTGACGATGCGCAGGCCGACCTCCTGCTCGCGGCGGATCCAGTCGAGCGCCTCTTGGGCTCGACCGGCGGAGAGCAGCCGCTGCGCGATCGAGAGACGGTCCTCTTGGCCGGGGGCGATCTCCCGCTCCAGGGCGATATAGGCGTCGGCGTCGTTTCGCCGGTCGGCGATCACCTGGCGCTGGCGCAGGATCTGGCCTCTGGCGGCGATGTGGCGATGATCGGCCTGGCTGCGCGCCTTGCCGGCCTTCGGCATCCCGGATGCTGCCTGCGCGAGCGCGGCGTCGATCTCCGACAGCGTGCCCGGATCGAGCGTCGGAACCATCTCCGTCAGAAGCGTGCCGAGCGGGCCGAACGGGTCGGCCGTGAAGGGGCCGACGAGGCCGGCGGCGACCCGCGCCGCCTCTGCGGGCGACAGGGCGGCCGCGATCGCCACGAAGGCCTCGGTGGCGCGCTCGTAGACGCCCTGCACCGCGCCGGTGCTGTCGTCGACTCGGTTCAGCACGGAATCGGCGCCGTCGAGAAATCGCTTAAGGCGCTCCAGGGCGGCGCCGGCATCCAGCGGGCGCAGCTCGTCGAGGATGACGGTCACGGTGGCGTTCAGATCGGCCGCGAAGGCCCTGCGCTTCTGCCAATCGATGTAGCCCTGGGCGGATTCGAGCGCGGCCAGGCGGCGGTCGATCATCGCCGCCACGGCGTCCGGCCCCTGCAGGGAGGCGAGCGCCGCGGTGACGAGTTTCTTGAAGGTGGGGTTGCGAGCGGTCTCGCCGAGGATCAGGCCGATCAGCCGGTCCGCCCCCAGCGCCGCTAGGGTCTGCGGCGACGGGGTGGTGCGGCGCGCGCCTTTGGGACGCGCGGGCTTGGCGATGGCGTCCGGCTTGGGGCTCGTCGTGGCGCGGGCCTGGGTTGTGGCTTTCGCTGAGGCCACGGCAGCGCCGCTCCTGTCAGTCCACAACCTTGGCGCGGGGGCGATCGCTGCCCTGCGCAGTCTCGTCATGCCAGCTTCCGGCCTGATCCTGGTAGCGGATGCCCTCGGTGGAGCCGGGCACCTGCTGCTCGGCGGCCGCCGCCTGGGCTGCCTGCAGTGCCTCTTCGCGGCTCGGGAAGGTCTCGGAGAAGACGTCGCCCACCTTGTAGGCGAAGCCGCCATCGTGCTCGACGATGCGATAGGTAACCTCGGACATCTCGACTCCTGTACGCACGCGGTTGTGTTGAGCGCGAACCCGTCGCGCGCCGCGGGGTTCCCGCGCGGCCTCCGATCCGCCGGAAAGTCAGGCTACGGGCGCCGCATGACGACGCTCCTTCGCCCGATCCTGGCTCTCGGCCTCCTCGTCGCTTCGACGCATGCGCACGCCGCGGAGGGCTTTTTCGACTCTCTCTTCGGGGGCTCTTCGCGGTCTGCGCCGCCCAACCCGTTCGCCTCGAATTATCCCTCGGCCCCGCCGACCCACGACGAGGTGCGGGCCGAGCGTCAGCGGCGCCCGGTCCGGACCGAGCGCGAGCGCGGCCGGGGTCCGCTCCCGCCGGGCCGGATCCCGGAGGAATAGCCGGCTCAGGCCTCAGGCATCGCCCACGACGCCGGCCGCGTCCTGTGCTTGGAGCACGTCGGGGCGCGGCATCGAGATGATGTTGTACCCGGCATCGACGAAATGGACCTCGCCGGTGACGCCGCCGGAGAGCGGCGACAGCAGGTAGAGGGCCGAGCCTCCGACATCGTCGAGGCTGACGGTGCGGCGCAACGGAGCGTGGGCCGCCTGGTGGTTGAACATCAGGCGGGCGTCGGCGATGCCGGCGCCGGCCAGCGTCCGCATCGGGCCGGCCGAGAGGGCGTTAACCCGGATCCCGTCCGGACCGAGATCGCTTGCCAGGTAGCGGACCGAGGCTTCCAGCGCCGCCTTGGCCACGCCCATCACGTTGTAGTTCGGCATAACCCGCGTAGAGCCACCGTAGGTCAGGGTCAGCAGGGAGCCGCCTTTCGTCATCCGCTTGGCGGCCCGCTGGGCGATCTCGGTGAAGGAGAAGCACGAGATCGTCAGGGTGCGCGCAAAGTTCTCGCGGGTGGTGACGTCGACGTAGCGGCCCTTGAGCTGCGCCTTGTCGGAGAAACCGATGGCATGGACCACGAAGTCGAGCTCGCCGTCGAAGCGTTCGTCGAGGGCCGCGAAGGTGGCATCCACCGAGGCGATGTCCTCCACGTCGCAGGGCAGCACGATGTCCGAATCGACCCGCGCCGCCAGGGGGGCGACCCGCCGGCCCAGAGCCTCGCCCTGATACGTGAAGGCGAGCTTGGCGCCGTGGGCGTGGAGGGTCCGGGCGATGCCCCAAGCGATCGAGTGATCGTTGGCGACGCCCATGATCAGGCCGCGCTTGCCCGCCATCAAACCTGTCATGCCGACTCACATTCCGTACGAGCACGCCGCGCCGGGGAAACCGGAACGGGCCGCGATGCGGTGAACAACGGCACCGCGACGCAGGTGCCTTAGCGCGGCTTGGCGCGCGTTCCAAACCGCGAGGCCCCGGGATCGGGCCAAAAAAAAAGCCCCGCGTCGGGCGGGGCGTTCATCACAGGGTGGACGGGCGTCCTAGAAATACCCGTCCGTATGCGAGCGGGCTTCCTCGATCAGCGCTTGCTTGGCGTAGATCGCGGCGCAACCTGCGATCATCAGGCCGCTCAGCGCACCGATCAGGAACGTACCCATGGTCACCACCCCATTCAACAGACGGTAAACGCCGCCTCGCACGGGGTGGTTCCGAAATGAGACTGTCAAGCGTCTACGTGCTTCAGGACCAGAGTGGCGTTGGTGCCGCCGAAGCCGAAGGAGTTGGTCAGGACGTAGCCGAGCTTGGCACCGTCCCGGCGCTCCCGGAGGATCGGCATGTCAGCGAAGGCTGGGTCGATCGTGTCGATATGCGCGCTCTCGCAGATGAAGCCGTCCTGCATCATCAGGAGGCTGTAGATCGCCTCCTGCACGCCAGTGGCGCCCAGCGAATGGCCGGTCAGCGACTTGGTCGCCGAGATCGGCGGGCAATCCTCGCCGCGGCCGAACACCTCGCGAATCGCCTCGATCTCCTTGTCGTCGCCGACCGGGGTCGAGGTTGCGTGCGGGTTGATGTAGTCGATCCGGGCGCCCTTCAGGCCTTCCATTGCCTGGCGCATGCAGCGCACCGCCCCCTCACCGGACGGGGCGACCATGTCGTGGCCGTCCGAGGTGGCACCGTAGCCGGCGACCTCGCCGTAGATCTTCGCGCCGCGGGCCTTGGCGTGCTCCAGCTCCTCGAGGACCAGCACGCCGGCGCCGCCGGCGATGACGAAGCCGTCGCGGTTGGCGTCGTAGGCGCGTGAGGCCCGGGACGGGGTGTCGTTGTACTTCGACGACATGGCGCCCATGGCGTCGAACAAAGCCGAGAGCGTCCAGTCGAGATCCTCGCAGCCGCCGGCGAAGATGACGTCCTGCCGGCCGCCCTGGATGATCTCCGCGGCGTTGCCGATGCAGTGGTTGGACGTCGCGCAGGCCGACGAGATCGAGTAGTTGACGCCGCGGATCTTGAACCAGGTGGCGAGCGTCGCCGAGGCGGTCGAGGACATCGCCTTCGGGACCGCGAACGGACCGATCCGCTTCGGGCCCTTGTCGCGGGTGATGGCGGCGGCATCGACGATCACCCGGGTCGAGGGGCCGCCCGAGCCCATGATGATGCCGGTGCGCTCGTGCGAGATGTCGGCCTGTTCGAGCCCGGAATCCTGGATCGCCTGATCCATGGCGACGTGGTTCCAGGCGGACCCGCCGCCGTGGAAGCGCATGGCGCGCCGGTCCACCGCCCCCTCGGGATCGAGGCTGGGCCGGCCGGAGACCTGGCTGCGGAAATGGTGCTCGGCATAGCTCGCGTCGCGCGCGATACCCGAGCGCGCCTCGCGGAGGGAGGTCAGCACCTCCTGCGGATTGTTTCCGATGGACGAGACGATGCCCATCCCGGTGATGACGACGCGGCGCATGGTCGTGACGATTCCTCCGTCGCGGCGTCGGTCGCCCGCGCCGCGTCCCGGTCAGCTAAGGTGACGCGGACATAATCTCAACTGCCGAGGGCGTCCGGCGTTGCCGCCGGATGCGAAAGACGCCCCCGAACCGGGCTCGATCAGCTCTGGAACAGGCCGACCCGCATATCCTGGACCTGATAGACGCGCTCGCCGTCGGCCTCGAGCCAGCCGTCGCCGATGCCCAGCACCAGCTTGCCCTGGCGGACGCGCTTCACGTCGACGTTGTAGACGACCTTTTTCATGGTCGGCAGGACCTGGCCGGCGAGCTTCACCTCGCCGACGCCGAGCGCCCGGCCGCGGCCTGGCGAACCGAGCCAGCCGAGATGGAAGCCCAGCATCTGCCACAGGGCGTCGAGTCCGAGGCAGCCTGGCATCACCGGGTCTCCCTGGAAGTGGCAGGGGAAGAACCAGAGGTCGGGACGGATGTTGAGCTCGGCCGTGACATGGCCCTTGCCGTGGGCGCCGCCCTCCTGGCCGATGCTGGTGATCCGGTCGAACATCAGCATCGGCGGCAGCGGAAGCTGCGCATTGCCCGCGCCGAAGAGTTCGCCGCGCCCGCAGGCCAGTAGATCCTCGTAGGAATAGTGCGACTTGCGGCTCGCGGCCTGTTCTGGCGTCTCGGCGTCTGTCGGCATGAAGGTGGCTGTTTCCTCTGGACTCTCTCGACGGGGCGGGTGCGCGCCATGCGCCGGTCGCCCGGTTCTTCGGCGCGCGGGTTAGCACGGGGCGCAGCGCCTTCAAAGCCATCAACGCCTTCGCACTGGGTCCGAGGCGGCTCGGGTTGCGACCGGATGACCACTTCCATATAATGCAGCGAATCCCATTCCTTCAGGGTCCTCGTCGAGCGTTCAGTCCCAAAATGTCCGAACTGCTGCCACTCCAGGCGATCCTCAACGGCCGGGTGCCCGCCCCCCAGCTGGAAGCCAATGGGATGCCGCGCCGCGGCTGTCCGCTGTCGGACCTGCGCGACCGTCTGCGCCGGGCCGGCCTGCGTCCGACCCGTCAGCGCCTGTCCCTCGGCTGGCTCCTGTTCGGCCGCGGCGACCGCCACCTGACCGCCGAGATGCTCTACGACGAGGCGATGCGCGCCAAGGTGCCGGTCTCCCTGGCCACCGTCTACAACACGCTCCATCAGTTCACCGAGGCCGGGCTGCTGCGGCAGCTCGCGCTCGATGGGTCGAAGGCCTATTTCGACACGAATCCGAGCGAGCACCACCACTTCTATCTCGAGGACGAGAACCAGGTGATCGACATGCCGGATTGCGGCATCACGGTCGATTCCCTGCCCGAGGCTCCCGAGGGCATGGAGATCGCCGGCGTCGAGGTGATCGTCCGTCTCCGCCGCGCTCGCCCCGCTGGCCGCCGTCAGAGCTGATTTTTCAGAGCGCCTCGGCCGCCGCGTCGAGATCGAGCCGCCCGGTTTCGGGCGGCTTTTTTGTTACGCATCGGTCGTTTCCGGATGTGCGCGGTTCCCCTCTCCCGTAGGGGGGCGTGTCGCGGTCTGCATGAGCGAGGGTGTCAGCATCGCAGCGCGTGTGGGTGAACAGCCTGCGCCTCGCGGAGGCGAGCGCCTGCCGGTCCTCAACCGAACCGCGGCAGACTGTTCCGAAAAGCGCTTATCCCCCTCCTCCCCTCGTCCTGAGGCGACGGAGCGCAGCGGAGGCTTCGAAGGGGGCTCCAGGGATCGCGCGGGTTTTGAAGGGCTCCTTTGCGGGCGACGCTTCGCGCGGCCGCCTCAGGACGATGAGGTGGATCGGAGGCGCGGCGCCGACGGGGTCCCGGAATCGAACCGATCAGCGTGGCCCAGCGCGCCTCCCGAAATACGAAAAAAATTACTCCACCACCTCGTTCGGATAGACGCCCCAGAGGCGGTTCTGGCGGATGTAGCCGTCCACGTCCCGGCGGTTGGGCAGGGCGACGATCAAGCGGCACCAGGTGCCGGTGCAGCTCTTCACGTTGCCGATGACGCCGGTCTGGAGCCGGGCCTCGTCCTCGGCGCCCTCGTCGGCCTTGGCGCGCAGCGAGATCGCGGCCTTCTCGGCGCCCTTGTCGGGGCCGGCATTCACGATCGCGGTGCGCCGTCCCGACAGAAGGGAATGCAGCACCCAACCCTCGGTGCCCTCCGAGTCGCGGATCCGCCGCCAGGTCTCGAACTCGCCGACGATCTCCACCGGCAGGCCGGCGCGCTGGAACACCCAGAGGGTGCGGTGATCCTTGGAGGGCCCTTCGCGCAGGTTGACGCGGTCGGTCTTGAGGCTGGCGTAGCGGGGCAGCGGCAGCTTGGTGACGGGGCCGATGCCAGTCTCCGGCGCGGAGGGCGGCGGGGCCGCGTTCGCGAAGGACAAACCGCTCAGGAGCAAAGCCGCGACGGCGAAGCTGAGGCGTGACGCGCGCATGGTCCTCTCCCTACCCCCATGGAACGTTGCTGCGCGGACTCGTCTGGGGCCGATCCGCTCGGGTTCTCGATCCCGTATCCGGCACCGCCCGGCGAGACGCTGCGCGGTCGCCCGGATCGCGACGGCGCGGCCCCGTGGCAGGCGACTTCCGATTGTGTTCCGGCCCACCTCTGGTAGAGAGGCCGACGGGTCGGAACAGGCTCCGGGACAGGTGCCTCGCACCCGACCTGTCTGGCCGAGTTCGGTTAACGGACGCTTGCCGCGGATGGTCCGGATCTGGGCCGCCGGGCGGGGATCGCCAACACGGCCGCGAGGCTGACGGGGAGAGAGACGTGTCGAAGCGCAAGCCGCTGGTGGTCGTGACGCGGCGCCTGCCGGATGCCGTCGAGACGCGGATGCGCGAGCTGTTCGACGTGCGGCTCAGTCCCGACGATTCCGCGATGCCGCCGGACGCCCTCGCGGCGGCCCTGCGCGAGGCCGACGTGCTGGTCCCGACCGTCACCGACGAGATCGATGCCGGGCTCCTCGCCCAGGCCGGCCCGAACCTGCGGCTGATCGCGAATTTCGGCAACGGCGTCGACCATATCGACGTGGCCGCGGCCCTCGAGCGCGGCATCACGGTCACCAACACCCCCGGCGTCCTGACCGAGGACACCGCCGACATGACGATGGCGCTCATCCTGGCGGTGGCCCGCCGGGTCACCGAGGGCGCCCGGATCATCCCGGACGACGACTGGACCACGGGCTGGTCTCCGACCTGGATGCTCGGCCGGCGGATCACCGGCAAGCGGCTCGGCATCGTCGGCATGGGCCGGATCGGCCAGGCGCTCGCCAAGCGCGCCCGCGCCTTCGGCCTCCAGGTCCATTACCACAACCGTCGCCGGGTCCCGGCCGCGATCGAGGGCGCGCTCGACGCGACCTACTGGGAATCCCTCGACCAGATGCTCGCCCGGGTCGACATCGTGTCCGTGAACTGCCCGCACACGCCCGCGACCTACCACCTGCTCTCGGCCCGGCGGCTCAAGCTGCTCAAGCCCGAGGCGATCGTGGTCAACACCGCGCGCGGCGAGGTGATCGACGAGAACGCGCTCGCCCGGCTGATCGAGGCGGGCGACGTCTCGGCGGCCGGCCTCGACGTGTTCGAGCAGGAGCCGGCGGTGAGCCCGCGCCTGGTGAAGCTCGCCCGCCAGGGCAAGGTCGTGCTGCTGCCCCATATGGGCTCGGCCACCTACGAGAGCCGCACCGACATGGGCGAGAAGGTCATCATCAACATCAAGACCTTTATGGACGGCCACCGGCCGCCGGACCGGATCCTGCCGAGCATGCTCTGATCGCGAGCGGCGGCGCTACAGCGCGTCGCCGCGGGCGGCCACGGGCTGCGGCGCGGTCTGGACGCTCTGGAACAGCCGCTCGCTGGTCAGCTTCAGGAAGTAGAACCCGAATTCCGGGTTCTGATAATAGAGCTGCTTCACGTCGGAATAGGACACGCACAGCGCGTTGCCCGCCTCGATGCAGATCAGCGAGGCGGTGCGGGTGTTGCCGGGCGCGAGCAGGCCGAGCTCGCCGACGATCCCACCCTTGCGCACCTCGATCCCGACCTCGGGGATCCGGAACGCGCCGCTCTCGACGTAGTACATCTCGCCCGCGGCATCGCCCTTGCGGAACACCACCTCGCCGATCCCGAATCGGCGCTGCGAGCCGAACGGGCGCAGCCATTCGAGGGAGAGGTTGCCGTCGGCGGCGGTCTCGACGTCGCGCACCAGGCGCATCATCTGCCAGAGCCGGTAGGCGTTGAACGGGATCTGGATCGCCTCGGTGAGCACCACCGGCATGCTGCCGATCAGGATCCCGTAGGTGATCACCGCGCAGCTGGCGCAGAGCGAGATGATCCGCAGCGGGATCATGGTGCTCATCGCCGAGGCCGAGATGGTGAGCGCGGTACCGAGGTAGCCGATCGCCTCAATCCAATCCACGCGCGCCCCCCCCCAGCTCCCGAGCCTTAAGCGGGATGCCCGTCCCGCCGGGCTCCGGCAAGACGTGCGGCGGCGGGCGGCGCGCGTGCGGCTCAGCCTGTGCCCGTGCGGATACGCTCGGCCGCGTCCGCGGCGGCGCGGGTGCCCTCCTCGTAGGCGCCCCCGACCGTGCCCCATTGCAGCCGCGACAGCGCCTCGCCGGCGAACCAGACCGTGTCGGCGAGTGGCGCCTGCAGGAACGCGCGGGCCGGCGCGTGGCCTGGGGGCACCACCGCCCAGGAGCCGCGCGCCCACGGATCGTGACGCCACGCGCTCACCGCCGGTATGGTCAGATCGCGCAGCCGCGCGCGGCCGAATTGCTCGGCCAGGACCGAGCGGACATGGCGGCGCACCCCGTCCGGACCGGACCCGGCCGCGTCGAGCGCCTCAGCCTCGTGCACGTCGAGCTCGTAATAGTGGAACGGCGTGCCATCGATGCGGGTGAGCAGGCCGGGGGGCGAGCGCCGCGTGCCGTGGATCGCCGCCAGCCGGTCGCGGCCCTGGAACGGGCTCGACGGCCAGTGCAGCACTGCGTGCTCGTAGAGGCCGGTGGAGAAGCCGTCGATCGCCGCCCGGACCGCGTTTGGCAGCGGCGGCGAGAAGGCCGGCCCGTCGCGCAGGACCATGAGCGGCACCGTCACGATCACCGCCCGGCCCCGGTATTCTGCGCCGCCGGCAGTCTCCACGCACACGCGCCCGTCCGACCAGTCGATGCGAGTCACGGGGCTTGAAAGCGCCACCGGCAGGTCGTTGGCGAGCCGGGCGAGGTAATTGCCATAGCCCCCGGCCAGGAAGAAGTTCTCGCTGTATTCGAGGCTCGGGAAATCGTGCAGCGACACCTCGCCGAGCGGCCGGCCCGAGACCAGCCCGTGGACCTGCGCCACCCGGGATCCCCAGGGGCCGAGGCCCGGCGGCAGGGCGCTTCCCGCCGGCCGGTCCGGCCCCGGCTGCGCGGCCCCGCCTGTCATCGCCCGGTCGGCCCGGTCGAAGGCCCGGGCATTGGCCCGGACCTCGTCGGGGCGGCCCCGCCGGCGGTCGACCCAGACATGGCTCTCCTGGGGCGCGAGCTTCAGGCGCTCCCCGCGCGCCCGGCCGAGGGTCACCAGGGGGTTGATCGGTCCGGCGTGGAGCCAATGCGCCCCGAGATCGAGGGCGTGGCCGCGCACCGAGACCGTGAACGCCCGGCCGCCGATCCGGTCGCGCGCCTCCAGCACCGCCACCCGCACGCCGAGCGCGACGAGGGAACGGGCCGCCCCGATGCCGGCCGCGCCGGCGCCGATCACCAGCACCTCCGGATCCTGGGGCAGCGGCGCGAGGCGCGGGCGGTAATCGGGCGCGCGCGGCGGGTCCGCCGAGTGCCGTTCCGCTGCCCGGGGGGAAGTCGTCGAGGTCGAGGCCGTCATCCTGGCGTCCTGCACGCGCGCTCCTGTCCGCTCGCTCCGGTGCGGCGGCGCCCGGTCTTGCGCCGGTGGCCGCACCCCTTCACAACGCTGCCGCGCCGGGTCCGGCGCCCGAATCCCGACCTCATGCGTCCCTGCGGGTCTCCCCCGGCGGCGCTCGCAAGCCGGAAACCCCGCCCGATGATCGTCGAGTCCGCCGCGGCGGCTTTGCGCCAGACCTTCTCCCCGCCCCTGCGGGCGATCCTGTGGAAGTCCCTGGGCCTGACGCTCGGGCTCCTGGTCCTGCTGTGGCTCGGCCTGACCCGGCTGGTCCAGGCCTTCCAGGCGAGCCACCACATCTCCGCCCAGTACCCGATCCTCGACAGCCTCGCCTACTACCTGGCCGGGTTCGGCCTGTTCGTGGTTCTGGCGTATCTCATGCCGGCGATCTCGATCCTGGTGGCGGGCTTCTTCCTCGACGACGCCGCCGCGATCGTCGAGCGCACGGATTTCCCGAACGATCCCCCGGGCCGGCCGATGCCGCTCGGCACCGCGATGTTCTACGCAGTGCGCTTCGCGGGCGTGACGCTGCTCGTCAACCTGGCGGCTCTGGTGATCTTCTTCGTGCCGGTGATCGGGATTGCGGCGTTCTTCGGTGCCAACGCCTACCTGCTGGCGCGGGAATATTTCGAGATGGCGGCGGCCCGGTTCCGGCCGCTTCCCGAGGCCGCCGCAATGCGCCGGACCTTCGCGATCCGCACGTTGAGCGCCGGCTGCCTCATGTCGGCGATGATGGTCGTGCCGATCCTCAACCTGTTGACGCCGCTGTTCGGGATCGCCCTGATGGTCCACCTGCACAAGCGCCTCAGCGGGCGCCTGCGCCTGCACGGTCCGGCAGCACGCTAGCGCCCGCTGCGTCGAAGCCTCGCGCTGGTCGGCACGGACTTTGCCCGCTACCCTGGCCGGATCCGGGCGCTGCTCGGGGTGGAGAGCCGATCGATGAAGGCGCACGACGCGGCGCAGGGCGACACCCGAGACATCCCGCCGGCCCCCGGACTCGCCCCGTTCCTCCTGGTCGGGCTGGTGGCTGCCGGCCTGCTCGGCTACGGCGCCTACAATCACTGGCAGCGGGACGTCGAGGCCACCGCAACGCTGGAGGGGATCAAGACCCTGGTGCCCCAGCTGCGCACGATCGTGGCCGAGCGGGCGGACGGGCCGCTCGATCTCACCCTGCCGGGCGAGACCCAGGCCTTCGCCACCGCATCGATCGCCGCCCGCGCTACCGGCTACATCGCCGAGCGGCGGGTCGATATCGGCTCCCGCGTCAAGGCCGGCGACCTGCTCCTGCGCATCGCCGCCCCGGATCTCGACCAGCAGCTCGTCCAGGCCGAGGCGCAGGTCGGCCAGCTGCGGGCGCAATTGCTCCAGGCCCAGGCGCAGGTCGAGCAGGCCCGCGCCAACGTCAATCTCGCGAACTTGACCAACAACCGCACCTCGACTTTGGCGGTCCAGGGCTGGGCCTCGCGTCAGAATGCCGACACGTCGCAGGCGAGCGTCCTGTCGCAGGCCGCGACTCTGGCGGCCGCCGAGGCGGGGGTGAAGGTCGCCACCGCCAACATTAAATCGCAGGAAGCGGTGGTCGAGCGGCTGAAGGCGCTCACCGCGTTCGAGCGGGTGGTCGCGCCGTTCGACGGCGTGGTCACGACCCGTAACGTCGATGTCGGCGATCTGGTCAAAGCCGACAATGGCGGCACGCCGCTGCTCAGCGTGGACCAGGACAGCACGCTCCGCATCACCGTGAACGTGCCGCAGAACGATGCGGTCGGCGTCAAGCCGGGCGTCCAGGCCGAGATCAGCGTGCCCCAGATCCCGGGGCGGCGCTTCGGCGGCTTCGTCGAGCGCAGCTCGGTGGCGCTCAACGCCGCCTCGCGCACCCTGACGACGCAGGTCGACGTACCCAACCCCGACCGGGCTCTGCGGGCGGGGCTCTACGCCGCCGTGACCCTGAAGATCCCGCGCATCGAGGAGAGTGTCTCGGTCCCGGCCGAGGCGACGGTGTTCAAGAGCAACCGACTCCAGGTCGCCGAGGTCGGAGAGGACGATCGGGTGATCTGGCGGACGATCAAGGTGCGGCGCGATCTCGGGCGGGTGCTCGAACTCGAATCGGGCTTGGCGGCTGACAGCCACATCATTTTCAGCCCGCCCCCGGAGCTGCGCGACGGCCAGACGATCGAGCGCGTGAAGCCCACACCCCAGGCCAAGCCGATCCGGGCGGCGGAGCGGTAGGGACTTCTGGTCAACCGTGAAGCGGGCCTCTGCCGCCCCTTTCACCCAACCCGGCATCCTGAGGCGACGGAGCGAAGCGGGGGCCTCGAATGCGGCCTCCAGACATCGCGCGGCGTCTGGAGGGCTCCTTCGAGGCCCTCTGTGGCGGGTTTCCCAGGATGAGGGGATCGATGCTGTCGTACGCGTCGGCCGTCATTGCGCGTGCAACGAAGCAACCCAGCGAAACACGACAATCAGGTAGCGCGCGCCGCCCTTGGTTGCTTCGCTGCGCTGGCAAGGACTGTGAGCGGTCGAACTCCGACCCCGTCACCCCATCGGACGGGGCTAATTCACCTTCACCACCAGCTTCATCTTCGGATGGATGCCGCACAGCACTTGGAAGGTGCCGCGCTCGGTGAAGGTGACCGGCGTGCGGCTGCCCGGTTCCTGGTCGCCGGAATCGAAGCTGAACGTGTCCGATTCAACGAAGACGTGATGCAGCAGGTCGCTGTCGTCGTTGACGAACATCACCGTCTCGCCCCGGCTCAACGCGAGATTGCCCGGCTGGAACGCCCGGCCCTTCTGCGACACCATCAGCCCGGAGGCTTCGAGATCGCCGATCAGGATCAATCCGCAGATCATCCCCAGCGCCAGAGCGATGAAAGCCGGCAGGGCCGATCGCCCGCGGGGCTGTGCGAACAAACTCGACGCTGCGGGGGGCATGCTGTTCCTCGGGCTCGTCCCGGCAATCTACCCGAGATTTGATTGAGAAATCATTTTCACGATGCCTCGCGATCCTGCCATTTCGGCTGTTTGGGCAGTGATCGCGATATCAAAACGGTTGTTGACGGGTCGTTTCGGCAATCCACCGGGCTAATCGCGTCTTAACATGTAGCAATTACGGTTCACGGCACCTGTCACACGGCGGCCCGGTGCGATGCGAGACCCCGAGAGAGCGACGGACGAACGCGAAGCCTCGGGTCCGATGCGCGCCGTGCGCGGCATCGCGGGGCTGCCTGCGACGATCCGAGGCCGGATCTTCGTCGCCTTCCTGGGCATGAGCCTGCTGTCCGGCGCGCTCGGCCTCTACGCCGTCGTGGCGATTTCGCATGTCGGGGTGCTCGTCAATCGCACCTATGACGAGTCGCTGATGTCGATCAATTACGCCCGGGCAACCGCGGCGGATTTCGCCAAGATGCGCAGCGCCTTCGCGCGCCGGACCCATGTCCGCGACGACGCCGCGGCGTCCAAGCTCGATGCCGAGATCGCCGAGCTCTCGACCACCCTCTCCGAAGACCTGACCATCGCGGTCGAGCGCTCGCAATCGGACCGGTCGGTGCGCACCGCCGGGGCTGTCCAGGCCGCGGTGGCCACCTGGGAGGAGATGCGCCGCGGCCTCGATCCGGCCACCGCCCAACCCGAGCGCTGGGACGCCCTGGACCATCAGGCCAACGTGGTGGATGGCCAGATCGACCTCCTGGTCAACTACACCGCGGGCGACGGCTTCACCTTTCGGCAGGCCGCCCGGATGCTCGTCGCCCGGGAGATGCAGGTCAACGCCATCGTGGCGGGTCTGGCGGTGTTCGCCTGCGCGATGATCGCCTGGCTGCTCAACCGCCGCATCACCGGACCCCTGGCGGATGCCTCGGCGGCGGCAGAGCGGATCGCCAGCGGCCGGCTCGACGACCGGATCCCGGCCGGCGGTCGCGACGAGCTCGGCAGCCTGCTGCGCTCCATGGCGGTGATGCGCGACAACATCCAAGCTATGATGCAACGCGAGGTCAGCCAGCGCCGCGTCGCCGAGGCCCTGGTGACCGATGCGCTCCAGACCTCCCGCGAGGGCGTGGTCGTGGTCGATGCCGAGGGCGTCATCGCGCTCGCCAACACCCAGGCACTGCACTTCTTCGACGGGCTGGCGGCCGCGATCACGGCCGGCCTGTCCCTGTCGCGTCCCGCCCCCGGCCCGCCGAATCTCGACGAGTGCTTCCGGGCGCTCGCCCGCGACGGCGAGATCCGGCTGGCCGACGGGCGCTGGCTTCGGGTGAGCCGCAGCGCCACCCAGCAGGGCGGCTTCGTGGCGGTGTGCAGCGACATCAGCCTGCTTAAGGAGCAGGAGGACCGGCTCACCGAGACCAACCTGCGGCTCGACGCGGCTCTGGACAACATGTCCCAGGGGCTGTGTCTCTACGATTCCCAGCACCGTCTGATGGTGGTGAACCGCCGCTACAGCGAGATCTACGGTCTGCCCGCCGGTGCGGTCGTCCCCGGGATGTCCGCGCAGGACGTGCTGCGGATCAGCCTCGCGGCCGGCAACCATCCGGGCAGCGACCTCGCCGCCCTTCTCCGCCAGGAGCACGAGGCGCATCGCGGAGGCATCTGGCACACGCAGTTCCAGGAGCTCGCCAACGGCCGAACGGTCTCGATCGATCGGCGCGAGACCGCCGATGGCGGCTTCGTGGCGACCTACGAGGACGTCACCGAGCGCCGGCGGGCCGAGGCGCGCATCGCCTTCCTGGCGCATCACGACACGGTGACCGGGCTGCCGAACCGGGAGGCTCTGGGCCAGCAGATCGACCTGGCGGTGGCCCAGGCCGGGCGCGATGCGGGCTTCGCGGTCTTCGCCATCGACCTCGACGATTTCCGGCCGGTGAACGAGACCCTGGGGCATGGGGTCGGGGACGAGCTGCTGGCCGCGGTCGGCGCGCGGTTGACCGCCTGCGTGCGCGAGGTCGACTGCGTCGCCCGGCTCGGGGCCGACGAGTTCATCGTCGTCCAGCGCGGCGTCGACCGTCCGGAGGAGGCCGCGATCCTGGCCCGGCGGATCCTCGAGGTGCTGAGCGCGCCCTACAGCCTGAGCAACCACGAGATCAGCGTCGGGCTGACCATCGGCATCACCCTGGCGCCAGGCGACGGCGCGAGCTGCGAGAAGCTCCTGAAGAACGCCGAGGTTGCCCTCGACCGCGGTAAGACCGAGGCCCGGGGCTCGTTCCGGTTCTTTGAGCCCGAGATGGATGCCCGTCTCCAAGCCCGGCGCATGCTGGAGCGCGACCTGCGCGACGCGCTGGCCCGCGAGGCGTTCGAGGTCTACTACCAGCCGATCTACAGCCTCGCGACGGACCGGATCTGCGGCTTCGAGGCCCTGCTGCGCTGGAACCACCCGAGCCGCGGCTTCGTCTCGCCCACCGAGTTCATCCCGATCGCCGAGGAACTCGGCCTGATCGTCCCACTCGGCGAATGGGTCCTGCGCCGGGCCTGCGAGGAGGCCGCCCGCTGGCCGGACGGGCTCAAGGTCGCGGTGAACGTCTCGGCGGTGCAGTTCACCTCGGCCAGCCTGGTGACCGCGGTGCGCGAGGCCCTGCGCCGGACCGGCCTGCCCGGCCGCCGACTGGAGCTCGAGATCACCGAATCCGTGCTGGTCGCCAATCCCGGCGCCACCACCGCGATCCTGCACAGCCTCAAGGCGTTGGGCGTACGGGTCTCGATGGACGATTTCGGCACCGGCTACTCGTCGCTGAGCTACCTGCGCAGCTTTCCGTTCGACAAGATCAAGATCGACCAATCCTTCGTGCGCGACCTGTGCCTGAAGGACGGGACCGACTTCATCGTCCGGGCGGTGATCGGGCTCGGCACCAGCCTCGGCATGACCACCACCGCCGAGGGGGTGGAGACCGAGGCCCAGCTCGCGCATCTGCGCACGGAGGGCTGCGACGAGATCCAGGGCTACTTGATCAGCCGCCCGGTCCCGGTCTGCCAGGTGGGCGAGGTCATCCAGCGCTGGAACGGCGCCGCCCGGGCGATCGCCTGACGGGCCCCTCCCCCGTGGCGGGGGAGGGATTGGCGCACCGTCTCACTCGGCCGCGTCGAGGCGCGGACGCTCCACATGGCTGCGCTCGGCCTTGACCAGCTCGGCCGTGCGGAACGCCACCTCCAGCGCCTGCTCGGCGTTGAGGCGCGGGTCGCAATAGGTGTGGTAGCGGTCCTGCAGGTCGTCGGCGGTGAGCGCCCGGGCGCCGCCGGTGCACTCGGTCACGTCCTTGCCGGTCATCTCGAGATGAATGCCGCCCGCGAACGTGCCCTCGGCCCGGTGGACGCCGAAGAAGCCTTCGATCTCCTGCATCACCCGGTCGAACGGCCGGGTCTTGTAGCGACCGGCCGCGACGGTGTTGCCGTGCATCGGGTCACAGATCCAGACCACGGACCGCCCCTCCCGCTCGACCGCCCGGATCAGGCCCGGCAGGTGGTCGCCGACCTTGTCGGCGCCGAATCGGCAGATCAGGCTCAGACGGCCGGGCTCGTTCTCCGGGTTGAGCAGGTCGATCAGCCGGATCAGGCCGTCCGCCTGCATGGACGGGCCGCATTTCAGGCCGATCGGGTTCTTGATCCCGCGGGCGTACTCGACATGGGCATGGTCCGGCTGGCGGGTCCGGTCGCCGATCCAGAGCATGTGGCCGGAGGTGGCGTACCAATCGCCCGTGGTCGAGTCGACGCGGGTCAGCGCCTCCTCGTAGCCGAGCAGAAGGGCCTCGTGGCTGGTGTAGAAATCGGTGGTCCGCACCTCCGGATGCGTCTCCGGGTTGATGCCGATCGCCCGCATGAAGTCGAGCGCGTCGGTCATGCGGCCGGCGACATCCTGGTAGCGCGAGGATTGCGGTGAATCCTTCACGAAGCCCAGCATCCAGCGATGCGCGTTCTCCAGGTTGGCGTAACCCCCGGTGGCGAAGGCACGCAACAGGTTCAGGGTCGCGGCCGATTGCCGGTAGGCCTCGAGCTGGCGGCGCGGGTCCGGCGTGCGGGCCTCCTCGCTGAAGCCGATGCCGTTAACGATGTCACCCCGGTAGCTCGGCAGGCTCACGCCATCGAGGGTCTCGGTCGGCGAGGAGCGCGGCTTGGCGAACTGCCCGGCGATGCGCCCGACCTTCACCACGGGCGAGCCGCCCGCGAAGGTGAGCACCATCGCCATCTGCAGGAACACCCGGAAGAAGTCGCGGATGTTGTCGGCCGAATGCTCGTCGAAGCTCTCGGCGCAGTCGCCGCCCTGGAGCAGGAAGGCTTCGCCGGCCGCGACGCGCCCGAGCGCCGTCTTCAGCTTGCGGGCCTCGCCGGCAAAAACCAGCGGCGGAAAGCTCGCGATCTGGGTCTCGACCGCCTGCAGCACCGCCGAATCCGGATAGGCGGGGACCTGCTGGATCGGCAGGTTCCGCCAGTTCTTCGGTGTCCAACGCTCGGCCATGACCTCTCTCCGCGCACATCCTTCGTGCGATCGCGCGTAACGCGCGAAGCGCGGCTTATAGAGAGGTTCCCAAGCCCTTGCGAGTGCCGGATTCCTGAGGGCAGGCAGGAGCCTGAAGCAGAGTTGGACCCCGGACGGTGCGGCGGCCTGCTGCCGGCAAGTTGTTGTCGAAGCCTGATCGTACCGAGGCTTCGGACCTTCTGAGCACGAAAGACCTTTCGCTGGCGGGCGCCGGATGTGCGCGGACGCCCCTGTCCCTCCCCGTCATCCGGGGCCGCGAGCGGAGCCCCGGACCGACCATCTAATTTATTCTGTGCGGTCCCGGCAGTGATCAAGGACGAAATCTGCGGGCGCCAGAAAGCAACCCGCTACCGTCTCTTCACGCCTCGCCGTCCTCGACCTCGATCCCGTGCTCGGCCAGGATCCAGAAGATCGCCTCCAGATCCTCCGCGGAGACGTCGCGGGGGGGCAGCGCTTCCTCGAGGTCGTCGTAGGTGAGGCAGCGGCTGCGCAGGGTCTCGGCCTTGGCGAGCAGCCGGTCGATCGCGCGGCGGATGTCGGCGGGCAGCGCGTCGTGGCTGGGGACCCGGTAGCTGAAGGCCGGCCGCAGCGCATCGGCCAGCAGGCCGTCGATGATCGCCTGACGCCGCGCGTGCGCGTCGTCCTCGCGATTGCCCTTGCCTGCGCCCTGCTTGCCCATGACCCTGATATGGCTCGGCCGCGCACCGCGTCGAGACCCCGCGACGCGGCGAACTTAACCGACCCCTACGGGATGCTTGGTCACCTCCGGCACCCGCATGGTCACGAGCTCCTCGGCGGCGGTCGGATGGACCGCGATGGTGCGGTCGAAATCCGCCTTGGTGGCACCCATCGTGACCGCGATGCCGACCGCCTGGATCAGCTCGCCGGCATCATGGCCGAAGAGGTGGACGCCGACCACCCGGTCGCTGGCGCAATCGACCAGCACCTTCATGAGGATCCGTTCCTCGCGGCCGGAGAGCGTCGCCTTCATCGGCCGGAAGCGCGCCTTGTAGACGTCGATCTTGCCGTAGATCTCCCGGGCGGCGGCCTCGGTATGGCCGACGATCCCGATCTCGGGGGTCGAGAACACCGCGGTCGGGATCAGCCGGTGGTCGACGCAGGACGGCTTGCCGCCATAGACCGTGTCGGCGAAGGCGTGGCCCTCGCGGATCGCCACGGGGGTCAGGTTGGCGCGGTTGGTGACGTCGCCGACCGCGTAGATCGAGGGGACCGAGGTCTGGGAATAGGCATCGACCGGGATCGCCCCGGCGGCATCGGTCTCGATCCCGACCGTCTCCAGCCCGAGCCCGGCGACGTTCGGGCGCCGGCCGGTGGCCACCAGGACCTGATCAGCCAGGATCTCGGAGCCGTCGTCGAGGCGCGCGCAGAGCCCGTCGGCGCTCCGGTCGATCCGGGTCAGCGTGCGGCCGAGCCGCAGGTCCATGCGCTGGCCATAGGCCTCGGCGAGGGCGTCGCGGACCTCGTCGTCGAAGCCGCGCAGCAGCCGATCACCCCGGTGGAGCAGGGTCGTGCGGCTGCCCAAAGCCGCGAAGACGCCCGCGAACTCGACCGCGATATAGCCGCCGCCGATCACCAGGATGCGCTCGGGCAGGCTCTCGAGCTCGAACACCTCGTTCGAGGTGATGGCCAGCTCGATCCCGGGCACCGCGGGCTCCTTCACCGGATGCCCGCCGACCGCCACCAGGATCCGTTCGGCCCGGACGATCCGGTCCGATCCGAGCAGGCGGATCGTGTGCGGATCCTCGATCACGGCGCGCTCGGGCACGATCTCGACGCCGGCGCGCATCAGGTTGGTGTCGTAGATCCCTTCGAGCCGGGTCACCTCGGCGTCGCGGCGCTGCTTGAGGACGCGCCAGTCGAAGCGCGGGCGCTCGACCGTCCAGCCGAAGCCCGTGGCGTCCTCGAACTCGTCGGCGAAGCGGCCCGCATAGACCATGAGCTTCTTGGGCACGCAGCCGCGGATCACGCAGGTGCCGCCGACCCGGTATTCCTCGGCCAGCATGACCTTGGCGCCGTAGCCGGACGCGATCCGGGCGGCGCGGACGCCCCCCGAGCCGCCGCCGATGACGAAGAGGTCGACGTCGAAGGCGCTCATGCGGGGCCGTCCATCTCGGGTTCCGTCGCGGCGGCGCGCGGCGCAGCCGCACGCATCCAGGTGATGGCAGCGCCGAGCCCGGCCGTCCACCATGCCGCCCAGCCATTGTGCTCGACGAACGCGATGGCGGCGGCGCAGGTGACGAGACCCAGTGCCGCGGCCCGGTCGGGCTGGGGCAGCCTGGCGACGCGGCCGAGCATCAGCAACAGGACCGTTGTCCCCAGGAGCGCGCCGGGCAAACCCAGCTCAACCCAGACCTGCAGGAAGCTGTTATGCGGGTGGCCGACCCCGAGGAGGATCCGCATCTCGGGCGCGACCGTGCCGGCCACCGGAGTCTCGGCGAAGCGCGCGCTGGTGCCGAAGCCCGCGCCCCGCCACGGATCGGCCGCGACAGCCGCGCCGAAGCTGCGGGCGATGGCGACCCGGGCCCGGGAGGAGGACTGGACAAGGCGCTCATGCGCTGCCTCCGGCATGATTCTGGCCAGCAGGTCGCCCTCCACGGGCGCGAGGGCCACGGCAAGGCCGAGGCCCAAGCCCGCCAGACCAATGCCGGCCCGCCGGGGCAGCAGACGGGCCAGGGCGAACAGCCCGGCTCCGGCGAGCAGGCCGAGCTGCGCGGCGCCGCTGATCGAGCGCAGCACGCCCAGGGCGCCGAAGACCAGGGTGGCGACAGCGAGACCTCGGGCCCGGGTCAGCCAGAGCACGAGGGCCACGGGGCCGGCCACGAGATCGAGCGTCAGGGCCGGCCGATTGTGCACGAAGGCCGCGACCCGGCGTCCGACCGCCCGCTCCAGGGCGAGATCTGAGGCGAGGTCGATGGCGATGATCAGGCCCGCCAGCCCGATCGCCGCCGCTGCGAGACGGGGCGCGAAGGCCGGGATCCGGCCGGGGGCGAGGCAGGCCAGCAGATAGGCGGCGATCAGGGTGGGCAGGAACTCGCCCAGCACCCGCAGCGACGCACCGGGGAATGGCGTCCAGGCGAAGGAGACCAGGCACCAGGCCAGGAAGGCGAGGACGGTGAGGCCGAGCGGCTGTTTCAGGGGGGTAACGACGTGCGGCGCGAGGGTGCGGCGATCCTCGAGGAAGCGTCCAACCAGGAAGGCGAGCGCGGCGAGGCCGATGAAAACCGGGCTCGACCGGTTGGCGAGCACCATCGCCAGCGGCAGGACAGCGAGCAGGGCCGCACCCGCCGCGTAGAGGCGGTTGATCGTCTGCGCGGAACGTGTCTGACCGTGCGCGCTCGCCGGCATGGAGTTCAACGGCATCGGATGTCCAAGGCGCCCCCGTCATCGAGCGAGGATGTTCACACATCTTCGGTCGTGGCGCGGGTCCCATCTCCCGTGTGGGAGAGGGACAGGGTGAGGGGTGCGACCTTTCCGGAGAAACCTGATCCCTCACCCCAACCCTCTCCCGCACGGGAGAGGGGGCGCGTCGCGGCTTGCGTGGGTCGAGGTGGGAGCGCGGCGTGCCTCGAAGGAGCCCTCCAGCCAGCCGAGCGATCCCTTAAAGTCTCCTTCGAGGCCTCCGCTTCGCTTCGACGCCTCAGGATGAGGGCAAGGGCGGGAATGCTCGGGCCCAGATCAGAGGCGCGGCGGTCGATCCGCCGGCGATATCCTCACTGCATCTGGTGGCCGCGCTTGCCCATCTCGGCCCGGACCCGGACCATGACGTATTCGGACACTTCTTGCGTCCAGTCCTGCATCTCCTGCACCATTTCGTCGAGGAGCTGCGGCTGGGCCTCGACATAGTGCTTGCCGGCCGGCGAGCGGAAGAAGGTCGCGATCTCCTTCAGCTCGGGCTCCGGGAACTTCGCCGCGTAGGTGCGGGCGGCGATGTCGATCATGCGCTGCTTCTGCAGCTCCATCTCGGGCTGGAGCGCGGCCAAAACCTCGTCGAGATCCTTGCTGAGTTCGGGCCGCGTCACCGTCTGCTTGCGGATCTGGTCGGCGAAGGCCGGCAGGACCGAATCGAACGAGCGGGCGATGCCGGAGCTGAGCATCACTTCGCGCGCGAGAGCCAGGTGGCTCGGCGTGTAGGTCGGCGTCGCGGCGGCTGGCGTGTTCGGCTGCGCCACCGGCTTGGCGGGGGCCGTCTTATTCGCCTGGGCCGAAGCCGCGTGCGGGAGGATCGTGACCGCGGCGAGGGCCAGGCCGAGCGCGGCGGTGAGGCGACGGGACATGCTGAACGTTCCTGCGAGGAGTATGGCGCTTCAGACCAAGCTGCCGAGAACGGTGACCTCAGCCTGCCCGTCCCGATTCGCCGCGAGGATCGCGGCGTCGGCGATGCCGAGGAACAGGCCGTGCTCGACCACGCCCGGCACTGCCCAGAGGGCGGCGCCGAGCGCGTCGGGGTCGGGGATGGCGCCGAGATGGGCGTCGAGGATGTGATGGCCGCCATCGGTCAGCAGCGGCTTGCCGGCCGGGTCGCGGCGCAGCCGGACCGGCCCGGAGCAGCCGACCCGGGCGACGGCCGCCTCGACGGCGCGATGGGTGGCGGTCAGGCCGAACAGGTTCACCTCGATCGGGAGCGGGAAGGCGCCGAGCCGGGCGACGTACTTGGCCGCGTCGGCGATCACCACCATGCGGCGGCTGGCGCAGGCGACGATCTTCTCCCGCAGCAGCGCGGCGCCGCCGCCCTTGATCAGGCGCAGCTGGTCGTCGACCTCGTCGGCGCCGTCGATGGTCAGGTCAAGCTCCGGCTGCTCGTCGAGCGTCGCGAGGCGGATGCCGAGGCCCTCGGCCTGGAGCCTCGTCGCCTCCGAGGTTGGCACGCCGACGATGTCGAGCCCGCCGCGGACCCGCTCGCCGAGCAGGGCCACGAAGGAAGCCGCGGTCGAGCCGGTGCCAAGGCCGACCCGCATGCCGGGCTCGACCAAGTCGAGGGCGCGCGACGCCGCCGCCCGGCGCAGGTCCGGCCCACTCACGGACGGGCGGCCCGGTCGGCGGGGTGGATCGAGATGTCGCGCATGCGGGGCAGCCGGGCTTCCTGAGGCGGTCGCGCGGCCCCTAGCACGCCGCAGGGCGGACCGAAACGCCTCCGCGGGGCGGGTGGCTTCAAAAGCGCCCGCCCTGTGCCGGCGTGGCGCTGGCCCCGGCCCGGCCGGGGGCCGGCCCGGTGAGCGGCGCGTCGGAACTCGCCTCAGCGCCGGGCTTGGCCTGCTGGGTGCAGACCACCTGCTCCTTCTTCACCAGCACGAAGCAGATGCTCATCTCGCCGGTGCGGTAATTCACCCGGAACACGCCGGCCTCGCGGGTGTGGCGGCTCGCGACCAGGCCGTATTCCGACGGTGCCTGCGGGCCGGCGCCCTCCCCGGGGCCGAAGCACACGGTCTGGCCGATGCCGCCGGCCGATTCCTGGAGCCCGTACTGGCACGATGTCACCTCGCCAGTGACCTTGTCGACCCGGTACATCCGGTTAAGGTCGGTCTGCGGCGCGGGCACGAACTCGAACGAGGTCGCGGCGGCCGGCGCGCTCGCCAGCGCGAGGCAGAGAGCAAGAAGGGGCAGGGACGGTTTCATCGCGGGATCCGGGAGCTGACGCGCCCAGCCTTTCGCTGGGCTTTCGGGCGAGTGTGGGGCGCCGCGCCGCCTTGCCGCCAAGTCCAGCCGGCTTTAGCGAGGCCGTATCCCAGCAGGAGCCCGACCAGATGCCGCCCGACTCGACCGCCCGTCCGCCGATCGCCGTGTTCGACTTGGACGGAACCCTGGCCGAGACGGCGGGCGACCTGATCGGCACCCTTAACGTGCTGATGAAGCGCGAGGGCCTGGCCGAGCTGCCCCTGTCCCAGGCCCGCGGCCTGATCGGCGCGGGCGCCAAGGCGCTGATCCGGCGCGGCTTCGAGGCGGAGGGCCGCGCACTCTCGCCGGAGGATCACGAGCGGCTGTTCGAGGCCTTCATCGACCATTACGGCGCGCACCTCGCCGACACGTCGCACCTCTATCCCGGGGTCGTGGAGGCGCTGGATGCGCTGGAGGCGGCGGGCTTCCGGCTAGCGGTCTGCACCAACAAGTTCGAGGGCCAGTCGGTGGAACTGCTGCTCCTGCTCGGCATCGGCCACCGCTTCGCGGCGATCTGCGGGCGCGACACCTTTCCGGCCTACAAGCCCGACCCGAGCCACCTCACCGGCACGATCGAACGCGCCGGAGGCGATCCGGCCCGGGCCGTTATGGTCGGCGATTCGCGCACCGACATCGACACCGCCAAGGCCGCCGGCGTCCCGGTGGTGGCGGTGACCTTCGGCTATACCGATAAGCCGGTGACCGAGCTCGGGCCCGACCGGGTGATCGAGCATTTCTCGGAGCTGCCCGAGGCGGTCCGGGCGCTGGTGCCGATGGAAGCCGCTTAAAGATTCAGCGCAGCCAGCTTCGCAGCCGCGCCACCGCCTCGTGGCACTCGGCCTCGGAGCCGGCGAACGAGAACCGGACGTGGTGGTGGCCGAGATCCGGGTCGAAATCGAGCCCCGGTGTCGCGGCGACGTTGGCCTCGTCGAGCATGCGCCGACAGAAGCCGGTAGCATCGTTGGTGAGGTTCGCCACGTCCGCGTAGAGGTAGAAGGCGCCGTCGGCCGGGTGCACGCGCCCAAGGCCGAGGCCGGGCAGCGCGTCGAGCAGGATCGCCCGGTTGCGGGCATAGCCGTCGCGCACCGCGTCGAGTTCGTCCGTGGCGTCGAGCGCTGCGAGCGCACCGACCTGCGAGAGGTAGGGCGCCGAGATGTAAAGATTCTGCGCCAGCCGCTCGATCGGGCGGACCAGGATTTCCGGCACCACCATCCAGCCGACGCGCCAGCCGGTCATGCAATGGTATTTCGAGAACGAGTTGATCACCAGTGCGTCTGGGTCGAACCGCAGGGCGGTCACGGTCGGCAGGCCGTAGCTGAGGCCGTGATAGATCTCGTCCGAGATCAGCGGCAGGCCCAGCTCCCGAGTCGCCGCGCAGAGGTCGCGCAACGCGGCTTCCGTGATCACCGTGCCGGAGGGGTTGGCGGGGCTCATCACCAGGGCGCCGGCCACGGGGGCGCGGGCATGGGTCTCGCGCAGCAGGGCGGCGGTGGGGGCGAAGCGGTCCTCTTCGCGCAGCACCATCGGGGCCGGCACGAGGTCGAGGGACGCCAGGATGCTGCGATAGGCCGGATAGCCAGGCTGCGGCACCGCCACCCGGGCTCCGGCATCGAACAGGCTCATGAAGGCGAGCACGAAGCCCGCCGAGGAGCCGGTGGTGATCACCACCCGCTCCGGGCTCACCGCGACGCCGTGGCGCTCGGCATAGTCCCGGGCGATCCGCTCGCGCAGAGCCGGCAGGCCGAGCGCCTCGGTATAGGGCACCCGGCCGGTGACGAGCGCCGCCTGCGTCGCCGCGATTACCGCCCGCGGGGCCGGTGCCGAGGGCTGGCCGACCTCCATGCGCACCACGTCGTCGCCGCGCCGGGCCTTGGCGGCGGCCGCGGCCATGACGTCCATGGCGAGGAACGGCTGGACGGCGGCGGCCCGCAGGGAGATCGGAATCATGCTTTCCTGACGGGGCGCGAGAGCGGGGTCGACGGACATCCGGGGTTAGCCCCTGGCGGCCCCGGCCTCAACTGGCGTCAGTGCGGCGCGAGGCCGGCGGCCATGTTGACCACCAGCGCCAGGATCCCGGTGTTGAACAGGTAGGCCCCGATCGTCTGCGCGGTCGCGATCCGCCGCATGCGCTTGCTGGTGAGATTGGTGTCCGAGGTCGCGGCCGCCGCCCCGATGGTCACGGTGAAGTACAGGAAGTCCCAGAAATCCGGCTCCATCTCGCCGTGGAAGTCCAGGCCGCCGCGCTCGGCGCCGGCTTCATCCTCAGTGCCGTAATAGACGTGGGCGTAGTGCACGGTGAAGATCATCTGCACGAACACCCAGGTGCAGACCAGGCTTGCGCCGGCGAGCGCGAGGGCATAGCGCTCGCCGGGTCCGGCGATGCGGCCGCCGACCACCAGCACCGCCACCGAGCCGAGGCTCGCCGCTGACGCCAGCAGGGCGAAGATCGTGATTACCCCGGCGCTGTCGTCGAGCCGTGCGGCCTCGCGGCGCATGGCGTCCCGGCTCTGCCCGGTCGCCCGTCGCACGACCAGCCCGGCATGGACGATCACGCCGGCGCACCAGCCGGTCAGCAGCCGCATTCCGGGGTCGAGGCCCGGCACAAGCAGGGCGGCGGCGATCGCCACCAGGATCGCGCAGAGCAGGTGCGGGCGCAGCCAGAAGGCGCGGAACAGCTTGAACATGGCGGACCGGATTGCGCGCGGCGGGCGGGATCTGCGGGCCGGTCTCGTGATTTGACCCGGCGCCGCGAAAACGCCTAACCCACCATCTACCGCTCGCGCCACGCGCGGGCCGGCTTGCCGCGCAAGCGAGGATCCATGCTCTTCAACCGCTCCCTGCCCGCGCTGGCCCTGGCGCTCGGTCTCGCCGCCGTCCCGGCTTCGGCGCAGGACGCCACACAATCCGCCGCTCCGGCTGCTGCGGCCTCGTTCACGGACGCGCAGCGCGCCGGAATCGAGGCGATCGTCAAGGACTACCTGATCAAGCATCCCGAGGTGCTGCAGGAGGCCCTGGCCGAGGCCGAGAAGCAGCAGGCCGAGACGCAGCGCCTCGCCCAGACGGCGGCCCTTAAGGAGGCCCGCGAGGCCCTGATCAACGGCCCGCACGACGTCGTCGCCGGCAACCCGACGGGCGACGTCACGCTGGTCGAGTTCTTCGACTACAATTGCGGCTATTGCCGCAAGGCGCTGGTGGACGTGCAGACCCTGATCAAGACCGACCCGAAGCTGCGGGTCGTGATCAAGGATTTCCCGGTGCTCGGCCCGGAATCGCTCGAGGCCAGCCAGGTCGCCATCGCGGTGCGCCAGCAGCTCAAGGGCGACAAGCTGTTCGAATTCCACCAGAAGCTGCTCGAGACCAAGGGCCGGGTGAACGGCGCCCGGGCGATCCAGGTCGCCAAGGACCTCGGCGCCGACACGACCAAGCTGCAGAAGGACATGGCCTCCCCCGAGGTGAAGGCCGCGCTCAGCGAGAATCGCGGCCTGGGGGACCGACTCGGACTGTCCGGCACGCCGGCCTTCATCATCGGCGACGAGGTGATTCCGGGCGCCGTCGGCGTCGATCCGATCCGCAAGACCATCGCGGATGTACGCCAATGCGGCCACGCCTCCTGCTGAGGCGTCGGGCCGGACCTAAGCACCGGCGGATGGCGGAGGGCGCGGTCTTGTCGCGCCGGGCCGCCTTCGGCTAGAGCGTCATCCCGGAAGGCGGTTGCCGCCTTTCGGAAAAAGACGATGCAAATCCAAAGTTCTAGCGCATCGGGCCGGTTCCGATCCCCGGAACGATGCGCTAAGAGCCGCCAGCCATGAGGCTGTGATCGAGTGCCAGCGCGCATGCCGGATGAACCGACCGCCGCGGCGCGATACGAAGAAGGCCGGATGCCCAAGAACGATCCCATCGACCCCGAGCTCGTGCGCGAACTCGCCAACCTCGTGACCGAGACCGGCCTGTCCGAGATCGAAGTCGAGAAGGGCGACCTGCGCATCCGCGTGGTGCGGCGGCTCGAACCCGTGAACGTCCAGGTCGCGGGCCCTGCCCCGGCCGCCGCCCTCGCGCCGCCCCCGGTGGCGCCGCCCACCGGCGCCCTGGCGCCGGCCGAGCCGGCCCGCGCGCATCCCGGCTCCGTGCCGTCGCCGATGGTCGGGACCGCCTATCTGCGCCCCTCCCCCGAGGCCAAGGCGTTCATCGAGGTCGGCTCGAAGGTCGAGGTCGGCGACAAGCTGCTGCTCATTGAGGCGATGAAGACCTTCAACGAGATCGTGGCGCCCCGCGCCGGCACCGTGACGGCGATCTTCGTCGAGGACGGCCAGCCGGTCGAGTACGGTGAGGCGCTGCTGGTCATCTCCTGACGCATCGTCCCGGCAACCGGCTCCGGCCGGCTCGCGGGTGAAGTGGATGCGACGACAGAGCTTTTCGCGAAGTGCCGGGCGGTGCATCCGCTGCGTGCTTCGGTCCGCGTCCCGCGCCGAGGCGGTGATTGCCCCGGCGCAGGGTGTTTTGGGCGTCTTCCGCCGGACCGGCTGCCGCTTCGGGCCTGGAAAACGCCGCGCAACAAGAGGATAGATCATCCTGCGCGGTCCCGTCGGATCGCCTGGACGCTCTAAGGGTTCGATGTTCGACAAGATCCTGATCGCGAACCGCGGCGAGATCGCCCTGCGCATCCTGCGGGCGGCGAAGGAACTCGGGATCGCCACCGTGGCGGTTCATTCCACCGCCGACGCGGACGCCATGCATGTTCGGCTCGCCGACGAGAGCGTCTGCATCGGGCCGCCCTCGGCCCGGGACAGCTACCTCAACATCCCGTCGATCATCGCGGCCTGCGAGATCACCGGGGCGGATGCGGTGCATCCGGGCTACGGCTTCCTGTCGGAGAACGCCCGGTTCGCCGAGGTTCTGGCGCATCACCAGATCGGCTTCATCGGCCCCAAGGCGCAGCATATCCGCACCATGGGTGACAAGATTGAGGCCAAGCGCACCGCGGTGAAGCTCGGCATTCCCTGCGTGCCCGGCTCGGAGGGCGGCGTCGAGGATGCCGACGAGGCCAAGCGCGTGGCCGCCGAGATCGGCTACCCCGTCCTGGTCAAGGCGGCGGCCGGCGGCGGCGGTCGGGGCATGAAGGTCGCCCGCAGCGAGGCCGAGCTGGAGCAGGCGATCGGCATGGCCCGCTCCGAGGCTAAGGCCGCCTTCGGCGACGACGCGGTCTATCTGGAGAAGTATCTGGAGAAGCCCCGGCATATCGAGGTGCAGGTGCTCGGCGACGGCCGCGGCGGCGCGGTCCATCTGGCCGAGCGCGACTGCTCACTGCAGCGGCGCCACCAGAAGGTGTGGGAGGAAGGCGGCTCGCCGGCGCTCAACGAGTCGATGCGCGCCGAGATCGGCGGCATCTGCGCCAACGCCATGAAGGAGCTGGGCTATCTCGGCGCCGGCACCGTCGAGTTCCTGTACGAGGACGGGCGGTTCTACTTCATCGAGATGAACACCCGCATCCAGGTCGAGCATCCGGTGACTGAGATGATCACCGGCATCGACCTCGTGATCGAGCAGATCCAGGTCGCCTCGGGCGGCCCGCTCTCGGTCTCGCAATCTGACATCAAGGTCGAGGGGCACGCCATCGAGTGCCGGATCAATGCTGAGCACCCGGAGACCTTCCGGCCGTCCCCCGGGCAGATCACCCATTACCACACCCCCGGCGGCCTCGGCGTCCGGGTCGATTCGGCGGCCTTCCAGGGCTACCGGATCCCGCCGCATTACGACTCGCTGATCGGCAAGCTGATCGTCCACGGGCGCACCCGCAACGAGTGCCTGATGCGCCTGCGCCGGGCGCTGGACGAGTTCGTGATCGACGGCATCGACACCACCCTGCCGCTGTTCCGGACGCTCGTCCGCAACCCGGACGTCCAGAACGGCCTCTATGACATCCACTGGCTCGAGCACTTTTTGGACGATGGCGGGATGAAGGTCTGATCCCGGTCGGGATCAGACACCGCCCTTGCGGCGATCGCGGCCGGTGCCGGCTCTGGCATTTGGACCGAGCCCGCGCGACACTCGCCTCATGCACGATCCGACCCGCGTGGACATCACCCCCGAGATCCTGCTCAAGGCCTACGCGGCGGGCATCTTCCCGATGGCCGAGGATGCGAGCGACCCGACCCTGTACTGGGTCGAGCCGCGGGCGCGCGGCGTCCTCCCCCTCGACGGATTCCGGGTGTCCCGGCGCCTCGCCCGGACGGTGCGCTCCGACCAGTTCGAGGTCCGCTGCGACACCGATTTTCACGGGGTGATCACCGGCTGCGCCGCCCCGCGCCGGGACAGCGAGAAGACCTGGATTAACGGCCGCATCCGTGAGCTCTACGGCGCGCTGTTCGACCTCGGACACGTCCACACGGTGGAGGTCTATGCGGGGGCGGAGCGGCGCTTGGTCGGCGGCCTCTACGGCGTCTCGCTGGGCGCAGCCTTCTTCGGCGAGAGCATGTTCCACGAGGTGCGCGATGCCTCGAAGGTCGCCCTCGTCCACTTGATGGGCCGCCTGCGCGCCGGCGGCTACCGGCTCGCCGACACGCAGTTCGTGACCGACCACCTCACGCAATTCGGCGCCGAGGAGCTGCCGCGGCACATCTACAAGCGGCGGCTGGCGGCAGCCCTCGACCAGGGCGCGGATTGGAACGTCTGGCCCTGCGACGGCTCCGTGCCGGGCGCGCAGGTGCTGGCGGCTCTTGGCGCCGTCGAGACCTAGCGGAAGATCGCGTCGAACAGATTCTGCGGCTGCGGCGGAGCCGGCGGGGCCGGAGCCGGGCCTTCGTTCGACGGGAAGAATTTGCGCGAGGGCTTCTGGCGCGGCTGCACCGGCACGCCGCGCGGCGCCTCGACATCGACCTGGCCGGCGGCGTTGAGCTGCTGGGCGGTCTTGGTCGAATCCCGGCCCGCGCGCTTCGTCCGCTCCGGCTTGGCGGCCACCGCCGGCACGTCCTCCTGCTCCTTCGCCTCGGCGATCACGTCGCTGCCGCCTTTGCAGTCGACCAGCCAGACGTCATAGATCGGATGCTCGATCGCGTGCAGGCCCGGGCTCGACGCGAACATCCAGCCGGTGAAGATGCGGCGATACTTGTTGTCGAGCGTGACCTCGTCGACCTCGAGGAACGCCGTGGTCTTGGCGCTCTCGGTCGGCGGCCGGGTGTAGCAGACCCGCGGTGTCATCTGCAGCGAGCCGAACTGCACGGTCTCGTCCACCGCGACCTCGAAGGACACGATGCGGCCGGTGATCTTGTCGAGGCCGGAGAAGACCGCGGTCGGGTTCTTGATCTTGTCGGCGGCGGCCGGGCCGGCGCAGAGGCCGAGCGCCAGGGCGGCCGTCAGGACGGGGCGTGCGAGGGCTTTGGTGCGGCTCAAGGCTCGGACCCCTAAAGCATCGTCCCGAGCGGCGGCCGGCCTTCGGACGACGACGATGCGAAACAAGGACCCCAGAACCGCGTCCCGGATCCGGAACGCGACGCTAGAGGGAGGCCGGTCGCGCCGTCACGGGCGCGGCGGTCGGATCGGATCGCCTACCAGAACACCGGAACGGTGGCGGCAAAAGGGCGTCCGGGCACCGCCGGCCGAAGAGGCTTACTCGCCCGGCCTCCAGGACACGTAATCTCCGGTCGCGGCCGGGCGGGAGCCCCAGGAGAGCTGCGAACCCTGCGGCCGGTACGCGTTCGGCGTGCCGGTCTGGTTCTCGACATGCGGCTTCTGCCAGGGGCGCGGCGTGTAATCTTCCTCGCTCGGGGCGAGGTCGACGTTGTGGCACAGCCAGGCGCGCCAGCCGGGCGGCACCTTCGAGGCGTCGGCGTAGCCGTTATAGATAACCCAGCGACGCTCCGAGCCGACCGAGCGGTCGATCAGCGCGCCTTCCGCCTTGTAATACTTGTTCCCGAGCTCGTCCTCGCCGACGAAGATGCCGGAGCGCGCGGTCTGGAGCGCCAGCGAGACGGTCTGGCCGTTCCACCACGTGAAGACGCGCAGCAAAGTGTCCTTCAGCGCCATCGCCGGTCCCGGTATCAAGCCACGCCGCACGGGCGCTTCGTCGCGCCGTTATGGTGAGCGCACGCCCGCGAGTCCAGCGGTTCGGCCCAACTGTCGCTGCGCGGCCACGCCCGGTTCGGCCATCTGCGGCGTATTCGCGGGCCGCCCGAAGGTGCCTCTACTTTAGGGTGTGGATTGAAAATTTTTCCGATCCGAATCCCGAATGCCGGAAGGGCACTTATCCGGGGTGGCCGGGATATCCACAGACTTTTGGTTGCCAGCACAACATCTAGCGGGGAACCAGCTGGCCGCACACCACTTGTTGACGTGAGAGCGATGGCGGCGGTAATGTCTCTGCATCGGTCGCGCCGCCCATGTGGTGCGTTTAAGCAGGTTCGACCGTCCCTGAATCATCTTCGCAGATTCGCCGCGTGCCCGGCTTCCGGGCGCGGGTGAACGCGACCCCCTTATTGGGCATCGACTCCGCGTTCAGCGGGGCCGGGACACGCGTGTCCCGACGGGAGAGGTGTGTTTCATGCGGTTCGAGCGTCGCTACACCACGGCCGGACAGTCGCCTTACACCGGCATTCCGTTCCGCAAGGCCCTCAGTGAGATCCGCAATCCCGACGGCTCGGTGGTGTTCCGCCTCGACGGCATCGACGTCCCAGAGAGCTGGAGCCAGGTCGCCAGCGACGTGCTGGCCCAGAAGTATTTCCGCAAGGCCGGCGTGCCCGCCCGCCTGAAGAAGGTCGAGGAGAACGACGTCCCCTCCTTCCTCTGGCGCTCGGTCGCCGACGAGGCCGCGCTGGCCGAACTCCCCGAGGAGGAGCGGATCGGCTCGGAATCTTCGGCCACGCAGGTGTTCGACCGGCTCGCCGGTTGCTGGACCTACTGGGGCTGGAAGGGCCGCTACTTCTCCTCCGAGGAGGACGCCTCGGCCTTCTTCGACGAGCTGCGCTACATGCTCGCCAAGCAGATGGTGGCGCCGAACTCGCCGCAATGGTTCAACACCGGCCTGCATTGGGCCTATGGGATCGACGGCCCGAGCCAGGGCCATTTCTACTGCGATTACCGCACCGGTGAGCTGACCCGCTCGGCCTCGAGCTACGAGCACCCGCAGCCGCATGCCTGCTTTATCCAGGGCGTCCAGGACGACCTCGTCAACGAGGGCGGCATCATGGACCTGTGGGTCCGCGAGGCGCGCCTGTTCAAGTACGGCTCGGGCACCGGCTCCAACTTCTCGGCGCTTCGGGGCGAGAACGAGAAGCTCGGCGGCGGCGGCAAGTCGTCCGGCCTGATGAGCTTCCTGAAGATCGGCGACCGGGCGGCCGGCGCGATCAAGTCCGGCGGCACCACCCGCCGCGCGGCCAAGATGGTGATCGTCGATATCGATCACCCGGATATCGAGGCGTTCATCGACTGGAAGGTGAAGGAGGAGCAGAAGGTCGCCGCCCTGGTGACCGGCTCCAAGGTCGTCTCAAAGCATCTCGGCCTGGTCATGAAGGCCTGCACCCAGTGCGAGGCCGAGGGCGACGCCTGCTTCGATCCCGAGCGCAACCCGGCGCTGAAGCGCGAGATCAAGGCCGCCCGCAAGGCCTCCGTGCCGGACGCCTACATCAAGCGCGTCGTCCAGTTCGCCCGCCAGGGCTTCACCAAGATCGACTTCCCCGTCTACGACACCGACTGGGATTCCGAGGCCTACCTCACGGTCGCCGGCCAGAACTCCAACAACTCGGTCTCGCTGACCGACGACTTCCTGCGCGCCGTCGACGCCGACGCCGACTGGCACCTCACCCAGCGCACCACCGGCAAGACCGCCAAGACCCTCAAGGCCCGGGACCTGTGGGAGAAGATCGGTGAGGCCGCCTGGGCCTCGGCTGATCCGGGCCTGCACTTCAACACCACGATGAACGACTGGCACACCTGCCCGTCGGGCGGCCGGATCCGGGCCTCGAACCCGTGCTCCGAGTACATGTTCCTGGACGACACCGCCTGCAACCTGGCCTCGGCCAACCTGCTGACGATGTACGACCGGCAGACCAAGCGCTTCGACGTCGAGGCGTTCGAGCACCTGAACCGCCTCTGGACGGTGGTGCTCGAGATCTCCGTGATGATGGCGCAGTTCCCGTCCAAGGAGATCGCCGAGCTGTCCTACCGCTACCGGACGTTGGGCCTCGGCTACGCCAATATCGGTGGCCTGCTGATGACCATGGGCCTGCCTTACGATTCGCATGAGGGCCGCGCGCTCGCCGGCGCCCTCACCGCGATCATGACCGGCGTGGCTTATGCCACCTCGGCCGAGATGGCGGCCGAGCTCGGGCCGTTCCCGGCCTACGACGACAATGCCGACGCGATGCTGAAGGTGATCCGCAATCACCGCCGCGCCGCCCACGGCGAGGCCGAGGGCTACGAGTTCCTGAGCATCGCCCCGGTGCCGCTCGACCACGTCAACATCCCGCAGGACAATCTCGGCGCTCATGCCCGCGCGGCCTGGGACCGGGCGCTCCAGCTCGGCGAGACCCACGGCTACCGCAACGCCCAGACGACCGTCATCGCGCCCACCGGCACGATCGGCCTCGTGATGGATTGCGACACGACCGGCATCGAGCCCGACTTCGCCCTGGTGAAGTTCAAGAAGCTGGCCGGCGGCGGCTACTTCAAGATCATCAACCAGGCGGCGCCGGACGCGCTGCGGGCGCTGGGCTACCGGGAATCCGAGATCGCCGAGATCGAGGCCTACGCGGTCGGCCACGGCTCCATGGGCCAGGCGCCTGCGATCAACCCGACCACCCTGCGCGCCAAGGGCTTCACCGACGATAAGATCGCCGCGGTAGAGAAGGGCTTGAAGTCGGCCTTCGACATCAAGTTCGTGTTCAACCGCTGGACGCTCGGCGACGACTTCCTGACCCAGACCCTCAAGGTCCCGGCCGAGAAGTTGTCTGATCCGACCTTCGAGCTGCTGCCGTTCCTCGGCTTCTCGAAGAAGGACATCGAGGTCGCCAACACCCATATCTGCGGGGCGATGACGCTGGAGGGCGCGCCGGGCCTCAAGCTCGAGCACTACCCGGTCTTCGACTGCGCCAACCCGTGCGGCCGGATCGGCAAGCGCTACCTCTCGGTGGAGAGCCACATCCGCATGATGGCGGCGGCCCAGCCGTTCATCTCGGGCGCGATCTCCAAGACGATCAACATGCCCAACGACGCCACCGTCGAGGATTGCAAGGCGGCCTACCGCCTGTCCTGGACCCTGGCGCTGAAGGCCAACGCCCTCTACCGCGACGGCTCGAAGCTCTCCCAGCCGCTCAACGCCGCCCTGATCGCCGATGAGGACGACGAGGCCGAGGACGCCTTGGAGGCGGTGCTGCAGGCTCCGGCCGCCGCCCGCGCCGCACAGGTCGCCGAGAAGATCGTCGAGCGGGTGATCGAGCGGGTCGAGCACATCCGCTCCCGCGAGAAGCTGCCGGCCCGCCGCAAGGGCTACACCCAGAAGGCGGTTGTGGGCGGCCACAAAGTCTACCTGCGTACCGGCGAGTATGACGACGGCCGCCTCGGCGAGATCTTCATCGACATGCACAAGGAGGGCGCGACCTTCCGGAGCCTGATGAACAACTTCGCCATCGCGATCTCGCTCGGCCTCCAGTACGGCGTGCCGCTCGAGGAATATGTCGAGGCCTTCACCTTTACCCGGTTCGAGCCGGCCGGCTTCGTGCAGGGCAACGACGCGATCAAGAACGCGACCTCGCTCCTCGACTACGTGTTCCGCGAGCTGGCCGTCTCGTATCTGGGCCGCGCCGACCTAGCCCATGTCAGCCCCGCCGAGATCGGCGGCACGGTGATCGGCGGGGGCGAGACGGCCGACACGACCCGCGAGGGCCCCAAGCCCGCCCCGGCCTCCTCGATCGTGTCGCGCGGCCTGCTGCGCGGCTCGGCCGACCGACTCACCCTGATCCAGGGCGGCCCGGCGGGCGGCGCGGTCGGCGTCGGAGCCCCGAGCACCGGACAGACGGCCCCGGCCGGCGGGACGGTCCACGCGATCCACGGCACTTCTGCGCTGAAGGCAGAGCCCGCGGTCGCCGCTCAGGCCGAGACGATCGCCGACACCCTCCCCTTCGCCAAGGCGGAACGCACGGTGGCCGACCGCCGCGCTGAGGCGAAGATGAAGGGCTATGTCGGCGAGGCCTGCCCGGAATGCGCGAACTTCACCCTGGTCCGCAACGGCACCTGCCTGAAATGCGACACCTGCGGAAGTACAACAGGGTGCTCTTAATTATGCCGTGTTGCGTCGTGTTGTCCGACGGGCTATAGTTTGTCCATCGTCTAGGGGATAGTTGGCAAAGCACTGACCGCGCTTTGATTTTTCTGGGCGAGTTAGTGTTTAGACTTCAGCTAGCTCGCTGCAGCCCTCGGCCCGGAACTGCATCATCTCGGAGAGCATCCTTGGTGGGCTGGCGCCGGGGAAACAGCTGAGAGCTTAGTCTAACGAAACTAGGACACAGCGGCGGGTGCAGCCCGCCGCTGGATGCATCAAGGAACAAAACGGGATCGAGCTTAGCCGTAGTTCAGAAGGGGTGGAAGGAATTCAAGATGGATGATGCGCAGTAGCTCGCCGCTGCCCTACCCGAAAAGTCGATGCGACCGTACCGCGTGCTAGGGTCTGGACTCGATCAGCACCAGAAAGCGATGACGGCGGCGAGGGCGACGGCTGAGGCATAGTTGCGGGCGAGCTTGTCGTAGCAGGTCGCGACGCGGCGGACGTCTTTGAGGCGATTGAAGGTGGCCTCGATCCGCCAGCGCTCGTGATAGCGCCGCTTGTCGTGGCGGATGCCTCGCTTGCGACCGCGCTGACCCGGGATGACCGACGTGATGCCCTGCGCTCGCAGGTCGGCGCGCAGCCAGTCGGCATCGTAGCCCTTGTCGGCAGCCAGACGCCGGATCCAGCCGGGCGCTTCGGCCAACACCGCCGGCGCAGTCGTCACGTCGCTGGCGTTGCCGGGCGTCAGCAGCAGGACGCCGGGGCGGCCGAGGACATCGGTGAGCGCGTGGATCTTGATCGTCAGGCCGCCGCGCGAGCGCCCGATGGCCTGCGCTTTCGCCCCCCTTTGCCGCCGTGCGCGGCGCGGTGGGCCCGCACATAGGTGCTATCGAGGGCGGCTGCGTCGCCTGCCCACCCGGCCTTGGCCAGATCCGCCAGCATGGCCTTCCAGAAGCCGCGGCGGGACCACCTGCTGAACCGGTTGTAGACGGTGGTGCGCGGCCCATACTCCGCTGGGCAGTCGCGTCAGCGGCAGCCCGAGGTGAGCACGTGCAGAATGCCGGAGATGATCTGCCGGTCGTCCCTCCACTCGGGTCCGGGTTGACCCCTGGGCATGAACGGTTCGATCACCGCCCACGCTCGTCCGAGAGCCAGAACAGGTCCGCCATCGCCACCTCCAGGCCGCAAAACGGCCGCCTGGAATCACAAAACGACAAACCCTGCAACAGCTTGGTGCGGTTCACACCCAAGCGCTGCCTCTTTCAAGGTCTCCGAGGTCCATGATGCGCAAATCATGGAAACGCAGGGGGGCTGAATCAAGATAATAATGCAACTGTCATGCTAGGTGAACTTCCAGTCTGGACTATACACAGCAACATAAGATGCATGATTAGCGCCCCAGGCTGGATCAACCATCTTCGCGAGTGCTTTACGAGCGAGCTCGACGCGCTGCGGACGATCTTCGGCTGGTAGGCTTGGACATCCTAGCACAGCGAGGCAAGCAGCAAGACAAGCGCGATATTGACCCGTATTGAAAGCGTTCACTGCAAATTTGTCTTGTATGCCATACGCATACATCCAGGGCTGAAGAAAAACCCCTTCCGCCGGCATTTTCAAGTCGAGACCAGCCTCTGCGTAGTGATATCCCTCAACGTACCGATTTTTGCTTTGGCAATATCGACTGGCGTGGTAGCGGGCCTCGACGCGCCGAGGGATGACGGCGATGGCCTGATCGTAAGTGGCAGTCACCCTATCAAACGGCTCATCAAGGTTTTCCATCAATAAAGCCGCATCCAAGTAACTGACATATATCTCTTCATCCCAAAATCCAAGCTTGGTGCGCCTGAGGTAAGCCTCGAGCGCTTTCCGATGCTCGGAACAGTCTCGATAGCTCTGGGCAAGGTAGAAAGTATATCGAGAAATTAGAAACGGATCTTTTTCGATTTTTAAAGTTTTCTCTAGTATCTCAGAATCGCGTATATAGGTTCTATCGTCACGCCTCCGCGCGCCGTCATGGCCCCGCTTCATTGCAAGCGGCAAAGTGCCGGTCCAGGCCAACTCTTTGCAGTCCGCAAATTCGTGGAGAACGCCTCGGTAACACCAAGGCATCGTGTTCTTGAATAATTGTGGGCGATGATATCGTGTTGTCAGATCATGGATCTGAAAATTGTATCCGGGAGCATCCAAGTCTGGCATCACGAAGCCAGCCGCGACGGCCAGCTCGGTGTCCGGGCTAATCAGCACGTCGTCTGCATCGATGACGAGCGTATAGTCGCCATGCGGCCGGGCAAGATCCAGGGCCTCGGTGCGGTTGTAGGCGAAATCGACCCAGGGGCGTTCCACCAGGGTGCCTGGCATATCGGCCATGGCGGCGCGGATGATGTCCTGCGTTCCGTCCGTCGAACCGGTGTCGACGATGATCCAATGATCAATAACCGGCCTAACAGAATCGAGGCAGCGTCGAATAACCGCCGCTTCGTTCTTGACGATCATCGACAAGCATATCTTTTGACCGGACGGAGTCATCTTCGAAACATTTCCTGACGCTGGGACAAGCAGGACCCGGTGACGTGATTCCAGCTTGTATCGTGACGCCGGGACTTTCGCAAAGCGCGCAAACGTCGATGGACTGTGAATGTTCCGTTTTATGAAGATCGCTGATTCATAATTTGAAGCTATTGTTTCCGTAATCCCTGCATCACGACGCAAGAAGATTTTATTTTAACCCAGACAAGATAAATTATACTGAGGCATGACGCCTGAAATTTGATGAATTGGAGATCCGGAAATTTCGAAGCAATCGATCGGCACATCAGTCCGGTCTGGCCAGCCCGACAATCGCGCTTATTCGATGATGTGCTTCAGGAAGCTGCTTACGGGCGGCGCTGGACGTCCCGGCACCGCTCGCTGAAACGCCGGCCGGCTCCGCTGTAACGGTGACGGCATTAGCAGAGATCTGAATCCAGCCGATACGCGCGGGTTCAGGGTGATCGTGAACCGCCGATTCAACCGGCCCTGTTCCGGGAAACATGTCGTCCGTGACGCAGCGACGCCTCGCCGCCATCCATCGAATCACCGGCGCTTCGGATCCTTCCATTCCGGAGCGCCGGCGATTGCTGAGCCGGCCAACTCACCCCACGGCGCGCGAGGCTTCCCGGACCTGTCGGGTTGCGCGATCGACCTGCTCGGTGGCTCGGGCGATCGTGTCCATGCCGGCCGCGATGCTGGAAACGCCGTGCGAGGCCGTCTGCATGCTGCCGGACATCTCGCGGGTCACCGCCGACTGCTCCTCGACCGCGGCCGCGATGGTCGAGGAGACCTCGTTCAGGGTCCGGATCGTGCCCTGGATCGTATCGATCGCGCCCACGGCCTCCTGCGTGGCCGATTGGGTCGCGGCGATCTGGCCGCGGATCTGGTCCGTAGCCCGGCCCGTCTGCTCGGCGAGGGCCTTGACCTCCGAGGCGACCACCGCGAAGCCGCGGCCGGCCTCTCCGGCCCGAGCCGCCTCAATCGTGGCATTGAGCGCCAGCAGGTTGGTCTGCGCCGCAATGCCGGCAATCAGGCCGACCACGTCGCCGATCTGGGTGGCTTGATCGCTCAGGCCGGCCACGATGCTGCCGGTGTGCTGCGCCTGGGTCACCGCTTGCCCGGCGATCGAGGCGGCGTGGCTCACCTGGCGGCTGATCTCGTTCACCGAGATCGAGAGCTGCTCCGCACCCGAGGCGACCGCCTGGATGTCGTCGGACACCCGACCGACGGTATCGGCGGCCGTCCCGGTCTGCCGCGTCACATCCGTGACGGCCTGCCCGATCGCGTCGAGATCCGCATCGATCGCTTCCCGGGCCTCGGCCCGGCGCTGGCGTTCACGGACCTGCGCGGTGATGTCGGTTGCGAACTTGACCACCTTGATGGGCCGACCATTGCCGTCATTGATCGGGTTGTAGGTCGCCTGGATCCAGATTTCCCGCCCGCCTTTCCCGATCCGCCGATACTCGGCGGACTGGAATTCGCCGCGTGCCAGCGCCGCCCAGAACGCGCGATAGGCCTCGCTGGACCGCTCCGCATCCGTGACGAACACGCCATGGTGGCGGCCGACGATCTCGTCTGCGCTGTAGCCGACCGCGTCGAGGAAGTTCTGGTTGGCGCTCAGGATCGTCCCATCGAGCGCGAAGGCGATCACCGCCTGCGAGCGGTGAAGGGCGGCGATCTGACCGTCGAGGTCGAGGGCGCGCAGCTTCTGCGCCGTGATGTCGGTGGCGATCTTGACGATCGTGGTCGGCTTCCCGGCCCGGTTGAGAACCGGGATATAGGACGCCTGGATCCAGACTTCCCGTCCATCCTTGCCGATGCGCTTGTACTCGGCGCTTTGGAAGGTCCCGGCCCGCAGCTTGTCCCAGAATTGCCGGTAGGCGGCACTCTCGCGCTCGACCGGGTCGACGAACAGGCTGTGGGGGCGCCCTCGGATCTCGCCGAGTGTGTAGCCCATGACCGCCAGGAAGTTCGTGTTGGCGTCCAGGATCGTGCCGTCCAGGGCGAACTCGATCGTGGCCAGCGACCGGTCCAAGGCCGCCCATTTGTCCCGTTGGCTCCGTCCACCCGTCAGGCGATCGAACATCGTTTCCTCCAGATGCAGGCCCGTCGCACGGCGCAGACCGGCATCGCCATGCGGGATGCCGGCGGCGGGCGCGCCTCAGCATCGGCAGTCTTGGGATGCCAGTAACCGAAGCGCCTTGATCGCAGGTTAAATCGCCGAACCCGTCATAAACTATGACAAATCCGATGCCGTTCGAGCATTTCCAAGGAAAAAATCGCAACCGCACGCAGCGGTTGCAGGCTTGAACTTTGACTTTTGTCTGAACCCGGCAGTCGATGGATGCCTCGGTGGGGCGGAACCACTACTGGAACAGCTGATTTTATAACGTGTGATGGTTTATGCCATGCTCTAGATGCACGTGATCCGCTGTTGTGGCCGCGCCCCATACGAATGGCGTGGTCGGCCGGGCTGGGACGCCGCTCATGCGTTCGCGACGGTTGCAGCCCTGCTTGACCGGCGATGCCGCACCACGCGCCGCTGAATGCGCGCACAACGCAGGGGACTGCGAAGGCTTTCAACGTGTCCGTGCATGAGTTCTGGCAGGCCAGGCACGGCATCTCAGCACGCGTCACGGGAATGTGAGGCGGACGGCTCCAAATCCCGCACCTGCGGGGTCGGCCCAGCTATTCCGGCGGCTGCGTCGGCGCGGAACCTTGGGCGTGGCGATCTCGCAGGTGCTGTCGCGCCACAGCCCGCGTCGCGGTCGGACCGGTTTCGTTCCTTCAAGCGGTGCTCGTCCGCGCCTGCCCCATACGAACCCGGGCACGCGTCGCGCGATAGCGCCGACCTCGCCGGGGCGATACCCGACTGCTTGTCAGCCGGCTCGGCCGATCGTCGCCTCGATCCGGCCATGTGGCTCGTCGGTGGGCAGGAACACCGTACCAGGATTCTCCAGACCGAAGGGTTTCAGGTCGATCGGCACGTAGTGCTTGTTCGGCATAACGAAGGCGATCTCGACCACCTCGGGGACGGCCGCGAGCGCGGCCTCGCCCATCCGGTACATGCTGTCCTGCACGCCCCGGCTGTAGGTCGTGCCGAAGACCGTGAGCAACGTCGCAAGAATCCGGGCATTGGCGGTTTCATAATCCGCCGGGGCCGCCGACCAGGTCCAGGTCGCGTCCATGCTGGTGGCGGCGATGCGATCGGTGGCGTCCGGGAGCGTCCGGTAGCCGTCCGCGACGAAGCCGGCCCAACCCGATTGGGTGGTCTTCATGAAGGTGTAGCCGCGGATCCCGGACTTCAGGATCGATCCGGACCGGGTGGCCTCGAGACCCACATAGCCGGACCCATTCCCGTCCCGGGTGAAGGTGTGGCCGTTCGGGACGCCGTCCACCGCGTGGCGCTGCCAGCAGGTCTCCTCGGCCTCGATCATCACGGTCTCCACCTGCGGATAGGTCTCGAGCAGGACTCGCGCTACCGCCACTGTGAAACCTTCCGCGTCTAGGGACAGGTTTCTGGCCGCCGTCACGTTGACGATGTTCTTGACGCTGTCGGTGGCGATGCAGGCGCGGTTGTCGCCCTCGGTCCAGGCGGCGTCGAAGCGCCCGGTCAGGAGCACGGAGAGCGTCAGCTCCCGCGGGACGTGGTGATCGCCAGAGCGGGTCAGCCGCATCACCCGAACCCGGTCCTTGCCGTATCGCGATGCCGTCAGAGCCATCATGATCCCCGAGTGGACGCCCCGAGCGGGGCCGTGCGGAGCGGGAGCTTAGGGTGGGAGCAGGCGCTTCTCCAATGCGGGGCAGCGCATCGGCAGACATATTGCTAGCCTAACCGGCATCCCGCCGGGAGGATTCCAGGGAGCGGCCGTGGACCTCAACACGATCGAGACCGTCATCCGGCCCCGCGCCCGGACCGACCTGCCGGACTGGCGCGCCGGCGACGCCTGCCTCGCCGGCGGGACCTGGCTGTTCTCGGAGCCGCAGCCCGAGATGCGGCGTCTCGTCGACCTGACGGCACTCGGCTGGCCGTCCCACACCATCGCGGCCGAGGGTTTGACCCTGGCCGCGACCTGTACCATCGCCCAACTCGATCGGCTGGAGCTCCCGCCGGACTGGATCGCCGCCCCGCTGATCGGGCAATGCTGTCGGGCCCTGCTCGGATCGTTCAAGATCTGGAACGTCGCCACCGTGGGCGGCAACCTGTGCATGGCCCTGCCGGCCGGGCCGATGATTGCTCTGGCCGCGGCCCTGGAGGCGACCTGCACGATCTGGGCGCCGGACGGGACCGAGCGGCATCTGCCGGCGACGGATTTCGTGGTCGGGCCGCAGCGGAATGCGCTCCGCCCGGGGGAGATCCTGCGCAGCCTGTTCCTGCCCGCGGCCGCTCTGGCCCGCCGCGCCGCGTTTCGGCGCATCAGCCTGAGCCCGAACGGCCGTTCCGGCGCGCTTCTGATCGGCACGCGCGGCTCGGGCGGCGCCTTCGCGCTCACCGTTACGGCTTCGATCCGACGGCCCCGGCGCCTCGCCTTCGCGGGCCTGCCGGATCGGGACACCCTCCGTCAGGCGCTCGCCGACGCGATCCCGGACGACCTCTGGTACGATGACGTGCACGGAACCCCGGACTGGCGCCGCCACATGACCGTGCACCTCGCGCAGGAGATCCGCGCGGCGCTGGCCGACGAGGTTTCGGCATGAGGCTCACGATCAACGGCCACGCCCATGCCGGTGCGCCGCGCCCCGGACAATGCCTGCGCACCTACCTGCGCGAGGCCGGCTGGTTCGGGGTTAAGAAGGGGTGCGACGCCGGCGATTGCGGTGCCTGCACGGTCCATGTCGACGGCGAGCCCGTCCATAGCTGCCTGCTCCCGGCGTTCCGGGCCGAGGGACGCAGCATCACCACCATCGAAGGCCTGGCCGGGCCCTGCCGGCCGGAGGATCCTCTCCCCGACGCCGTGCACCCGATACAGGCGGCCTTCCTTGCAGCGCAGGGCTTCCAGTGCGGGTTCTGCACGCCGGGCATGATCATGACCGCCGCCGCCCTCGATCAGGGCCAGAAGCGGGATCTCGGCGCTGCCCTGAAGGGCAATCTCTGCCGCTGCACCGGATACCGCGCCATCCGGGACGCCATCGCCGGGATCGCGCATCACGACGCGGCCATGAGCAGCGATCCGGTCGGCCGGAGCCTGCCTGCCCCGGCCGCTCCCGAGGTGGTGACCGGGCGCGCCCGCTTCACCCTCGACGCGCCGCCGGCCGACGCGCTCCATCTCAAGGTCCTGCGCTCGCCCCATGCCCATGCCCGGATCGTGGCGATCGACACCGCGGATGCGATCGCCATCCCGGGCGTCGTCGCGATCCTGACCCATGCGGATTCACCGCAGCGCCGGTTCTCCACCGGCCGTCACCAGGACCCGCGCGACGACGCGGCTGACACGATGGTGCTGGATCCCATCCTGCGTTTCGTGGGCCAGCGGGTCGCCGCGGTGGTTGCCGAATCCGTCGCGGCCGCCGAGGCTGGATGCCGGGCGCTGCGGGTCACCTACGCGCTGCGTCCCGCGCTCCGCGACCCGGACCTGGCGCTGAATCCGGACGCACCGAAGGTCCACGATCCCGTGGACCGGCCGGGCCACGATGCGCCGCCGCTGATGCGCCCCCCGAACCTGGCGGCCGAAGTCCATGGCGCGATCGGCAATGTCGAGGCGGGCTTCGCCGAGGCCGATGTGGTGTACGAGGAAACCTTTCGCGCGCAGCGGGTCCAGCACGGTGCCCTCGAGACTCATGGCTGCGTCGGCTGGCGCGATCCGGACGGACGCCTCACGCTTCGGACCAGCAGCCAGGTGCCGTTCCTAACGCGCGACGCCCTGTGCGACCTGTTCGGCCTGGCGCGGGATTCCGTGCGGGTGGTCTGCGGCCGGGTCGGGGGTGGCTTCGGTGGCAAGCAGGAGATGCTGACCGAGGATCTGGTGGCGCTGGCGGTCCTGCGAACGGGCCGGCCGGTGCTTTGGGAGCTGACCCGCCAGGAGCAGTTCACCGCCACCACCACCCGCCATCCGATGCGGGTCGCCGTGAAGGTCGGCGCGCGCCGGGACGGCCGTCTGACGGCGATCAGCCTCGACGTGCTCTCGGACACGGGGGCCTACGGCAACCATGCCGGCGGCGTGATCCACCACGGCTGCAACGAGGTGCTGGCGGTCTATGCCTGCCCGAACAAGCGGGTCGACGGCTATGCGGTCTACACCAACACGGTGCCGGCCGGCGCCTTCCGCGGCTATGGCCTCAGCCAGACGATCTTCGCGCTGGAATCGGCCCTTGACGAGGTTGCCCGCGCGCTGGCGATCGACCCGTTCGAGCTGCGCCGGATCAACGCCGTGCGGCCGGGCGACCCGATGGTGTCGAACAGCCTCGAGCCGCACGACGTGGTCTACGGCAGCTACGGCCTCGACCAGTGCCTCGACCGCGTCCAGCAAGCCCTGCGGGCCGATCCGGGATCGGAGCCGGAAACCGGCTGGCGCGCGGGTACCGGCATGGCGATAGCCATGATCGACACGATCCCGCCGCGCGGCCACCACGCCGACGCACAGGTCAGCCTGGAGCTGGATGGCCGCGTCACCGTACGGGTCGGCACCGCCGAGTTCGGCAACGGCACCGCCACGGTGCACCGCCAGATCGCCGCCTCGGCGCTCGGCATCGCGGCCGACCGCGTCTGCGTCGCGGGCGCCGACACCGATGCGGTCGGCCACGATACCGGCGCCTATGGCAGCACCGGGACCGTCGTGGCCGGCCTCGCGGTGCTGCGCGCGGCCGAGGCGCTGGCGATTCTGATCCGCCGGCGCGCCGCTGCGCTGACCGGTGCTGAGCCGGAAGCGTGCCGGCTCGGGAACGGCGCGGTGGAGACGCCGGGCGGCCCGCTGGCACTCGCAGCGCTCGGCCCGCTCGCCGCAGGCGGCCGGGCGGACGGCAGCCCCCGCTCCGTGGCGTTCAACGTCCAGGCCTTCCGGGTGGCGGTCCATCCGGTGAGCGGCGCGGTCCGCATCCTCCGCAGCATCCACGCCGCGGACGCCGGCACGGTGATCAACCCGATGCAGTGCCGCGGCCAGGTCGAGGGCGGCGTCGCTCAGGCGATCGGTGCCGCGCTCTACGAGGATTTTGCGATCGACGCCGCCGGCCGGGTCGTCACGCAGGCGCTGCGCGACTATCACATCCCGGCTTGCGCCGACGTGCCGGACACCGAGGTGCTGTTCGCGCACACCCATGACAGCGTCGGTCCGCTCGGGGCGAAGTCGATGAGCGAGTCGCCCTACAATCCGGTGGCGGCGGCGCTCGGCAACGCGATCCGGGACGCCACCGGGGCCCGGCTCACCGCCACGCCGTTCGCGCCCGACAGGATCTTTCGCGCCGTGATGGCCGGCGTGAGCGGGGACGGGTGATGGACATCAAGCGCGACGCTGCGATCCCAGGGCCGGATCGGGCGGGCTTCCTGGAACGTCGGTTCCGGCTCGCCGAGCACGGCACCACTGTGCGCACGGAGCTGCTCGCCGGCCTGACCACCTTCCTGACGATGGCCTACATCGTCTTCATCAACCCGAGCATCCTGGCCGATGCTGGCATGCCGAAGGGCGCGGTGTTCGTGGCGACCTGCCTGGTCGCGGCGCTCGGCTCCCTGGTGATGGCGCTCTACGCCAATTACCCGATCGCCCTGGCCCCCGGGATGGGTCTGAACGCCTATTTCGCCTACGTGGTGGTGCTCGGCATGGGCTTCACCTGGCAGGCGGCCCTCGGGGCGGTGTTCATCTCCGGGCTGTGCTTCCTGGTCGTCACCCTCACGGGGCTACGCGCGATCATCGTCGAGGGCATCCCGCGCTCGATGCGGATCGCGCTTACGGTCGGGATCGGCCTGTTCCTGGCCGTGATCGCGCTCAAGAATGCCGGCATCATCGCCGCCAGCCCCGCGACCTTCGTGACGCTCGGCGACCTGCACAAGCCGGGGACGGTTCTGGCGGTGATCGGCTTCCTGATGGTCGCCGCGCTCTCCGCCCGAAAGGTGAAGGCCGCGCTCCTCGGCAGCATCCTGACCGTGACGGTCCTGAGCTTCTTCTGGGCCGGCAACGCCTTCCAGGGCGTCGTCTCGCTGCCGCCCGCGATCACCCCGACCCTGTTCGCCCTCGACCTCTCCGGCGCGCTCTCGGGCGGCCTGCTCCACGTCGTACTGGTGCTGTTCCTGGTCGAGCTGTTCGATGCCACCGGGACGCTGATGGGTGTGGCGAGCCGGGCCGGCCTGCTCACCGACGGCCGGATGCAGCGGCTCGACCGGGCGCTGATGGCCGATTCCGCCGCGATCTTCGTGGGCTCGCTGCTCGGCACGTCGAGCACCACGGCCTACCTGGAGAGCGCCTCCGGGGTCGCGGAGGGCGGCCGCACCGGCCTCACGGCCGCGACCGTCGCAGTGCTGTTCCTGGCCTGCCTGTTCTTCGCGCCGCTCGCGGGCGCCGTCCCGCCCTACGCGACCGCGCCGGCCCTGTTCTACGTCGCCTGCCTGATGCTGCGCGAGCTCGTCGACCTCGCCTGGGACGACCCCACCGAGGTGATCCCGGCCTGCGTGACGGCCCTGCTGATGCCGTTCACCTACTCGATTGCCACCGGTGTCGCCTTCGGCTTCATCACCTACGCGGCGCTGAAGCTGCTGACTGGCCGGGCGCGCGAGGTGAAGCCGGCCGTCTGGGTGATCGCCTCCCTGTTCCTGTTCAAGTTCGTCGAGACCGGCGGCGCGCATTGACGCCAAGGGGCGGCGCGACGTTCTCGCGGCCGGCCTGCAGCGGAAAGGCGCTCGCTACACCGCGCCGCGATTCCAATCCGCGCCGCTCCGGGCGGGCATTCCGAGGGCGCCGAGGTGGCAAACGCGCCTCCGCTCCAAGGTCCAATGGTGGCGACCGGGTATCTGCCTGATCTCGATGCCCTGGTGCCTACTTCAGGGCACGATCCGCTTCGCTCAGCACGCGCCGACGGGGACCGGCGTCATAAGCCCTGTCGGCATGCGGCGTGTCGTGAGCAATCCCTGCTCCCGACCTCCGCTTGAGCGACGATTCCGGACTGCATACAGGCGGAAGTTTGGGAACACATTTCCGCCCCCACACACTAATCTTCTCTCGTCTCGGAAGCAGACGATAGACCCGCCGGATGGAGAGTCGCGTGAGTATCGACGGACGGAAAACTTTGGCTGCACAGTCGTCTCAGGCGCGGTGTTGTCGGTTCGAGAGACCGATACCGACACACAGCGTGATTTTGGAGACGACTGACGATGCGCACGCATGGCGCCCTGGATTCCACGACGTTCCGTAACAACACGGCCCCACGGGGGCTCTTCGTCTTCGAATCCGCTGATCAGAGCACTCGGCCCGGCGGTCTGCCGCCCTATCACGCTCATGGGCGCGCCGCCCTGGCGAATGCCCTCGACGAAGGGCTGATGGCCGACGAGGTCGCTCAGATCCTCGATGGCCGAGAGATCATCGACGCGTTTCCGGTCTGGCGCGGCGAGACGCCGTCGGATTACGCGGCGCGAGCGGTCGCCGAGATGTTCGTCGCCTACCTGCAATAGGCTCTGCCGGATCCCCGCCTTCGAACGCCCGACAGCGCGCTGACCGCTGCGGCGCGCCGCGACCGGTCCCACGCGCGCCGGCCCGGGCTGGAGTATTTCGCCATGAACACGATCCAGACGTTCGGGTGGGCTCACCCGGCGAGGGCGGTTCTGCGCGTCGCCTTGATGGGCGCCGCCTGTTTCGCTGCGTTCGCGCCGCTGGAAGACGGGGCGGTGTCCGCCGCCGTGCCGGCGCGCGCCGTTCAAGCCGATCGGTTCGGTGACGGATCGCCCGAACTGGCAGCGCGCGTGGCGCTCGGCCCGGGTGGCCGGGATATCCGGTTGGCCGGCGACCTGATCGAGGGTGTCGCGGCGCAGGTGGCGGCGCTGCTGGCGGCGAATCCGGGCGTGGAACGCATCCATCTGACCAGCGATGGCGGGCTGGTCGATGAGGCGGTGGCGCTCGGAGCGCTGGTCGCGGAACGGCGGCTCGCGACCTACGTGCCCGATGCCTGCGCCTCCGCCTGCACCCTCGTGTTCGTCCGCGGCCGGGCGCGCTATCTGGCAACGGGGGCGCAACTCGGGTTTCACGCCCCGTATGAACTGGGACCGGATGGCCGGATCGAAACGGTCGACCCCGCCGCCGAGCGCGCGGCGTATCTCGCGGCGGGCCTCACCTCGGATTTCGTAACCCGGACCATGTCGGTGGCGCCCGCGGATATCTGGATCCCCGAGCCGTTCCGGCTGCGCGAGGCGGGCGTCGTGACCGAGATGGTCGGGAGCGACCGGTTCCCCGACTCGACCCTCGACGCCGATCCCAGTCCGCAGGCGGCCCGGGCGGAAGTGCTCCGCAATCTCCCGATCCTGTCCGGTCTGGATCCCAGGGCGGTCGATGCGATCGCCACCTGGTATCGCGACGGGTATCTGGCCGGCCGTACGGAGGCGGAGGCCATTGCGGGCCTGCGCGAGCGCGCGTCGGCGGCGCTGCGGCAGCGGTTGCGCGCTGTCGACGACGCGGGCATCCGTACCCTCGGGCGCCTCGTCCTCGCGAACATGGCGGAGGCCGAGACCTGTCATGCCCTTGCGCAGGGCGACCTCGTCGCGCTCGACGAGGCCCTCAGGCGCGTTGGGGCGGGCGCCCCAGGCTTGGCGTCGCTCCTCACGCGGCGTTCGTCCCACATGCAGGTCGTGAGCCCTGGCGACGATACACCGAGCCACGCCGCGTCGCTGGTTCATCACGCGGCGCGACCGGCCTGCGCGAAGCCATTCGCGGCGCTGCGCCTTGCCCTCGCGCAATCACGGCCCGGCGCGGCAGGGGCCCTGCGGGCGATCCTGCTGACCGATCCGCCTGCGACGATCGCCAGCGCTGCCCGCCCTTGATGGCAGCCACAGCCGATCGTCCGCGAGCAGCGCGGCCTTCGCAGGTCGATCGGCCCTCCCCTCCCCGTACTTTTGTTCGCGAGATGCCGACGCTCTCACCGACCCGCCGCACCGTCCTCGCCGAGGCTCTGATCCTGACGGTGCGCGGCGCCCGTGCGGCCGCCCCCCATGGGTGGTCGCGTCCTCGGTGCCGCATTCGGAGATCCTTGACTTCGTGACGCGGACGCTCGCGCCGGGCTTTCAGCTGACGCGCATCGAGACCAGCGGCGATATCCGCCCGAACGCCCTCCTGCGAGACGGGGATGCCGACGCGAATTTCTTCCAGCACGCGCCGTTCCTGCACGCGGAGGAGGCCCAGCTCGGGGTGACCTTCGCCGTGGCGGTTGCGGTGCATATCGAGCCCCTGGGGATTTATTCCCGGCGCGTGACGACGCTCGCCGCGGTGCCGCAGGGGGCGAGCGTCGCCCTGCCGAACAACGTCACGAATTTCAGCCGCGCCCTGAAGCTCCTTCAGGAAAGCGGGTTGATCCGGCTCCGCCCCGGTGGCGACGGGGCGTGACCGCACGGGACGTCGCCGAGAATCCGAAGAACCTCCGCCTCGTCGAAGTCGCCGCGGCGCAGCTCCCGCGTTCCCTCGACGACATCAGCCTGCCCGTCATCAACGGCAATCACGCCCTCGAAACCGGGCTTGTCCCGGCTCGTGACGCGCTCGGCCTGGAGCGCGCCGAGGGCAATCCCTACGCGAATGTCTTGGTGATCACGCAAGCCCTGTCGAGGGACGGGCGGATCCTGCGCCTCGCCGACCTGCTGACTTCCGCCGAGGTGGCCCGGTTCATTCGCGACCGGTATCGCGGCTCGGTGATTCCCGTTCGGACCACCTGATCCGGTGCCAGCAACCCGAGATGAGTGTCCAGGTGTGAGCCCCGACTGGGGCGGGACTTGACTCCGTCGAGCCGGCTCGACGGGCGACCGTCTATTCGGATGATCAATGGAAATCGATCTTCTGTGCCGGATGGCAATTCAAATGCTCTGGCGGTCTGTATATTTAAGTCGATGCCGGTAGCAAGCTATCCGACTGGATGATGATCGTGCCTTGATAAAATCAAATGCGTATCGCTAAGTTATTGATTTGTTTGCAAGGGTATGATAGGAAAATAGTATCAGTATTCTCGGGCATGGCATATGAACGCCGCTTCTTCACAGCCGCGAAAAACTTCATTTTTGAACTTGCGTTCCGTCATCATCGGATCTTCCGTCGCGCTGTTTGTTGTATCGGCGGCAATAGGATTGTTTTCTGTTTTTCGCATCGGCATGATGAACGATGTCAGCCGAACGATTGCCGGGGAGATCAAGGCTGTCACGATCCTCGGGCGGATGAAGGAACTGAGCCAGGAATTGCGGGCCCTGGACGTGCTGGCACACAACGCGCACTCCGACGATGAGCGGCGGCGCTATCTCGCCGATGCCGTCCGAGCTCAGGAGGCCTTCTCCGCCGCCTGGAGTGCCTATGCACCGACCGTCGCCGGAACCGATGAACAGCAACTGGCGCACCGGTTGCGCGAGGCCTGGCAGCACTTTCTGGCGGTGGAGGCCGAGGCGACCGCTCTGGATCGGGCCGGTGAGCGGGAGCTGGCCGATACGGTGTTCGCCGTGCCGTTCCAGACCGACGCCGTCGCCTTCACCCAGGCGGTGGACACGGTCCTGGTCCACCGGCAGGCGCGGGCCTTCGAGCAGACGGCGGCCGCAGATGCAGTCGGCGCCACCTCGCGGCTGGCGGTCATCGCGGCTTTGGCCATCGCGGCCATTCTCACGCTGGGGATCAGCTGGTTCATCGTTCGTCGGGTGGCCGCGCCGATCGCGATGATCACGCGGGTGATGGCGCGTCTCGCCGAGAACGACCTCGCCGTGGCGATTCCCGGGGGCGAGCGGGGCGACGAGATCGGCGCCATCGCTGGGGCGGTGCAGGTGTTCAAGGAGAACATGCTGCATGCCAAATCCCTGGAAGAGGAGGCGGCCCGGGTTCGCCAGGAGGCGGAGCAGCAGCGCAAGGTCGTCCTACGCGACATGGCCGAGCGCTTCGAGGAGACGGTCGGCGGGATCGTCGGCACCGTCACCTCGGCCGTGACGCAGCTCCAGGGAACGGCGCACCAGATGAGCGAGGTCGCCGGTCAGACGGCGACCCAGTCGACGACGGTCGCGGCGGCGGCCGAGCAGGCCGAGTCGAATGTGCGGATGATCGCCGCCGCCGCCGATGAACTCGGCGCCTCGGTCCAGGAGGTCGGGCGACAGGCCGAACGCTCCGCCGCGATGGCCACCGGCGCTGCTGCGGAAGCCGCCCAGACCATCGCGTTCGTGCAGGTGCTCAGCGGCGCGGCGGACCGGATCGGCGACGTCGTCCGGCTGATCGCGAAGATCGCGGCGCAGACCAACCTGCTCGCCCTCAATGCCGCCATCGAGGCCGCGCGGGCCGGCGCTGCCGGCCGTGGCTTCGCGGTGGTGGCCGCCGAGGTCAAGCAGCTGGCGGGCGAGGCGAAGCGCGCGACCGACGACATCTCCAGTCATGTCTCGGTGATCAAGGCATCGACGTCCGACGCTGTCGCGGCGATCGAGGGAATCGCGGCCCGGGTGCAGGACATGAGCGGGGCCGCCGCCTCGATCGCCGCGGCCGTGGAGCAACAGGGCGCCGCCACTCAGGAGATCGTGCTGAACATCTCGCAGGCTGCCAACGGCACGGGCGAGGTGACGGCGAACATCACCACGGTCGCCGGAACGGCGGAGCATACCGGCGCGGCCGCGGACCGGATGCTCACCTCGGCCAGCGCTCTGTCGCGCGACGCCGAGCGGCTGGGCGACGAAGTCCAGCGCTTTCTCAGCAGCATCCGGGCGGCGTGATGCGGCGCGCGCGCGAAGCGGGAACAGGCAACCCACCCGCTCCGACATCATTCCCGACGCGGACCGTTCCGACGTTTGGCGCCGGAGAACCCAGCTCAGACGTGTTGATCGCGCGCGTACCCCTGGACCGGACCGGTCGCCGCGGCCTCGCGCACTCCAAGGATGTGCAAGCGCCATGATCCGAACGCTCCACATGTGCGCCCTCGCCCGTACGCTCCACCGGGCGCTCCGCTCGCGCATCGATCTCCGCGGCCTCTGTCGGGCTTCCATCGTGATCGGGGGGCGGAAGCCGGCGGTGTGGGCCGTGGTACTCGCGAGCCTCACAATGCCAGCCTCGGCGACCACGATCGGCGTCACGATGATCGAGCCGAGCGGGTTCACCGCATTGCTCCGCGACGGCATCGAGACTTACGCCAAGACGCAACCCGACCTTTCGGTGACCTTCACTTATGCCCCGCAGGGAGCGGGCGAGCGGCAGGTGGCGCAGGTCCGGAGCTTCATCGCCGCGAAGGTTGACGCCCTGTTGGTCCTGCCGGTCGATTCGGCCACGAAAGCGACGATCACGCGGCTCGCGCAGGAAGCCGACATCCCCCTCGTCTACGCCAATATGGCCCCCCGCGAGGATTGGTTTGCCGGCCGTGTCGCGTTCGTCCTGTCGAACGATCTCGTTGCCGGTCGGCTGCAGATGCGGAAGCTCGCGCAGATGCTGGACGGCAACGGCCGCGTCGCGATCATCAAGGGCCCCCCGACGCATTCGGGAACCGCCCTGCGTGCGCAGGGCGCGAAGGAAGTGGCCGCCGAGTTCCCCGGGCTGCGCATCGTCGAGGAGGGGGCGGCGGATTGGGATCGTCAGATGGCCGCGACGCTCGTCGCCAGATGGCTGGCGAAGGGCAGCGCGCTCGACGCGATCGTCGCCAGCAACGACGAGATGGCCATCGGGGCCGCCGACGCGATCGAGGCTGCCGGAATCCGGCCCGATCGGATCCTCATCGGCGGCATCGATGCGACCCCCGACGGCCTAGCGGCGATGCAGCGCAAGCGCATGGCCGTGACCGTCTATCAGGATGCCGGCCTGCAGGCCCGCCGGGCGGTGGACGACGCCCTCAAGCTAATCCGGCGGGAGCCGGTGCAGCAATACGACTGGGTGCCGTTCGAACTCGTCACCGACCGGATGTCGACCACGCATTTCTCGAGATAGGCGCTTCCCCGGCGCAGGGGCCAAAAACCGCTGCGCCGAGATTGCTGCCGCCGAAGTGGCTTGAGAGCCCTACCACATCACGAACGGGTTCTCGGGCGTGTCGCGGCTGGTGGAGATCCAGACGCTCTTGGTCTCCAGATACTCGCGGATCGACTCGATGCCGCTCTCGCGGCCGATGCCGGACCGCTTCATGCCGCCGAACGGCATCATGTAGCTGACGGCCCGGTAGGTGTTCACCCAGACCGTGCCGGCGCGCAGGCCCTTCGACATGCGCAGAGCCCGGCCGATATCCTGGGTCCAGACGCCGGCCGCGAGCCCGTAGATGACGTCGTTGCCGAGGCGCAGCGCCTCGGCCTCGTCCTCGAACCCGATGATCGACAGGACCGGGCCGAACACCTCCTCCTGCGCGATGCGCATGTCGTTGGTGACGCCGGTGAAGATCGTCGGCTCGACGAACTGGCCGCCGATCACGCCGGGACCGGAGGCGGGATTGCCGCCGAGCACGCAGCGCGCGCCCTCGCTCTTGGCGAGCGCGATGTAGTCCAGCACCTTGGTGTATTGCGGCGGCGTGGTGATCGGCCCGATATTGGTGTCCGCCTGCATCGGGTCGCCGAGCTTGGCCGTGCGGGCCAGCTCGATCAACCGGGCGACGAATTCCTCGCGGATGCTGTTCTGCACGAGCAGGCGGGAGCCGGCGATGCAGGTCTGCCCGGTCGCCGCGAAGATGCCCGAGATCGCGCCTGCGGCGGCCGCCTTCAGGTCGGCATCGGCGAACACGATGTTGGGCGACTTGCCGCCGAGTTCGAGCGACACGCGCTTGATCTGGCGGGCGGCCGCTTCGTAGACCCTCGCGCCGGTGACATCCGAGCCCGTGAAAGTGATCTTGGCGACGTCCGGATGCTCGACGATGGCGCTGCCGGCCTCGCCGCCGTAGCCGGTGACGACGTTGAACATCCCGTCCGGAAGCCCGGCTTCCTTGGTCAGGCGGGCGAATTCCAGGGTGCTGGCCGAGGCGAATTCCGACGGCTTGACCACTACGGCACAGCCGGCCGCGAGGGCCGGCGCGCATTTCCAGGCCACGAACAGCAGCGGCGAGTTCCAGGCGGTGAGCGCCCCGACCACGCCCACCGGCTCGTGCCGGGTGAACGCGAAGGTCTCCGGCTTGTCGATCGGCACCTGGGCGCCCTCGACCTTGCCGGCGAGACCGGCATAGTACCACCACCATTCCGGCTGGTAGCGTGTCTGGCCGTACATCTCGGCAAACAACTTGCCGTTGTCGCGGACCTCGACCTCTGCGAGGGCCTTCGCCTCGCGTTCCACAAGGTCGCCGATCCGGCGCAGGACCTTGCCGCGGGCCGAGGCGGTCATGGTGGCCCAGGGGCCGTCCCACATGGCGCGCTTGGCGGCGGCGACCGCCTTGTCGACATCGGCTTTGGAAGCGCGCGGGATCCTGGCCCAGGGCTCGCCCCGGTAGGGGTCGACGGACTCGAACCACGAACCCTCGACCGGATCGACGTCCTGGCCGTCGATATAGAGCTGATAGGTTTTCACGGCGCGCCTCTCTCGCGAATGACGCGCGCGGTATGAGCCGAAATCCGGCCGGTGACGAGACCGGCCGGCGCAGGGCCGCTCAGGCGTTGGCGCTGAGACGCTTGATGTCGGCGTCGACCATCTCGGTGATCAGCGACTCGAGGCTCGTCTGCGCCTCCCAGCCGAAAGTCGCCTTCGCCTTGGCCGGGTTGCCCAGCAGCACCTCCACCTCCGCCGGCCGGAAGAAGGCCGGGTCGATCACCAGGTGGTCGTCGATGTTCAGCCCGACATGCTTGAACGCGATCACGCACATGTCCCGCACCGTCGTCGTGCGGCCGGTGGCGATCACGTAATCGTCCGGCTTGTCCTGCTGCAGCATCAGCCACATCGCCTGCACGTAGTCCCGGGCGTGGCCCCAGTCGCGCTTGGCGTCGATGTTGCCCAGCCGCAGCTCCTTCTGCTTGCCGAGCTTGATCCGCGCCACCGCGTCCGTGACCTTGCGGGTAACGAACTCGACGCCGCGCAGCGGGCTCTCGTGGTTGAACAGGATGCCGTTCGAGGCGTGCAGCCCGAAGCTCTCCCGGTAGTTGATCGTCATCCAGTGCGCGTAGAGCTTGGCCACGCCGTAGGGCGAGCGCGGGTAGAACGGCGTCGTCTCGCTCTGCTGCGCCTCCTGGATCAGCCCGAACATCTCCGAGGTCGAGGCTTGGTAGTACCGGGCCTGGGGGGCGACCGAGCGCAGGCATTCGAGCATGTGCACGGCGCCCAGCCCCGTCACCTGGCCGGTGAGCAGCGGCTGCTGCCAGGAGGAGGTGACGAAGGACTGGGCGGCGAGGTTGTAGATCTCGTCGGGCTTGGCGGTCTGGACGATCCGCAGCAGGGCGGACTGGTCCAGCAGGTTGCCGTCGACCAGCTCGACATCGTCGAGGATGCCGAGCCACTTCAACCTGTGGTCGAACACGCCGGCATGGCTGGAGCGGCGCACGATCCCGGTGACCGTGTAGCCCTTCTGCAGCAACAGCTGCGCCAGATACGCGCCGTCCTGGCCCGTAACCCCCGTGATCAGCGCGCGCTTGCCCGTCATGAAACCGTCCCGTCCCGTTCCTGCCCGGCTGCTACGACCGCCGCAGCCTTCGCGTCAAGGTGACGCCAGACTGCGCATAGTCTTCGCAGAGTAGCGCGAAGCGGCGCACGATAGCCCGTCACTGCGAAGAATTACGCCCCGCCGGGCCATGCGTCGCGGAGCAGAGCGCCACGCCCTAGGGTTGGGTGAGCCAGACCGCAACGCCGTCGATCGAGCGGAATTCTTCCAACGCGTGGATTCGGGCATCGGGCAGCGCCGTGCGTGCCATCGTTGCCAGGGCGTGGCCCGGGCCGAGTTCCAGGACCCGGTCGGCGCCGTATTCCCGACAGGCGTCGAGGCAGGCGGCCCAGTCGAGAGTCTGGGAGATCTGGCGACCGAGCTTGTCGAGGCCGTCTTCCGGGCGGAAGATCATGGTGCCGTCGAGCCCGCTGACCAGGCGGGGGGCTCCGGCGGGGGGGCGGCGCAGGGCGATGGCGCCGAGCGCGCTCCGGAACGCGTTGCTCGCCTCCGCCAGCAGCGGCGTGTGCGAGGGCGTGTGCACAGGCAGCAGGATTGCCCGCTGCGCCCCGGCTCCGATGGCGTCCCGGCACAGGGCGTCGAGGGCATCACGCCGGCCGCCGACCACGAAGCTGTCGGCGGCGTTGCGGATGGCGAGGTGGCAGCCGTGCCGGGCGGCCAGGGCGTCGAGCGCGTCGCGGGTGAGGCCTCGGATCCCGGCGAGGCCGAACCCCTCCCCCGAGGCGGCGTCCATCGCCTCGGCCCGGCGGGCGGCCAGGGCGAGGATGTCGGCATCGGCGATCCGCCCGGCGACGCCCCAGGCGGCGAGGTCGCCGATACTGTAGCCGGCCACGATGGCCCGGCCGGTGAAGCCCAGCGCCCGCCAGGCGGCGAGCGCGGCGGTGCAGCACAGGATCTGCCCGGCCCGGTTGGCGTGGAGCGCGTCGCCGCCCCGCTGGGCGAGGTCGCGCGGGTCGGTGCCGCCGAGGAGCGGGGTCGCGGCGGAAAACACCGCCTGCGCCGCCGGATGGTCGGCGGTGAGATCGAACATCCCCGGATGCTGGCCGCCCTGACCGGAGAGCAGGATCGCGACGCTCATGTGGGCTCCCGGGTTCGGAACGCGGCGGCCGGGCGCATGGCCAGGCCGTCCAGGCCCTTGGCCAGCACGGTCCCGCCCTCGGTTGCGTCGCGCAGCTCGCGCCAGTGCAAGCCGGTCCCGTCCGGAAGAAGGATCTCGCCGTCGAGGCGCATCGGGGCGGTCTCCGCAAGAAAAGCGAGCCCGTCGAGCAGGCCAGTGGGCACGGGCTCCTGGCAGGGCCAGAGCAGGTCGAGGTCGGAGGCGGCACTCAGGTAGGCGAGCCCGGTCACCGCCTGCCACAGCAGGCCGCCGAACGGGCGTGGGTTCAGGCCGTAGCGTTCGCCGAGCGCAACAGCAGCCGCGATCGTCGCCTGCCAGGCGGCGGGGGCGTGAATTGCGGCCGCGGCCAGGCTCGGGCCGTCGAGGCGGGCGAGGTGCTCGGCCGGCAGAGCGAGGCCAATCCGGCGCTTGCCGTCGGCGGGCGGCAGCGGCAGGCCGAGCGGGACGGTGTCGCCGGTCTCTCCTGGGACCCGGCGGCGGACGATCAACGGACGACCCGCCTCGGCCCAGCCAGCGAGATGCGGCACGCCCGCGAGATCCTCGCGGGTCCGGAGCCAGGACGCCCAGGCGTGGGGATCGGCGCGGACGAGATCCTGCCGGGTGACGGTGTCGGACCGGCGGGCTTCAATGGTTGAGTGAGGGATCTGTCCCATCCGCGATCGTTTCCTGGGGCGTCGGGAAGTACGATCTTCAGCCTCCCGTTCGGTCATTGCGAGCGCAGCGAAGCAACCGAGTGCAGCGCGCTCTCAAGACAGAGCGCATCGCTGGGTCGCTTCGCTGCGCTCGCAATGACGGGTGCCGGTGCTATCCGCGCCCGGCCTGGGCGATCACCGCCGCGCTGATCCCCCGCGCCACCGGCCGGCCGCCGCGCTCCTCGCCGAGCCGGTCGCGGTCGTCGCCGGGCTGGAGGTTGGCGATCAGATCGCGGATCTGGCCATCGAGCGGCTTGGCCGGATCCAGAACGACGTGGACGGCCCCGGTCGCCACCATGTTGTCGATCCCGGGGGCGAAGACCGGCGTCGATTTCGCCATCTCCTGGAGCTTGTCGAGGGGCAGCTTGGTCACCTTTGCCACCGAGGGCAGGTCCATCACGCTCGGGTTGGCGCCGGGCAGCGCTGCCAGGATCCGGGTCGCCAGCGCGGTGGCGATGAAGGCGCCGGCGGCGGAGTGGCCATAGATCAGCCCGATGGTCGGGTGGCCGGAACGGTCGGCGAGCAGCAGCGCCTTGGCGAGATGGGCGAGGCACTCGTTGAGCCCCAGGAGCTCGTCGCGCCGGCTCATGCGCTGGCTGTCGGAATCGACCACCACCAGGATCGGCGCCCTGTCGCCGGCCCGCACCGCGTCGAGCACGGCGCGGGACAGGATGAGCGCCCCGTCGACCCCGAGGGGCGTGTCGCCGTCGACCCCGACGACATGAAGGGTTCCGTCCGCGAACCGGCCGGCCCCGGTGACGAGGCCGTCACGTACGGTGACGGAATGGCCCTGCAGGAATAACCCGGCCAGGATCTCAGCGAGCGTCATGGTCGGACTCCCCCACCCGGGACACGGTCTCGTCGAAGGCGCGCGTGTCCATGGCGGGCACCGCCTCCGGGTCGTTGACGCCGAGCCGGGCCCAGACATCCGTGGCGTCCAAGCAATCGCCGAAGCGTGCGAGGCGCGATTCGAGGCGCGCCTGCTCGGCCTCAAGCGTGGCGAGGTCGAAGGCGGGCGCCCGGCCGATCAGGTCGAGGGCGGCTTTGCGGAAGGCCGAGACGCTGTCGGCGCAGAAGGCGTCGGCGCCGCCGATCAGGCGGCGATGCTTGCCGCCCATGGTCCGCCAGACCAGCGCCCTGTCGCGGGAATCGAACTCTTCCGCGCCCTTGTTGGTCTCGATCACCTCGGGGCCCGAGACCGAGATCCGGCCGCCCTCTGAGACGGCGAGCCGCGAACAGGTGCCGGCGATCAGGCCGCCGCCGCCGTAGCAGCCGGCTCGGCCGCCGATCAGCCCGATCACCGGGATGCCGGCCGCCCGGACATCGATGATCGCCCGCATGGTCTCGGCGATGGCGGTCTCGCCGGCATTGGCCTCCTGAAGCCGGACGCCGCCGGTGTCGAACAGGATCAGCACGGCCGCCGGCTTCGAGGTCAGCGCTGCGCGCAGCAGGCCCACGAGCTTCGCCCCGTGAATCTCCCCGAAGGCGCCGCCCATGAACCGGCCCTCCTGGGCGGCCACGAGCACGGTCTTGCCCTCGAGCTTGGCCCGGCCGACCACGATGCCGTCGTCGAAGGCGCGCGGCAGGTCGAACAGCGGCAGGTGCGGGCTCATGCGCCGCTCGGTCGGGGGCAGGAATTCGTGGAAGCTGCCGGGATCGGTCAGCGCCACCACGCGCTGGCGGGCCGTGGCCTCGTACCAGCTCAAGGCGTCCGGGTCGGTACTCGCGGCGTACGCGCCAGCCATGGTCAAGCCTCCATCAGCCGGGCGCCCTGGAGCAGGCGCAGGGACACGGTGTCGGGACGGGCGCCGCCGTCATTGATGCTGATGCGCAAGCCGCCGGGCTGGGCCCGGGCGACGAAATCCGCCACCACCGCCTCCCAGACGGCGCCGTAGCCGGCGATCGGGGTCTCGATCGCGACCTCGCAGGCATCCGGCGGCAGCACCCGCTCCAGCAGGATCTCCAGATTGCCCGACGCCACCACGCCCGTGATGGCGTTCGGCGCCGAGCCGGGCAGCGGCTTCTTCGTTGTGTGGCGGAAGGTCAGGGATTCCATGATCGGTTCCTCGCAGGACGTCCCGTCATCCAAACAGAACACCTCATCCTGAGGTGCCGAAGCTTAGCGGAGGCCTCGAAGAAGGCGTCCAGTGAACTCGGCGGCCCCTGGAGGCCTCCTTCGAGGCCGGCCGACCCGCGGTCGCCCGGCACCTCAGGATGAGGGCGCGGTTGGGAGAGACCCGGTTCAATGCGGGTCCCTACCAGTTCCGAAACTTCGCGGGTGGCTCGTAGAGGCCCCCCGACCAGTGGACCAGATCCTTGATCGACTTCGCGGCGAGCAGCGCCCGGTCGGCATCGAGGGGCTCGATGCCAAGATCCTCGGGCCGGCGGATCACGCCGCGGGCGCGCAGCTCCTCGACCTTGGCCCGGTCCCGGCCGCGGCCGACATCGGTGTAGCCGGCCACCCCGCGGATCGCCTGCTCGCGCTCGTCGGCATCCCGGCAGAGCAGGAGGTTGGCGATGCCCTCCTCGGTGACGATGTGGGTGACGTCGTCGGCGTAGATCATCACCGGCGCCAGCTCGAGCCCGATCTTTTTCGCCAGCTCCAGGGCATCGAGCTTCTCTACGAAGGTCGGCACCAGCTTCTCCCCGAAGGTCTCGACCAGTTGCACCACCAGCTTGCGGCCGCGCATCAGCGCCGGGTCGCCGACGATCTGGCCTTCGCGGCCAGCCTTCATCCAGGCATCCGATGGATGTCGGCGGCCATGCGGATCGGAGCCCATGTTGGGCGCGCCGCCGAAACCCGCCACCCGCGACTGCGTGATCGTCGAGGAATGGCCCATCAGGTCGATCTGCAGCGTCGCGCCGATGAACATGTCGCAGGCGTAGAGGCCGGCCGTCTGGCAGAAGGCGCGGTTCGAGCGCAGGGAGCCGTCGGCCCCGGTAAAGAAGATGTCCGGCCGGGCCCGGATGTAGCGGTCCATGCCGACTTCCGAGCCGAAGCAGTGCACCTGCTGGACCCAGCCGGATTCGATCGCGGGAATCAGGGTCGGGTGCGGGTTGAGCGCCCAGTGGGTGCAGATCTGGCCCTTGAGCCCGAGCTTCTCGCCGTAGGTCGGCAGCAGCAGCTCGATCGCCGCCGTGCCGAAGCCGATCCCGTGGTTGAGCCGGCGGATGCCGTACTCGGCGTAGATCCCCTTGATCGCCATCATGGCGATCAGGATCTGGGTCTCGGTCATCGCCCCCGGGTCGCGGGTGAACAGCGGCTCGACGTAGAACGGCGTGTCGGCCTCGACCACGAAGTCGATCCGGTCGCCCGGGATGTCGACCCGCGGCACCGTGTCGACGATCTGGTTCACCTGGGCGATCACCACGCCGTTCTTGAAGGCGGTGGCCTCCACGACGGTGGGCGTGTCCTCGGTGTTGGGGCCGGTATAGAGGTTGCCGTCCCGGTCGGCCGAGACGCCGGCGATCAGCGCCACGTGGGGCGTGAGGTCCACGAAGTAGCGGGCGAACAGCTCCAGGTAGGTATGCACCGCGCCGAGCTGGATCTGGCCGCCGTAGAGCATCTTGGCGATGCGCGCGCCCTGCGGGCCGGAATAGGAATAGTCGAGCCGCTTGGCGATGCCGGTCTCGAACACGTCGAGATGCTCCGGCAGCACAATCCCCGACTGGACCATGTGAAGGTCGTGGACCTTGCCCGGGTCGCAGGCGGCGAGTCCCCTTGCCAGGCAATCCGCCTGCTTCTGGTTGTCGCCCTCCAGGCAGACCCGGTCACCGGGGCGGAGCACCGCCTCCAGCAGGTCGACGACGGATCCGGCCGGGACGACCTTGCCGTCGGCATGGGCGCGCGCCGCCGCGATGCGGGCGTCGCGCGCCTCTCGTTCGCCGCGCCACTGGGTCATCCGGCGTCCCCTTCGTGTATGCACAAACAGGGGTACAACCCCGTGTGAGAATTTTCCAGACCGCTCCGATCACGCTTCCGTATACGGGATTGATGATGTGTCAATGTTCTGCATATCTCTCGCCGCCGGCGACGGGTGGATTCGGGAAAGAGCGCGCCATACCGAGCGCGTTGAGACGGGCGCCCGAGCGCGCCGCAGAACCTGCCGCGGGAGGGCAACGCCAATGATCGTCCTGGGTGTCGCCCTCCTGGCCGCGTGCACGTTGATCGGCGTGTATCTCGGCGATCTCCTCGGCGTGGCGCTGGGGGTGAAGGCCAATGTCGGCGGCGTCGGCATCGCCATGATCCTGCTGATCGTCACCCGGCTCTGGCTCTCCCGCCGGGGCGGCCTGACCAAGGGCGTGCAGTTCGGCGTCGAGTTCTGGGCGGGCATGTACATCCCGATCGTGGTCGCCATGGCGGCCCAGCAGAACGTGGTCGCGGCCGTGAGCGGCGGGCCGATCGTGATCATCGCGGCCACCGGCTCGCTCGTCCTGTGCTTCGGCGCCGTAGCCCTGCTGAGCCGGATCGGCCGGCGCGACCCGGGCAGCCCGGAGGTCGAGCACGGTGGTTCGGTGATCGGCGGCGAGGCGGATCCGATCGTGGGCGCGCCGCCCGCGATCCCGGCCGAGCGACGGGGGTGAGCGCCATGGAATTCGGACATCCCATCTGGCACGGCATCGAGCACGTCTTCGTCGAGCAGAGCCTGGTGGCGGCCTTCGCGGTGGTGGGCGCCCTGATCCTGGTCTCCAACCTGGCGGCCAAACGCTTCACGAAGGGCCGCGTTCACGGCTCGGCCATCGCGATCGTGTTGGGGCTGGCGCTCGCCTATGTCGGCGGGCTGTATACCGGCGGGAAGAAGGGCATCGCCGACATCCCGGCGCTGGCCGGCATCGGCCTGATGGGCGGGGCGATGCTGCGCGACTTCGCCATCGTTGCCACCGCCTTCGAGGTCGATGTGACCGAGGCCCGCCGGGCCGGGCTGGTCGGCGTGCTGGCGCTGGCGCTCGGCACGATCATCCCGTTCCTCGTCGGCACGCTCACGGCCGTCGCCTTCGGCTACCACGATGCGGTCTCGATCACGACGATCGGCGCCGGGGCGATCACCTACATCGTCGGCCCGGTGACCGGGGCGGCGATTGGGGCGGATTCCACCGTCATGGCGCTGTCCATCGCCACCGGGGTGACCAAGGCCGTGATGGTGATGGTCGGCACGCCGCTGGTCGCCAAGCTGATCGGCCTCGACAACCCGCGCTCGGCCATGGCCTATGGCGGCCTGATGGGCACGGTGAGCGGCGTCGCGGGCGGGCTCGCGGCCACCGACCCGAAGCTCGTGCCCTACGGGGCGCTCACCGCCACCTTCCACACCGGAATCGGCTGCCTGGTCGGTCCCTCGATCTTCTACTTGACGGTGCGGGCGCTGGTCGGTTGAGGATCCCCGGGGCGCGGGACCGGTCAATGCACGGCGAATTCCAGAAGATCGACAGCGGGCTGCTCTCGGACCGGATCCGCAACGCGCTCACCGACGCGATCACCGCGGGCGAGCTCCAGGCCGGCACGGCGCTCGACGAGCAGAACCTGGCCCAGCGCTACGGCGCCTCGCGCACCCCGGTGCGGGAGGCGCTGCGCCAGCTCGCGGCCTCGGGGCTGGTGGAGGTCCGGCCGCGGCGGGGCGTGGTGGTCGCCCGGCTGACACCTGAGCGCATCGCCGACATGTTCGAGACCACCGCGGAGATCGAGGCGATGTGCGCCCGGCTCGCGACCTACCGGATGACGCCGCTGGAGCGCGGCCGGCTGATGGACCTCCACGAGGATTCCGCCGCCGCCGTGGAGGCCGGGGACGTGGACGCCTACGACCGGCTCAACCGCGCCTTTCACGAGTCGCTCTACGCGGCGACCCATAACGGCTTCATGGCCGAGCAGGCCCTGGCGATCCGCGAGCGCCTAGCCGCCTTCCGCCGGACCCAGCTCCGCCACGCCGACCGGATCCGCCGCTCCCGGGACGAGCACGGCGAGATTCTTTCGGCGATTGCCGAGGGCGACGGGGAATTGGCCGCAAAGCGCATGCGGGCGCACATGCTGCGGGCCGCGGCGGCGTTGGGGCGGTATATCGCCGAGACAGTTGGTTGAGGGCAAACTCCGTCAGCTCTGTTTGCAATATCAAACAGGTTTGGCGGCGCTTAAAAATCAGAATATGTTTAGATAGAATATTTTTGTTGTTACGGTTATTAGGATGCCGATGGCTTTTATTGCGATCTGAAAAATTCTTGAAGTTCTGAACGGTTTGCTCGAAATGATCGTCGGCTTCTGCCGCAGTTTTTATGTGTGCACCAGTGAGGCCGTGTGCAAAAAGAAGGTCGAGAACCGGTAGCCGTGCATCGAGTGGATAAGGTATGAGGCTGTGCAATTTTGGGATCTGATCGAGTTTATAAACCCATCACAACAGTCAGCAACCTGATTGGTTGGCAGTCTTGCAATAATGTTTTCTGAATCGCTGGTTCTAGGCGGTTCCCATATATTCTCCATCCGGCCGTCATACCGGAAGCTCCGCTGAGCCGTCGATTTGGCATCTGCACAACGTGGCTGAGATAAGATGTTCGATCAACTGAAATAGAAATGCTTGCGCTACCTGATTAATCAGACTTGCACTGATCCCATTATCTACGCCAACTCACAAGTTTGTTTCCTATATTTCCCATGCATCGTATTGAAAAAATCGGGCGCCACAGGAGTTATAAAACAATCGCCGCAAGCGAGCGTAGCACGATTCCGCGCTGCCAAATTCGGGCCCCAGTCGTTTTAAACTAGCTCTGCGATTACGCTTTCACTGGCAGATTGAATATAGCGATGAATGACCGACCGAGCGCGCAAATCAGTCTCGCTACCGTCTTTTGTACTATTCCAAATATCCAGCACTACATCTTCAAAATGCTATATCTCATATCGCCAATCACTAAATACAATCCCGCAATCAACCCAAACTTTAAAAGGAAGTCTATTTCTTGTGCCTCCGGTTGTTCTATATACGGAAGTACATTTTATAATATGCTATTCCCAATGTCGCCCCAGGATCGGCGTATCACTCCATCCTGCATAGAGTAAGAGGTAGGATGCGTGAGGGATCGCGATCGACCATTAGCACATTCAAGCCATTCCTAGCTAGCAGATGAGCGACGTGATACATATAGATAGTCTTGCCAACGCCGACCTCATTGTCGAAAATACTGATGATTTTTGCCATTGTGCGGCCTAAACCGTAAATTGGCTGACCTGTTGAGGCTTTGAGTTATGGTTTTTGCCGACGCCCACAAGGTCATAAAGAGCAAGCGGTCGATTAGCTTCTACCACAAGGCACTCTAATAATCACCCCTAATAGAGTGAACATTTCTCCCGAAATGCTACATAATAGTATCATTTCGTTCCTTGCTTCTCTTTGTTTCAGCCGCGAAGCTCTTTGGCGCGTCCCTTTTGGCCTCCGGGGTACGTCTACTCTTGTGACTTTTACAAAAACGAAGACTTCGAAAAAATTTTTCACCGCGCCGAATCCCGTATCAAACTATCTCCTCACACCACCTCTCGAGCCACCCCACCCTTTCCGACCCCGCTCCCACCCAGCGCATCCGCCAACTGCCCGATCCGCTCGGCAGCGCGCCCAATCCCATCAGCAGCGCGGGCGGCATCCTCTGCGCGGTTGCGCTCGGCCGCTTCGGCGACCTTGCGCAGCGCCGCCGTCTCGGCCTCCAGGGCGGCGTGGCGGGCGCGCAGCTCGGCCAGCTCGTCGGCGATGGTCAGGGCGGCCATCACCTGCAGGCGCATGTCGCCGATCTCGCCGAAACTCTTGCGCATCTCGCCGATGCGCGTGCCAAGGCTCTCGGCCAGCCCGGTGAGATGCTCCTCCTCGCCGGCGCCGCAGGCCATGCGGTAGAGCTTTCCGTCGATGGTCACGTTGATCTGGGGCAAGGATCGCTCCGGTGCGCGGCGCGTCAAGGATACAGGTCAGGCGCGTCCGAGCACGCCCTGGACCGTCTGGATCGCGCGGTCGAGCCTCTGGCCGACCACGCCGGTGGTCGCCTCGACCGCGGCGAGCTGCGCGCTCGCCGCATCCAGGGCGGCGGCGAGCCGGGCCCGGTCCTCGTCCATCAGCGCCAGCTCGGCATCCCGGTCATCCGGCTCGGCCTCGGCCTCCAGACGGCGGGCGACGACGGCGTCGAGGCGCGTCAGCGCGGCCTCCAGCCGGGCGAAGGCGGCGTCGATGGGGCTCGGGTCTGGGGTGTCGTCGGCCATGGGGCTCCGCGTACCGCGCGCATCGCCCCGAAACGGGGGCGCCGGCTTCGGGAAAGACGATGCGTCAGGGAGGCAAGTTTCGGCCGGATGCCCCGAGAATGCCAGCCCGAATTGTCGGCCGCGTCCCGGCGCGGCGCCCGCCGCCCGCGGGGCGACCGGTTCGGCGCGCGACAGGTCTCGCGGTGCGGCCGTCCGCGATCGCGCGGTGATCGCGTGCGGCCTGAACCGTCACGTCTCAGCAATCGCCCGCGCCGAAGGCTGTTTATCGGATGTGGGATACGCCCATGTTTGTCACAGGCTCGCGTTTGACAGGTCGAGGCGCCATGTTAGACAGCCGCGCGCTCTCGGAAGAGACCGCAAGAGACATGCCGGATGGCCGGTCCGTGACAGTCCCGAGACCCCTGCCGCCACCGTCGGAGCCGACGCGTGAGGGAAGCGGAGCCCGGCCTCTCCCGGCCCGGTTCATCGCAGGTTCAAACCCGCCCGCCCAGATCCGCCCCGCCCGGTCGGCCTGGACCCGGGCTGCCGAGACCGCGCCGAGGATCGTCCCCGCCGGTCCGGCGCGCGGTGAGCCGCATCAGGAAGGAGTGACGCCGTGACGAAGGTTGCCATCAACGGGTTCGGACGCATCGGCCGCAACGTCCTGCGCGCGATCGCGGAAGCGGGCCGCACCGACATCGAGGTCGTGGCGATCAACGATCTCGGCCCGGTGGAGACCAACGCCCACCTGCTCCGCTTCGACTCCGTGCACGGCCGGTTCCCCGGCGAGGTCGCGGTGGACGGCGAGTTCCTGGTGGTCAACGGCAAGCGCATCAAGGTCACGGCCGTGCGCAACCCGGCCGAACTGCCGCACCGCGATCTCGGCGTCGACATCGCGCTGGAATGCACCGGCATCTTCACCTCGAAGGACAAGGCCAAGGCCCATCTCGACGCCGGCGCCAAGCGCGTCTTGGTCTCGGCCCCGGCCGACGGCGCCGACTTGACCGTGGTCTACGGCGTCAACCACGACAAGCTGACCGCCGAGCACCTCGTGGTCTCGAATGCCTCCTGCACCACCAACTGCCTGGCGCCGGTCGCCCAGGTGCTGGACGCGGCCGTGGGCATCGAGCGCGGCTTCATGACCACGATCCACTCCTACACGAACGACCAGCCGTCGCTGGACCAGATGCACAAGGATCTCTACCGGGGCCGCGCCGCCGCGCTCTCGATGATCCCGACCTCCACGGGTGCCGCCAAGGCCGTCGGCCTGGTCCTGCCGGAGCTGAAGGGCAAGCTCGATGGCACCGCGATCCGCGTGCCGACCCCGAACGTCTCGGCGGTGGACCTGGTGTTCACGGCCAAGCGGGCAACCTCGGTCCAGGAGATCAATGACGCGATTAAGGCCGCCGCCGCCGGCCCGCTCAAGGGCGTGCTCGGCGTGACCGACCGGCCGAACGTCTCGATCGACTTCAACCACGACCCGCATTCCTCGACCTTCCACCTCGACCAGACCAAGGTCATGGACGGCACCTTTGTGCGGATCCTGTCGTGGTACGACAACGAGTGGGGCTTCTCGAACCGCATGGCCGACACGGCCGTGGCGATGGCCAAGCTCATCTAACGCGCGCCGCCCGCCGACCCGGAGTGGGACGGCGGGCGTCTTTCGGACCGAACGGCCCAAACTCGAACCAGGGATCATCCCGGGATGACCGACGCTTCGCAGGGTACGTCGAGCGGACAGGGCGCCGTCGTGACGCCCGCGCCGAAACCCGTAGCCCCCTCGCCGGCCGCGACGCCGGTCGCCACGACGCCGTCGCAGGGGCTGCCGGCCAGCCATCTCCTCGACCAGCTCGCGCGCATCGAGGACAAGTGCTCGCGGATCGAGGACAAGTACGCCCGCTCCGAGGCGCTGCTGTCCCGGGTCGAGGACAAGGTCGAGAACGCCGCCAACCGGATGAACGAATCCGCCCGGCAATCCGACCTCGCCGCCCTGCGCACGGAGATGCGCGGATTGGCCGACCGCACCCGGCGCCTCCCCGGCACCGGGGCGCTGGTTCTGACCGCGGTGATCACCGCGATCCTGACCGTCGTGCTGATGGTCGCGGTGCAGCGCCTGAACCTCGACCGCCTGATCCCGGCGCCGGCCGCCACCACCGGCACCACCGTCCAGTAATCCCGACCCGCACAGGACCGCATGAGCGCCTTCCGCACCCTCGACGACGCCGGTTCCCTCACGGGCAAGCGCGTGCTGATGCGCGTCGATCTCAACGTGCCGATGGAGAACGGCCGCGTCACCGACGCGACCCGCATCGAACGCGTCGTCCCAACCATCCGGGAAATCGCCGACAAGGGCGCCAGGGTGATCCTGCTGGCCCATTTCGGCCGCCCCAAGGGCAAGCGCGAGCCGAAGGATTCGCTGGAGCCGGTGGTGCCGGCGCTGAGCCAGGCGCTCGGCCGGCCGGTCGCCTTCGCGGCCGACTGCGTCGGCGACGATGCGGCCCGGGCGGTGGCGGCCCTGAAGGACGGTGAAATCCTGCTTCTGGAAAACACCCGCTACCACGCTGGCGAGGAGAAGAACGACCCCGCCTTCGCCGACGCGCTCGCGGCTAACGGCGACGTCTACGTCAACGAGGCCTTCTCGGCCGCCCATCGCGCCCACGCCTCCACCGAGGGCCTGGCCCACCGCCTGCCGGCCTATGCGGGCCGCGAGATGCAGGCCGAGCTCGAAGCCCTGACCAAGGGCCTGGAGGCGCCGCAGCGCCCGGTGATCGCGCTGGTCGGCGGCGCCAAGGTGTCGTCGAAGATCGACCTGCTGGAGAACCTCGTCGCCAAGGTCGACATGCTGGTGATCGGCGGCGGCATGGCCAACACGTTCCTGCACGCGCAGGGCAAGGCGGTGGGCAAGTCCCTGTGCGAGAAGGACCTCGCCGAGACCGCCACCCGCATCCTGGCGGCGGCCGTGAAGGCCGGCTGCCGGATCATCCTGCCGGTGGACGCGGTGGCGGCCACGGAGTTCAAGGCCCAGGCCCCGCACGAGACCGTGCCGGTGGATTCGGTGCCCGAGGGCAGCATGATCCTCGATGCCGGGCCGCGCTCGGTTTCCGAGATCAACGCCGCCATCGACGGCGCCAAGACCCTGGTCTGGAACGGCCCGCTCGGCGCCTTCGAGCTCGCGCCCTTCGACGCCGCCACGGTGGCCGCTGCCAAGCATGCGGCCGCGCGCACCAAGGCCGGCCAGCTCGTCTCGGTTGCGGGAGGCGGCGACACTGTGGCTGCCCTGAACCACGCGGGCGTAGCCGCCGACTTCACCTACGTCTCGACCGCGGGCGGCGCCTTCCTCGAATGGCTCGAGGGCAAGGCCCTGCCGGGCGTCGAGGCGCTGCGGGCCAAAGGGTGAGAACCGCGCGGCGGCATCGGGTGCTGGCCCGACGACGCCGCGCACCTATCTAAAGCTTGGCCTCCGCCGGCTAGGGGCGTGTCGATGAGCGAGACTTTGGAAACCGTCACGATCGAGATCCTGAAGGAAATGCAGGCGAAGATCGTGCAATCGCGGACGGAGACCCTGGCTCGGCTCGACAGCCTCGAAGCCACCATACCGGCGGATCAGAGCAAGGCGATCGCCTTGCTCGCGACCATGCGCGCCTCGGCCAGCGAGTTCGATGTCTGTGTCAAGGACATCGACAACCTGATCGCCGGCCTGGAAAACGAGGCACACTAGATTTCCGTCGCCGTGGGCGATCGGGCGGACCACCAGACGGTAAGCGGGAAGACAGACGACGATGGCACGGATCACCCTCAGGCAGCTTCTCGACCACGCCGCCGAGCACGAATACGGCGTGCCGGCGTTCAACCTGAACAACATGGAACAGGGCTTGGCGATCATGGCGGCGGCCGATGCCACCGACTCGCCGGTGATCCTGCAGGCGAGCCGTGGTGCCCGCGCCTATGCCAACGACGTCGTGCTGGCCAAGCTGATCGACGGCCTGGTCGAGATTTACCCGCACATCCCGGTCTGCATGCATCTGGATCACGGGAACAACGAGGCGACCTGCGCCACCGCGATCCAGTACGGCTTCACCTCGGTGATGATGGACGGCTCGCTCAAGGCCGACGGCAAGACCCCGGCCGACTACAACTACAATGTCGAGATCACCCGCAACGTCACCAAGATGGCCCATTGGGCCGGCGTCTCGGTCGAGGGCGAGCTCGGCGTGCTCGGTTCGCTGGAGAGCGGTCAGGGCGAGGCCGAGGACGGCCACGGCGCCGAGGGCACGCTCAGCCACGATCAGCTGCTCACCGACCCGGACGAGGCGGTGAAGTTCGTGGAGGCCACCAAGGTCGACGCCCTCGCGGTCGCCATGGGCACCAGCCACGGCGCCTACAAGTTCACCCGGAAGCCGGACGGCGACGTGCTGGCGATGAACGTGATCGAAGAGATCCACCGCCGCCTGCCGACCACCCACCTGGTGATGCACGGCTCCTCGTCGGTGCCGCAGGAGCTGCAGGACATCATCAACCAGTATGGCGGCCAGATGAAGCCGACCTGGGGCGTGCCGGTCGAGGAGATCCAGCGCGGCATCAAGCACGGCGTGCGCAAAATCAACATCGATACCGACAACCGGATGGCGATGACCGGTCAAATCCGGAAGGTGCTCACCGAGAATCCGTCCGAGTTCGACCCGCGCAAGTACCTGAAGCCCGCCATGGAGGCGATGACCAAGCTGTGCAAGCAACGCTTCGAGGAGTTCGGCACCGCCGGCAAGGGCTCGAAGATCCGGCCGATCTCCGTCTCCGAGATGGCCAAGCGCTACGCCAGCGGCGCGCTGGATCCGAAGATCGGCGCGCAGTAACGCGCCGGCCGGCCGGTTCGATGAGCAGCCAACAGCGCCTCGCCCTGCTCGGGCCCCACAACCTGGATGCCGACGGCATCGACGCCTTCGCGGCCGCGCTCGACGCGGCCTGCAAGGTGGGCGATGTCGCGGCCGTGATCCTGCGGCTGGCCGCCACCGACGAGCGCGGGCTCACCGCCCGGGTGAAGCAGATCGCGCCGATCACCCAGGGCTGCGGCGCCGCGCTGGTGGTGGCCTGCCCGGGCTTCACCGGCGACCTCGTCTCGGTGGCGACGCGGGGCGGCGCCGACGGGGTGCATGTCGACAAGCCGCGCGACCTGAAGGACCTGCGTGACCGTCTCCGGGACGGCCGCATCCTCGGCGCGGGCGGCCTCGAGACCAAGCACGGCGCCATGGAGGCGGGCGAGGTCGGCATCGATTACCTGATGTTCGGCGGCCTCTATCCGGACGGTGTCGCCCCCGAGGCTGAGACCGTCCTGGCCCGGGCCGAATGGTGGGCCGAGATCTTCGAGACGCCCTGTGTCGCGGTCGCCGCGGCACCAGACGAGATCGGACCGCTCGCAGCCACCGGTGCCGAGTTCGTCGGCCTGGAAAGCGGCCTATGGCTGAACGAGCCCGACGCCGTGGCCCGGGCGCAGGCCGTGCTCGCGGGACAGGCCGCGTGAGTCTTCGCGTCCTGCGTTTCGCGGTGCTCCTGGTTGCGGTGCTGCCTGTGCCGGCGCTCGCCGCCCCGGGCCCACTCGATCCGGCCAAGACCGCCGCTCCGTCCGACAAGAAGACGACGCCGGAGCTTCCGAGCCCCTACACGCCGAACTATTCCCGGGGGGCCGTTCCCCCCAGTAACGGCCAGCCGGCCGACCTCGCCTACGGCGCCTATCAGCGCGGCCAGTACGTCACCGCCTTTCGTGAGGCGACCAAGCGCATCGAGGCGAACCCGAAGGATGCGGCGGCGATGACGCTGCTGGGCGAACTCTACAACCAGGGTCTCGGCATCAAGCAGAACCCCGTGAAGGCGGCCGAATGGTATCGCCTCGCCGCCGCCCAGAACGACGCCGCCGCGATGTCCTCGCTCGGCCTGATGGCGCTTGACGGGCGCGGCATGCCCAAGGACCCGAAGGCCGGCCGGCGCTGGCTGGAGCAGGCCACCGCCAACGGCTCGGCCACGGCGGCCTACAATCTCGGCCTGATCCTGATCGGCACCGGCGCCACCGCCGACGAGGCGGCGGCCGCCGCGCAGTTCCGCAAGGCCGCGGAGGCCGAGATCGGCCCGGCCCAGCACGATCTGGGCGTGCTCTATCTCCAGGGCCGCGGCGTCCCCAAGGATGCCAGCCAGGCGGCCCAGTGGTTCCGGCGCGGCGCCGATAACGGCGATCTCGCCAGCGAGGTCGAGTACGCGATCCTGCTGTTCAACGGCAACGGCGTGACTAAGGACGAGCGCTCGGCCGCCCGGTACTTCCTACATGCGGCGTCCCGCGGCAACGCTATCGCGCAGAACCGCGTCGCCCGGCTCTACGCGGTCGGCCGCGGCGTCGCCAAGAACCCGATCGAGGCCGCGGCCTGGAACCTCGCCGCCGCCGCGCAGGGCCTGTCCGATGCCTGGCTGGACCAGACCCTGTCCGGGCTCAGCGGCGAGGAGCGTACCCGCGCCGAGCGGCTGGCCAACGAGCGCATCGAGCAGCGCTGACGGCAGGCCTGGCGCGGAAAACTCGGGGTTAACGCGCTCGGTTTCCCCAATCAGAGGCCTCATCCTGAGGTGCGCGGCGATCAAAGATCGCTGGGCCTCGAAGAAGGCCTCCGGTTGCGTCGGCGATCTCTGGAGGGCACCTGCGAGGCCTCCGCTACGCTTCGGCACCTCAGGATGAGATGTTCTGTCGAGAAATGCGTTCGCCGGGCGAACAGACCTGCAGCCTACCCCTCCGCCTTCGACCAATCGACGCCGGCTTCGAGCTCTGGAAGCAGGACCACGCTCTCCTGCTCGTTCGGGTCGGTCCGGGCAATCACCGCGGTCACCCGCTCGGTCTGGCTGCGGTTGTAGGGCAGATGCGGCACGTCGGCGGCGATGTAGACGAACTCGCCGGCGCCAGCGATCACGTGATGCTCCAAGCGCTCGCCCCAGAAGCAGCCCGAGATGCCGGACAGGACGTGGATCGCAGTCTCGTGCGATTCGTGCTTGTGGGCGTGGGCGCGCTCGCCGGGCGGGATCTCCAGGAGCTGGAGATGCAGGGCCTTGGCGCCGACCGCCTCCGCCGAGATGGCCGGGCGGTAGATATGGCCCTGCTTGCCCCGGAACGGCGCGCTCTCGCGCAGCACCATCAGGCCCGGCCTCCGGGTCTCGGGTTCGTCGCTCATCATTCCCCCACCTTAAATGCGGCATCCACGGGGATCTGCATGCCGTTGACGAGGGCGTTGGTCTGGTTCGCCATGCCGACCACCGCCAGGAACTCGCCGTGCTGCTCCGGGGTCAGGCCCTTCGCGCCCGCCGCGGCGGTGTGCGAGTGGATGCAGTAGGGGCAGCCATTGGCGATCGAGACCGCGATATAGACCAGTTCCTAGGTCAGCGGATCGAGGCTGCCCGGTCCCATCACGGTCTTGAGGCTGGCCCAGGTCCGCTCCAGCAGGCTCGGATCGTTGGCGAGGCCGCGCCAGAAGTTGTTGACGAAATCCGAGCCGCGGGTCGTCCGGATGTCGGCGAACACCGCCCGCACGCGCGGATCGGCCTCCGCCTCGGCGTCGCTCCACAGCTTCACGGTGGCCATCGGTCCCCTCCCCGCCTCAGAGCTTGCACGCGCCCTCGAGCGCCCGGTTCTCGGCCTCGGTGAACAGCCGCGAGCGGATATGGAAGCGCTTTTCCCGGCCGTTTTCCAGCGAGAACATGCCGCCGCGTCCCGGGACCACGTCTAGCAGGATATGAGTGTGCTTCCAGACCGCGAATTGCGAGCGCGAGATGTAGAAGTCCGCGCCGCCGACGGTGCCGAGATGGACGTCGCCGTCGCTGATGATGAAGTCGCCGACCGGGTAGCACATCGGCGAGGACCCATCGCAACAGCCGCCGGATTGGTGAAACATGACCGGTCCGTACTCGGAGCGGAGCTCGTCGATCAGCGCCAGAGCAGCCGGCGTGGCGGTCACCCGCAGCGGCGTCCCGTCTGCGCCGGTTTGCTCCGCGGTGGTGGCGTCGTTCGTCGAAACGGCGGTCATGCGTCACTCCGATCCTGATTGATGGATATGCGTGCTGGAATGCTAATTTCTACGGCCAATTTCTTTGGGGAAGCCGGTTTGCCTCCGGCTCTCCCACCCGCCCCCTCATCTTGAGGTGCGAGCGCCGCGAGCCTCGAAGGAGCTTTCCGGGAGGCTTTGTGATCCCTGAAGAGCTCCTTCGAGGCCTCCGCTCCGCCGCGCGCCTCAGGATGAGGGAAGAGGTTTGTAAAGTCCGCGCGTTCAAGACGGCGTCGCGAAGCCCATCGGCCCAAACCAAACAAACAAAAAACCCCGGCCGTGGGGCCGGGGTGAAGTCAGCTCGGGGGATGACCCGGACCGGAACTCAGAAGAAGCCGAGTTTCTTGGCCGAGTAGCTGACCAGCATGTTTTTGGTCTGCTGGTAGTGATCGAGCATCATCTTGTGGGTTTCGCGGCCGATGCCGGACTGCTTGTAGCCGCCGAAGGCCGCGTGGGCCGGGTAGGCGTGGTAGCAGTTCGTCCAGACGCGGCCGGCCTGGATCGCCCGACCGAAGCGGTAGGCGCGGGTGCCGTCGCGGGTCCAGATGCCGGCGCCGAGGCCGTAGAGGGTGTCGTTGGCGATCGACAGCGCGTCGGCATCGTCCTTAAAGGTCGTGACCGACAGGACCGGCCCGAAGATCTCCTCCTGGAAGATCCGCATCTTGTTGTGGCCTCGGAACACCGTCGGCTTCACGTAGAAGCCCTCAGCGAGCTCGCCGTCCTTGACGTTGCGCTCGCCGCCGGTGAGCAACTGCGCCCCTTCCTGGCGGCCGATATCGATGTAGCTGAGGATCTTCTCCATCTGCTCGCCCGAGGCCTGGGCGCCGATCATCGTCGCGGGGTCGAGCGGCGAGCCCTGGGTGATCGCCTCGACCCGCTTGATCGCCCGCTCCATGAAGCGGTCGTAGATCGACTCGTGCACGAGCGCGCGGCTCGGGCAGGTACAGACCTCGCCCTGGTTGAGGGCGAACATGGTGAAGCCTTCGAGGGCCTTGTCGAAGAAGTCGTCGTCCTCGTTGGCCACGTCGGCGAAGAAGATATTCGGCGACTTGCCGCCCAGCTCCAGGGTCACCGGGATCAAGTTCTGCGAGGCGTATTGCATGATCAGGCGGCCGGTGGTCGTCTCACCGGTGAACGCGATCTTGGCGATGCGCGGCGAGGAGGCGAGCGGCTTGCCGGCCTCGAGACCGAAGCCGTTGACGATGTTGATCACGCCCGGGGGCAGCAGGTCGGCCAGCAGCTCCATCACCACGAGGATCGAGGCGGGGGTCTGCTCGGCGGGCTTGAGCACGACGCAATTGCCGGCCGCGATCGCCGGGGCGAGCTTCCAGACAGCCATCAGGATCGGGAAGTTCCACGGGATGATCTGGCCGACGACGCCGAGCGGCTCGTGGAAGTGATAGGCCACCGTGTCGTGGTCGATCTCGGAGATCGAGCCTTCCTGCGCGCGGACGCAGCCGGCGAAGTAGCGGAAATGGTCGATCGCCAGGGGGATGTCGGCGTTGGTCGTCTCGCGGATTGGCTTGCCGTTGTCCCAGGTCTCGGCGAGTGCGATCAGATCGAGGTTCTCCTCCATCCGGTCGGCCATCTTGTTGAGGATGCGGGCGCGCTCGGCCGGCGCAGTGCGGCCCCAGGCTTCCTTGGCCGCGTGGGCGGCGTCCAGCGCCTTGTCCACGTCGGAGGCATCGGAGCGGGCCACCTCGCAGATGACCTTGCCGGTAATCGGCGAGGTGTTCTCGAAATAGCGACCGGCGGTCGGGGCGACCCATTGGCCACCGATGAAATTGTCGTAGCGGGCCGAGAAGGGTGACTTCGTCCGGGCGTCGCCGAGGAATTCCGGCTTGTTCATGGCTCTGTTCCCTCCATAAGCCCCGGCCTCGCGAACCGCGGCTCTTGGGCTGAAGCTGGTACGCGGACCGCCGCTTATCTCAGGTCGGTCCGGTTCGGCTCGGATGGCAGCCAATGGCTTTTGGCCTGCCGAATCAAGGTGGACTTTTGGCCAGTGCGCGAGTGGGGCGAGTCTACGCCCTCCTGTCCAGGATCGCGAGGGGACAATTTTGGACCGGTTCTGAAGTGCCCGCCAGCGACGCGAAGACCGGCCCGTCGCGGCGCCCAGCCGACGATTGCTCGGCCAACACTGTCGTATTCGCGCAAAGACGGTATGCTGACCTTAAGCGTTAGCTAGGCCGACGCCTGAGACGGTTCTCAGGGGCCCAGGGCGAACGGCAGGGCGAGCATCGCCAGCGGCAACGCCGCGACCGCGGCGGCTCGCAGCCAGGCCGGCCGATAGGACATCACCGCCACGACCAGCAGCGCCCCCCCGGTAAGGCCGCCGATCCATTGGACCGGCCCGAAATTCCAGCCGCTGCAGGCGACCGCTGCGGCGAAGGCCACGGCGAGCCCGGACCATCCGGCTGCCCGCAGGCTCCGGATACGTGCCCGCGGTGCGGGGACTCGGAATGCGGCGCGATGGTGCCGGTCGAGGCTGAGTGCCAGGGCGGCGAAGCTCGAGAAGCTGAGGCAGACGCTCAGGGCGAGCGCGGAAGCGGTCACGCTTCCACCGCCCTGGACAGGGTCGGCCGGGCGACCGGCGACCGCTCCGGCCGCTTGGCCGCGAGCCGCGCGCCGGCGGTGAGCAGGAGCGCGACCACCAGCATCGCCGCGTCGAATCCGAGGAACCGAGCCTGGCCCACCGTGAGCGCGTCGGCGACCGGGATGGCCAGGAAGGCGAGCGCAGCGATCCCTAGGGCAAACGGCCAGGCCTTGGCCTTTGGGTATAGGGACGCCACCAGGGCGGCGAGGATCCAGGCGGCGAAGAAGGTGCGCACCTCCCAGCCGGCGCGCTCGGCGAGGTCGACGGGCAGCAGGCGATTGGCCAGGAAATAGGCGGCCAGACCCGTGGGCAGGCCGGCGATGGTGCCGAGATTGAGGACTCGCACCAAGCGCAGGCCGAAGCCCGCCGGGTTCGCGCCCTTCGGCGCCCGGGCGACGGTCCAGAGCACGAGGCCGGACGCGATGGTCGCCGCGCCCATGAGGCCGCAGAGGAAGAACAGCGCCCGCAGCGGTGCAGCGGCGAAATGCGCCTCGTGCAGGCCGACCATCACGGCGCCGGTGCGGGTCACCGCGCCGACCTCGCCGGTGCGGGACAGTTCGGCGCCGGTATCGCCGGCATAGACGATCTGCGGATGGAGATGGGCGAGGCCGGGCGGCTCTTCGAAATACGCGGTGACGCTCGCGGCCGCATCGCCCGGCATCGTGACCATCACGACTTCGGGCGCCTCGCCGTGGGCCGCAATCGCCCGGGCGACGATGTCACCGAGTGGCATCAGGCTGCCGGGCTGGCCCGCGGGCTTGCGTGTCGCCGCCATGATTCCGGATTCGGCGTAATAGGCCAGGATATCGTGCTGGTAGGCTGCCTTCACGCCCCAGGGCATCAGCATCGGCCCCAGCTCGATCAGGCCGGTATAGACGATCATCAGGTGGAACGGCAGCGCCAACACGCCGACGACGTTGTGGGCGTCGAGCCAGCCGCGCTGGGCCGACTTGTCCCGCCGGAAGGTGAAGAAGTCCGCGAAGATGCGCCGGTGGGTGATGATCCCGGTGATCAACGAGATCAGCAGGATCATCGCGCAGGTCCCCACGATCCAGCGTCCCCAGATCGGCGGCAGGCTCAGCTCGAAATGGAAGCGGTAGAGGAAATCGCCGCCCCGGGTGTCGCGCGCCTGAGATGCCTCGCCGGTGGCGGGGTCGAGCAGCGCGTGGTGATACGGTCCGGCCGGATGGTTCCACCAATAGACTTCGGTTAACGGGTTTTCGGCGGTCGGAAGCTTGACGGACCATGCCAGCGCATCGGGCATCTGCCGCTTCAGATAGGCCGCGGCGCGTGTCGCCGCCGTCGCCGGATCGGCCGTCGCCTCGGTCAGTTCCGGCCGCATCCAGTGCGAGATCTCAGCGCGGTAGTAGCTCGCTGTGCCGGTGACGAAGATCGCGAACAGCACCCAGCCGACCACGAGGCCGGACCAGGTGTGCAGCCATGCCATCGACTGGCGGAGGCTCTTCCTGGGCCGGCTCATGAGGCCACCGTTGCCGAGAACGCCCCGGCGAGCCACAGGCCCCCGGCCAGCAAGGCCGCGATGCCTCCGAGGACCAAAGCCGCCCGCGCCAGATTCCGCGCAGCGAAGACCCAGACGACCGCACCGGCCATGATCGCGAAGCTCGCCAGCGTACCCGCCGAGACCGCCTCGGAGCGTGCCATCGGCAAGATCAAAGCCAGGAGAGCAGCCGACAGGGCCGCGACGCCGTAGCCGCCGACAGCGGCCAGCACCACGCGCCCGGCCACCGCCAGACGGTAGGTCAGCCCCGGCATCGAGCGGACGCTCATCGCACGGTCTCCCGATTTCGTGATCCCATGTCGCGGCCTAGCAGCGGCCGACCGGGACTCGCAACGGCTATGTTTGGGAACGATTCCAGTGTGGCGAGAGCCGCTTAGGCGGCTGGCCGATAGCCGCGACCTCCGGCTACGGGTTCATCCATCGGCGCGCTGAATTTCCGTTTGCAACGGCGAATCGGTTCGCGCCCATCCGCCCTTCACCCGACCTCAGCGTATTCCGCCGACGCCGCTTCGGCTCGATCGCTGCAGCGCGGCCGCCGCGTCCCGCGCGCTCGGCGGCAAGTCCGGGTCATTCTCCGTGCGGCCGAATTCGGCGCCCGGTCCGGTCGCAGGGGCGGCGAAGCTGCGGTCGCGCCCCTTGCCCCAGGCGTAGCCGGCATTCACCCCGGTATAGAAGCCGCTGAAATCCTCAGCCCGCGCGGCCGCGTTGCTCAGGACGAGAAGGATCGCGGGCATCAAAACAGTACGCATGGCGATCCCGAAACGCAGAAGGCGGCGCCCCCGGGTCGGGGACGCCGCCTTCCAGCATTCTCACGGATCGCGGCAGCAAGACGGCCGCGAAACCGATCAATCTTCGACGTTGATGCTCGAAGCTTCGCGACCCTTCTGGCCCTCGACGACGCCGAGGGTGACCTGCTGGCCCTCGGCAAGCGATTCGAGGCCGGCGCGGGACAGAGCCGAGCGGTGGACGAACACGTCCTTGCCGCCGTCATTGACCGAGACGAAGCCGAAGCCCTTGGCGGGATCGTACCACTTCACGGTGCCGCTCATCTCGACCGACGGGCCGGAGGCTGCACGGCCACCGCCGCTGAAGCCGCCGCCGGCACCACCGCCGTAGCCGCCACCGCCGCCGTAACCACCGCCGCCACCACCGTAGCCGCCGCCACCGCCGAAGCGATCGCCGCCGAAACCGCCGGTGCGCGGGCGCATCTCACGCCGGGGCGCGGGCGCCTCGGCCGTGGACGTGTCGACGCTGGTGACGCTCGTGACCTGCGGACCCTTCTGGCCCTGCGCCGTGGTGACCGTCAGCCGGGTGCCCGGCATCAGGTCGGCGTGGCCAGCAGCCTCGACGGCGCGGATATGGAGGAAGGCATCGCCCGAACCGTCGCCGAGTTCGACGAAGCCGAAGCCCTTCTCCTTGTTGAACCACTTGACCGTCGCATCACGCTCCGGCCCGGTTGCCACCGGTGCCGCGCCGCCGCGGGCCGGGCCACGGTCGAAACCGCCACCGCCGAAACCGCCACCGCCGCCGCCACCACCGAAACCACCACCGCCGTATCCGCCGCTGGGGGGAGCCTGATCAGGCCATCTCGGCTCGCCAGCCTCGTCGAAGCCGCGCTTCTGCGGCCCCCTGAAATCACGACCACGTCCCATCGAAAGCTCGCAAAAACCGTCCGCCGCCCTGGTCTCGAATACCGCGTGCGCGCCATCCCAGACAGCCCACGCCCCGCACTATCATTACCCCCGGTCGCGGTAACCAAGAATAACGCCCCAGTCCTGACGCAATCGGGCCTTGACCGCAAGGACCTTCTTGGCCAAGACGCGCCGGTTTCGTTACTTTCTTGCGTTAAACAACGCAGGGCGACAGGACGGCTCGTCGCGGCGTTCGCCTTGCCGACGAGGGCGTTAGCGAAACGCAAAGGCTGTTCGGCTAGACTTGCGTCGCGCCCCGTAACGGCACCCGGCCATGATCGCGACCCCGACATTCCCCGATCTCTCGGCCCTCGTGGTGGACGAGAGCCTCTACATCCGGCGAATCGTGCGCGACATGCTCATGCGGGTCGGCATCAAGCGCGTGCTCGAAGCGCCGGACGGCGCCGAGGCCCTCGGGGTGCTGGCCGAGAGCAAGCCCGATATCAGCATCATCGATTGGGACCTCTCGATTCTGTCGGGGGAAGAGTTCATCCGTCTGGCCCGTACCCCGACCACCTCGCCCTGCCCGACCATTCCGATCATTCTGATGCTGGCCCAACCGCGCCGGAACGTGGTCGACCGCGCGGTGGCGCTGGGGGTCAACGAGATCATCGCGAAGCCGTTCTCGCCCAAGACCCTGTGGTCCCGGCTCGACGAAGTCATCAACCGGCCCCGCCCCTATTCGCAGGTGAAGAGCCTGCTGCGGCCGATCCCGCGCCGGACCAGCGCCATGAAGGCGGTCGCCTGAGTACGGTCTCGATCGGACGTTGCAGTTCCCGACCGACCCTGTAGGGTCTTTCACCAAGAATGGCCGAGCGCGACGCTCATGGCCGACCCGAAGGACCGACGGCCGCGCCGATGAGGGACGAGACCGCCGCGGCCGCGCCGTCCCGCCCATCGACCGGCGCAGCGCCGCTCCAGACTCCGGCCCCGCTGCCGGGCCGCGACCGGCGTCGCGTCGCCTACGCGGCGCTGGATCTCGGCACCAACAATTGCCGCCTGCTGATCGCCGAGCCGACCTTCAGCGGCTTCCGGGTGATCGACGCGTTCTCGCGCATCGTCCGGCTCGGTGAGGGTTTGGGCACCTCGGACCGGCTGAACGAGGCGGCGATCGAGCGGACCGTCGAGGCCCTGCGCATCTGCCGGACCAAGATGCAGACCAGGGGCGTCCGGCGCGCCAAGGTGATCGCCACCGAAGCCTGTCGCCTCGCGGTGAACGGCGCGGCCTTCGTCGACCGTGTCCGCCGCGGCGTCGGGCTCGATCTCGAGATCGTCGACCGGCAGACCGAGGCGTATCTGGCGGTCACCGGTTGCGCGGCGCTCGCCGACCCAGCGGCCGAATCCGTGGTGATCTTCGATATCGGCGGCGGCTCCACCGAGATCGCCTGGCTCGACGGCGAGGCCGCCAACCCATCCACCGATCCGACCCTGCGGATCCGCGCCTGGGATTCCCTGCCGGTGGGCGTGGTGACCCTGGCCGAGCGTCACGGCGGGGCCGAGGTGACCCGGCGCATGTTCGAGGGCATGGTCGAGGAGGTGGCGGAAAAGCTGTCCGCCTTCGCGATCCGCGCGGCGGCCGCGGCCACGGCGCCGCATTTCCACCTGCTCGGCACCTCCGGCACCGTGACGACCATTGCCGCCATGCACCTGCGCCTGGCGCGCTACGAGCGGCGGCGGGTCGACGGCTTGTGGATGAGCGACCACGAGGTCTCGACGGCGATCGACGACCTGCTCGACACCCGCCTGGAGCAGCGGGCCGACAATCCCTGCATCGGACGGGACCGAGCTGATCTGGTACTGGCGGGCTGCGCGATCCTGGAAGCGATCCGGCGGGCCTTCCCGTCGGACCGTCTGCGCATCGCCGACCGGGGCCTGCGCGAGGGATTGCTGATGAACATGATGCGGGAGGACGGCGTCTGGAACCGGAAGGCCGTTCGATGAGGATTCGGCGATGACGGACCGGCGCGGGGGCGCGGGCTCCACCGGGGGCGTGCGCGGCGACCTCAAGCAAAGGGTGAAGACCGGCCGCGGCCGGACCCTGTCGCAGAAGCGCTGGCTGGAGCGCCAGCTCAACGATCCCTACGTCGCCCGGGCCAAGCGCGAGGGCTATCGCTCGCGCGCGGCCTACAAGCTCATCGAGATCGACGAGCGCTACAAGCTGCTGCGGCCCGGCCAACGGGTGGTCGATCTCGGAGCAGCGCCCGGCGGCTGGTCGCAGGTCGCGGCGCGGATCGTCGGGGCCACGGGGCGGGTCGTGGGCATCGACCTGCTCGAGATCGAGCCGATGGCGGGCGTCGAGTTCATCACCCTCGACTTCCTCGATCCCGAGGCGCCGGACAAGCTGACGACGCTGCTCGGCGGCCCGGCCGACCTCGTCCTGTCCGACATGGCCGCCAACGCCACCGGGCACAAGAAGACCGACCACCTGCGGATCATCGGCCTGGCCGAGACCGCCGCCGAGTTCGCTCGGGAGATCCTGGCCCCGGGGGGCGCCTATCTGGCCAAGGTGCTGCAGGGCGGCACCGAGAACGCCCTGCTGGCCGACCTGAAGCGCGATTTTACCACCGTCCGCCATGTGAAGCCGGCGGCCAGCCGCTCCGATTCGAGCGAGCTCTACGTGCTAGCCACCGGCTATCGCAGCGTCGCCGCTCGAGCCGCGACGGCCGACGAGGCCTGACCCCGCCCCGATGCTGCTCGCGTGGGCGCTGTCGCTGGTCAATCCCGCGCCCCTGCGCCTGCGCCGCCTCGGCTACGTCCGCCAGAGCGGCCTGCTCCACGCCCGGTCGCGCCGCTGCCGCGCCGCCTGGGCGCCGCACCTGATGCGGGGGCGTGGCGTCATCCTGGCCGCCGCGGAGGCGACGGTGGGCCGGGGTTCGGCAGTGGTGCTGGGCTCCGGGCTCCTCGACGACGTGCCGCTCGACTCGCTGGTGCAGCTGTTCGACCGGGTGACCTTGGTGGACGCGGTGCATCCTTGGCCGGCGCGGCTCGCCGCCCGGCGGCACGGCAACGTCGCCCTCCTGACCGCCGAGATCACCGCCGGACTGACGGATCCTGACCTCGCGGGACTCTGCGCGGCCGCCGACCTGATCGTCTCGGCCAACCTCCTGTCGCAGCTGCCGATCGTCCCGATCGACGCCTTCGAGGCAAGGGGCCGGGAGGCGCCGCCGCGGCTCGGCACGCAGATTGTCGAGACCCATCTCGCCGCCCTCGACCGGTTGGCGGGCACCGTCGAGCGGATCTGCCTGATCACCGACACCGTCCAGCGTGTAGAGGACCGGGCCGGGCGGGTGACCGACAGCCTCGACCTGATGTGCGGCGTGATGCTGCCGCCGCCGGCCGAGGCCTGGGATTGGGAGCTCGCGCCGTTCGGCGAGGTCAGCCGGCGCCGCCGGCTGATCCATCGGGTCCACGCCTATCCGGATTGGCGCGCCGCCCGGGACTGATCGGCTTTCGGGTTGTGGGCCGACAGCGTCATTGCGAGCGGCGAGAAGCTGCCCAGGGCCGCGCGCGGTCCCGGAATGGAGGCGCATCGCGCGTTGCTTCGCGGGCGCTCGCAATGACGGCAAGCGGTGCGTTGAAAAGGCAAAAAGCCGCTCCGGTTGCCCGGCGCGGCTTTGTCTGACAGCGACGGCGCCCCGATTTACTCGGTCGGCGCGTCCTCGGTGGGCGTGCGCGCCTCACCCTCCTCCGGGGCGATCCCCTCGAAGCGCGGCCGGCGGCGGCGACGCGGCTTCACGGGCGCCTCTTCGGCAGCGGCCTCGGGGGCGGGGGTGGAAGCCGGCTGCTCGACCGGCGTCGTTGCGGCCACGGGGCGCGGCGGCGTCATCAGGAAAGCCGGCAGGCTCGCCGGATCCTCTGCGGTAACCGGAGCCGGGGCTGCCTCGCGACGGCGCTCGCGGCGCGGTGCGGGCTCGGCCTGACGTGGTGTCTCGGCGCGGGGGGCAGCCTCGCCCCGGGGCTCGGACCGACGCGGCGGACGCTCCTCCGAGCGAGCCTCGGCCCGGCTCTCCTGGGGCCGGTTCTCGGGCTGACGCGCTTCCGGCCGCGCGTTCTCGGAGCGCCCGGACTCGTAGCGGTTCTGGTCGCCGCGGGAATCCTGACGGTTGTCCTGGCGGTCCTGGCGATAATCCTGCCGGCCGTAATCCTGGCGCGCGTCCTGCCGGTTCTCTTGCCGACCGTCCTGCCGGTTATCCTGGCGCTCCTGCCGGTAGTCCGGGCGCTGATAATCCTGCCGCGGCGAATCCTGGCGCTGGTAGTCCTGCCGGGGCTGATCCTGCCGCCGGTAATCCTGCCGACCGTTGTTGTCGAACCGGCGCTGGTCCCGGTTCTGGAACCGGTCGCGGCCCTGCTGGCGGCCGTCCTGGTTCGGCTCCTGGCGCATCTCGTAGGGCTGAGGCTGCTGGCCGGGATCGTTGTCGTCGTAGCCGTTATAGGCGTGGCCGTTCGGGCCCGAGCCGTTGCCCTGGCCCTCGTCGTCACCCTCGTCCATCTCGTCGTCGTAGGCGCGACTGGCATAGCCCCCGGTATTGGCCGGGCGAGTCTGCTCCTGGGCGCCGGAGACGATCCGGAAATAGTGTTCGCCGTGCTGGAAATAGTTTTCGGCCGCAACGGGGTCGCCGGCCGCCTGCGCATCGCGGGCGAGCTGCGCGTACTTGTCGGCGATGTGCTGCGCCGTGCCGCGAATTTTGACGTCTGGGCCGTTGGATTCGTACGAGCGCGTCAGCGGATTCGGACCTTTCGGCCGGTTGCGGCCGCGCATCCGTCGATTCTGGTTTGGTCTCATCGGTCTTCAGTGACCCTCGTTCACGCAAACGACGTTCTTCGGGGCGTCCGGCGTCGATCTTCAGACGCGCTCCGGCCAAATGCACCCAGTGGAGCCGCACGTATGACCGCTCCGCGGTCCGCGCGTCTGCCTGACCATCCCTTAGCACCGCGCGCCCGGGCACAGACGCCAGAAACCAGTCGATTGTCAGGTTCGAGTGCTGTCGAACCGCCGCGCAGTCGCACGCGCGCTCAAGTCCAACGGTACGGGGGATCAGCGAACCAAGCGGCGACCAGAGATCGTCACCGACCTTACAGTCGTCCGTCTTAACGAACCGTTCGCGATCTTCAAGCGGAGTCTAGCGTTCCCAAGGAGATGCAACAAGCATTTTCTCAACGCACCGATCGTCGTTGCCGAGTTAGGCATCCGTGTGGCTGGAAGAAAGACCCGGTGAGAGGCTGAATGCCAGCACCCGGTCATGGCCCGCGAGATCCCGGGTGAGCCCGCGATCGGCGAAGCCAGCCCCGCGCGCGAGGGCGCGGACGGCATCGGCCTGGTCGTAGCCGATCTCGAACAGAAGCGTCCCGTGCGATGCCAGCAGCGCGCGCGCGCGCACGCCCTCTAGGATACGGCGGTAGGCGTCGAGCCCGTCCGGGCCGCCATCGAGGGCCGCGCGTGGATCGTACTGGCGGACGTCCCGGTCGAGATGCGCGATGACATCCTGCGCGATGTAGGGTGGGTTCGAGACCATGAGGTCGAAGCCGCCCCGAAGGGCATCGCACCAATCTCCCGCCACGAAGGCGGCCCGGCTGCCGACCCCGTTCGCCACGGCATTGTGATGCGCCACACGCAAGGCGCCCGGCGAGCGGTCGAGGCCGATCCCGAAAGCGTTCCGCAATTCGCTCAGGAGCGCCACCAGGATGCAGCCTGAGCCGGTGCCGAGGTCGAGGCAGCGCAGGGGCGCCGTCCGGTCCCGCACGGATGCCAGCGCCGTCTCGACGAGGATCTCGGTATCGGGGCGCGGGACCAGCGTCTCGGGCGCCAGCTGGAACGGCAGGCCCCAGAATTCCCAGGCGCCGAGGATGCGCGCCACCGGCTCGCCGGTGAGCCGCCGCGCCAGGGCGGCATCGAAGCGTCTCGCCTCGTCCGCGCCGAGGCTTTTGTCGCCATCGAGCAGGAGATCGCGGGATTCGAGGCCGAAGAGGCCCAGCATCAGGAAGCGCGCGTCCCCCGCGGCCTCCGCGATGCCGCCTTCGCTCAGCAATGCCGTGCCCCGGCGCAGGGCGGCGCGGCGCGACAGGCCCTGGCTGGTATCGCCCGTCACGGCGCCGCTCAGGCCATGCCCTCGGAGGCCAGCAATTCGGCCTGGTGCTCGGTGATCAGGGCGTCGACCACCTCGTCGAGCGCCGTACCGGCCATTACCTCCTCCAGCTTGTAGAGCGTCAGGTTGATGCGGTGGTCGGTCACCCGGCCCTGCGGGAAGTTGTAGGTGCGGATCCGCTCGCTGCGGTCGCCGGACCCGACCTGCGCGCGCCGGTCGGCGGCCCGGGCCGAATCCTTGGCGGTCCGCTCGGCGTCGTAGAGCCGGGCGCGCAGCAGGGCCATGGCGCGGGCCCGGTTCTTGTGCTGCGAGCGCTCCTCCTGGACGAACACCACGATGCCCGTGGGCAGGTGGGTGATGCGGATCGCCGACTCGGTCTTGTTGACATGCTGGCCGCCGGCGCCCTGGGCGCGCATCGTATCGATCTTCAGGTCGGCGTCGTTGACGACGATATCGACCTCTTCGGCCTCCGGCAGCACCGCCACGGTGGCCGCCGATGTATGGATGCGCCCCTGCGTCTCGGTGTTGGGCACCCGCTGCACCCGGTGGGCGCCGCTCTCGAACTTCAGGCGCGCGAACACTCCCTTGCCCTTCACCTCGGCCACGACCTCGCGGAAGCCGCCGACCGTGCCCTCGCTCTCGGAGATCACCTCGACCCGCCAGCCCTTCGACTCGGCGTATTTCGCGTACATCCGGAACAGGTCGCCGGCGAACAGGGCCGCCTCGTCGCCGCCGGTGCCGGCCCGGACCTCAAGGATCGCGCTCTTCTCGTCGGCGGCGTCCTTGGGCAGCAGCATGAGCTGGAGCGCCCGGTGGGTTTCTTCAAGCCGCTCCTGAGCCTCCGGCTTCTCGTCGGCCGCCAGGGCGCGCATCTCCGGATCGGTGCCCGGCTCGTCGATCATCGCCTCGAGATCCGCCAGGTTCGCGAGCGCAGCCCGGTACGTGCGGATCGCGTCCACCACGGGATCGAGGTCGGACAGCTCCCGCGACAGCTGGATCACGGACTCGGATTCACCCTCGCCCGTGGCGAGTCGCGCGGTGACGAATTCGTGCCGCGCCAGGATGGCGTCGAGGCGCTCGGTGGGAAAGGGGATCATCGCCCGTGTTTCTGCAGGTTTTGACGTCCGGCGTTCCGGGCCGGGCGGGGTCTCGTCTCAGGGGTGCGAGCGCGGGATCAGGGAACTGACCGACGCGGCGAGACAGGTCCCCTACCCAACACCGCTTCCCTTCGAGAGCGGAGGCCGCCGCGCATCGACCGAAATCGTCGTGGCTTTGCCGTACTACCCCGGCCGAACCTTCGGCAAGGGTCGCATGACGGGTTAGATAGGTACGCCGTGGGCATGCGCGAAGGCGGTGAGCGCCGGGCGCAGGGAATCGCCGTCCTGCATCCGGGCCATCTCGGTCTCGATCAGTTCCGAGACCGCGCCCGCATGGAGGCTCAGCACCATCGCCTTGACCGGGCCGATGGCGGCCGGAGACATCGAGAGGCTGCGGTAGCCGAGGCCGATCAGCGCCATGGCGTCGAGCGGCCGTCCGCCGATCTCCCCGCAGACGGTCACCGGGCAGCCGGCGGCATTGGCCCGTTCGGCGATCAGCCGAAACGCTCGCAGGGCCGCGACGCAGAGCGGATCGAACCGGTCGGCGACACGGCGGTTCTCGCGGTCGACCGCGAACAGGAACTGCATCAGGTCGTTCGAGCCGACGGAGAGAAAGTCGGCCTCCCGGGCGATCTCGTCGATCTGGAACAGGAGCGAAGGCACCTCAACCATCGCACCGAGGCGGCACTCGGTGGGCAGCTGGTAACCGTGGCGGCGCAGATAGGCCTTCTCGCGCTCGACGATGCCGCGGGCCCGCACGAACTCGTCCACGGTGGCGACCATCGGGAACATGATCTTGAGCGGGTCGCCGTCGGCAGCCTTCAGGAGCGCCCGCAACTGCATCCGGAGCAGGGCCGGCCGGTCGAGGCCGATCCGGATCGCCCGCCAGCCGAGCGCCGGGTTCTCCTCCTCGAGCTTGGCCATGTAGGGCAGGATCTTGTCGCCGCCGATATCGAGGGTCCGCACCGTGACGGGCTTGCCGGCCGAGGCGACGAACACCTTGCGGTAGAGCTCCTGCTGCTCCGCGGCCGACGGCATCCGCTGGGCGACCATGAACTGCAATTCGGTGCGGAACAGGCCGACGCCCTCGGCCCCGGTCTCGTGCAGATGGCTGAAATCGACCAGCAGGCCGGCATTGAGCTGCAGGGCCACCCGCACCCCGTCCCGGGTCTGGGCCGGCACGTCGCGCAGCGCGCGATACTGCTCCTGCCGGCGGGCGCGCAGCCGCACCATCTCGGCATAGGCGGCCTCGACCTCGGGGCCCGGCCGGACATGGACCTCGCCGGCCACACCATCGACGATGATGGCGTCGCCCGCATCGCACAGGGCCGAGGCGTTCTCGACCTCGCCCACTGCCGGGATGCCGAGCGCCCGGGCGACGATGGCGACGTGGCTGGTCGGCCCACCCTCCTCCAGCACGATGCCGCGCAGGGTCGAGGAATCGTAATCGAGCAGTGCCGCCGGGCCCATGGTGCGCGCCACCAGGATGGCATTCTCCGGCAGGACCACGATCCCGGCCGCCTCGGGGCCGATCAGGGCCCGCAGCAGCCGGTTGGCGAGATCGTCGAGATCGTGCAGGCGCTCGCGCAGATACGGGTCCGACTGGCGCATCATCCGGGCGCGATTGTCCGATTGCACCCGCTCGACCGCGGCCTCGGCGGTCAGGCCCGAGGCCACCGCCTCGCGCATCCGCCGGAGCCAGCCCTTGTCGTGGGCGAACATCCGGACGGTCTCCAGCACCTCGCGCGATTCGGCGGTGCCGATCCGGTCGCCGCGCTCGACCAGCGCGTCGATGGCCGAGCGGACCTCCTCGATCGCCGCGTCGAGCCGCGCGACCTCGCGCTCGACATTCTCGGCGATCAGCGTCTTCACCACGACGCGGGGCTCGTGGAGCACCACGTGCCCGAGGCCGATCCCGTCGGCCAGCGCAATGCCGCGCGCGACCACCGGGCGGCGGGCGGCGGTGCCGGCATCCGGCGCCAGGCCCTCCAGTTCGCCGGAGGCGATCATCTCCGAGAGCACCATCGCGGTGGTCTGGAGCGCCTCAATCTCCTCCTCGGAATAGACCCGGTAGGTCTTATTCTGGACGGTGAGCACGCCGAGCGTGTTGCCGGCCCGCAGCAGCGGCACGCCCAGGAAGGCGTGATACGCCTCTTCCCCGGTCTCCGGCCGGTACGAGAAGGCCGGGTGGTTCTGGGCGTCCGAGAGAGAGAGCGGCTCGGCGGTGCGGGCGATCAGGCCGACGAGGCCCTCGTCGGCGTGCATCCGCGTCAGGTGCACCGCCTCGCGGTTGAGACCTTCGGTGGCGAACAATTCGAGGGTGTTGTCGTCCCGCAGGACGTAGACCGAGCAGACCTCGGCGACCACATTGGCGGCGATCAGGACGACGATGCGGTCGAGGCGCGCTTGGGGGCTGACCGGCTCCGCCATCGCTTCGCGGAGGCGGCGCAGCAGCAGGCGCGGGCCTCCGGGCGCAGCGGGCATCGGTTCGTCGTTCCAACGTGGCGAGTGGCCTTGGCGTCGACCACCCTGCAACCTTGGCGCCACCATCGAAACGGAAGGCGCCCGATGGACCGTGCCGCATGCCCCAGAGCACCTCTGGGATCGGCGGACCGGCCCGTGACTGTTCTAGTTCAAGACACCCGATCCGCTCCTGGATCCCGCCCGATCGGACACGATTCCAGGCTTTAGTCCAAGTCCTTGTTTCAGCGCGCGCCCGTCACCGAACCAGCATCCGTTCCGGCCCCAGGGCGCGCTAATCTAGACCCTCTCAGGCTCAGGCCTGATCCAGGCCGTATAGCGAGTGAAGCGTGCGCACGGCAAGCTCCGTATAGGCCGCGTCGATCAGCACGGAGAACTTGATCTCCGAGGTGGTGATCGCGCGGATGTTGATGCCCTTCTCGGCCAGAGCCCGGAACGCCTTGGCGGCGACGCCGGCATGGCTGCGCATCCCGACGCCGATCGCCGAGACCTTGACCACGTCGGTCGCGCCCTCGATCTGCGCATAGCCGATCTGCGGGCTGGCCTGGTCGAGGATCGCGCGGGTACGCTCGTACTCGGCGGCCGGGACCGTGAAGGTCATGTCGGTGGTCGACTGGTCGCCCGACACGGTCTGGATGATCATGTCGACGTTGATGTTCGCGTCGGCGAGCGGCCCGAAGATGGCGGCGGCCACGCCGGGGCTGTCCTTGACCCGGCGCAGGGTGATCTGCGCCTCGTCCCGGGAGAACGCGATCCCGGTGATGATCTGCTGTTCCACGATGTCGTCCTCGTCGCAGATGAGGGTGCCAGGGCGCGCGGCGTCCGGCGGATCGAAGGAGGACCGGACCGTGGTCGGCACCCGGTGGACCATGGCGAGTTCCACCGAGCGGACCTGCAGCACCTTGGCGCCGAGCGACGCCATCTCCAGCATTTCTTCGAAGGTCACGCGCTCCATGCGCCGGGCCTTCGGCACGATCCGCGGATCGGTGGTGTAGACCCCGTCCACGTCCGTGTAGATGTCGCAGCGCTCGGCCTGGATCGCGGCCGCCACGGCCACCGCCGAGGTGTCCGAGCCGCCGCGCCCGAGGGTGGTCACCCGGCCGGTCTCGGCATGGATACCCTGGAAGCCGGCGATCACCGCGACCTCGCCCTTGGCGAAGCCCGCCTCGAGGTTCTTCGGGTCGATCTCGGCGATGCGGGCCGAGCCATGCGCGTCCGAGGTGACCACGGGGATCTGCCAGCCCTGCCAGGAGCGGGCCTTGAGGCCGTCCTTCTGCAGGGCGACCGCCAGCAGGCCGGCGGTGACCAACTCGCCCGAGGCCACGACGGCGTCGTACTCGCGCGGGTCGTAGAGCGCGTTGGCGTCCTTGACCCAGTCGACCAGCTCGTTGGTCTTGCCGGACATGGCCGACACGATCACGGCGACGTCGTAGCCGGCCGCGACCTCGCGGGCGACGTGGCGGGCCACGTTGCGGATGCGGTCGACGTTGGCGACGGACGTACCGCCGAATTTCATCACCAGACGGGGCATGTTGGTTCTTCGCGGGTTCCCGACGTCTGGGAGAGGGACCGCCCTGGCGGGCCTCGGACAGTGCCCGGCGGGTACAAGCGGCTCGTTGAGGTGTCAACAACCGCTCAGGCATGGCTCCGGCGTCGCGGCGACGGCCCTAGGTCAGGCGTGCTATGGCGACCCCGACAGGTCCCGCCGATAGCCCCGATCCGGATCGCGCGTCGAGCGCCCGGTGCTCGGGCATCGCCCGGACACGGCCGGCATCTTCTGGACGGAACGCGCATGGACAGGGCAGCCACGAACCCGGGGACGGGCGGATTCGTCGATCGCGGCGAGGTCGCGCGCTTCGACGCCCTCGCCGCCACCTGGTGGGACGAGGCGGGCCCGATGCGGGTGCTGCACCGCTTCAACCCGGTGCGGCTGGCCTATATCCGCGACGCGCTGTGCCGGCGCTTCGGCCGAAATCCGCAGACGCCCTTTCCGCTGGATGGTCTGACGATCTGCGACGTCGGCTGCGGCGGCGGTGTGCTGTCCGAGCCGCTCGCCCGGCTCGGCGCGAGAGTCACCGGCCTCGACCCGGCGGAGCAGAACATCGCGGTGGCGCGCGCCCACGCCGAGTCCGCCGGCGTGCCGGTGGATTACCGAGGTGAGACCATCGAGGCCGTGGTCGCCGCCGGCCAGACCTTCGACGCGGTGCTGATCATGGAGGTGATCGAGCACGTCGCGGACATGCCCGCCTTCGTGCGCACCGCCTGCGTGGCGGTGAAGCCCGGCGGCATGCTGTTCGGCGCGACCCTCAACCGGACGATGCGCTCCTTCGCGATGGCGATCGTCGGCGCCGAATACGTGCTCGGCTGGTTGCCGCGGGGCACGCACGACTGGGAGAAGTTCGTGACGCCGGAGGAATTCAGCCGCGCTATCCGGGCGGGCAGCCTCGACGTCACCGATACGATCGGCGTCGCCTACAACCCGCTCACCGACGGCTGGCGCACCAGCCGGGACAAGGCGGTGAACTACATGGTCGCGGCCGAGCGTCGGGCCTGAACCGGAGGCTCCTTCCTCGGTTGAGACCGCAGCGGAGACCCGAACCATGCTCGAGAAGATCCCCACCGCGGTGGGCGCGGTGCTGTCCGGCCTCAAGGCCGGGATGGAGAAGACCGCCTATCGCGCAGCCTTCGCTGACATTCCGGAGACGCTGCGGCTGACGAGCTCCGCCTTCGCGGACGGCGCCGACATCCCGGCACGCTTCACCGCGGATGGGCCCGGGACTTCGCCGCCGCTCGCCTGGGAGGGAATGCCGTCCGGGGCCTCGACCCTGGTCCTCCTGGTCGAGGATGCCGGCAGCCCGACGCCGCAACCGTTCGTTCACCTGATCGTGTGGAACCTGTCGATCACCGCCGGAAGCCTCGCGGAAGGGGCATTGCCGAGTCCGGATCAGGGGTCCAGCCGGCTCAGCCTCGGGCAGAACAGCTTCCTGCGATCCGAATGGCTCCCACCCGATCCGCCCGGCGGTCACGGGAGCCACGCCTACGTCTTCCAGCTCTACGCGCTTCGCGACGCTCTCGACCTTCCGGAAAATCCCGGCCGCTCCGCCCTGCTGGACGCGATGCGCGGCCACGTAATCGCAAAGGGACGGCTGATCGGCACCTACGCGCGAACCTGAGGCCGGGTATCGCGGCGCTTGGATTGGTCGGCGGCCAAAAGCCGTTCGCGGTGTACGGCCGGGCGCCGCACGTTACTGTGTCGACAAAATATCGCCTTGGCGATCAGAGACTTTCCTTCCGTTCAGGAGACGAGATCCGTGGGCGTCGATGCGTCGCCGAAGCGGCGGGACAGCGAGATCATCGCGCGCGCGCTCGCCGCGTCGAATGTCGGGACCTGGGAGTGGCGGATCGCCGACGACGTCGTGCGCTGCGATTCCGTCGCTGCCACGATGCTGGGCATTCCCCGGGCGGCGACCGGGCGGGGCACGACCTACGCCCTGTTCTTCGAACGGATCCATCCGCAGGACCGGCCGCGCATCGCCGCGATCGTCGGCGACCTGCAGCGTCACGGCGGCCTGTACGTCGCCCAGTACCGCGCCGTGATCGCGCCCGACGACGTGCGCTGGGTTCTGGCGCGCGGGCGCTTCGTCATGGGCTCGGACGGGATCGTGAGCGAGGCGCGCGGCATCGTCATCGACGTGACCGAGAGCAGCCGGGACGGTTTCCTCGACCCGGCCACCTTCTGCGCGATCGACGCCCCGGGCGGCGGGATCGACCGGGTTGCCGAGCTGGCGCTGGCACTGTTCACCGTGGCCGAAAGCCTGGCGGTCGACGATTTTGAGCGGCTGAAGCCGCTGATCGACGCGCTGCTGCATGAGATCGGCCGGCAGCTGGTCGTCACCGCCGCGGTGCCGGCCTCCGACAGCGTGCATTGAGCCGCCGCGCCTGCGACGCCTTGCCTTGCGGTGGCGAATCCTGATATGGCGGCGCCATCCCGCGATGCGTGTGCCGTGATCGCTGGACGCGACCTCGCGTCCTGCCTCGCGACCACGTTCCCGATCCCCCGTGAATGGACGGCCCACCCGGGCTCGAGAGACCGATGAAGATCCGTAATTCCCTCAAGTCCCTGCGCGGCCGTCACCGCGACAACCAGCTCGTGCGCCGCAAGGGCCGGGTCTACGTGATCAACAAGACCCAGAAGCGCTTCAAGGCCCGCCAGGGCTGAAGCCTGCGCCCGGCTTCGGTCGGGTCAGTCAACGCGAAAGCAGCCGCGCTCGTCCGGGTTGCGGCTGCTTTCGCGTGCGCGGCACCGCGGCACGTTGACGAGCCCCACACCCGCGCACACTCTGGGGCGATGAAGCCGACCCGTCTCCTCGCCGCCCTGGTCTGCCTGCCGGTCTTCGCGGCACCGATCGCCGCCGCGGCCCCGGATACGGGCCGGTCCGGCCGCCCGGCGCCCGAGGCGAAGCCGGCGCCCAAGCCCGTGAGCCTCGACGACCTGTTCGCGCGCCTGCGCGCCAGCGAGGATCCGGCCGAGGCGAAGGGCATCGCCAAGCTGATCGAGCGCCGCCTCGATGCCTCGGGCAGCCCGACCGCCGACCTGCTCACCGACCGCGCCCGGCAGGCCATCGCGGCCCACGACTTCCCCCTGGCGGCCGAGTTGATGGATCGGGTCACCGCCCTGGAGCCGAACTGGTCCGAGGGCTGGAACCGGCGCGCCACGGTGTTCTGGCTCCTGACCGACAAGGACGACGCCATCGCCGATTTGCGCCGCGCCCTGGTGCTGGAGCCGCGCCATTTCGAGGCCTGGGCCGCCATGGGGCGGATCTACGAATCCCTCGACGACAAGGCCCGGGCTCTGGCCGCCTTCCGCCGGGCCAAGGCGCTCTATCCGAAGATGGAGAAGATCGGCGAAGCGGTCGACCGCCTTGCCCCGGAGGTTGACGGCCGCGACTTGTGAGCCGGGTGGCCGCACTTCTCATCACGCTTCTCGCCCTCCCCTTCGCGATCCTGGGTCTCGTCCTCGCGCTCGGCGCGGTGGCGAGCCTGGTCATCGCCCTGCGGGCCGGCGCGGCGAATCCGCCGGCCGGGCCTTTCGTCGAGGTTGCCGGCGGACGGCTGGCGACCATCCAGGCCGGGCCGACCGACGGTCCTCCGGTGATCCTGCTGCACGGGGCCTCAGCCAACGCCTCCGACCCGATGGAGGGTTTCGGACGCCGTCTCGCCGAGAAGGGCTTCCGCGTCATCGCCTTCGACCGGCCGGGCTTCGGCTGGAGCGACCGCATCGCCGGGAGCGAGGCGGCCGCGCCTTCCGTCCAGGCGCGGATCATCGCCGAGGGGCTACAAAAGCTCGGCGTCGGCCCGGCAATGGTGTTCGGCCATTCCTGGGCCGGCGCGCTGGCCCTGGCGCTCGCCCTCGACCATCCCGCGCGGGTGTCGAGCCTCGTGCTCGCGGCGCCCGTGGCGATGCCGATGCCGGCGCAGATGCTGGTGCTGCCCTGGTACTGGCGTCTCGCGCTCAAGCCGCCGGTAGCCTGGCTACTGAGCCGCACGATCGGTCCGCCGCTGGCCCAGTCTTATCTCCCCGAGACAGCCAAGCGGGTCTTTCAGCCTCAGTCTGAAGTCCCCGGCTACGCGGAGGCCGTTCGCGCCGCCCTGGTGCTGCGGCCTGGAACCTTGCTCGCTAACGTGCAGGACCTCGTCGGCCTGCCCGCCGCTCTGGCGGCGCAGAGCCCGCGCTACGGCGACCTCCGCGTCCCGACCCTGGTGATCTCGGGCGCGGCCGATCCGATCGTCCGCAGCGAGACCCAGGCGGTCCCTCTGGCGAAGGCAATCCCCGGCGCGCGGCTCGTGCTGCTGCCGGGGATCGGCCACATGCTCCACTTCGTGGCGGCGGAGCGCCTGACCGACGAGATCGCCCGGTTCGCCGGCGAGCGGCGCGAGGCCGCTCCCCTCCTCAAGGAATAAACCTCACGCCTTCTCGGCGTGCTCCCGGGTGATGAAGGTCAGCCGCACGAGGTTCGTCGCACCGGGTGTGCCGAAGGGCAGGCCGGCCACCACGATCACCCGGTCGCCCACCGCGGCGAATTTCTCTCGGACGGCGAATTTGGCGGCGCGGAACGACATGTCGTCCACGTCGCTGGCATCCTTGGTGACAATCGGGTGCGTCCCCCAGGCGAGCGCCAGACGGCGGGCGGTCTCGCGCCGCGGCGTCAGGGCAATCACCGTGGCGTTCGGGCGCTCGCGCGACAGGCGCAGGGCGGTCGAGCCGGAATTGGTCCAGGCCATGATCGCGTCGAGGTTCAGGGCGTCGACCATCTGGTGAGCGGCCGCCGCGATGGCATCGGCGGCGGTCTCGTCCGGCGTTGCGCTCTGCGCCCGGATGATCGACCAGTAGACCGCGTCCCGCTCCACCTGCTCGGCGATGCGGTTCATCGTCTCTACGGCCCCGACCGGGAAGGCGCCCGACGCGCTCTCGGCCGAGAGCATCACCGCATCCGCGCCCTCGTAGACGGCGGTGGCCACGTCCGAGACCTCGGCGCGAGTCGGGACCGGCGCCGTGATCATCGATTCGAGCATCTGAGTCGCCACCACCACCGGCTTGCCGAAGCGGCGGGCGCTGCGGGTGATCCTTTTCTGCACGCCGGGCACCTGCTCCAGCGGCATCTCCACACCGAGATCGCCGCGGGCGACCATCAACCCGTCCGAGATCTCGATGATCTCGTCGAGCCGGGTCAGGGCCTGCGGCTTCTCGATCTTGGCCATGACCAGAGCGCGGCCGGCGCAGACCTTCTTGACCTCGGCCACGTCCTCGGGCCGCTGCACGAAGGAGACGGCGATCCAGTCGGCCCCGGCATTGAGGCCGGCATCGAGATCGGCTCGATCCTTCTCGGTCATCGCCGGAACCGGGATCACCGTGTGGGGCAGCGACACGCCCTTGCGGTTCGAGATCTTCCCGCCGACCTCGACCCGGGTCACCGCCCGGTTCTCCGAGGTCTCGAGGACGGTCAGCCGCAGCTTGCCGTCGTCCAGCAGGATCGCGTGGCCGGCCTCCAGGGCCTCCAAAATCTCCGGATGCGGCAGGTGGCAGCGTCCGGCATCGCCGGGCGTCGGGTCGCCGTCGAGCACGAAGGTCGCGCCCGTCTCCAGCATCACGGCGCCCTCCGCGAAGGTACCAAGCCGGAGCTTGGGGCCCTGCAGATCGACCAGAATGCCGATCGGGCGCTTGGCCTCACGCTCGATCGTCCGGATCGCCTCGACCTTCTCGGGCAGCTTCTCGCGCGGAAGGTGGCTCATATTGAGCCGGAACACGTCCACGCCCGCCCGAAACAGGCGTTCGATCATCTCCGGCGAGTCCGAGGCCGGCCCGAGGGTGGCGACGATCTTTGTACGGCGCGAGCGTTTCAAGCGTGATCCTCCGGGTGTTCCGCCGCGTCCGCGCGGGCTCGGCCCGCGACAGCGTCGGTTCGGTTCGTTGGGTGGCGGTGTAGGCATCCCGCCCGGGGCAGCGTCAAGGGCGCAGCGGCGCCCTCACGGCTTGGCCGGCGCGTCCGCCCGGTTGGGATCGGTGAGCTGGATGGTCCAGCTCTTCTGCTCACCGGTATCGACCTCGAAGAAACCGTTCCGGTCGTAGCCACGGGCGAGGCAATCCTCGACGCCGCGGATCGTGAACTCCGAATCGCGGGTGCACATCAGCGAGCGCCCGCTCCACTCGCCGCCGCGCGTGTAGTCGACCGCGAACACGTAGTAGAACCGCGCCGCCAACGCGCCCTTGAGCAGGGTCTCGCAGGCCTTGGGCGCCAGATCCCACCAGCCCTCCGTGACCCAGCCCTGCGGGTCCCGGTAGCCCAGCGAGATGCCGACCTTGCTGGCGGTCTGGTTGCACAGGCGCAGATCGGCCTTGGCGGGGCCGACGCCGAGCAGAGCGACGCCGACCCCCAGGACCACCGACAGCATGAGCGGCGACGCGGCTCCGCTCCGAGAATAACTACCCGACGAGGAGGATGCGGCAATCGTTGACATTGGTACGGGTCGGGCCGGGGTTCACGAGGTCGCCAAGAGCCGCGAAGAACGCGGTCGAGTCGTTCTGCGCCAGCATCGCGGCGGGGTCGAGGCCGGCGGCGCGGGCGCGGTCCAGGGTGGTCGGATCGACCAGGCCGCCGGCCGGGTCGGTGGCGAGGCCGCGCCCGCCATCGGTGCCGTCGGTGTCGGCGCTGATCCCGAAGATGCCGGGCTCGCCGTCGAGGGCCACCGCCAGCGCGAGGGCGTATTCCTGGTTCGGGCCGCCATGGCCCTCGCCCCGGATGGTCACGGTCAGCTCGCCCCCCGAGATCAGCGCGACGCGCTGGCCGAGGGCCTTGTAGCGCTTGGCCTCGCTGGCATGCACGGCGGCGACCTCCCTTGCCTCGCCTTCGAGGTCGGCGCCCAGCATGATCGGCTCGTAGCCCGCCTCCCGGGCGGCCGCGGCGGCAGCCTCCAGGGCGTCGATCGGCCGGGCAATGATCCGATACTCGGCCCGGGCGAAAGCGGGGTCGCCGGCCTTCGGGGTCTCGTTGTTCGGATCGTTCAGCAGCCGGATCGCCGTCTCCGGCAGCGGGATGCCCCGGCGCTCGCAGATCGCCCGGGCATCTGCCAGGGTCGAGGGATCGGGCACGGTCGGGCCCGAGGCGATCACCGCCGGATCGTCGAAGGGCACGTCGGAGATCGCGAGCGTCAGGACCCGCCGGGCGTTGCGGGCCGCCATGGCGAGCCGGCCACCCTTGATCCGGGAGATGTGCTTGCGGACGGTGTTGATCTCGCCGATCGGCGCGCCGGAGCGCAGCATCGCCCGGGTGATCGCCTGCTTCTCGGCGAGGGTCAGATCCCCGGCCGGGGCGATCCAGTTGGCCGAGCCGCCGCCCGAGAGCAGGACCAGCACCTCATCGTCGGGCCCCGCCTCGGTGGCGAGCCGCAGGGCCTCCTGGGTGGCGGCGATTCCGGCCTCGTCGGGGACCGGGTGGCCGGCCTCGACCATGTGGATGCCCGGCGCGTCCTGCCCGTAGCCGTGGCGGGCCACCGCGAGGCCGACGATCCGGTCGTCGCCCAGCCCGTGCTGCTGCCGGTAGAACCGGCTCGCCACCGCGCTCATGCTGCCCGCCGCCTTGCCGGCCGCCAGGATGATCAGGCGCCCCGGGCTCGGCGCCGGCAGGTGCGCGGGCAGGCACAGATCCGGATGAGCGGCGCGAATGCCCGCATACAGCAGGGTCTCGAGGAGTGCGCGCTGCTTGAGGATGGCAGGATCGGCGATGGGCGGGACGGTCTCGGGCATGGCGTCGGACGGGCTCCTCACTGTGATTTGCGCGTGCGATCCCCGCCCATTCGTTGGTGGGCGGCGGGCCCGTTTGTTGCCGTGAGCGCACGTTCTTTGATAGGCATCACGCCTTGTCAGGTGATCTGCCCGAGCCGCCGCCTCACGGCAAGCGCGATCGGCGCCGTCCCACAGATCCAACCCTCGGAGCCCCGTGACCCGTCCGGAGATCGAAGCGCGCCCCCCGGCCACGCACCCGTGCGAGATCATCCCGGGTGATCCCGCCTGCGGCCTCGTGATCGCCTGCGACCACGCCTCGAACTTCGTGCCCGCGGATATCGAGCTCGGCGTGCCGGAATCCGAGTTCGGCCGGCACATCGCCTACGATATCGGCGCGGCGGCGGTGACCCGGGGGCTCGCGGCCCGGCTGAGCGTGCCCGCGATCCTGACGAACTTCTCTCGCCTGATCATCGACCCGAACCGCGGCCGGTCCGACCCGACCCTGGTGATGCGCCTGTCCGACGGCGCCGTGGTGCCGGGCAACGCCCGGATCGACGAGGCCGGCAAGCAGGCCCGGATCGCGCGCTTCTACGCGCCGTTCGACGCGGCGATCGACCAAGCAGTCGCGGCCGCCGAGGCTGCCGGGCGCCCGCCGGTGATCCTGACCATGCACAGCTTCACGCCCTATTGGCGCGGCATCGCCCGGCCCTGGCAGGTCGGGATCCTGTACGACCGGGATGAGCGCTTCGCCCGGCCGCTGATCGAGGCGCTCGCGGCCGACCCGGCCGGGCTCACGGTCGGCGACAACCAGCCCTATGGCGGCGGCCTGCCGGGCGACACGATCGACCGCCACGCCACCGCCCGCCGCCTGCCCAACGCCCTGGTGGAGATCCGCCAGGACCTCATCGCCGGCGCGGCCGGCCAGGAGGAATGGGCCGAGCGCTTCGCCCGCATCCTGCGCCCGCTGATCGCGGCTTGATCCGGACGCGGCCGATCCCGAGATCCGTGCCGACGGCCCTTACCTGAAAGCGTTCCACGATGCCCGAGATCGACCCACAGACCCAGACCGAACTCGAAGCCGCGGTGTTCCGCCGGCTCGTGTCGCATCTGCGCAACCGCACCGACGTGCAGAATATCGACCTCATGAACCTGGCGGGCTTCTGCCGGAACTGCTTGTCGAACTGGCTCAAGGATGCCGCCGACGCGAAGGGCGTGCCGCTCACCAAGGACGAGAGCCGCGAGGCCGTGTACGGGATGCCCTACAGCGACTGGAAGGCGAAGCACCAGACGGAGGCGAGCCCCGAGCAGCAGGCGGGTTTTTCGGCGTCCCAGGCCAAGGATCACTGACCGGGCGAGAGGGGCGGCGAGAATCGGCTAAGCTTCCGGTAAGTTCGGCCCGTTAACCACCGGTCCAGGGCGCAACCGCGCCGCGCATCCCGGAGAGCCCCATGAACGCCCATTCGATGCCCACCGCAGCAGCCCAGCGGCCCGGCGGCGACGTCTCGTCGGCCGAGGGCGTGGCCGCCGACGAGCTGAAGCAGTTCATCGAGCGCTTGGAGCGCCTCGAGGAGGAGAAGGCCGGCATCATGGGCGACATCAAGGAGGTGTTCGCCGAATTGAAGGGCCGGGGCTTCGACGCGAAGGCGGTGCGCACGATCATCCGGATCCGCAAGCAGGATCACAGCGAGCGCCAGGAGCAGGAGGCGATCCTCGAGCTCTACATGCAGGCCCTCGGCATGGCGTAGCCCCGGCCGTTGCCGAGCCGGATAGCGGGTCGGCGGATGGATCAAATTGAGACTGCCAAGGGCCGTACCCCACGCGAGTACGGCCCTTGGCTTGTTCAGTGATCGCCTCCGTCGGAGGTCAATGCCCGCCCGCGGCGTGCGTCTCCTCGATCAGGCCCAGGGTCCGCCCCGGATATCCGGCAGCGTCGAAATACCGGGTCTCGCCCACCGTCTGGTAGTTCAGCACCGTCACGATGCCGGCCGCGTCCGGCTCCGAGCGGCGGATATGTTTCTGGGCCGCCGGCTTGGCGCCGTCGACCATCGCCTCGGTCAGGATGCGGCCGACCAGCTTGCCCTTGTTGGGGATGTCGAGATCCAGGATCCGGGCGATGGTCTTGCCGAGATCGGCGTTGCTCGCCGGTATGTCGCTCTCCAGGCCGCCCCGGAAGCTCGGGCCGACCGCGCCCATGACGTTGCGGGTATCCGAGCGCGCGAAGCTGCCGTGCATGCCCTGGCCCTGCTGCAGTGTGGTGTCCGATACTTCGACACCGCAGGTGGTGGGATCGGCGCAGCCGGTCGAGAAGCTGCGGAAGTTCACGACGATCGCCGGCATCGGGGTCAGGGCCGACCCGTCGAGGGCGATCGATGAGAGCGGCAGGGTTCCGGGGATCGCGCCGAGGGAGTCGCTGACGAACAGGCCGCTGACGTAATCCTGGCGCGACAGGGCCTCCACCACCTTGCGGGCGAGCGCCTTGTCGTTGCTCGGCACGTAGACGAGGTCCGAGCCGCCGTTGGCCGCGACCACCACGTCGGGCTTGACCGGATCGGAGCCGATCAGGCCGTTGGCGCGGCTCGGGAAGACCCCGGCATCGAGCTTCGCGCCCTTCGCGTCCGGATCGAACAGGGTCATGCCGAGGTCGTGGGCGAGATCGATCGCGAGGAAGCCCGGCGGCAGCTGCTTGGCCGGCACGCCCTTGTAGGTCTGCGACGCCGCGAAGCTCGTCGCGCTCTCTTTCGAGATCGTGGAGAAGCCGTGATCCGAGGTGAGGACGATGTCCGTGGTCTCGGCCAGCCCCTGCTCGCGCACGGCGGCCTGGAGGGTAGCGAGGTTGTCGTCGGCGTTGCGGATGGAGGCCAGGCTCGTCGGCCCGTTGATCCCGGGCACCAGCCGCCCGAGACTGTCACCCTGGTTGTGCTGCGTCCCATCGGGATCGCGCGACCAGAACACCAGCACGAACGGTTTCTGCCGGGCTTTGAACAGCGGCAGCACGGCCTTGGTCGCGACGGCGGCGAAATAGCCCTGCTGTTCGACATTGGCCGCGACCGTGCCGGGCGTCTCGGCGGTGCCGGCCTGGCCGTTGGCGCCGCGGGTCGGCGCCTGATCCGGCAGGTTGACCTCCTTGAGCCGGGCGCGGAACGCGTCGCCGAGCGGGATGCCGCCGGCCCGGCCCGTGCTGTCGTCGATGTGGATGTTGTACTGGCCGGTGCGTTCGGTGTGGTCGAAGACCAGGGACGGTCCGAGCTTGCCGATGCTGGCGGTGGAGAAACCCTTGGCCCGGGCGGCCTTCAGGATCGTCTCCTCGTTGAGGTAATTGCCGGCGAAATGCTCGTCGACGTCGCCGAGCACCGGGTCGCTCTCTAGGAACGGGGTCAGGCTGTCGCCGGCTCCGGGCACCGGGAAGGCGGTGTAGATCGTGTTCCCGAACTGGCCGGTATCGCCGAGCATGTGGCCGGTCGCCATCGCGGTGGCGTTCGGCATGGTGAAGGTCGGAAACATCGAATGCGTGTTGGTGAAGCGCACACCGGTCTTCATCAGCCGATCCATGGTCGGCGCAGTCTGCGGGTTCACCATCCCCGCCCGAAGGCCGTCGGCCACGAACAGGATGACGTTGTGGGGCCGCGTCTCGGCACGGGCGGCGCCGGAGGCGCACAATCCGACGAGGCAGGCAACGATGACGCGACGCATGACGAATCTCCGACCGATCCGGGCAGCGGCGTGGCCGGCGAAGATCACAACGCGATGACAGGCGCCCGGCGTTTGAGCTCTGCCAAGCCGGCGGGATTGCAGCCCACAGAAGGGCGCAAGACTGGGCGATCGGCTGAAGCAGCCCCGAAGAACCGCGAAAATACGTACAGGACCGAGTCTTAATCCGCCCCGTTTCGGTCCATTCACATGATCGTGCCGGCTGTTAAATGCTGAGGACGGCGCCTCTTCCACAGAGAACGGCGGCCGTCGCGTAACGCCGTCGCTGAGACCTTGACGTTAGCGCGATCTTTGCTGAAAGAGTGAGTAACCGCATCCGGTATGCCACATTGAAGGGCAGCCCGCGGACGCTTGAACGCTCATGAGACGCGGCCACGACCGGCGCGTCGACTGCAGGCGCACAGCGGATTCAACACGATCGATACGCCACACGGGATCCGCGGGTCGGAACGCGGCCCGGGACGCGCTTGGGAGAGGAAACGATGATCCTGACGAAACGCGCCCTTGTGGGCGCCCTGCTCGGCGCCACGGCGCTGGGGCTCGTGCCGGCGCAGGCTGCGGACCCGATCAAGATCGGGCTCACCGGGCCCTATACGGGCGGCTCGTCGTCCATGGGCGTCTCGATGCGCGACGGCGCCAAGCTGGCCGCCGCCGAAATCAACAAGAACGGCGGGGTGCTCGGCCGCCCGATCCAGCTGATCGAGCGCGATGACGAGGCCAAGAACGAGGTCGGCGCCCAGGTCGCGCAGGAACTGATCAACAAAGAGAAGGTCGTCGCCACGGTGGGCTTCATCAACACCGGCGTCGCCCTGGCTGCCCAGCGCTTCTACCAGGAAGCCGAGATCCCGGTGTTCAACAACGTCGCCACCGGCACGGTGATCACCAATCAGTTCAAGGAGCCGGATTACGACGTCAATTACGTCTTCCGGAACTCGGCCTACGACGTTCTCCAGGCCGGCATGATGGTCGACGAGGCGCTGGCGCAGAACTTCAAGAAGATCGCCATCCTGGCGGATTCGACGAATTACGGCCAGCTCGGCCGCGAGGATATCGAAAAGTACCTCGCGACCAAGGGCGTGAAGCCCGTCGCGGTGGAGAAGTTCAACATCAAGGACGTCGACATGACGGCCCAACTGCTGAAGTCGCAGCAGGCCGGCGCCGACGTGATCCTGGCCTACGGCATCGGCCCGGAGCTGGCCCAGATCGCCAACGGCATGGCCAAGCTCGGCTGGAAGGTGCCGATCATCGCGTCCTGGCCGGCCTCGATGCAGAGCTTCATCGATATCGCCGGCACCAACGGCAACGGCGTGATCATGCCCCAGACGTTCATCGAGGATAAGACGCTGCCCAAGCGGGCGTCCTTCCTCGACGATTACTACAAGACCTACGGCGTGACCAAGATTCCGACCCCGGTGGCCGGGGCCCAGGGCTACGATTCGGTCTACCTGATCGCCGCGGCGATCAAGCAGGCCGGCTCGACCAACGGCCCGAAGATTCGCGAAGCGCTCGAGAACCTGAACACCAAGGTCGAGGGCGTGGTGACCACCTACGATCACCCCTTCACCGCGAAGGACCACAACGCGATCTCGCGCAACATGGTCGTGTTCGGCAAAGTCCAGGACGGCAAGATCGTCTACGCCAAGCCGGAAGACGCGAAGAACGCAGGCGTCGTCCGCGTCAAGGAAAAGTCCTCGAACTGACGCGCGCGGACCCGTGCCCCCCGGCGCGGGTCCGAACGACGGGCAGCTGAGCTCGAACGGCCGGCTGCCCGCCTGCCCCGTGACGCCTGGGACGGCTTCGACACCATGACCATCTTCCTTCAGCTCGTCGCCTCGGGCGTCGCGGTCGGCATGATCTACGCCGCCATCGCGTTCGGCTACCAGCTCACCTTCGCCACCTCGAAGACCCTGAATTTCGGCCAGGGCGAGGCCCTGGCGCTCGGCGCCCTGTTCGGCCTGACGGTTGCGCCGTTCACAGGCTACTGGCTGATGATCCCGCTCGTGCTGGTCTTCGGCTTCGCCCTCGGAGCTGTGGTCGAGCGCCTCGCGGTGCGCCCGGCGATCAAGATCAAGTCCGAGTACGGGTGGATCATGGCCACCATCGCGCTCGGCATCATCTTCCGGAACCTTGCCGAGAACATCTGGGGCCGGGACGATTTGAAATTCCCCTCCCCGCTGCCCGACGCGGCCGTGGAGATGGGCGGCATCCGCGTGCTGCCGATGGAGATGCTGATCGTCGCCGGCGCGCTGCTGATGATGCTCTGCGTCGAAATCTTCAACCGGAAGTCGATCTGGGGGAAGGCAGTCGTGGCCACCTCGAACGACATCGACGCCGCCGGCCTGATGGGCATCAACACCAAGCGGATCATCACCCTGTCCTACTCGATCAGCGCCATGACGGCGGCCTTCGCGGGGGTGCTCGTCGCCCCGGTGACGCTGACCGGCGCCACGATGGGGGCGGTGCTCGCGCTCAAGGCCTTCGCGGTGGCGATCATCGGCGGGCTCGAATCCGGCCTCGGCGTGATCGTCGGCGGCCTCATCCTCGGCGTCGCGGAGACGCTGACCGGCTTCTACATCTCGACCGGCTACAAGGACGTGCCGGGCCTGATCCTCCTCCTCGTTGTGCTCTCGATCCGCCCGGTCGGCCTGTTCGGCAAGGCCGTGATCAAGAAGGTCTGACCGTCATGGCGCATTCCGCCCTCGCGCCCGTCGCCGCGCACCCGCCCGCCACGAACGCCCGCGGCCTCGGGCTGATCGGCGCCGTGCTGCTGGTCGTCGCCCTGGTGGCGTTCCCCCTCGTGGTGACGAGCACCTATTACATCCACCTGCTGACCGTGATCGCGATCTACGCGATCCTGATCCTCGGGCTCGACATCGTGGTGGGCTATACCGGCCAGGTCTCCCTCGGCCATGCCGGCCTGTTCGGCATCGGGGCCTACGCGGCCGCGACGCTGTTCCTGCACTTCAAGATCGGCATCTGGCTGGGGCTGCTCGCCGGCATCGGCGTTACGGCGGCATTCGGAATCCTGCTGGCGGTCCCGGCGCTGCGGGTGACCGGGCCCTACCTGGCGATGGTAACCCTGGCCTTCGGCACGATCATCCAGATCTTTATCAACGAGCTGACCCCGATCACCAACGGGCCGCTGGGCATCACTCTGCCGCCGGCCCGGGTGCTCGACTTCTCGCTGATCGGCATGCAGGCGCCCTGGGGCGCGGCCGGGCGCAAGCTGGAATTCTACTATCTCGTCTGCGCGGCTTTGCTGCTCACCATCCTGGTGGTGAACCGGGTGGTGCGCTCGCCCTTCGGTCGGGCCTTCGAGGCCCTGCGCGACTCGCCGATCGCCTGCGATTGCATGGGCGTCAGCGTCTACCGCTACAAAGTCTACGCCTTCGTGGTCTCGGCGGCGCTCGCCGGCCTCGCCGGGGCGCTGTTCGCCTGGTCGGAGCGCTACGTCGCGCCGAACTCCTACGGCTTCGAGCTCACGGTGCTGTTTCTGCTTGCGGTCACCATGGGCGGGCGCAAGTCGCGCTCCGGGCCGCTGATCGGCTCCGCGATCATCGTGATGATGCCCAACATCCTGGCCGATATCGAGCTCGTCCGGATCATGGCGGGCCTCATCGCGGCCGCGGCCGTGATGGTCGGCGCCCTCGCCTTCATCCGCAAGCAGCCGAACCGCTACGCGATCCTGGTGCCGGTGGTGCTGTGCGTGCTGTTCCTGCCGGCGACCCTGGCGCTGCAATCGGTCACCGATTTCCGCCTGACGGTCTTCGGCCTGATGATCCTGTTCGTGGTCTACTACCTGCCGGACGGCATCGTCGGCTTCCTGCGCCAGAAGATCCCGGCGCTGCGGCCGGCCCACACGGCAGAGGGTCGCGATCTCGCCGCCGGCGGTGCGGCGCTGATCGCCCAGCGCGGCGATGCCGGCGGGGACGCACTGCTGAAGGTCGAGCAGGTGCTGATGCAGTTCGGCGGCCTGAAGGCGCTCGCCGGGATCGACCTCACCGTGAAGCCGGGGACGATCCACGGCCTGATCGGGCCGAACGGCTCGGGCAAGAGCACGATGATGAACGTGCTCACCGGCATCTACAAACCCACGGCCGGGTCGGTGACGCTGGCGGTCGCCGGCGGCCGGCGCCTCGACGGGCGCACGCCCTCCGAGATCGCCCTGTCGGGAGTGGCCCGCACCTTCCAGAACGTGCAGCTGTTCCACGAGATGACCGCGCTCGAGAACGTGTTGGTCGGCCTGCACCACACCTTCCGGGGCACGATCTTCGACGCGATCCTCGGCACGCCCCGTCGACGGCGCGAGGAGCGCGAGGCCCGCGCCCGGGCCATGTCGATCCTGGACTTCATGGGGCTTGGAGCCCTCGCCCAGGAGGAAGCGCGCAACCTGCCCTACGGCAAGCAGCGCCTTCTCGAGATCGGCCGGGCGCTCGCCCTCGACCCCGTGCTCCTGCTGCTCGATGAGCCGGCCGCCGGCCTCACCGCGCCCGACATCGCCGACCTCGTGGCAATCATCCGCAAGATCCGCGACGCCGGCATCACGGTGATCCTGATCGAGCACCACATGGACGTGGTCATGGGCCTGTGCGACCGGGTCAGTGTCCTGGATTTCGGCCACAAGATCGCCGAGGGCGGCGCCCGCGACGTGCAGCAGGATCCCAAGGTGATCGAGGCCTATCTCGGCGCCCCCGACGACATGGGCGGCAGCAGCCCGGAGCACGCCCATGCTTGAGGTCTCCGATCTCCACGCCGGCTACGGCCAGATCGAGGTCCTGCACGGCCTCACGTTCCAGGTGCCGAAGGGCCAGGTGGTCACGCTGATCGGCTCCAACGGCGCCGGCAAGACCACGACCATGCGGGCGCTCTCAGGGATGATCCGCCCGCGCGCCGGCACGATCCGCCTGAACGGCCGCGAGATCGGTGGGCTCGACAGCCACGACGTCGCCCGCGAAGGCCTGGCGCATTCGCCGGAGGGCCGCCGTGTGTTCCCGACCCTGTCGGTCGAGGACAACCTGACGCTCGGCGCCTTCCCGCGGCTGACCGGGTCCCGGCCGAAGGGCGATGTTGCCGCCGACCGCGAGCGCGCCTTCAGCCTCTTCCCACGTCTCAAAGAGCGGCGCACCCAGCTCGCCGGGACGCTCTCGGGCGGCGAGCAGCAGATGCTCGCCATGGGCCGTGCCCTGATGCTGCGCCCCGAGATCCTGCTGCTGGACGAGCCCTCCATGGGGCTGGCGCCCAAGCTGGTGGAGGAGGTGTTCCGCATCATCCGCCAGCTCAAGGAGGAGCGCGTGACGATGCTGCTGGTCGAGCAATTCGCCATGGCGGCGCTCGGTGTCGCCGACCACGCCTACGTGCTGGAGAACGGCCGGATCCGCTTCCAGGGCCCGGCCGCCCAGCTCAAGAGCGACCCGGCGGTGCGCGCCGCCTATCTCGGCGGCGGCCATTGAGCCGTCCGGCGCCCTGAAAACGGGAACGGCCGCGATCGTCTCCGATCGCGGCCGTCCAACGCGTTAATCGCGGTGTCTTACGCGGCCTTGGGCTTGGCCCGGTTCAGCAGCTTGCGGTTCACCAGCACCTCGGCGATCTGCACCGTGTTGAGCGCGGCGCCCTTGCGCAGGTTGTCCGACACGCACCAGAAGTTCAGGCCGTTCTCGATGGTCGCGTCCTCGCGGATGCGCGAGATGTAGGTGGCATCCTCGCCCGCCGCCTCGTGCGGGGTCATGTAGCCGCCGTTCTCGCGCTTATCGATCACCAGGACGCCCGGCGCCGAGCGCAGGATCTCGGTGGCCTTCTCGGCCGAGAGCGGACGCTCGAACTCGACGTTCACCGCCTCCGCATGCCCAATGAAGACCGGCACGCGGACCGCGGTGGCGGTCAGCTTGATCTTCGGGTCGAGCATCTTCTTGGTCTCGGCGACCATCTTCCACTCTTCCTTCGTGTAGCCATCCTCCATGAACACGTCGATGTGGGGGATGACGTTGAAGGCGATGCGCTTGGTGAACTTGCCGCCTTCCTTGATGTCGCCGGCGGTGAACACGGCGCGGGTCTGGTTGAACAGCTCGTCCATCGCCTCCTTGCCGGCGCCGGACACCGACTGGTAGGTCGAGACCACGACGCGCTTGATCGTGGCCGCCTCGTGCAGAGGCTTGAGGGCGACGACCAGCTGGGCGGTCGAGCAGTTCGGGTTGGCGATGATGTTGCGCTTGGTGAAGCCCACCACCGCGTCGGCATTCACCTCGGGGACGATCAGCGGCACGTCCGCGTCGTAGCGGAACGCCGACGAGTTATCGATCACCACGCAGCCCTGCTGGCCGATCCGGGGCGACCATTCCTTGGAGGTCTCGCCGCCCGCCGACATCAGGCAGATATCGGTGTCGGAGAAATCGTAGGTGTCGAGGGCTTTGACCTTGAGCGTTTTGTCGCCGAAGGAGACTTCCTGACCCTGGCTGCGGCGCGAGGCCAGCGCCACGACCTCGTCGGCGGGGAAGGCCCGCTCGGCCAGGATATCCAGCATCTCACGGCCCACGTTGCCCGTGGCGCCTACGATGGCGACCTTGTAACCCATCTCTCGTCTCCGCGCGGAAAACCCCGACCGATCCGGGTGCCGCGCTCTTGCCAGCAAACTCGGCCGAAGGATCGTTCGCGCCGAAGGGGCGCCCGGCGAACGGGCACGGCCGCGAACCCTCACGAAGTGGGGGCGACGGCCTGTCCGAGCAAGGCGCCGAAGGCGTGGGGCTGTCAAGGCCAGGATTGGCGCTGCAAGACTCGATTTACCCTGTGGCGGGAATGCCGGGCATGACGGCCGGTTGGAGGGTGGTGATCAACCCGGCGCGGTGATGATCGCGGGCGGCCAAGACGAGCGGCCGTCCGCACGGGGCATCATGCAGACCGACCCACCGAGCACAGATGAGGCGGGCGCTTCCAGCGCGCCCAAGGGTTGGCGCACGCTCTCGCTGGTCGGCCTCGGCCTGCGTCTCGTCATCGCCTCGGCAATGATTGCCGGTCTCTGTCTCTATGCCCGCCAAGCGCCGGTGGCGCCGCAGGTGGCAAAGCCCGTCACGGCGGCGTTCGTACCGGCGATGCCCGCGCCGAAAGCGCCCTCCCCAGCCGCCCCGGTGCGGTTCGGGCTCACCGAGCCCGGCCTCGACCCGATCCGGGTCGCGGCCGGCCGGATCGATCCGGCGACCGGTCTACGCGAGGATGCGCTGGCACGGGGTGTCTTCGAGGCGTTCGAAGCTCCGGCCCTCCGGGTGACGCTGACCCGCGGCGACGCGGCCGGACGGGCACCCGGCCTGTTCATTTTGCTGGCCCGGCGGGCCGCGACCGATGGGCCGGCGCTGGCCGTGATCCGTACCGGGCCGGGCGGCACGATCGCCACCAAGTTCGGCGCCGTGGAGACATTGGAGGTCACTCTCGGCGGCCCGACCCAGCGGACCTGCTTGGGCTTCGTCAGCCGCGAGACCGCTTTCCGGCTGGACGGCTGGCTCTGCGCTCCCCTTGGGCATCCCCCCGAGGCGCGAACCTTGGGCTGCATGGTCGATGCGCTGAGCCTCGACGACCCGGCGGATCCCGACGCGACCGCGGCGTTCATGGCCCCCCGGACGGATCAGGGATGTCCAGTCACGACGGTCGCGGATGCCTCCGAACCGACCGGGTCGATCGGTCGTCGGCGATCGCACACGAAAAAATGAGGCCAGAATAGGGCAAATCGCCGAAGCTCGGCCATTTTCGCGGAACCACAGCCCCACTCAAGCGTCGTTCTATCAAAGGCGGCGAACTGTTAAGCTTCGGTCGCCATACTGATGGCACTCACAGACAAGGTTGGCCATGCGCTCGCTTAAGATCGCTCTTCTCGGCGTCATCGCCGCCACCGGCTTCGGCGCTCTGGCGTCTGCGCCCGCCCAGGCCCAGGAGGGTTTCGGCCCGGGTCGCGTCTACAGCGTCAGCCGTCCGCTCCCGATCCGCGTCCGTCCGCGCAGCTGGCTCGATGCCGGCAACGTGCCCCTGACCTCGAACGTTCCGGGCGCCGGCGGTTCGGGCAACCCGGCCCTGAACCCCTACCTGATCGCGGCGTCGAACCAGCTGAACCCGGCCTTCGGCCCGAACGACCGCTTCGGCCGCGGCATCCTGCCCGACCCGATCACCAACGGCCCGTTCATCGGCGCGCGCTCCACGGCCGTCCGCAACGTCGACCTGTCGTTCGTCGACCGGCTGGACCCGACCTCGCCGCTGTACGGCCGCCCGTACTAAGCCGAGCCCTATCCCTGACGGTGAGAAGCGCGGGCCCTCGGGTCCGCGCTTTTTCGCGTTTTTGGGGCTCAGTCACGCACCGCCGCATCCTGAGGTGCGGGCGTCGAAGGAGCGCTCCGGCTGCCCCGGTGATCCCCGGCGCGCTCCTCCGAGACCCGCTGACGCGGGCTCATCAGGATGAGGCAGGAGGGTCGGGCGACCGCCGACTTGAGCCCTTCGTGGGATCGATCCGCGTGGCAGGCGACCGCGGGCTCGGCACCGCGTCGGTTACTTGACCTGCACGCTGTCGACGACTTCACGGAACTTGGCCAACACGCCGGTGCGCTGATCCTCGCGCACGACGCCCAGAGCGCGCAGGTACCCGTCCGGATTGAATCGGATGGTCTGTGAGACGACCACGGGAACGTTGGTCGGCATGTCGACGGCCCGGGCGACGATCTCGTGCCAGTCGACGCCGTTGGAGCGGTAGCTCTGCGCGCGCTCGATCACGAAATCCTTCATGGTCTGGTTCGAGGCCAGGGCCGCCCGGGCGAAGCCGTCGCGCTGCTCGGCGGCGGGCGGCTGCTGGACCGCCTGGGCCAGCACCAGGATCGGCTGTTCCAGATTCTGCATCTGGTCCTTCGGGGCCGCCGTGAGCAGGACCGAATTGCCGGCCAGCACCCGGATCGGTCGGAAGCCCGCCATGTTGCCGATGCGGAACGGCAGGGCCTCGACCTGCTGGTCGAGGGTGAGCGGCGGGCGCAGGGTGACGCCGGTCACCAGCTTGCGCATCGTCTCCTCGGTCTCGGCATCCGGCAGCGCCTGGGCGATGATCAGGCCGGTCACGGTCGGCGTGCCGACCACCAGGATCCATTTGCGGATCGCCGGTGCGGTGGCGTTGGGATCGGCGGGCTGCTCGCCGGTGTAGAGCATGCCCTCGTTGTCGCCGACCTTCACCTCCTCGCGCTTCTCCACCGCGAAACCCTGGCTCAGGAGGTTGGCGTCGGTGAAGCCGCTGACCAGTTCCGCGAAGGCGTTCGGCGGCAGCTCAACCACCGACAGGGTGGCGCCGCCCTCCTTGCGCTCGAAGCCCGAGAAGCGCCGCGACAGCGCCATATCGGCCGGCGGCTCGAAACCGAAGCGGGAGCCCGGTGGATAGACCGGATCGGCGGCAAACGCCGCAGATCCGAGCCCGGCCATCAGGACGGCCAGGGACAGAACCCGCCCGAGACGCAGCGTCAGGTTACGCACCAGCATCGGAAACCGGTTCTCCACGCGCGAGGACCCGAGCGGGCTCGCTTCGTGCGATGGGTCTGCCCGCGGCCATTATCTGTCAAGCCGACAATGAGGCGGACGCGCGATCGGTCCGGGGAGAGACGATCATCAACGCGGCGAGACTGATACCGCAGGCGTAGGCCGCCAGGTTCCAGGCCGAGAAGATATTGCCGAGAAGCAGCTGGCCGGCCAACGTCCTGCGGAACGCGTCGAGCTCGGCACCGTGCAACAGGCGGCTGCCTTCGATGCCGGCCGCGATGACGCCCGCGGCGACCAAACAGCCCGGCACGCGCCAGCCGGGTGGCCGCACGGCAGCAACGAGCGCGAACAGCATCGCACCCCAGAGGATGCCGCCGCCGTAATGGTGAATCGCCAGGGGCAGATCCCATTTCGGCAGCCGCAACAGCAGCCCGAGGCCGATGAACGCCGCGGCTGCGCCGAGAGAGCGTGTCCGGCTCATGGCACGGCCACGCCCGCCGATGCCGGGGAAGCGAGGGGCTGAGCGCTCAGGCGGCTGATCCCGTTCACCCGCGCGATCAGCGTGTAGGACACGATCATCAGGAGGAACCAGGACGAGAGTTTCGCGAGCGGGACGGGGGACCAATGAAGCTTCTGGTTCGGGTAGAGCCACGTGCCGGTGAAGGTCCCGACATTCTCGGCGAACCAGATGAAGAGCGCCACGAGGAGCAGGCCGAGGAGGAGCGGCATCCTGCGATGGGATCGCCAGACCTGGAAATGGATCGTGGCCGGCGCGAACAGGATGACCGCAACCGCCAGGAGGCCGTAGCGCAGGTCGTAACCCAGGTGATTGGTCAGGAAGTTGACGTAGATCGCCACCGCGAGGGCCGACAGAAAAGTCAGGTTCGGGTGCCGGGTGAACCGGAAGTCGAATAGGCGCCAGACACGGGCCAGGTAGCTGCCGACGGCGGCGTACATGAAGCCGGTGAAGAGCGGCACACCGCCGATCCGGAAGGCGCTGATTTCGGGGTAGACCCAGCTCCCGATCGCCGTCTTGTGCACCTCCATCACCGTACCGATGACGTGGAAGACGAGGATGACCTTGGCCTCGGTCCAGGTCTCCATCTTGGTCGCGAGCAGGATCGCCTGAAGCGCCAGCGCGGCGAGGAACAGCGCGTCGTAGCGCGCGAGCGGCGCGTGGGCCGGCCAGACCAGGCGCGTGCCGATCATCAGCGCGAGCAGCAGGCCGCCGAACAGGCAGGCCCAGCCCTGCTTCACGCCGAAACGCAGGGATTCGTAGAGCGCCGCCGCGACGGGCCCGCGGCCGGCAGCGGCATCGCCCAGGCGGCGCTCAGCCGCGATGAACCGGGCGATGGGCGGCCATTGCGCCGCCGCGCTGTCACGTCGCGCGAAAGAGGCTGGCTGCATGGCTGGATCCCGTAAGGTTGCGGCCGTGAGAGCGAATCACCGTCATGGCTCTCCGGTGACGCCGGCGGTGACCCGGCGCAGGGTCAGGTTGCAGCGCCCGCCATCCGGCAGAAAGCCTGGCAATGAATTCTCAGCCAGCAGGTCGTTCTCCGGATAGAGGCGGTCGACCCCGTGGTGGATCAGGCGCGAGGCGCCGCCGATCACCAGGACGTCGCCGGGATGGAGGCGGATCGAGCGGGTCGGGTCCGAGCGGCGCAGGCCGCCGTAGCGGAACAGGGCCGTGGCGCCGAGCGACAGGGAGACGACCGGGGCGGAGAAATCGGCCTCGTCCCGATCCTGGTGCAGGCCCATCCGGGCGTCCGGGGCGTAGAGGTTGATCAGGCAGGCTTCGGGCGGCGCCGGAAACGCCGCCAGAGCGTCCCAGGCGGCCAGCGCGAGGGGTGGGATCGCGGGCCACGGCTGGCCGGTCTCCGGATGGTTCGGTTGGTAGCGGTAGCCGCTCCGGTCGGAGACCCAGCCCAACGGGCCGGCATTCGACATCCGCACCGAGAAGGGCTTTCCGGTGCGCGGCATGCACGGGGTGACGGGCGGCGCGGCCGCCAGGACCGCCGCGACTTCGGCGGCGAGCCGCGCGCGGGCGGCCGGATCCAGGAAGCCCGGATGGTGGATCAGGCCCGGCGCGAGTTCGGTCGCCAATCAGCGGTCCGCTTCGCCGTCGCGGGCCAGGATCTGCTTGGAGGCGACCGTGGTGTCGGCGGCCAGCCGGTAGACCAGCGGCACGCCGGTCTTGATCTCCAGGCCGGCGATGGTGTCGGGGCCGAGATGGTCGAGCACCATCGCCAGGGCGCGCAGCGAATTGCCGTGGGCCGCCACCAGGACCCGCTGCCCAGCCATCACCCGGGGCAGGATCGTCTCGATGTAATAGGGCAGGACCCGGGCGGCGGTGTCCTTCAGGCTTTCGCCGCCGGGCGGCCGCACGTCGTAGGAGCGCCGCCAGAGGTGGACCTGCTCCGCGCCCCATTTGGCACGGGCATCGTCCTTGTTGAGCCCCGCGAGGTCGCCATAATCGCGCTCATTCAGGGCCTGCGACCGCTGCACGTCGAGATCCGGGAGGCCCATTTCCTCCAGCATCAGCGCGCAGGTGCGCTGCGCCCGGATGAGTTCAGACGTGAAGGCGATATCGAACCCGTAGCCCGCCTGCTTCAGGGCTCGTCCGGCCGCGCGCGCCTCGTCGATGCCACGCTCGGTGAGACCGGGGTCGCGCCAGCCGGTGAACAGGTTCTTGAGATTCCACTCGCTCTGGCCATGGCGAGCGAGGACGAGCAGTCGCTCCATCGGCAGATCGTATCCCTCCTTGGTGGCCTAGAGCCCGAGCACATCCGCCATGGAATACAGTCCCGGCGGCTTCGGGTGTGCCCAGAGCGCGGCCTTCACAGCGCCGGCGGCGAACAGCCCGCGATCGGCGGCATGGTGACTGATGGTCAGGGTCTCGCCGGCGCCGGCGAAGATCACGCTGTGGTCCCCGACTACGGAGCCGCCCCGCAGGGTGGCGAACCCGATATCGCCGGGGCGGCGCGCGCCGGTATGCCCGTCCCGGGTCGAGACCCGCACGTCCTTCAGGTCGACGCCGCGGCCCTCCGCGGCGGCCTCGCCGAGGAGCAGCGCGGTGCCGGAGGGCGCATCCACTTTCATGCGATGGTGCATCTCGGCGATCTCGATGTCGAACTCGTCGCCCAGCGCCTTGGAAACCCGGCGCACCAGCTCGGCCATCAGATTGATGCCGAGCGACATGTTGCCGGAACGCACGATGCGCGCGTGGTAGGCGGCGGCCCGGAGTTTGGCGAGGTCGTCGTCCGACAGGCCGGTGGTGCCGACCACGTGGACGATGCGGGCCTGGGCAGCCAGCTCGGCGAATTGCACGGTGGCGGCGGGGGCGGTGAAGTCGAGCACCCCGTCCGCGGTGGCGAAGGCCTTCAGCGGGTCGTCGGTGACCGGCACGTCGAGGGGCGGAAGCCCAGCCAGCACGCCGGCATCCTGCCCGAGAACCGGCGAGCCCTCGCGCTCGATCGCCGCCGCGAGGGTGCAGCCCTCGGCCTCGGCCACCGCCCGCACCAGCATCCGCCCCATGCGCCCGCCAGCGCCGACCACCACGAGCCGCATTCGCCTTGTCCTGTCATCGTTCCGTCCCGGACAAGCCTGGCCGATGTCGGGCGCGCCATCAATGGCCGGACGCCGGCCGGGACTGTTTCGGGCGGGGGCTCCCACGGCCTCTCTCCGATGAGAAGGGCGCGGGAGCCTGCGTGACGGTTAGTCCTTCTCGGGGGCGATCGCCTCAAGACCGCCGATATGCTTCTGCGCGTAGAGCGGCAGGCCGATCTGCTTGATCAGCTCCAGCTGAGTCTCGAGGAAGTCGATATGGCCTTCCTCGTCCTCGGCGAGATCCTCGAACAGGCGCTCGGAGACGCGGTCGTTGATCGATTCGCAGTACTTGGCAGCTTCGAGGTACAGGCTGCGCGCGCCGTTCTCGGCGGCGAGATCGCATTCGATGATCTCCTGCACGGTCTGCCCGATTCGCAAAGGCTCCAGCTCCTGCAAGTTCGGGAAGCCGTCCAGGAACAGGATCCGGTCGATGAACCGATCCGCGTGGTTCATCTCCTCGATCGATTCCTTGCGCCAGAACTTGGCGAGATCGATATAGCCCCAATCATTGAGCATCCGGAAATGCAGCCAGTACTGGCTGACGGCGGTCAGCTCGCTCTTCAGGCCGCGATTCAGGTACTCGATGACCTTGGTGTCGCCCTTCATGCCCCCGTACTCCTTACAGCTAGTCTGGCGGGGGGGCATTGGCGTCACGCCGTGATCCCGTCCTCCGCAGTTTGGAATAAAACCAAACTGCAAGCGCTGGCGCAAGCCGTGGAGCATTCATGGCTGCTCTGATCGGCCGCCGCTTCTCTCAGCGCATTGCGCATGATTTCCCGGATGGTCCGGGCGCAGCGCCCGCATTTTGGGCTGCAGCCGAGGCAGGCATAGACCTGCGCCGGGGTGCGGGGACAGCCCGGCCCGGGCGACAGGCAGCTGCGAACGGCGCCATCGGACAGGACGTTGCAAGAACAGACGATCATGCGCGGTGCAGAACCCGTCTTCCTCGGGCCAGACCCGAACGCGTCGGGCCAGGCAATTCGGATCTACCAGATTAGAATGACTGAAAAGTAGAAGACTTTTCAATATCTTACTGGTCATCGGGGAGATGGCACCGCTGCCCCGGCGGGTCAAGGCAAAGCCAATCACCGCGTCGCGATCGATCTCTCACAGCCGGTCAGAGGCCTTGAAGACCGAAGGCGTCACGCGGGACATCCGGCCTCAGCGGGCGAGTTCGCGCAGGCCCAGCCGAATCAGCACCTTGGCCTCGGCCCCCTCCTCGGCGCCCTTCAGGGCTGCCGCGATCGCGGCGGCGGCCTGCACCTGCGGGTAGCCGAGATTCACCAGCGCCGAGATCGCGTCGGCCACGGGTTTGGGGGCGGCCCCCTCCTCGACGGCGCCGGTCAGCGCGATCAGCGCCGGATCGACCGGGGCGAAGGAGGGGGCCTTGTCCTTCAACTCGGCGTTGAGCCGGGCCGCCAGGCGCGGCCCGACGCCGGGCGCCCGGCTGATCGTCCCCTTGTCGCCGGTGGCAATGGCGTTCGCGAGGGCGTCGGGTTCCAGCACCGACAGGATCGCCAGGGCGACCCGCGCGCCGACGCCCTGGACGGTCTGGAGCAGGCGGAACCACTCCCGCTCGGCATCCGAGCGGAAGCCGTAGAGCCGGATCATGTCCTCGCGGACATGGGTCTCGATCGATAGCTCCGCCGCCTCGCCGACCTTAGGCATGCGCTGGAGCGTGCGCGCCGAGCAATGTGCGATGTAGCCGACGCCGGAGACGTCGAGAATCACGAAATCCTCGCCGAACGAATCCACCACGCCCTTAAGCTTGCCGATCATTCTGTGCCCGTCCGCTGTCGTGGCGATGCCTATAGAAGCCGGGGCGCGTCCGCCAGACGCGCTTGAGCCCCGGGGCACTTCGTGAAATCAGGGGGCCGTAACGGTCAGGCTTCGAGACGATCCTGCCGGGCCGGACGAGCGGGGAAACGACCATGCGCGCGCCCATACTCGCCCTGATCGGCCTGTTGTGTCTCGGGCCCGCCCGGGCGGCGGCCGACCCGGCCGCAGCGGCCCCGAGCAAGGATCCGACCCAGGTCCGGGCCGGCGCCTATGTCCTCGACCCGGATCACGGCAAGATCACGTGGTCGGTCAGCCATCTCGGTTACTCGACCTATTACGGCCAGTTCACCGGCCTGTCCGGCAAGCTCGACCTTGACCCGAAGGCGCCGGACAAGAGCCGCCTGGAGGTCACCGTCCCGCTCGGCGGCGTCGTCACCGGCAGCCCGCGCCTGAACGAGCATCTGGCCGCGCCGGACTTCTTCGACACCGCGAAGTTCCCGAGCGCGACCTTCACGGCGACCGCCGTCGAGCCGACGAGCCCGACCACCGCGCGGATCACTGGCGACCTCACCCTGCGTGGCGTCACCCGACCGCTGGCGATCGACGCGACCTTCAACCAGGCGGGCATCCACCCGGTGGACCAGCGCTACACCGTCGGTTTCGACGGGCGCGCCGTGGTGAAGCGCTCGGATTTCGGCGTGAACGCCTACCTGCCCGCTCTGGGCGACGAGGTGTCGTTGCGCATCGAGGGCGAGTTCAAGGCGGCGCCCTGAGCCTCGGTTCTGCGAAGTGGGACGAGCGAGCCGGCGCCGAGATGGCCTTGGCGCCCAGGGCGGTATAGGCAGCACCGGTCGCACCTACCCCGGGCCGGTCGCCCGAGAGGGCCGCGCCCGTCGCGGGCGGCGCGCCGATCGTTGCCATGGAGGTCTGAGCGTTGCGCGGTGCTTGGCTGATCTGGTCTCTGGTGCTGGCGGGTCCGGCCTACGCGCAAGCGCCTGCGCCGCCCGCGCCCTCCCCGCTCGACAATTATGCCGAGGCGGCGGCGACGACCATCATCGCCGAGCAGGCCTGCCCGGGCATCCAGGTGAAGGCCGGGCAGCTGACGACCCTGCGTCTCGCCACCAAGGTCGGCGCGTCACAGGAACCCATTCTGCAGGAGAAGCTGCGGACTCGGGCCACGCAGGTCCGCCAGCAGCTCGCGGCCGACGGCCGGGAGGCGTGGTGCACGCAGGCGCTGGCCGCCTTCGGTCCCCAGGGCAGCGTCGCCAAGGGTATTCTGGCGACCGGCGCACCGATCCGCTGACCCTGTCCAGGATTGACACGGAGCCACCCCGCCCCTACTGACCCAGCATGGCGCGCGGCCTCCTCGACGAGGTCCGCGCGTTTCGCGTTGTCCGGGTCCGCCCGTGCAATGACTTCAAACAAGAAGCCGGTCCAGGGGCAGCCGCCCCGGAGGCCGTTCGAGAACACGAGAGCAACGATGTTCGCAGTCATCAAGACGGGCGGCAAGCAGTACCGCGTCGCCGCCAACGACACCATCACCATCGCCACCCTACCGGGCGAGGCCGGTGAAACCGTGACCTTCGGTGAGGTCCTCCTGTTCGCCGACGGTGCGGGCGCGACGCAGGTCGGTGCGCCGACCCTGTCGGGCATCAGCGTCACGGGCGAGATCGTGAGCCACGGCCGCGACAAGAAGGTCATCGCCTTCAAGAAGCGCCGCCGCCAGAACTCGCGCCGCAAGCGCGGTCACCGCCAGCACCACACCGTGGTGCGCATCACCGGCATCTCCGCGTGATCGAGCGCGGGCCCCAGGCGAGGCCCGCGATCCGCGCGACTCACACGCATTCGGAGCAGATCTCATGGCACACAAGAAAGCAGGCGGCTCGTCCCGCAACGGTCGCGACTCGGAAGGCCGGCGCCTCGGCGTCAAGAAGTTCGGCTCGGAAGCCGTGATTCCGGGCAACATCATCGTGCGCCAGCGCGGCACCAAATGGCATCCCGGCAGCAATGTCGGCATGGGCAAGGACCACACGCTGTTCGCGCTGGTACCGGGCCATGTCCGCTTCGAGACGCGCCGCGGGCGCGCCTTCGTGGCCGTAACCCCGCTGGCCCAGGCCGCGGAATAACAGGCGGGCGCCCGAGCGGCGAAGCTGGCGTCCCGCCCGGTGTCCCACACCGGACCGGAGACGTCGATGCCGAGCCCCTCACGGGACGGGTCGGACGGAACACCGGGGAGGATGGGGCACCATCCTCCCCTTCGTCGTCTTGAGGCGGTGCCCCGGACTCGGGAACGCCGCCCTGCGAGGGCACGATGTTCCCCGATCTCACCCGCGACGATGTCTTCCGGATCGAGACGCGCAGGCTCTGGCTGCGCTGGCCGACGGCCAAGGACAGGGACGCCATTCTGAAGCTGGCCGGCGACCGTGCGGTGGCCGAGATGCTGGCGCGGGTGCCGCACCCGCTGCCGGCTCCCGTGGTCGACGCGTTCCTGTTGCAGGCGCGGGCCGAGAACGCGACCGGCGCGGGCCTGACGCTGGCCATGGCGCGGCACTCGGCGCCCGCGAGCCTGATCGGCGTGGTCGCCATCCACCCCGGCAGCGACGGCTCGCCCGAGCTCGGCTACTGGCTCGGCCAACCCTATTGGGGCGCCGGCCTGATGCGCGAGGCGGTGCGGGCTCTCTGCAATGCGTTCTTCGCCTATGCGGGCGGGACCGACCTCGCCTCCTCGGCGCGGATCGTGAACCCGGCGTCCCGGCGCGTGCTGGAGGCTTGCGGGTTCGTGCATACCGGCACCGGCACGAAGCCGTTCCCGGCCCGCGGCGCCGATCTGCCGGTGGACCTGTTCCATCTGGATCGGGCCCGGTGGCGGGCCTGCGCCGCCGAGGCGGTGTTGACGGAGGCGGCTTGAGCGCGCGGCCTTCGACATCCGCGATCGAGCGCAATCGCCGACGGAATGAGGGTGCGGGTCGCTGATCCGCATCGGAGAGCGTCATCGCCGAAGGGTTTCGGACTTTCGGACACTGATGATGCCACCTAGGTACTTAGAGCATCGGCGCGGATTCCGGATCCGGGACGGTGCTCGACAAGGGATAGAGCTGTGAAATTCCTCGACGAAGCCAAGGTCTATGTCCGCTCCGGTGACGGCGGTCCCGGCTGCGTCTCGTTCCGCCGGGAAAAATTCATCGAGTTCGGCGGCCCGAACGGTGGTGATGGCGGGCGCGGCGGCGACGTCTGGGTCGAGTGCGTCGAGGGCCTCAACACCCTGATCGACTACCGCTACCAGCAGCACTTCAAGGCCAAGAAGGGCGAGCACGGCATGGGCTCGAACTGCCACGGCGCCAACGGCTCCGACGTGGTGCTGAAGGTGCCGGCCGGCACGCAGATCTTCGCCGAGGACGGCGAGACCCTGATCGCCGACCTCACCGAGGTCGGCCAGAAGATTCGGCTCGCCAAGGGCGGCAATGGCGGCTTCGGCAATGCTTACTTCACCACCTCCACGAACCGCGCCCCGAAACACGCCAATCCGGGCCTGGAGGGCCAGGAGATGTGGATCTGGCTGCGGCTCAAGCTCATCGCCGATGCCGGCCTCGTCGGGTTGCCCAATGCGGGCAAGTCGACCTTCCTGGCGAGCGTCACCGCGGCCAAGCCGAAGATCGCCGATTATCCGTTCACGACCCTGCATCCGGGCCTGGGCGTGGTCCGTTCGGACAACCGCGAATTCGTGCTCGCCGACATTCCCGGCCTGATCGAGGGCGCGCACGAGGGCGTCGGCCTGGGCGACAAGTTCCTGGCTCATGTCGAGCGCTGCCGGGTGCTGCTGCACCTCGTTGACGGCACCACCGAACATGCCGGCAAGACCTACAAGCTGGTCCGCGGCGAGATCGAGGCTTACGGCAACGGCCTAGCCGACAAGCCCGAGATCGTGGCGCTCTCGAAGGCCGACGCGCTGGACGCCGAGACGCTCAAGAGCCAGGTCGCCAAGCTGAAGCGCGCCGCCGGCCGGGCGCCGCTGGTCCTGTCCTCGGCGAGCCGCAAGGGCGTGCCGGAAGCGCTCCGGGCGATCCAGACCGAGATCGACAGGCGCACAGCCGCGGAGGCGGACGCCCGGCCGGTGGTGGCTTGGCAGCCGTGAGTGACGGGGTGGCTCGGCTCCGATAACCCATCCGATCAAGACGTTATCGCGGAGGCGACGACGATGGATGCTCTCGTTGTAGAGGGTGATGGGGCGCGGAGCCTGGCGCGTGAGTTGGCCGAACGCCAGGGCACTTCGGTCGATGAGGCCGTGTTGACCGCCCTTCGCGCGTCATTGAAGTCGTCGGCTGTCAGCGAACCGTTGGCGCCGCAACTCTCGCCGCCAGATATGGATCCGATGACCGCCGAGCAGAGGGTGCGGTACGAATCGATCCTGGAACTCGCTCGTTCCATGGCCGCAAAAAAGCCGGGCGCTACGTCACGGCACGACGATCTGTACGTTGAATTCGGCTTGCCGAAATGACCAATGACTAGACGATTGCTCTGGATACGTCAGCTATCTTCGCGATTCTCGCATTTGAACCGGAAGCCGCACTGTTCACTGCTTTGATCACGCGCCGACAGACGCTAGTTGGGGCACCGACACTCGTGGAGGCCCGATTGGTCATGGAGCGGCTCTCCGACGAGCCGGAACATGATCTGCGCACCTTCCTAGATCGAGCCGAAGCGAAAATTGTCTCTTTCGATAAGATCATGTTCGAAGCCGCCGCCGACGCATTTCATCATTTTGGAAAGGGCCGTGGCCACCCGGCTAAGCTGAACTTCGGCGATTGCCTGGCCTACGCAGTGTCCAAGGCCCATGCGGTGCCCCTCCTCTTCGAGAGGAACGACTTCATCCACACCGATCTGGTGCCGACCTACAACCCGCGCGCCTGATCGGCCGAGGGGTCCAATCCCGCAGGCCCGCGGCAATGCCGGGCTCGGCGTCTTCGAAAGGCCGTCGCGCCTCCGCACGCTGTTCATTCGCGCGGACTTCGTCCAAACCGCATCGATGCCTCGTCTCTGCGAAAAACGATGATTCCGGCCCTCGAAGAATTCCGTCGCGTCGTCATCAAGGTCGGGTCGGCCCTTCTGGTCGATCGCAATGCCGGGCGGCTACGCCACGCTTGGTTGGCGGCTCTGGCGGAGGACATCGCCGAGTTGCATGGGCGGGGCGTCGATGTGCTGGTCGTGTCGTCTGGCAGCATCGCCCTCGGGCGGACGGTCCTGGGCCTGCCGCCGGGAATCCTCCGGCTGGAGGAGAGCCAGGGGGCGGCCTCGGTCGGGCAGATCACCCTGGCCCGGCACTGGGCGGAAGCGCTCGGCCATCACGGCATCGTGGCGGGCCAGATCCTGGTGACCCCACAGGACACCGAGGAGCGCCGCCGCTACCTCAACGCCCGGGCGACCGTGCTGAAGCTCTTGGAGATGCGCGCCGTCCCGGTGGTCAACGAGAACGACACGGTGGCGACCTCGGAGATCCGCTACGGCGACAACGACCGGCTCGCTGCCCGGGTCGCCACGATGATCGATGCCGACGTGCTGGTGCTGTTCTCGGATATCGACGGGCTCTACACGGCGCCGCCCCAATCGGACCCGGATGCGCGCCACCTGCCGGTGGTGGAGCGCATCACCCCGGAGATCGAGGCGATGGCCGGCGGCCCGGCCTCGGAATTGTCCCGGGGCGGCATGCGCACCAAGGTCGAGGCGGCCAAGATCGCGGCCTCCGGGGGCACGCACCTCGTCATCGCGGACGGGCGCGGCAAGAACCCCCTGAAGGCGGTGCGCGAGGGTGCGCGCTGCACCTGGTTCCTGTCGGGCTCGACGCCGACCGCGGCGCGCAAGACTTGGATCGCCGGCTCCCTGGAGCCGCGCGGGACGCTGACCATCGACGCCGGTGCCGCGAAGGCCCTGCTCGGCGGCGCCAGCCTGCTGCCCGTGGGCGTCCGGGCGATCGAGGGCAGCTTCTCCCGGGGCGACGCCGTGATGATCCGCGATCCCGAGGGCCGCGTGCTCGGCCGCGGCCTCGTGGCCTATGACAGCGCCGAGGCGGCGCTGATCATCGGCCATCCGAGCGCGCGCATACCGGAATTGCTCAACTATCCGGGCCGCGCCTGGATGGTGCATCGGGATGATCTCGCGATGTTTTAAACTGGACTGATTTCGATCAATTCTTGTCTAGTTGTAGAATGCGGGATCTCTGTCACGCCCGGTGAGTCAGCACACTTGTGGGCCCGTCGCCCGATGTGCGAAGACCGCCTCATCCCCTGTCGGGCCGGTCTTCGCGGCCCCCGAACACCGAGGACGCCAGCGTGCCCGTCCTGAACCTGAGATCCGATCTCGCCGAGGCCGAGGCCCTGCCGGAGCTGATGGCGGCGATCGGCCGGCGAGCGCGCGTCGCCGGCCGGCGCATGGCGCTCGCCTCGGCCCAGACCAAGGACCAGGCGCTCCGGCTGATTGCCGAGCGGCTGCGGGCGAACGCGGACGAGATCCTGCGCGAGAACGCCCGCGACGTCGCCGCTGCCCGTCAGGCCGGCCAGAGCGCCGCGCTGGTTGACCGGCTCGCCCTGGATGCCGGCCGCCTTGCGGCGATCGCTGAATCTGTCGAGAAGGTCGGGGCGCTGGCCGATCCGGTCGGGCGTCAGCTCGCCGCGATCGAGCGGCCGAACGGCCTGCTGATCGAGCGGATTGCGGTGCCGCTCGGCGTGATCGGCGTCATCTTCGAGAGCCGCCCGAACGTCACGGCGGATGCCGGCGCGCTCTGCCTCAAGGCCGGCAACGCCGCGATCCTGCGTGCCGGTTCGGACAGCCATCGTAGCGCCCTGGCGATCGCCAAGGCCATGAGTGAGGGCCTGGCCGAGGCGGGCCTGCCCGCCGATGCGATCCAGCTCGTGCCGACCCGGGACCGCGCCGCGGTCGGGTTGATGCTCGGCGGCCTCGACGCCTGCATCGACGTGATCGTGCCTCGGGGCGGGCGCGGCCTCGTGGAGCGCGTCCAGGCCGAGGCTCGGGTGCCGGTCTTCGCCCATCTCGACGGCGTCAACCACGTCTACGTGGCGGCCGCCGCCGACCTCGACATGGCGCTGGCCGTGCTGCTCAACAGCAAGATGCGCCGGACCAGCGTCTGCGGCGCCGCTGAGACCCTGCTGGTCGACCGCGCCTGCGCGGCGACGCATCTCGCCCCCCTCGTCCGCACTCTGCTCGATGTCGGCTGTGCGGTGCGCGGCGACGCCGAGACCCAGGCGGTGGATCCCCGGGTGACGCCGGTCTCCGAGGCGGACTGGCACACCGAGTATCTCGACGCGATCATCGCGGCGCGGGTGGTCGACGGGATCGACGCGGCGATCGAGCATATCGAGACCTACGGCTCGCATCACACCGACGCGATCATCACGGCCGACCGCGCCGAGGCCAACCGCTTCCTAGCGGAGGTCGATTCGGCGATCGTCACCCACAACGCCTCGACCCAGTTCGCCGATGGCGGCGAGTTCGGCTTCGGCGCCGAGATCGGCATCGCCACCGGGCGCATGCATGCCCGCGGCCCGGTGGGTGTCGAGCAGCTGACGACGTTCAAGTACCGCGTCCACGGCAGCGGGCAGATCCGCCCGTGATCCGACCCGAAGTCCCGGCGTGCGGCTGATCCTGCCGCCGAGTGCGCCCGGCATGCGGATCGGCCTCTACGGCGGATCCTTCAACCCAGCCCATCGCGGCCACCGCCACGTCACCGTGACGGCTCTGCGCCGGCTCGGCCTCGACCGGGTGTGGTGGCTGGTGAGCCCCGGCAACCCGCTCAAGAGCCGGATCGCCCTGCCCTCCGTGGAGGCGCGCTGCGCCCAGGCCCGGGAGATCGCCCGGCACCCGCGCATCGCGGTGACCGGCATCGAGGCGGCGCTGGGTGTGCGCTTCACGGTCCAGACCCTGCGCTACCTGACCCGTCGTTGCCCCGGCGTGCAGTTCGTCTGGATCATGGGGGCGGATTCGCTCGGCAATTTCCACCGCTGGAAGGGATTCGCCGAGATCGCCCGGCTCGTGCCGATCGCGATCATCGACCGGCCGGGATTCACCATGACGCCGCTCAGCGCCCGGGCCGCCCACAGGCTGGCCGGGGCACGGGTCCCCGAGGCGGCGGCCCATACTTTGCCGACGCGCCCACCCCCGGCCTGGGTGTTCCTCCATGGACCGCGGTCGCCCCTGTCCTCGACCCAGATCCGCAACGGGAAACGGGAACGCTGAGGGCTCGAATGCGACGCAGTTGCAATCGTCGCACGATACAGCCAATTTCATACCGGTTCGCGAACCCTGAGAGGGCGGCGCGACATCACGAGGAATCAGGACGCTGCCCGAGACCATTCGCACGGAGACCATCCGCACACATGCCCCCGTTCCGGAAGAGCCCGGAATGGCGCGCTCGGACGACCTGAAGGCGCTCGCCCTCTCGTGCCTCGACGAGATGAAGGCCGAGGAGACGATCGCGATCGACCTCGCGGGCAAGACCTCCCTCGCCGACACGATGATCATCGCCTCCGGCCGGTCGCAGCGCCATGTCGGCTCGATCGCCGACAAGTTCATCCAGGAGATGAAGAATCGCGGCTACGGCAATGCCCGGGTCGAGGGCATGCCGGCCTGCGACTGGGTGCTGATCGATGCCGGCGACGTGCTCGTCCACATCTTCCGCCCGGAAGTGCGCGGCTTCTACAATCTCGAGAAAATGTGGGGCGCGGATCGCCCGGTGGGCCTGGCGGCGGATTAGCGGCCGTCCGATCCTCGCGGTCATTGCGAGCGCAGCGAAGCAACCCAGGGCAGCGCGCGATCTCTCGACGTAGTGCCCCAGCTGGGTTGCTTCGCTGCGCTCGCAAGGACGGCGTGGCAACATCTGTTCCACCCCCTCATCCTGAGGTGCCGCGGTGCAGCGGAGGCCTCGAAGGAGTCTTCCAGGGATCGCGCGGCCGGCGGGAGGGCTCCTTCGAGGCTCGCTTCGCTCACACCTCAGGCTGGGGGTCAGGGTTGGGACAAGCTTCATCGAACCCGTTCCGAAACAGCAAGAGATCCCCTCCCCGTGCGCCTCGTCCTGGCAGCTATCGGCCGGTTGAAGGCCGGCCCGGAGCGTGAGCTCGCGTCGCGATACCACGACCGCGCCGCGCAGCTCGGCCGTGGGCTCGGCTTTCCCGCCTGCGACAGCGTCGAGATCGTCGAATCCCGGGCTCGCCGGACGCCGGACCGCTGCGCCGAGGAAGCGTCCGCCCTGCTGACGCATCTGCCGCCCGGCGGGGTGCTGGTCGCCTATGACGAGCGGGGGCGCTCGGATATCGCCAGCGAAGCTCTCGCCGAGCGGATCGCCGGCTGGCGCGATGCCGGCCGGCCGACGCTGATGGTCGCGATCGGGGGTCCGGACGGCCTAGATGCCTCAATTCGGACGAAGGCGGAGCTGATCCTGTCGTTCGGGGCCGCCACCCTGCCCCATGGACTCGTGCGCGTGCTCGCCCTGGAACAGATCTATCGCAGCCTGACCATCCTGGCCGGCCATCCGTATCACCGCGGCGAGCCGGGCTGAGACACCGTGCAGTGTGATGGTGCAGCCCGCGGCGTCTCGATTCAGCGATCGGCCTTCCGCGCTCTCGTTCTGATCGCCCTGGCCTGCTCTGGCGGACCATCGCGCGCCGAGGACCCGCGTCCCAACGCCGAGGCCGAGAAGATCCAGCGCGCCACCGAGGAGCGCGAGCGGCGGGCTGAGAACCTGAAGCGGGTGCAAGACGCGCTCGCCGCCAGCGCCGGCCAGCGTGCGCAGTTCGAGGCCGAGATCGCCGCCATCGGCTCGGACCGGGCCAAGCTCGACAGCGCGCTCCTCGATGCGGGGCGCCAGGCTCAGGCCACCGAGGATCGGTTGAGCCGCCTGGAAGAGCGGCTGAAGGCGATGACCGAGAGCGAGGCTGCGATCCGGCGCTCGCTGCATGCCCGCCGCGGCATCGTCGCCGAGATCCTGGCGGCTTTGCAGCGGATGGGCCGACGGCCGCCCCCGGCCGTGCTGGTGAGCCCGGAGGACGTGCTCGCGGTGATCCGCACCTCGATGCTGCTCGGCGCCGTGGTGCCGGAGCTGCGCGGCGAGGTCGACACCCTGGCCGCGGACCTCGCCGAGATGATCCGCCTGCGCGGCCTGATCGCCCAGGACAAGGAGGGTCTGGCCAGCGACCTCGCCGGCTGGGCCCGCGAGCAGCAGCGGCTCCAGGCCCTCGTGACCGCCCGGCGTGCCCGGCAGGCGGAGGTCGAGAGCGGCCTGACGGCGGAGCGCCGACGCGCGGCCGAGCTCGGCGCCCAGGCCAAATCGCTGAAGGATCTGCTCGACCGCACCGAGGCCGAGGTCGCCGCGTCCAAGCGCTCGGCGGAGGAGGCCAAGGCCGCGGCCGAACGCGAGGCCCGGGTGACGCAGGAGCGTTTCGCCGCGGCGGGCTTCCGCGACCCGGCGCGGCTGGCCCCGAAGGTGCATTTCGCCGAGGCGCGGGGCGAAGTGCCGCGGCCGGTCAGCGGACGGCTGATGCGCGGCTTCAACCAGCCCGACGGCAATGGCGGGATCACGCGCGGCGTGTCCTTCACGACCCGGCCGAAGGCGCTGGTCTCCTCGCCGGCGGATGGCTGGGTCAAATTCGCCGGGCCGTTCCGGTCCTATGGGCGTCTCTTGATCATCGACGCGGGCGATGGCTACTATCTTCTGCTGGCGGGGATGGATCAGATTAGCGTAGAGGTCGGCCAGTTCGTACTCGCGGGGGAACCCGTGGGCAGCATGGGCGAGGGTAGCGCGGGCTCGCCCGGGTCCGACGGTGAGCCGACCCTCTACGTCGAGTTCAAGAAGGATGGCGGCTCCGTCGATCCGGAGCCGTGGTGGGCGAAGAGCCCCAGTGATAAGATACCTGGCGAGAAGGTTCGCGGCTGATGCGCAAGACATCCCTGATCATGCTCGGCGCCTTCCTGGGTGCCGGCACCTCCATGGTGGCGACCCAGACCGACTTCCTGTCGGGACCGCGGGCGGTGGCCGCCTCGGCCGAGACCTATCGCCAGCTCAGCCTGTTCGGCGACGTCTTCGAGAAGGTCCGCACCGACTACGTCGAGAAGCCCGACGAGTCGAAGATGATCGAGGCCGCCGTCAACGGGATGCTGACCTCGCTCGACCCGCATTCGAGCTACATGGACGCCAAGGCGTTCCGTGACATGCAGACCACCACCCGCGGCGAGTTCGGCGGGCTGGGCATCGAGGTCACCATGGAAGACGGCCTGATCAAGGTCGTCACGCCGATCGACGACACCCCGGCCGCCAAGGCGGGCCTGCTGGCCAACGACATCATCACCCAGATCGACGACGACCAGGTCCAGGGCCTGACCCTGAACCAGGCGGTCGACAAGATGCGCGGCCCGGTGAATTCGAGCGTGAAGCTCAAGATCTCCCGCAAGGAGTCGAAGGACCCGATCGACGTCACGCTCACCCGCGACGTGATCAAGATCAAGCCGGTCCGCTCGAAGGTGGAGGGCGGCGACGTCGCCTATATCCGCCTCACCCAGTTCAACGAGCAGACCTTCGACGGCATGCGGGCGGCGATCGAGAAGCTCTCGAGCGAGATCGGCGCCGACAAGCTCAAGGGCTACGTGGTCGACCTGCGCAATAACCCGGGCGGCCTGCTCGACCAGGCCGTGATGGTCTCCGACGGCTTCCTCGACCGCGGCGAGATCGTCTCGACCCGCGGCCGCAATCCGGACGAGACCCAGCGGTTCTCGGCCAAGGCCGGCGACCTGACCAAGGGCAAGCCGGTGGTGGTGCTGGTCAACGGCGGCTCGGCCTCGGCCTCCGAGATCGTGGCCGGCGCCCTGCAGGATCACAAGCGCGCGACCATCATGGGCACCCGCTCCTTCGGCAAGGGCTCCGTGCAGTCGATCATCCCGCTCGGCGGCTCCGGCGCCCTGCGGCTCACCACGGCGCGCTACTACACGCCGTCCGGCCGCTCGATCCAGGCGAAGGGCATCGAGCCCGACGTCGAGGTGCTGCAGGACGTGCCCGACGAGCTGAAGGGCAAGGACGAGACCAAGGGCGAGGCCGGGCTGAAGGGCCACCTGAAGCAGAAGGATACCGACGAGCGCGGCGGCTCCTCCGCCTACATCCCGCCGGATCCGGCCAAGGACAAGCAGCTCCTCTCGGCGATCGACTTCCTGCACGGCATCCAGAAGGGCGCCGCCAACGGCACCCAGGCGCCGGCGAAACCCAGCGTGCCGAACTAATCTCTTCTGCCTGAAAGAAACTCCGACACGGCCCCGTCCGGCCGCTGGGCCGGGCGGGGTTTTTCATGGCCGATCGGGGCGTTAGCGGAAGATTAACCATACCGGCCGGCAATGATCGCCGGGATTCGCGCCGCTGCTATCGGGCGTGGGACGCGCATCCGCATCGAGTGCCGCTTGACCGAACCCACCGACGATATCCTGACGCGACCTCTCGGGGTGCCGGAGTCGCGAGCGCCGGAGCGGCCCCTGGGCCGGTTCGCGCGCCTCGTCGCGCCCCTGCGCCGGCCGAAGGTCGCGGCGGGCGCGATCGCGGGCGGGTTGCTCGCGGCCTGCGGGCTGGTCCTGGCTCTGGGCGATCCCCAGGGCGGCGAGCCGCGGGTCGAGATCGCGATCACGCTGCGCGAGCCCCTGGCGCGCCCTGCCCCGGCGCCGGTCGCGGCCGCCCCTGAGCCCCCGGGCCCGGTGGTGGTCAATGCTGGCGGCTCGCAGCAACGCAGCGCCGAGGAGATCGAGACCGCCTCGGGCGTGACCGTGGTGCGCCCCCCGGGCTCCGGCCCGAGCGAGGCCGTGGTGATCCGTGTGCCGCCGGCCAACGCCCCCCGGCTCGCCGCCGCGCCCGACCTGCGGATCAGCGAGCAGGGCCGCCACGGCATCATGCCGAAGCTCGGCGAGGGCCGGGTCCGCGCCCTCGACGTCTATGCCCGGGCGGAGGAGCCCGGCACCGGTCCGCGGATTGCCATCCTGGTGACCGGCCTCGGGGTCGGCCAGGCCGCCACCGCCGGCGCGACCGTGCGCCTGCCCGCCGCCGTCAGCCTCGCCTTCCTACCCTACGGCGCCGAGGCCGAGCGCTCGGCCGCCCGAGCCCGCGATGCCGGCCACGAGGTCTTCCTCCAGCTGCCCATGGAGCCGTTCGACTATCCCGACAGCGACCCCGGCCCCCAGACCCTGCTCACCGCCCTGAAGGGCCTGGAGAATGCCGACCGCCTCGCTTGGTCGCTTGCCCGCTTTCCCGGCTATGTCGGCGTGGCGAACTTCATGGGCGCCAAGATGATGGCCGACCCGGCTTTCGAGCCGGTCCTGCGCGAGATCGGCGCTCGCGGCCTCGGCTTTCTCGACGACGGCACCGGCCCGAAGCCCGCGCCGGCCAACAAGGGCCGCACGCCGCTGGCCAGGGCGGAGCTCGTCCTCGACGCGGTGCCGCGCGCCGACGCCATCGATGCCGCGCTCGCCCAGGCCGAGGCGCGGGCCCGGGCCAGCGGCTTCGCCCTGGTCTCGGCCAGCGGCGCGGCGCTCAGCGTCGACCGGATCGCCCGCTGGGCCCGGGACCTCGACGCCCGCGGCATCCGCCTGGTCCCGGCGAGCGTCGCCCTGCGCGGCGCGCCTGAGAAGCGGGTCAGCGTCGCCAATTGACCGCGCGCTTTCCGGGTCGGCGGCGTTGCCGCGCGACTTGCGCCTGACCTATGGTCGCCGGTGATGACCACAGATTCTGATCCGGGCGCCGCGTTGCCCTACCGCCCCTGCGTGGGCGTCACGCTGATCGCGCCTTCGGGCGGCGTCTTTGTCGGGCGCCGGACCAAGGATGCCGGCCCGGAGCACGTCGCCGGCCCGTATATGTGGCAGATGCCGCAGGGCGGCATCGATCCCGGTGAGGATCCCGAGGTGGCCGCCCGCCGGGAACTCTACGAGGAGACCAACGTGCCGCCGGACGCGGTGCGGTTGCTCGGTGAGATCCCGGATTGGCTTGCCTACGACCTACCCCCGGCCGTGATGAAGCAGGCCTGGCAGGGACGCTATCGCGGCCAGACCCAGAAATGGTTTGCCTACGGCTTCCTCGGCAGCGAGGACCTGATCGACGTCCTGAGCCCCGGCGGCGGCGTTCACAAGGCCGAATTCGATGCCTGGCGCTGGGCGCGGTTCTCCGAGCTGCCGGACCTGATCGTGCCGTTCAAGCGCCCGGTCTACGAGCGCGTGGTCGAGACGTTCGCCGGCCTCGCGGGCTGGGCGGTCGAGACCGGGCCGAGCCGGCCGTGACGCAGCGGACGGGATCGTAACGGTGGTGCGCTGGCTCGCGATCCCGCTCGCACTCGCTCTGGCGTGGCTCGCCTTCACGGTGAGCCCGCTCTGGTCGCTCTACGATCTCGCGCAGGCCGTGCGCCGGCACGACGTGGCCTATATCGAGAGCCACGTGAATTTTCGGACGCTGCGTCTATCCCTGGTCCGCCAGATCACCGGGGCGGTGCGGGCCGCCTCCGACACCGACCTGGAACTCGAGCCCCGCGACCGGCAGCGCCTCAACGACGTCGCCTACGGCCTCGCCCTGGCGCTGGCCGAGACCCTGGTCACGCCCGAGACGGTCATGGACCTGCTCGACAACGGCTGGCCCGACAAGCTCGACATCGAGCGCCCCGCCGACCTCAAGCCGGAGGGCCTGGCGATCCGCAGCGCCGGCCGGCTCCTGCCCTTCTACACGTCACTGGAGATGCGCGGCTTCCGGGCCGTGGTGATCCCGATCCCACCCGAGGCCCCCCGGGCGGAGCGTACCCGGATCCGGCTGCGGCTGCGCGGCCTGAGCTGGCGGCTCGTCGATATCGAGATGGCCGACATCCTGCGCGCCCAGATCGCCGCCAAGCTCGGCCGGGCGCTGGCCCGGGCCAAGCTCGGTGCGAGCGCGGGGGAAGAGAAGTAGCGGTGCTTCCGGGCGCGCGATAATCGCGGAGTGACGAACTCGGACCGCGACGGCAGCCCCCCGAAACCCGAGCCGCTTCCTCATCCTGAGGTGGAGTGTCAGGACAAACGTCGATTGTCGGTGCGCGGGCTTACCCCTGCTCAATCCGGCTTCGCGGCCGGCGCTTTGGCGGCCGGTGTCTTCTCGTCCAGCGGTGCCTTGGCCTTGGGCTTGCGGGCTTCGACGAGGCTCTCGGCCTCGTCCTCGTCGGTGTCGCCGCCCTGCACGATCGTCTTGTCGGGGTTGGCCAGGAGCGACTTCGCGATGCCGAGCAGCACCTCGCACTCGCCCGGGAATTTGTAGGTCTCCAGCACGATCGCCGCGTCGCGCAGCGTGCGCAGGTCGCGCACCGTCTGGGCATTGGCGTCCGCCTGCAGTTCCTTCTTGGCGGCGATCCCCTCCTCGATCTGGGCGCCCTTCACGTCGCACGCCGCCCGGGCCGGCAGGGCGGCCGTAAGGGCGAGGGCGAAACCGGTGGCGATGAGGGGGCGCCGCATGGCGGGAATCCTTGGGGGTGGGGTTCAGGCGTGGTGGTGGTGCGCGGTGCGCAGGATGTCGTTCGTGAGCGCGACGAGCTGGCTGGGCCGGTACGGCTTCGGGACGAACACCGATTCGGAGACGGCGTCGGCGGCCGACAAGCAAGCACGGCCGCCGGACGTGTAGATGACGGGCAGGTCCGGGCAGACGCTGCGGGCGCGGCGCGCCAGCGCCAGGCCGTTCGTGTTGCGGGCGAGGTCGATATCGGTGAAGAGCATGTCCACGCTCTCCCGTGCCAGGATCGCCTCGGCCTCCCAGGCATCCGCGGCGGTGAGCACCCGATAACCCTCTTCGAGAAGCGCCTCGGCGGCCAGCTCGCAGACGGTCGGCTCATCCTCGACCACGAGGATGGTCGCGGCGGCCGGGTCCAGGGCGGGCATGGACGGGCAGGCGAAGGCGGCGGCGAACGGCATCATGACGCAACTCCCACTCACCCGGCGGGGGCGCGGTAGCCCCGTGCCGGATCGAAGGAGCAACGGGCCCCTGCGCCCCGGCGTTCGCCGTGATTGCATCGAATTGCTCGGACTTGGTGCACGGCCCGTTAACCCCGCCCCGGCGCAGGTGAACGGAGGCTCCGAAATGGTTAACGGTGCGTTACCGCGATGCATCGGGAGGGCGGATCCGTGAACCGGTCGTGGCAGCTGGGCACCGGCCTGCTCCTCACGGGCCTCGCCGGATACGTCGATGCGCTGGGCTTCGTGCGGCTCGGCGGGCTCTACACCTCGTTCATGAGCGGCAACACCACGCAGCTCGCGGTCTTCGGCGCCGAGGCGAACCTGCACAAGATGCTGCTGCCGGCGATCCTGATCGCGGCCTTCCTGACCGGCTCGGTCCTGGGCAGCGGGCTCGCGATCCTGGTGCCGACGCGCTGGAGCACCCCGGTGGTGCTCGCCTACGAATCGCTGCTGATCCTCGGCGGCTTGGCGCTGGGCCTGGCCACGCCCGAGCTGGGGCTCGCCGCGTTCTTCGTGGCCGTCGCCATGGGGGCGCAGAACGCCGTGCTGGCGCAGGTGCAGGGGTTTCGCGCCGGCACCACCTTCGTCACCGGTGCCCTGTTCAGCCTCGGCCAGAAAATCGCCAAGGCGCTCACCCGCACCGGCGACCCGCTCGGTTGGATCGGCGACGGGCTGGTCTGGTTGTCCCTGTTGCTGGGGGCCCTGCTGGGGGCCCTGGCCTACGACGCGTTTGCCCTCTACGCCCTGATCGCGCCGGCAGCGGTTTCCGGGGTGCTCGCGTTCATCACCGCGTTCCTGGTCCTGCGCGCCGGCGCGCGGGCCCCGAAGGTCGAGTCTCCATGAGCAGTTCCGTCAGCCATCCGTCCCTCACCGACCACGTCGCCCCGCTGGAGGCGGGCGCCCACGTGGTCGCGGCGCATTTCCTGAAGGAGGCTCCGGCCCTGGCGCTCGGCGACGGCACCGTCGCCCTGATGCGGGGCGATGGCCTCACGCGCATCGCGGCCCATCCCGACAGCGGGATCCTGGTGGCGGCCGGAAGCCCGGACCGCCTGGTCACCGGCGGCGACGACGGCCGCGTGGTCGAGATCCGGGCCGATGGCGCGACGCAGGAACTCGGCGCCGCGAAGGGCGGCGCCTGGATCGACGCGCTGGCGCTGCACCCGGACGGGTCCGTCGCCTGGTCCGCGGGTCGCGCGGTCGTCGCCCGGGACGCCAAGGGCCGGGAGAAGAGCTTCACGGCCCCGTCCACGGCCCGGGGCCTGGTCTTCGCTCCGAAGGGCTACCGGCTCGGCGTCGCCCACTACAACGGCGTGAGCCTCTGGTACCCGAATCTCGAGACCCCCGCCGAGGTCGTGAGCTGGAAGGGCTCGCATATCGACGTCACCTGGTCGCCCGACGGCCGCTTCGTCGTCTCGACCATGCAGGAGAATGCCCTGCATGGCTGGCGCCTGCAGCCGGATCGCGGCCACATGCGAATGTCGGGCTATCCCGGTAAGGTCCGGTCGGTGTCGTGGTCGTCGGACGGCAATTGGCTCGCCACCGGCGGCGCCGAGGCGGCGATCGTCTGGCCGTTCGATTCCAAGGAGGGCCCCACCGGCAAGGCGCCGCGGGAATGCGGCGTCCGGCCGGCCCGGGTGTCGCGGGTGGCGTTCCACCCGAAGGCCCCCGTGCTGGCGGTCGGCTACGAGGATGGCTGCATCCTGCTGGTGCGCTTCACCGATGCCTCCGAGCTGCTGGTGCGGCGGGCCGTGCAGGGCAGCGGGATCACGGCGCTCGCCTGGGACGCGCGCGGCAACCGCATGCTGTTCGGCTGCGCCGACGGCCAGGCCGGCCTGCTGACCCTGCCGGCCTGATCGTCTTGGTCTTTGGCCGCAGCCCATCGTTCGGGCTGCAGCCCGTTTCGAACCGGAGGGTCTGACGTGTTCCGCGTGTTCCGCACTTTCGGCCTCGCCCTCGGCCTGCTCGGCGGCGTCGTTGCCGCCCAGGCCCCTGAATTCGCGCAGCAATACGCCCAGCGGCTCGGCGGCGCGGTCGACGAGCTGCGCCGGCAGGTGGCGGTGCTCGAATCGGACGCGCAGGCCTCCGGCACCACCCGCGAGGGCGCGGTCGACCGGCTGCGCACAAATCCCGACCAGCTCGTCGCCCGGCGGGGCGAGGCCGCCCAAGCGGACATCGCCCGGCTCGCCCGGCTGAGCGCCCAGCAGCAGGCCCTGACCTCGGCGACAAGCCCGCTCGGCAAGGTGGTGGCGATGCTGCGCGATCCCGACGTGCCGGTGGCGCAGGCCGCCTACCGGGACTTCAGCCCCGCGGTGCCGACCAATGCCGACGGCCTCGCCGCCGGCCTGATCGGGTTCCTGACCGCCTGGGGCGGCGCGCGCGTCCTGTCGGATCTCGGCCTGCGGATGGTGCGCCGGCGCCCGCGCACGACGACCCGGACGGCCTGAACCGCCGTCGGCTCGGCGCGCGCGGACCCGGGAGTGTTGCTCAGGGTCTACAGCGGCTTGCGCGGAGCTTGCGTATCGAGCGTGATCCGGCCGCCTCGGTCCGGCAGAAGGCGCAAGATGCCCCGCGCGTCGAACCCCACCACGATCGATCCGGCGCTCGACGCCGCCGCCCTGCTGCGGCGCATCGGCTTCTTCGGGCTGTTCGTGATCCTGCCGGTGCTGGCCCAGGTCGCCCGGCGCGCCACCGTGATCCTGGCGCCCATCGCCGTGGTGCTGCTGATCATCGCCAGCGCGATCGACCGCCGCCAGCGCCCGGTGCGCCCGGCCGTCACCCGGCTGCTCACCGCGCCGGCCTTCCTCGCCGGCATGCTGGTGGTGCTGTGGTCGGTCCTGTCCCTGACCTGGACACCGTTCCTCGGGCCGGCAGTGGAACGCCTGGCGAATCTCGCGGCTACGATCGGGCTGGCCCTGCTCGGCTATTTCGCCCTGCCCGACCGGATGCGGTCCGCCAACCTCTATCTGCTGCCGCTGGGGGTGGTCGCGGGCTCGATCGTGGCGATCGTGCTCGGGCTGTTTGGCGCCCATCTGGCGCCCCCCGGGATCGACGACGACGGCGCCCTCGATCGCGGCCTGATCCTGCTGATCCTCCTGGTCTGGCCAGCTCTGGCCTGGCTCCGGTCCCGGCGGCGCGATCGCGAGGCGCTCGGCCTCGCCCTGCTGGTCGCCCTGGCGCTGACGGTCCAGCCCGACGTCACGCAGATCGCCGCCCTGGCGGTCGGCGCGCTGGCCTTCGCGGTGACGAGCTACCGCCCGAAGCTCGGCGTGATGCTCACCGCGACGATCTCGGCCGCGCTGCTGGCCGTCGCGCCGCTGCTGCCGTTCCTGGCCCGCCCGATTGGCGCCGCCCTGCTCGGGCCGCTCTCGCCCGGGGTGCTCTCACTCAAGAGCTGGCAGAAAGTGGTGACCACCGACCCCGTGCGGCTGATCACCGGCCATGGCTTCGAGACCGCCCTGCGCGGGCGCCTCGTCGGGCTGTTGCCGGTGAACGCGCCGACCACGGCCTTGTTCGAGTTCTGGTACGAGCTCGGCATCGTCGGCGCGCTGGCCGCCGCCTTCGCGCTCTACGCCTCGATTCGCCGGGGCGGCCGGGACATCCCGGCGCTGATCCCGGGGGCGATGGGCTGCTTCGCCGCCGCCTTCACGGTGGCCTGCCTCGGGGTCGGTCTGACGGCGATCTGGTGGCTTAGCATCATCGCCATCGCCGTCGTGGTGTTCGTGGCGGTGGAGCGCGGCCAGTTCCGCACCAGCCGCCCGAAGGTGGCGAAGCTCCATCGGCTGCGCGAGGAGTGATCCTCAGGTCACCGGTTCAGGAAGCCGTGCAGCCGGATCCAGGCCAGGAAGAGGCCCGGCCAGGCTGCGGCGGGGCTGCCCGGCGCGCCGAGCCCGAATCCGTGGCCGCCGCGCTCGAACAGGTGCAGCTCCGCTGGCACCCGCGCTTTGCGGAGCGCCGTGAACATCAGCAGCGGATGGTCGGCCACCGCGATCGGATCGTCGATCGCCTGAACCAGGAAGGTCGGGGGCGTCTCAGGCCCGACCTGGAGGTCCACCGAATAGGTCTTCATCTCGAACGGGGTGACCTCGTCGCCCACCAGAATCCGGCGCGTCGCGGTCCGGTCGAACGGCTTGCGCATGGTGATGACCGGGTAGATCAGCCCCGCGAGCACCGGACGCACCGGCTGCGCATCGGCCTCGTCCAACGGAGCGTAGAGGTCGTTGGCGGTGCCCACCGCGGTCTCGCCCATCAGGTGGCCGCCCGCGGAGAAGCCGAGCACGCCGACCCGGGCCGGATCGACGCCGTATTCCACGCCCCGCGCCCGCACCAGCCGCAGAGCTCGCTGTGCGTCCTGCCGCGGCGCGTCGGGGCCTGCGCCCCAGCCCTCGGCGGGCAGGCGGTAGACCAACAGGAAGACCGTGATGCCGGCCGCGTTCAAGAGGCGCCCGACCGGCACGCCCTCGTTACCCAGCGCGATGAACTGGTAGCCGCCGCCCGCCGCCACGATGATCGCCGCGCCGTTGGGATTGGCCGGCCGCATCGCCAGCAGGCAGGGTTTTTGCACGCGGGTGACGTCGCCCGAGACGCCCTCGACGTAGCGAAAACCCTCGGCGTCGGGCCCGCTGCCGCCCCCCGGCGGCTCGCCGGGCCATAGGTCGATGACCTGGAGATCGGCTCCCGGCAGCGAGCGCGGCAGGGCGCGGATCGCCTCGTGCGGCGCCGGCTCCGGCGGTTTTTCCTCAGACTTGGCGGCGCGCAGGCCGAGAACGGTACTCAGTCCGGCGAGCAGCAGGCGGCGGTCGAAAGGCATGAACCGGTCCCGGGCGGCGCTCAGGACAGCGCCCGGCGCGCGGGACGGACGGGCTCGGGCATGGTGCTCTCCTGAAACATCCCTCGCCCAACGTCGCAGGACGCGGGGGCGGTTCCGGAGCGGCGCGCGCTCAGCTGCGCCGGGTGATCACGGAGACGTAGAACCCGTCGGTCCCGGTCCGCAGCGGCGTCATCTGCAGGCCGTGCGCGGTGTGGCGGACGGCCGAGGCGAGGCCCGGCGGTCCCGCCGCCAGAACGGTCTCGGCCGGGACGGCGTCGAAGCGCCCGCGCCAGCGTGACAGCAGGCCAGCCACGGCGGCGTCGTTCTCCGCGGGCAGGAGCGAGCAGGTGATGTAGACGATCCGGCCGCCGGGCCGGACCAGCTTGGCCGCCCGGTCGAGCACTTGGCTCTGCTCGGCGACGCGCAAAGCCAGGCTGCCGGGGCGCAAGCGCCACTTGGCGTCCGGGTTGCGCCGCCAAGTACCCGAGCCGGTGCAGGGCGCGTCGACCAGCACCCGGTCGATCGTGCCGTCGAGATCCTCCAGCACATCGGCCCGGGCCTTGCCGCTGCGCGGGGTGCGCACCTTGGCCGTCGCGCCGGAGCGGCGCAGGCGGTCGTGGATCGGGGCGAGCCGGCGCGGATCGCCGTCGGTGGCAATCAGGCGTGCGCCGTTGCGGGTCTGGGAGGCCAGCGCCAGGGTCTTGCCGCCGCCGCCGGCGCAGAGGTCGACGATGGTCTCCCCGGCCTGAGGATCGGCCAGCAGGGCGGCGAGCTGCGAGCCCTCGTCCTGGATCTCGTACCAGCCGTCGAGGAACTCGGCCTCGACATGGAGCGCCGGGCCGCGACCGTCGGCGCCGATCGGGATCCGCACGCCCATCGGGGCATGCGGGGTCGGAGCGGCCCCGTGAGCCTCCAGCGCCGGCATCAAGTCATCGCGGCCGCCGCGCAGGGCGTTGACGCGGATGTCGAGGGGCGCGCGCCGGGCGAGCGCCTTCAAGTCGGGGATGAGGTCGTCCCCGAGCGCGGCCGTCAGCTCGGGCAGGACGAAGGCCGGGGCATCGCCGGCCACCTCGGGCGGGGCCTCTTCCAGGGTACCGGATTCGAGGCGGGCACGCTCGTCGTCGCTCAACGGCGCCGGGGCGAAGCGCTCGCCGGAGAACAGGGCCGCCACGGACGCCGCGGCGAGACCCTGCTGCAGCCGCAGGGAGCCGATCAACACGGCGCGCGGCGCGTCCGAACTCATGATCCAGGCGGCCGAGGCCCGACGGCGCAGGGCGTCGTAGACCAGGCTGGCGATCCCGGCCCGGTCGCCGGAGCCGGCGAAGCGGTGCGCCAAGCCCCAATCCTTCAGCGCGTCGGCGGCCGGGCGGCGGCGCTCTGCGATATCGGTCAGGACTTCGATGGCGGCGGAGCAACGGGCGGCGGGGGTCAGGGTCCGGATCCTTTTGACTGCGTCGAGGCCGACGCGAAACGGCCACGCTTGGCCCACGATGCCGCCACGGTACGGCCGAGCTTCCAGCACGATCCCGGTGCAGACCGGATCGTGGGCGGTCCCGCGGCGCGGGGCTTGCCCGTGTCGTATGGCATCCTCCCGCTGCGGGCCAGTGCGTTCCGCCCCGGGGGCATGGCCGGGAGTGCCTCAGCTCATGTCTTCTGTCGTTCGCGTCACGCTTTCCGGCATCCTTGCCGGCCTCGTCGCCGCCAGCCTCGCCGCCTGTGCGAGTGCGCCGGCCGCCGCCCCCGACCTCACTCCGCCGCCGCGCCGGCCGGTGGATGCCAAGACGCAGCTCGAATACGGCAACCCGCCCCCGCCCCCGCCCGGCCGGTACTGAGATCGGGCGGCGACCGTAGGCTGATCCCCCATAGCCCTCATCCTGAGGCGCCGGAGCGCAGCGTAGGCCTCGAAGGAGGCCTCCAGCCAGCCGAGCGACCCCTGGAGGGCTCATTCGAGGCTGCTGCGCAACACCTCAGGATGAGGAGACCTGTTGGGATTGTCTTCGCTAAGAGTCGGACCTGTGCGTGTCGCCCCTCAAGCCGCTTCCCGCGCCCGCCGGGCCTCGTAGGCTTTAAGCCCGGCATAGACCTGCTCAAGCATCGGGAAGGCCGCCTCCGGCGCGAGCCGCCGCCCGCGGTCGATCAGGTCGCCGATGACGTGGTCGGCCTCGATCCGACCGCCATTCTCGATGTCACGCAGCATCGAGGCGGTGAAGGTCGAGCCCTCGGCCGTGAGCTGCGCCCGCGCCCGCTCGGCGACCACGCCGCGCGGTGCGAAGCCGCTCGCCGCCGCGACGGCCGTGCATTCGGTGTGCAAGGCGGCGACGAAGGCCGCGCCGCCGGGCGCCGCCACGATGTCGCCGACGGCTGCGCGCATCAGGGTGGTCGCCCCCGCCAGCGTGGCGAGGAAAACCCACTTCTCCCACATCTCCTGAAGGATCACATCGCTGAGGCGGGCCTGGAACTTCAGGCCGCGCATCAGGTCGTCGATCGCCTCGATCCGAGCCGAGCGCGATCCGTCCCGCTCGCCGTAGGTAATGCTGCACAGCTCGCTCATGTGCCGGATTGCTCCGTCCGGCGCGAGGGTCGCGGCGATGGCGCAGGAGCCGCCGAGCACCCGCTCCGGACCGAACTTGGCATCGAGCGCGTCGAGATGGGACATCCCGTTGAGCAGAGGCAGGATCGCGGTCTGCGGCCCGACCGCGGGCGCCAGGTCGGCGATGGCGCTGTCGAGGTCGTAGGCCTTGCACGACAGCAGCACGAGGTCGAACGACCCGGCCTGTGCCAACGTATTGGCCGTGACGGTGGGCGGGGCAGCGAGATGCAGGTCGCCGAGCGGCGAGCGCAGCACGAGGCCGTTCGCCGCCAGCTTCTCGGCCCGGGCCGGCCGGACCAGGAAGGTCACGTCGGCCCCCGATTCGGCGAGCCGTGCCCCGTAATAGCCGCCGGTCGCCCCGGCTCCGACGATCAGCGTGCGCATTGGGATACTCCGGGCCGGACTCGCCGACCGTACCGGCTCAAGTAAACTCGATCATCGAAGAGCGCTGGCAGCACCGAGTCAAGGTGGTGACGGCTCCACGGGCGCCAACTGAACGCGGTCCCGCCGTGCGGGTCGGCGAAGTCACACGGCGCGGAAGGAAGCTCGGGTCCCCTCTCCCGTGCGGGAGAGGGACAGGGTGAGGGATGCAACCTCTCCGGATAGACCTGTCCCCTCACCCCAGCCCTCTCCCGCGCAGGAGAGGGGGGCGCGTGGTGACTGCGGGGTCGTTTCGCCTCAGGTCCGCGACGGGTAGTTCGGGCTCTCGCGGGTGATGGTCACGTCGTGGACGTGGCTCTCGCGCAGGCCGGCATTGGTGATGCGGATGAACTGCGCGCGTTCCTGGAAGTCCGGGATGGTCGCACCGCCGACATAGCCCATGGCGGCGCGCAGGCCGCCGGCGAGCTGGTGCAGGACGTTGCCAACCGGTCCCTTGTAGGGGACCTGGCCCTCGATGCCCTCGGGCACGAGCTTGTGGGTGTCGTTGACCTCGGCCTGGAAGTAGCGGTCGGCCGAGCCGCGGGCCATGGCGCCGACCGAGCCCATGCCCCGGTACGACTTGTACGAGCGGCCCTGGTACAGGAACACCTCGCCGGGGGCCTCGTCGGTGCCCGCCAGCAGCGAGCCGAGCATCGCCACCGAGGCGCCGGCCGCGATCGCCTTGGCGAGGTCGCCGGAATACTTGATGCCGCCATCGGCGATGACCGGGATGTCGGCCTCGCCCGCGGCCTCCACGGCCTCCATAAGGGCGGTGAGCTGGGGCACGCCGACGCCCGCCACGATGCGGGTGGTGCAGATTGAGCCCGGGCCGATGCCGACCTTAATGGCGTCCGCGCCGGCATCGATCAGGGCTTTGGCGCCCTCGCGGGTGGCGACGTTGCCGGCGATCACCTGGACGGCGTTGGAGAGCTGCTTCACCCGGGCGACGGCATCGAGCACCTTGATCGAGTGGCCGTGGGCGGTGTCGACCACGATCACGTCGCAGCCGGCATCGATCAGGCGCTCCGCCCGCTCGAAGCCGCTGTCGCCCGTGGTGGTGGCGGCGGCGACCCGCAGGCGGCCCTGCTCGTCCTTGACCGCGAACGGGTAGGTGACGCGCTTCTCGATATCCTTGACCGTGATCAGGCCGATGCAGCGGTAATGGTCGTCGACCACCAGAAGCTTCTCGATCCGGAACTGGTGCAGCAGGCGCTTGGCCTCGTCCTGGGTCACGCCCTCGCGGACGGTGATCAGCCGGTCCCGGGTCATCAGCTCGGCCACCGGCTGGGCGGAGTTGGTGGCGAAGCGCACGTCACGGTTGGTCAGGATACCGACCAGCTTGCCCCGGGAGCCGTTGGGACCGCGCTCGACCACCGGGATCCCAGAGATCCGGTTGAGCTTCATCACCTCGAAGGCGTCGGCCAGGGTCTCGTCCGGGTGGATGGTGATCGGGTTCATCACCATGCCGGACTCGTACTTCTTCACGAGCCGGACCTGCTCGGCCTGCTCCGGCGGCTCCAAATTGCGGTGGATCACGCCCATGCCGCCGTTGGCCGCCATGGCGATGGCCATCGGCGCCTCGGTGACCGTGTCCATCGCCGAGGCGAGGATCGGCAGGTTCAGGGGGATCGTGCGGGTGAGCCGCGAGGCGACGTTCACCTCGGTCGGCATCACCGAGGAGGCGGCGGGCCGCAGGAGCACGTCGTCGAAGGTCAGGCCCTCGATGATCGTTGCGGAATCTACTCGGGCCATGTGCCAACTTTCCTCGGACGGCCGCGCTTAGGGGGCTGCGCAGCGGGATCGGGTTGGCAAGTGCCAGTATCATGGGGTCCGCGGCCGCGCCAATGCGCCGTCGCCGCGCCGCGGGGGGAAATCGCGCATGGCTCCCCCGCTTTTTCGTGACGGCGGCGTGGCTCAGCGCGGCGCCGGTGTCGCCCCCTTGTCGGTATATTCCGGCGGCAAGCCGACGTAGTCGCCCAGGATGCCGTCGATGCCTGGCGCCCGGCCGAAGGCCTCGCAATCCGGGTCCAAGGGCGCCTCGCCCAGCGTGGTCACCCGAATGCGGTCCCAGGTGGGCAGGGTGTTCGGGGCATTGAACGGATCGTCGCCGGTGGCGAGCATGAAGCCGAAATCCTGGCCGAACTCGCCCGCGAGGTCGTAGGCGTCGCTGGCGCGGGAGAAGCGCGGCTGGCTGGTGAACGAGTTGGCGGCCCCGCCCCAGACCATCGCGGCGCGCTGCTCGCGGCGACGGTCCAGCGCCTCGGCCTCGACCGTGAGGCTGCCGAGGCCGATCGGGATCCGCGGGATCGGGATGCGGCCGACGCCCTCGGCGACGCTCAGCCCGAGCTGCGAGGCGACCGTGACGCCGGCCGAGCCCGCGATGGTGGCGCCGGCACCGAGGAGGTCGGTGGGCTCCACCCGGGTGACCTGCGCGCGCACGGTCAGGTCCGCGTCGCGGCCGGTCACGATGTCGTAATGCAGCGACAGGTCGTAGCAGAGCGCCCGGTCGGCGGCGTTGGCGATCAAGCGGCGTTCCACCTGGGTCAGCGGCGCCGCGCCCTCGACATCGGCGTGGAAGGCCGTCGGGATGATCCGTACGGTGCGGGCCTTAGCCAGAGCCGGACGGTCCACGTAGAGCCGCGAGGCCGAGGCCACCGCACTGCTCGCCTTCAGGCGGTCGTAGCGCGTGAGCGAACCGCGATCGTTCAGCAGCACGGTGCCGCAGGCCGCGACCGTCGACAGGAGCGCGACGGCGACGGCGATCCGCGACAGGGAACGGCGCTTACTCGGACTGGGCTGCATCGATTGTCTCGTGGCCGGCACCGCGCCGGTATCGACGGCCGGAAGACCGCTCGTCGCAAACGTAGCCATTGGACCACCCGCACAAAAGGTGGTGTTCGGTCACGATGCAACCCCTGTTGCGTTACGGATACAGGCGCGAAACACGACCGTGCGAGATCGCGGCCCCGCCGTGCAACCGTCCCGGCGCGCTACGCGTCTGCTGTCCGATGCCCGCCCCGACCCAAAAACCGTTCTGGATCGTCCCCCTGACGGTGGCGACCGCCCTGTTCATGGAGAACACCGATTCCACGGTGATCGCCACGGCGCTGCCCAGCATCGCGGCGAGCCTCGGCGAGGATCCGATCGCCCTGAAGCTGGCGCTGACCTCGTATCTCGTCAGCCTCGCGATCTTTATCCCGGTGAGCGGCTGGATGGCTGACCGCTACGGTTCGCGCACGGTATTCCGCGCCGCGCTCGTCGTCTTCATGTTGGGTTCGCTGGCCTGCGCGGCTGCCAACGGCCTGGCCTGGTTCGTCGCCGCTCGGTTCCTCCAGGGCATGGGCGGGGCCATGATGGTGCCCGTGGGCCGCCTGGTGGTGCTGCGCAGCGTGCCGAAATCGCAGCTCGTGACCGCGCTCGCCTACCTGACTTTCCCGGCGCTGGTCGGCCCGGTGATGGGGCCGCCGCTCGGCGGGCTGATCACGACCTGGTTCGACTGGCGCTGGATCTTCTTCATCAACCTGCCGATCGGCTGCGCCGGGATCGTGCTGGCCAGCCTCTATTTCGAGGATATCCGCGAGCCGGAGCGGCCGCCGCTCGACATCGCCGGCTTCTTCCTGCTCGGCACCGGCCTCGCCGCCCTGATGCTGGGGCTGGCCTCGATGGGGCGCCACCTCCTGCCGGCATCGGTTTCCTGGGGATGCCTGGCGGCGGGCGCGGTGCTGCTGCCGCTCTACTTCGCCCATGCGCGGCGAGTCGCCCACCCGATCGTGCGGCTCGACCTGATGAGCCGCACGACCTTCCGGGTCGCGATCCTCGGCGGCAGCCTGTTCCGGGTCGGGACGGGGGCGATCCCGTTCCTGCTGCCGTTGATGCTGCAGGTCGGGTTCGGGCTCGACGCCCTGCATTCCGGGCTGATCACCTTTGCGGCGGCGGCCGGGGCGATGTTCGTGAAGGCCCTCGCGCCCAAAATCCTGCGCCGCCTGGGCTTCCGCACCGTGATGGTCTCGAACGCCGTGCTGGCCTCGGCCTTCCTGGCGGTTAACGGGCTCTACACCGCCGAGACGCCGCACTGGATCATAATCGCGCTGCTGTTCATCGGCGGCTGCTCGCGCTCGGTGCAGTTTACCTGCGTGAACGCCATCGCGTATGCTGACCTCGAATCCCGGGAGATGAGCGCGGCCACGAGCTTCGCCAGCGTCTGCCAGCAGCTGTCCCTGAGCCTTGGGGTCACCCTCGGGGCCTTGGCGCTGGAGGGCACGGCCGGGCTCCATGGCCGGACCCGGATCGAGGCCGGCGATTTCGGGCCGGCCTTCTTCGCGGTCGCCGTGCTGTCGGCCCTCTCCGTGCTGGCCTTCCGCAAGCTGACGCCCGATGCCGGCGCCGAGATCTCAGGCCGCCGGATGGTATCCGTGACCCCGCCGGCCTCGCCCGAGCTGAAGCCCCGGGTGGGCTGAGAAAGTCAGGCTGCGGCGCGGGCCGGGGCGCGTCCGCCGGCCTTCTTGGCGCCGCCACCGCGGGCGGCCGAGCTCTTGCCGGCGGCCTTGGCCGGCGCGCGCTGCGGGGCCGGGCGTTCGGCCGCCTGCCCGGCCCGCCAGCCCTGCCAGCTCCAGGCGCCCGGGCCCGTGAGCGCATACATCAGGAAGCCGCCCGCCAAGCCGAGATCGGCCAGCATCAGCGTCCGCTCGGCGATCGCCGCCGGCCCGACGAATTGCCAGAAGGCGTGCAGCATCACGGCCGTCACCGCCGCGAAGGCGGCGAGCGCCAGCCCGGTCAGGCGCGGCAGCACGCCGAGGATCAGGGCGAGCGGGCCGAAGACCTGCACCACCACGGCCGCGGTGGCGACGCCGTTCGGGAACGGCATGCCGCTGCCGGCCAGCGTCAGCGCGAAGCCCGAGACGTTAAGCGCACGGGCGATCCCGGTCGGCAGCAGCGCGGCCGCCAGGAGCAGGCGCGCGGCGAGAAGGGTTCCGTCCTGGGCGCGGGCGATCATGGTCGAATCCGGTCGGCTGTGAGGGCTGACCGGAGGCTGCCGGATTCTCTTGAAGGCTGGGTTAAGTCCGAAGGCTCAACCTGCGACGCCGCCCCGGAACAGCCGGCCGCGCTCGGTCCAGAGCACCACCAGAACGGCCAAGCCCCCAAGGGCGGCGTAGCCGATCCCGACCGGCAGCACGGTCCCGTCGAAGGCCTGGCCGATCACGTAGCCGGAGAATGCCCCCAGGATCGTCGTATAGAAGCCGACGAATGAAGAGGCCGTGCCCGCGATGGCCCCGAGCGGCTCAAGCGCCAGGGCGTTGAAGTTCGGCAGGGCGAAGCTCATCAGGAACTGGTTCGCCGCCAGGATCGTCAGGAACGCCGCCAGCGGCGGATGGCCGTGATAGGCGAGCCCGACGCCGACCTGGACCAGGGCCACCAGCGTGAAGGCGATGATGCCGGCATGCGACAGCGCCCGCATCCCGAGCAGCCGCACGATCCGGGCGTTGATCAGCGTCGCCGCCCCCATGGCGCCAGCCACCAGCCCGAAGGCCAGGGGGAAGAGCGGCCCGAGATGGTAGAGCCCGGTGTCGAACACCTGCTGAGCCGAGCCGACATAGCCCATGATGCAGCCGGTGAGCAGGCCGAGCGCCGTGGCGTAGCCGATGGAGACCCGGGTCGTGACGGTCGTGCGCACCGCATCCCAGGTCGCCCCGAGCGAGAGCGGGCGGCGATATTCCGGATGCAGCGTTTCCGGCATCCGCAGCGAGAACCAGACGGTCAGCCAGAAGGCCAGCGCCAGCATTGAGACGAACACGTAGACCCAGGAGCCCAGCGCCAGCATCAGGCCGCCGATCGCCGGGGCGATCATCGGAACGATCAGGAAGACCATCATGGTGAGCGACATCACGCTCGCCATCTCGCGCCCGGCGAAGCGGTCGCGCACGATCGCCACCGAGAGCACGCGCCCGCCGGCCGCGCCGATGCCCTGGATGACCCGGGCCGCCAGCAGCCAGCCGAAGCTCGGCGCGACCATGGCGAGCCCGCAACCGACCACGTAGATCGCCAGGCTGGCGAGCAGGACCTTGCGACGCCCGAACGTATCCGAGATCGGCCCGTAGGCGAGCTGGGCGACGCCGAACCCGGTCATGAACACGTAGACGAGGAGCTGCAGCCGGTTCGGATCGGGCACGGAGAACCGCGTCTCGATCGCCGGGAAGGCCGGAAGCAAGTTGTCGATCGAGATGGCGGTGACCGCCATCATCAGCGCGATGATGGCGACGAACTCGGTGAAGCCCGGCCCCGAGTGCTTCTGCGGGGCGCGCGCCTCGGGGACCGGCGGGTTGGGCCGGATCGCGACTGTCACAATGGGCACTCGTGCTGCGAAGGGATCGCCCGAGCGAGGCGCCCCCTTCGCGGCACGCTTATGGCCGTCGCGCCTGCGCGGTGCAGCTCAGGCCGGCACCGGGTGCAGGGCCGGCGCGCGGGGATTGCGCCCCACGAAGCCCGCCATCAGGGCGGCGACCAGGCAGAGCAGCCCGGCCGACACGAAGGCGCCGAGATAGCTCCCGGTATCGGTCCGGACCATGCCGGCGAGCCAGGCGGCCGAGGCGGCGCCGATCTGGTGGGACGCAGCGATCCAGCCGAACATGAGCGCGGCGTTCTCCTCGCCGAAGGATTTTCCGGCGAGCTGCACGGTGGGCGGCACGGTGGCGATCCAGTCGAGCCCGTAGAACACCGCGAACAGCGACAGCCCGTAGAAGCTCAGGTCGAACGAGTAGGGCAGGAAGATCAGCGACAGGCCGCGCAGGCCGTAATACCAGGCGAGCAGCTTGCGCGAATCGAACCGGTCGGTGAGCCAGCCCGACGCCGTGGTGCCGATCAGGTCACAGATGCCCATGACCGCGAGGAGGCCCGCCGCCGTCACCTCGGCGATGCCGTGATCGATGCAGGCCGGGATCAGGTGGGTGCCGATCAGCCCGTTGGTCGAGGCGCCGCAGATGAAGAACGTGCCGGACAGGAGCCAGAAATCCTTGGATTTGAGGCCGGTCCGCAGACCGCGCAGGGCCCGGATGGCGGGGTTCTCGGTGAAGGTGGGCGCCGGGGTCACCGTGGTCTCGCCGTAGCGGGGCAGGCCGAGATCCGCCGGACGGTCGCGGAGCAACAGGGCCGCCACCGGGATCAGAGCCAGGGTCACCCCCGCGACCAGCAGCGACACCGAGCGCCAGCCCTGCCCGACCGCGAGCGAGGCCAGAGCCGGCAGGAAGATCAGTTGCCCGGTCGCGCTGCTCGCGGTGAGCAGCCCGACCACGAGGCCGCGGCGCTTGCCGAACCAGCGGCCCGCCACGGTGGCGCCGAGGACGTTGGCGACCATGCCGGAGCCCGAGCCGACCACGATGCCCCAGAGCAGCACCATCTGCCATGGCGCCGTCATCAGGCTGGTGGCGGCCGTACCCACGGCCAGGACGAAGAGCGAACCGCAGACCGAGGCACGCAGGCCGAACCGCTCGATGATCGCCACCGCGAACGGCCCGATCATGCCGTACAGGAAGATGTTGAGCGCGATTCCGACGCTGATCGTGGCGGCGGTCCAGCCGAATTCCCGCTCCCACGGGACGATCAGGATGCTCGGCGTCGCCCGCACCCCCGCCCCGATCAGCAGCACCAGGAAGGTCACCGCGACCACGATCCAGGCGTAATGCAGGCGTGGCACGGGTGGCGCCGGCAGCGTCTCGACGGGTGCGGCCATGTTTGAGCTCCGGGGTGCGAGACGATCGATTAGGAGGCGGCGATGAGGGCTTCCGCCAGGGCGGCGACGGCCTTGGGATCGACCTGCGCGTTGATCCGGGCCTGGGCCGCCTGCCAGTACGGCGTCGCCGCCGCGACGGCCTCACGCCCGAGATCCGTCAGGACGACGATGCGCTCGCGCGCATCCTGGCCCGGCTCGATCCTCACGAGGCCGCGCCGCTTGAGCGGGTCGAGGTTGCGGGCCATGGTGGTCCGCTCCAGAACCGCCTCGACGGCCAGCCGGGTCAGCGGCGTCGGTCCGAGCCGCTCCAGGCGGCGCAGGATCGAGAATTGCGTCACCCGCAGCCCGGCCGGGCGCAGAGCCGCGTCGTAGGACGCCGTGAGGGCGCGGGTCGCCTGGCGAAGCGCGACGCAGGTGCAGGGCTCGGTCGGAGAATCCGTGGTCACGATGCGTGTATATGCACGTATTTCGACGCGGACAAGCCGGGCCTGACGGTTCGTCCGGTTCGATACGCGAGAACCGGGAATTGCGGCCGCCTGTCATCGACACGGCGGATCACCCTGCTATCGCTGCGCCGGCAGGCTCCCGGTTCGTGAGAGACGCGATGACATTGGAAACCGCCACGGCGTTGTCATCCTCGGAACAGAAGTCGGCCCGGACAGGGCTCATCGAGGCCGCGGCCGAGACTGTCGCCGAGCAGGGCGGCCCCGGCGGCTTCGTCCGCGACCTGTTCGGGCGCGTGACCCCCGAAGATCTGGCCCCCTACCCGGCCGATACGGTCGCCGATCTCGCGGTCCGGGCGCGCGCCCTCCTGTCCGAGCCGCGCAGGCCCGGCGATCCGGCCCGGGTGCATCTGAGCGACGTCGCGCTGGTGCGCGACGGTCGGCCCCGGGAGATGACGATCGTCGAGATCGTCAACGACAACCGTCCGTTCCTGCTGGATTCCACCCTGGCCGAGCTCACCGAGCAGGGCCTGACGCCGGATCTCGTCGCCCACCCGATCCTCGGGGTCGAGCGCGACGCGTCCGGCGCGCTGGTCCGCGTGGTCGGCGAGACCACCGCCGACGCCCATGGCAGCCTGGCGCGCGAGAGCTTCATCCATCTCCATCTCGGCCGCCTCGACGGCGAGGCCCGCGAGCGCCTGGTGGACGCCCTCGCCCAGGTCTACCGGGACGTGGCCCTGGCGAGCGACGACCACGATGCCATGCTGGCCCGGATCGCCGAGCTGTCCGACAGCCTCGGCCGCGCCCCCTCCCCGCTGCCGGAGGCCGAGATCGCCGAGGCACGCGCCTTCCTGGACTGGCTTCGGGACGGTCAGTTCCTGGTCTTGGGGATGCGCCAGCACGGCATCGCCGGCGACGCGCATCCGCTGATCGAGGGGTCGAGCCTCGGTGTGCTGCGCGATCCGGGCACCACGCCCCTGCGCCGGGGCCGGACGCCGGTGGATTACACGCCGGAAATCCTCGCGTTCCTGGAGGAGCCGCAGGCGCTGATCATCACCAAGGCGAGCGCGAAGTCCCGCGTGCACCGGGTGTCGTATCTCGACTATATCGGCGTGAAGCTGTTCTCGGCCACCGGCAAGCTCTCGGGCGAGGTGCGGATCGTCGGCCTGTTCACGGCCGCCGCCTATACCAGCCCGGCGCGCGAGGTGCCTGTCCTGCGCCGCAAGGTCGAGGCGGTGGCCGAGCGGGCCGGCCTCGACCCGACCAGCCATGCCGGACGCAGCCTGCTGGCGGTGCTGGAGACCTACCCGCGGGACGAGCTGTTCCAGATCGATATCGAGCGCCTGTACCGGTTCACCCTGGCGATCGCCAACCTCGCCGACCGGCCGCGGATCCGGGTGCTGTCGCGCCCGGACCGGTTCGGACGATTCGTCTCGCTGCTGGTCTTCGTGCCGAAGGACCGGTTCGATTCGACCGTGAGTGCCCGGATCGCCGCCTATCTGGCCGAGGCCTATGGTGGGCGGCCGAGCGCGGCCTATTCGGAGCTGCCCGAAGGTCCCCTGGCCCGGACCCACTACATCATCGGCCTGCCCGACGAGGGCACGCCGGAGCAGGACCCCGCCGCCCTGGAGGCTGGCATCGCCGCGCTGGTCCGCACCTGGGGCGACGCCCTGGGCGCGGCGCTGGCGGAGGCGCATGACGGCGGCAAGGCCCGCCAGCTTGCGGCGCGCTACGCCGACGCGTTCTCGGCGGCCTACCGGGACAATTTCCCGCCGGACGCGGCGGTCGCCGACATCGCCATCCTCGAGGCGCTGAGCGACGCACGGCCGCGGGCCGTGCATCTCGGGCGCCGGGCGGGTGATTCCGACGCGCAGGTCCGCCTGAAGGTCTTCTCCCGCGGCACCGCCATCGCCCTGTCCGACCGTGTGCCCGTGCTGGAGAATCTGGGGTTCCGCGTCATCGATGAACGGACCTACCGGGTCCGGCCGGCGGGGCCCGACGAGTCCGCCCGGATCTGGCTGCACGACATGCGGCTCGAGCGCGCCAGCGGCGCCGCGATCGATCTCGCCACGCTGGAGCAGCCCCTCGAGGCGGCGATGCTGGCCTTAGCCGACGGCGCGGCGGAATCCGACGGCTACAACCGCCTCGTGCTGGAAGCCGCCCTCCCCTGGCGGGATGCGGCCCTGCTCCGGGCGCTCGGGCGCTATCTGCGTCAGCTGCGCATCCGCTACGGCCAGGATTACATGGCCGGCACGCTGAGCCGCCATCCCGGGATCGCCCGGGCGATCGTCAACCTGTTCCGGACCCGCTTCGACCCGCAGACCGAGGGCGACCGGGCCGCGCAGGAAGCGGAGACCCGCTCCCTGATCGAGGAGGCCTTGGGCGACGTTACCAGCCTGGACGACGACCGGATCCTGCGCCGGTTCGTCAACCTGGTCGAGGCGGCGGTGCGGACCAACTTCTTCCAGAAGGCCGCGGATGGCGGCCCGCGGGAGACGATCAGCTTCAAGTTCGCCTGTGCCAAGGTGACGGCGATGCCGCTGCCGCGGCCGTTCTTCGAGATCTTCGTCTACTCGCCCCGGGTGGAGGGCGTGCATCTGCGCTTCGGCTACGTCGCCCGCGGCGGCCTGCGCTGGTCCGACCGGCCGGAGGATTTCCGCACCGAGATCCTGGGCCTGGTGAAGGCGCAGCAGGTCAAGAACGCGGTCATCGTGCCGGTGGGCGCCAAGGGCGGCTTCTTCCCCAAGCGCCTGCCGCCTGCCTCCGATCGGGCGGCCTGGATGCAGGAGGGCACCGAGAGCTACCGAATCTTCATCCGCACGCTTCTCGAGCTCACCGACAACATCGTCGACCAGGGGATCGTGCCGCCGCCCGACACGGTGCGGCACGATCCCGACGACGCCTACCTCGTTGTGGCCGCCGACAAGGGCACCGCCACCTTTTCGGACATCGCCAACGCCCTCTCCCTGGAGAAGGGCCACTGGCTCGGCGACGCCTTCGCGTCCGGCGGCAGCCAGGGCTACGACCACAAGGGCATGGGCATCACCGCCCGGGGTGCCTGGGAGGCGGTACGGCGCCACTTCCGCGAGATCGACGTCGACGTTCAGACGGACCCGATCACCGTGGTGGGCGTCGGCGACATGTCGGGCGACGTGTTCGGCAACGGCATGCTGCTCTCGCAGAGCCTCCGGCTGATCGCAGCCTTCGACCACCGCGACATCTTCCTCGACCCCAATCCCGACGCGGCAAAGAGCTTCGCCGAGCGTCGGCGCCTATTCGATCTGGGTCGCTCCTCCTGGGCAGATTACGACCGGTCCCTCATCCCCGAGGGCGGCGGGGTGTTCTCGCGCAGCCTGAAGACCATACCGCTCTCGGAGCAGGCCCGGGCGGCCCTCGGCGTCGATCGGGACGAGGCGACGCCGACCGAGCTGATGCAGGCGATCCTGAAGGCGCCGGCCGACCTCCTCTGGTTCGGCGGTATCGGCACCTATATCCGCGCCACCACCGAGACCGACGAGGATGCGGGCGACCGTGCCAACGACGCCGTGCGGATCACCGGCCCGGAATTGCGGGTGAAGGCGATCGGCGAGGGCGCCAATCTCGGCCTGACCCAGCGCGGACGCATCGAGGCGGCCCGGGCCGGCATCCGGCTCAACACCGATGCGATCGACAATTCCGCCGGTGTGAACACCTCCGACGTCGAGGTGAACATCAAGATCGCCCTGATGGTGCCCGAACGCGACGGGCGGCTCGATTACGATGCGCGCAACCGGCTGCTGGCCGCCATGACCGACGAGGTCGGGCGGCTGGTCCTGCGCAACAACGAGCTGCAGACCCTGGCGCTGTCGCTCGCCCAGCGCGGCGGCCTCGGCGAGACCGGCTTCGCCATGCGCACCATGCAGGCGCTGGAGGCCGAGGGGCGCCTCGACCGGGCTGTCGAGTACCTGCCGGACGATGCCGCGATCACCGAGCGGATGCGTCGCGGCGAAGGGCTGACCCGGCCGGAATACGCGGTGCTGCTCGCCTACGCGAAGCTGTCGCTCCACGACGCGATCCTCGCGAGCACGGTGCCGAACGACCCGTATTTCGACCGCGAATTGCAGCGCTATTTCCCGAAGGCCTTGCGCGAGCAGTTCCCCGACGCCGTGAAGGGCCACCGGCTGCGCCGCGAGATCATCTCGACGGCTTTGGCCAACATCATCGTCAACCGCGGCGGCCCGTCCCTCGTCACGCGGCTCGTCGACGGGACCGGGGCGGATGCCGCGACGATCGCCAAGGCCTACGCCATCACGCGCGACGCCTTCGGGCTGATGGAGCTCAACCTCGCCATCGACGGGCTGGGCGGCGGCCTGTCCGGGCAGGACCAGCTGGGCCTCTACGCCGAGGTGCAGGGCCTGCTGACCAACCGGATCGTCTGGTTCATCCGCAACCTCGATCTGACCGGTGGCCTCGCCCCGCTGGTGGCGCGCTACCGCGATGGCGTCGCGGCGGTCGAGGCGGCTTTGCCGAAGGTGCTTGATGCCGAGGCGCTCACCGCCATCGGCGACCGGGCGACGGAGCTCGAAGGTCACGGCATGGCCCGGGAGCAGGCCCGGCGCCTCGCCTCGCTCAACGCCCTGATCTCCGCGCCGGATATCGTGCGCGTCGCCGAGGCCAGCGGCCGCCCGGTCGAGGAAGTGGCGGCGACCCATTTCGCCCTGGAACACGCGTTCCGGCTGGACGAGCTGGCCGCCGCGGCCCGGACCGTGCCGGTGGCCGACACGTTCGACCGGGTCGCGCTGGAGCGGGCGGTCGCCGGCATCGCCGCCGCCCACCGCAAGCTCACTGCCGAGGTGGTGGCCGATCTCGGGGCCGGTCCGGAGGCGGTCGAGGCCTGGACCAAGGCCCGCGGCGCGCCGCTGGTCCGCATCCGCGACGCGGTGGACGCGATCAGCGCCTCCGGCCTGACGGTCTCGAAGGCGACCGTGGCGGCGAGCCTGCTCGGGGATCTGGTGCGGGCGGATTGAGGGCCGTTCTCGCCTGTCTCAAAGCTTAGAGCCGCACACATCGTGTGCGGCTCTAAGCTCTGGAATCACCACGCGTTTTCCCCTCCCCCTTGTAGGGAGGGGTCGGGGTGGGGGTGGTTCAGAAGTGATCGCTGAGCCTCTTCCGGCACCACCCCCACCTCCGCTCCCCCAAAGGGCGAGGAGAGCGCGTCGTGGCCTGCATGAGGCGATGCGGGAGCATCGAGGCGCAGGCCCACGACGTTACGAGCGCTCCGAAGCCGGGGACCGGCGTTCGAAGCCGTCCGTTACGCGCCCGGCGCCGAAGCAGAAAAAATTCGGCTCCCGGTCCGGCTGACGGCTGTGACCGTCAGGCCAAGGCCGAGGATCGAGACGGCGGCGGCGATCAGCGGCAGCTGGCCGTAACCGGCACCCAACGTCAGGGCCGTGCCGCCAAGCCAGGCGCCGGTGGCGTTGCCGAGGTTGAACGCACCCTGGTTCAGCGTTGAGGCGAGGTTCGGGGCGTCGCTCGCGGCCTCGACCACCCAGATCTGCAGCGGCGAGACCAGCGCGAAGGCGAGGCCTGCCCACAGGACCAGCACGGCCACGGTCGGGATCGCGTGATGGGCGACCCCCGCCAGGACCAGCAGCACCGCCACGATGCCGATGAACCCGCCGATGATCGTCGCCATCAAGCCCCGGTCGGCGAAGTGGCCGCCGGCAAGGTTGCCCACCGTCAGGCCGATTCCCGCGGCGAACAGCACGCCGGTCACGCCCTGCGGCGAGAACCCGCTCACGCCGGTGAGGAACGGCGTGATGTAGGTGAACACCGTGAAGAAGCTCACCGACGACAAAGTGGAGATCAGCATCGGCCGGAGCACGGGCCAGCGCCCGAGCGTCCGGAACTCCTTCACGAGGCCGCCGCGTGTGCCGGGCAGGCCAGAGGGCACGAAGGTCTGGATCGCCAAGCCGGCGGCGACCCCGATCGCGACCACGGCCCAGAAGGTCGAGCGCCATCCGGCGACTTGGCCCAGGGCGGTGCCGAGCGGGACGCCGAGCACGTTGGCGAGGGTCAGGCCGGCGAACATCAGGGAGACCGCCTGGGTCCGCTTCTCGCGCGGCACCAAATCCCGCGCCACCACAGCGCCGATGCCGAAGAACGCTCCGTGCGCGAAGGCGGTGACGACGCGGGCCGCCATCAGCAGGCCGTAGGTCGGCGCCAGGGCACAGCCGATATTGCCGATGAGGAATACCGCCATCAGGGCGAGCAGCGCCGTCTTGCGGGGCAGCCGCGCGGTGGCGATCGCCACGATCGGCGCGCCCACCACCACGCCCATGGCGTAGCCGGACACGAGATAACCCGCCTGCGGGATGGTCACGCCGAAGCTCCGGGCCACCTCAGGCAGGAGGCCCATGATAACAAATTCGGTGGTGCCGATTCCGAACGAGGCGACGGCGAGGGCGAGGATCGGAAAGGGGGGCACGGCGACCTCCTACAGACGGGAGACAAGCGTCGCATTGTGCGGCGCAGCATGCCGTAAGGATGGGCGGCATCGCGCTTTTGCATAGCGATGCAGACGCGACGCACGGTTGCGTCGCGTGCAGGGAGGCCTTGGCTGAACTGTTCGGATTGCTCAGGGGCGGGTGCTGCCCCGCTCGGTCAGGCGCGGCGGGATCAGGACCCGCTCGCCCGCGGTCGCATCCGTCGCGGACATCCGGTCGAGCATCGCCAGTGTGGCCTCCACCAAGGCCGGGACGTCCTGGTCGAAGCTGGTTAGGTCATAGCCGCCCCATCCCGCCGCTGGGATGTCGTCGTAGCCGATCACCCGGACATCCTCGGGCACGCGCCGACCCGCGCGCCGCAGGGCGTCGATCGTGCCGAGCGCGCAGAGATCGTTGGCGCAGAAGATGCCGTCGACCGGACCTTCGGCGCAGAGCTGCGTCGCCGCCTCGGCGCCGCCCTCATAGGTATAGGCCGACCCCGCAACGCGCGGCTCGGGCCGGCCCGCTTCGCGCAGGGCCTCGCGGAAGCCGGTCAGCCGCTCGGTGCTGGCGGGGCTGATGGCGGGACCGGCCACGAAGGCGGGATGGCGCACGTCGCGGGCGTGCAGGAGCCAGGCGGCCTGCCGCCCGCCCAGGGCGTTGTCGGAGCCGACCGAGGCGACCCGCGCGGCCGTAACCGGGGTGTTGAACGAGACGACCGGGATGCGAGAATCCGAGAGCGTCTCGGCGGCGTCCTGGGAGAGGACCGCCAGGGCGCTGACGATCGCGTCGACCCGGTACTGGGCGAGGCGAGCCGCGACGGCATCGAGGGTGTAATCACTGTCGACTGGGACCAGCACGATCTGGTTGCCGGTTTCCCGCAGGCGTGCCGCGAGGCTCTGGACGACCCGCGCGTAGAAGGCATTCTCCAGGCCGCCGACCACCAGGGCTACGAGGCCGGACCGGTCGGTCAGCATGATCTTGGGGATCAGGCTCGGCTGGAAGCCGAGGGTCTCCGCCGCGGCCAGGACCTTCTCGCGCGTCCGGGCCGAGACGCTCGCCCCCGGCGTGAAGGTGCGGGACACCGCCGATTGCGAGACTCCGGCGAGGCGGGCAACCTCGATCGACGTCGGGTAGCGCTTCGAGACCATGATTGGCGTGTGTCGCTGCGGCGGATGACGCTCTTAGGTTGAGCGCTCCGTCCGCCGTGTCACGCTTCCGGGCGGTTCCTGTCAAACGGCTCCGACGCGATCGGTGCGGGCTTCTACTCCACCGGCGCCTTCTTGCGGCCCCGCGTCTTCGGCGCAGGAGCGGCGGGGGCTTCCTCCGCGGAGGCCGCTGCCGCACCGCGGGGCTTGCGACGCTGCTGGCCGAGGCCGAGGGCGCGGGCCAGCTCGGAGCGCTGCGCCGAATAGCTTGCTGCCGTCATCGGGTAGTCCCGCGGCAGGCCCCATTTCTCGCGATAGGCTTCGGGGCTCAGCCCGCGCAACGTCAGGTGACGCCGCAGGGTCTTGTAGGGCTTGCCGTCTTCGAAACTGACGATGTGGTCGTGCGTGATAGACTTCCGGATTTGCGCCGGGCTCATCTTTTCCACGACGGTCGAAGACCCCGTCCCCGAAGCCGAAAGGCTGTTCAGGGCTGCGTGAATGCCGCCGATCAGGCCCGGAAGTTCCGAGGGCGGCACCGAATTGTTCGACACATAGGCCGCGATGATATCGACCGCCAGCTCAATGTGTTCGGCCTGCTCAGCTTCAGCGCTATCGCTCACGTTGAACCTCTGACGTAGCAACTATCCGGTTCGCTCAATCCCGTAAGGATCGTATCGAATTCTGACAGACGCTACCGGATCTGCGAGAAAAGCTCAATCGCTACTTTTGCAGGCGAACGAAATTTAAGAGCGACTGGCCGTCCGCTGGAAGAGCCGAACTGGTTCGGCGTTGACGGCGCATTAACCATGCGGACGCTAGCTTACGTTAACCATACCGACGACCTCGAAGGCGCCGGTGTGATCTGTAGATCCGGTCTCAGGGGCCGCGGTGCGTAGGTGGAGGCCAAGATCAGGTGCGGATGGCGGGCGCCGATCGGCGGGGACGGCAGGAGATCAGGCTCGCCCTCGCGGCCCTGACGCTCGCGCTCGCCGCATCGCCCGCCCTCGGCCAGCGCTTCGACGCGACCAGCCCGGTCACCGGCCAGCCGGACAATCCCGGGATCGGACAGGATACCGGGCCGAACGGTCTTCCAGCCCTCCGGCGGCGCGTCCCCGACGGCCTGTCCCGGGATAACGGCCGCACTTCCTCCGGCGGAGACGCGACGGGCGGCGAGCAGACCGGGGGCGACAGCCTGCGGTCCCCGCTCTCGCCGGCGATCCCCTCGCAGAGCCAGCCGGGCCTCTCGCAGCTCGGGACCCGCATCACCGGCAGCGGCCAGCGCACCGGAGGATCGACCACGGCGCCGAGCAACCGCACGCCGTCGAGCCTGCTGCGCTCCCGGGCCGCCCCGCCCCGGCGCATCGGTTCCCCGACCCGCAGGGTCACCCAGGAGGTGACGCAGGTGCCGGCGCCGGCGCTGCGCCTGACCCCGGTGATCCAGCAGGCCGTCGTCGGCGTGCCGGTGCAGCCGGTCCTGGCGTCGCGTCCCGTCCTGCCGCTCTTCGCGATCACCCCGGCGCTCGGCCTGCTCACGCCGGGATTCATCCTGGGGACGGATCTCGCTCGGCCGATCCCGACCGATCCGGCCTACGCGCCGATCGGCTACCGGATCGGCACCTTCACCGTGCTGCCGAGCTTCACGCAGAGCATCGGCTACGATTCGAACCCGGACCAGACCAACCGGCAGGCGGCCCGGGGATCGGTAGCCTTGCGCACCGAGGCCGCGGTCGATTTCCGCAGCGACTGGTCCTCCAGCTCGCTCCAGGGCGCGCTGCGCGGCTCATACCTGGAGACGCCGCAGAACGAAGCCGCCAGCCGGCCGGCCGCAGACGGCACCGTCCGGCTGCGCATCGACGTCAACCGCGACCTGCACGTCGATGCGGAGGGCCGCTTCCTCGTCGACACGCAGCGCACGTCGAGCCCCAACCTTCAGGCCGCCGCAGCCACGAGCCGGCCGCTGCTCGCCGTCTACGGCGCGTCGCTCGGTGCCACGGAGACGTTCAACCGGCTCTCCGTGACCCTGCGCGGCTCGGTCGACCGCTCGCAATTCGACAATGCCCAGCTCGCGGGCGGCCAGACCATCAACCAGGCCGACCGCAACCTGAACCAGTACAGCCTGCAGCTGCGCACCGCCTACGAGGTCAGCCCCGATCTGAGCCCCTTCGTGGACCTGCTGGGCGATACCCGAATCTACGACCTGCGCCGCGACACCAACGGCATCCGCCGCGATTCCGACGGCATCGCCCTCATGGTCGGGGCGAGCTTCGGCCTCGCCCGCTCGATCACCGGCGAGATCTCGGCTGGCATCCAGCACCGCTCCTACGTCGATCCCTCCTTGCGGGGCATCGACGCGCCGCTGGTCAACGCCGCGCTGGTCTGGTCGCTGAGCCCGCTCACCACCGTCCGGTTCACCGCGGCAACGGGCGTGACCGAGACCACGATCCTCGGCTCCAGCGGCATCCTCACCGAGGTCGCCACCGTGGAGCTCCAGCATGATCTGTTGCGCAACCTGTCGATCGTGTTCGGCGGCTCGTTCCTGAAGAACGATTACCAGGGCAGCACCATCCGGGAGAACGGATTCTCCGCCACCGCGCGGCTCGATTACCGCTTCACCCGGTGGCTGACCTTGCGGGGGACCTACATCTACCAGCAGATCGACAGCACGTCGGTGGGCTCGAGCTTCCGCGACAACACCTTCCTGGTCGGCCTGCGGGTCAATCCCTGACCGCGTGTCAGAAGCGCTCGACCCAGGGGCGCAACTCCAGCTCCGAGGTCCAGGCACTGCGGTCCTGGCGCAGCAGGTCGCGGTAGGTGCGGGCGATCGCGTCCGGGTCGAGATGGCTGCCCGGGGCGTCCGGCGGCTCGCCGCCCTGGGCCGGATTCCGGATGGCACCGTCGATCACCACGTGGGCGACGTGGATGCCCTGCGGCTGCAATTCGCGGGCAAGGCTCTGGCCGAGGCCCCGCAGCGCGAATTTCCCCATGGCGAAGGGCGCCGAGCCGGCAAAGCCCTTCACGCTCGCCGAGGCACCGGTGAGCAGGATCGCCCCGTGCCGGTGCGGCAGCATCCGGCGCGCGGCGGCCTGCGCCACCAGGAAGCCGCCATAGGCCGAGACCATCAGGGATTGGGCCACCGCCGCCGGATCGAGATCGACCAACGGTCCGCGCAGCCGGCCGCTCGCGTTGTAGACGACCACGTCGGGCGCGCCGCCGAGCGCCGGCTCCAGGCGCGCGAACAGGGCCTCGACGTCGCCTGGGTCGCTCGCATCGCAGGCATGGATGGCCGCGCCGGTCTCGGCCGCGAGGGCCGACAGCTTCTCGACGTTGCGGGCCGCGAGCCCGACCTTCAGCCCGTCCGCCGCCAGGAGCCGGGCGAGCGAGGCGCTCAGGCCGGAGCCCGCCCCGACGATCAAGGCGCGCAAATAGGTCGGTGTCATGGGCGGACGCTCCATTCGATCCTTCGAGGATGCCGCGACGGCCCGCGTCTTCAAGCCCTCAGGCGCGGCGTTCCGCGAAGAAGGCGCGCAGAAGTTCGGCCGCCTCGGTCTCGCGGAAACCGCCATAGACCTCCGGGGCGTGGTGGCAGGTCGGCTGGTTGAACACCCGCGGCCCGTGCTCGACCCCGCCGCCCTTGGGATCGGCCGCGCCGTAATAGAGCCGTCGGATCCGGGCGAAGGAGATCGCGCCGGCGCACATCGGGCAGGGCTCCAGGGTGACGTAAAGATCGCAGCCGGTCAGGCGCTCGTCGCCGAGGGCCGCACAGGCGGCGCGGATCGCCAGGATCTCCGCATGCGCGGTCGGGTCGTGGAGCGCCCGTGGCCGGTTATGGGCGACCGCCAGCACCCGGCCGTCGCGGACCACGACGGCGCCGACCGGCACCTCGCCGGCCGCGACCGCCGCCCGCGCGGCGGCAAAAGCCCGGTCGAACGCCCCTTGGGCGCCCGCGGATTCGTGCTCCGCTCGGTGGATCGGTTCGGCCAACACTGTGTTTATCACCCCATCGCCGGAACGGGCACCGACCGGCGCCGGGCGCTGATCCAGGTCAATGTTAATGGCTGGAACATTCCTCTCAGCGCCACCGTTGCTACATCGATTGCGGCGCCGCCGCGAGAGTATTGGACGGAAGGACACGCCATGAGCAGCACCACCGACAAGATCAAGGGCGCCGCCAACGAGGCCCTCGGCAAGGCCAAGCAGGGCCTGGGTGACGCGACCAACAACGACAAGCTGAAGACCGAGGGTGCCGCCCAGGAGCTCAAGGGCAAGGCCCAGGGCACCGTGGGGGATGCCAAGAGCGCCGTGAAGTCGGCGACCGACAAGATCTGAATTCGCTGACCCGACGGGATCGGAATCCGCCGCCGGCGGGTTTCGATCCTGAACCGGCTGAACTTCGTGAGGATGCCATGATCGGTTGGGCTATCACGTTTCTCGTCGTCGCTCTCGTGGCGGCGCTTCTGGGTTTCGGCGGCATCGCCGGCACGGCCGTCGAGGCGGCCAAGATCGTGTTCTTCGTGGCGATCGCCCTGTTCCTGATCTCCGCCGTGTTCGGCGTGATGCGCGGGCGGTCTCCGAGACTCTGAACGACGCGATTTCGAAACGACGCGCCGAAAGGCGCGTGAGCCGGGCCGGTCCATCTGGGCTGCCCCTTCGCGTTCGGGCGGGGCATATTCCTTTGCCGCCGCTCAACCCGTCTCGCCTGTCCGGGCCGGCTCTGGTAAGGCCGGCGCATGAGTGACTTGCCGAAAGACGACGGTCCGGGGGCTTCCGCCCAGCCGGACACTGAGACCACGCGAACCGAGCGCTGGACGCCCGCGACCGATGCGGGCAGCGAAGCCGCGACTCCCCTGAAGGGCCAGCCGTCCGCGAGCGAGCCGAAACCGCCCCGGCCCTCCGTGCCGGCCGAGCCCGTGGCCGAGCCCGCGGAGGCCGACGGCGAAGCGGCCACACCGCCCGGCGAGCGCATCGCCAAGGCGATGGCCCGGGCCGGGATCGCGTCGCGACGCGACGCCGAGGCGATGATCCTGGCCGGGCGCGTCAGCGTCAACGGCGAGACGCTGACCTCGCCCGCACGCAACGTCACCGACGACGACACGATCCTGATCGACGGCGAGCGCATGCCGGCGCGCGAGCGCAGCCGGCTGTGGATCTTCCACAAGCCGCGGGGGCTCGTCACCACGGCGCGCGATCCCGAAGGCCGCCAGACGGTCTTCGAGGTCCTGCCGGAGGACCTGCCCCGGGTGGTGGCGGTCGGCCGGCTCGACATCAACACCGAGGGCCTGCTGCTGCTGACCAACGATGGCGGTCTCGCGAAAGTGATCGCTCACCCCGACACGGGCTGGCTGCGCCGCTACCGCGTCCGCGCCCATGGCGACACCGATCAGGCCCAGCTCGACAAGCTCGCCAAGGGCGTGACCATCGACGGGATGGAGTACGGCCCGGTCGAGGCGACCCTGGACCGGGTCCAGGGCGACAATCTCTGGCTGACGCTCGGGCTGCGCGAGGGAAAGAACCGCGAGGTCAAGCGGATCCTCGAACATCTGGGCCTGTCGGTGAATCGGCTCATCCGGCTCTCCTTCGGCCCGTTCCAGCTGGGCGATCTGGAAGTCGGCCTCGTCGAGGAAGTGCGCATGCGCGTCCTCAAGGATCAGCTCGGCAAGGCGCTCGCCGAACAGGCCGGAGTGGATTTTGAAAGCCCGGTCCGCGAGCCGATCGGCGCCTTCGGCAGCCCCAAGAAGGCCGAGCGCGCCCCGGCGCCCGCCGGCACCCGCAACGCCGCGCGCCCCGCGCCGGCACCCCGGGTCTCGACCGGCGGGGTCGGCTCCGGCCCGCGCAAATCCGCCTGGCGGGCCGAGGAGGAGGCCGGTAAGCCACGGGCTGCCCGTGTCCCGCGCCGAGGCGCCGATCCCCGCGCATCGCAGGCGGCCGCGGCCGAGCGCGGCCATGAGCGGGTCGGTTCGTTCCAGAAGGGCGACCGCCGGGTCGTCGTCGAGCGCCTCGCTCCGAGCCCGGTCGAGCCAGTCCAAGAGGAGAAGCCGCGTCGGCGTTACGCCGATCGCGGCGCCCCCGAGGGCGGCCAGCGCAGCGCGGCGGGCCGTCCGGAACGTGGCGGTTGGGATAGAGGCGGACCGTCGCCGCGGGGTGATCGCGGTCCGGGCGAGCGGCCGAGCTACGGGGATCGTTCGGGACCGCGCGATTCGGCGCGGAGCGCATCCAGTCCGCGCGACGACGCACGGCGCGACGATCGACGCGACGCAAAGCCGGCGGGACGCCGGGATCGCCCCTTCGCCGGGGCCTCGGCCGAGGGCGCCCCGCGCGGTGGCGGAGGCTTCCGGAGCGAGCGGTCCGGTCCCGGGGGCAAACCCGCCTTCGCCGGCGCAAAGCCCGGCGGTGGATCGCGCCCGGGCGGCAAGCCCGGCGGTTTCGCCGGCAAGAGCGGCGGCGGCTTCGGCGGCAAGGCGCCTGGCGGCTTTGCCGGAAAGGGCCCAGGCGGACGTCCGGGCGGCTTCAAGGGCGGTGGCAAGCCCGGAGGCGCGAGACCGGGTGGCGCTGGCGGCGGGCGTCCGCCGCGCGGAGGCCGATGAGGATCGTCGGCGGTGCGTGGCGCGGCCGCAAGCTGGCGACGCCGCGCACCGATGCGATCCGCCCGACCTCGGACAGGCTGCGCGAATCCCTGTTCAATGTCCTGACCCATGCCTACGACGACGCCGTCGTGGGTGCGCGGGTGCTCGACCTGTTCGCCGGCACCGGGGCACTGGGTTTCGAGGCGCTGTCACGCGGCGCTTCCTACGCCCTCCTGGTCGATGAGGGTGCCGAGGCGCGCGCCGTGATTCGCTCCAACATCGAGGCCTTCGGTGCGGAAGGCGTGACCCGGCTGTTCCGGCGCGACGCGACTCGCCTCGGGCCGGTCGGCACCACGGCGCCGTTCTCGCTGGTTTTCTGCGATCCCCCGTACAATCGCGGATTGGCGCCCCAGGCGCTGGCGAGTGCCGCCGCGGGGGCCTGGCTGGCGCCGGGCGCCCTGGCTGTCGTGGAAGAGGCCGAGGGCGTCCATCTCACATGGCCCGAAGGTTTCACCGCGCTTGAGCGGCGGGTCTACGGCGACACCGCGGTGGCCATGGCGCGCTTCGCCGCCTGACAACGCTTCAGGGTTGAGGCTCCACCTCAACCTCAGGCCCGAAATGGATCGCCAGCCAGATCGTCGGCGAATCGGTGCGCTCGACCCGGTGCCGACGATGGGGCTCGATCAGCACGCTATCGCCCGCCGACAGCGTGCGCGGCGCCGGCTCATCGGTGAAGCGCAGCGCGGCGGACCCCGCCAGCACTGCCACCCATTCGGCATGGGGCTGATCGTAATGGAATCCCGGCGGGCTCGTTTGCCCGGTCGAGACGATGCGCTCGACCCGCAATCCGGGTGCCGCGTGCAGGATGGTGATGACCTCCTCGGAGGCTCCGAGGTCGAGATCGGCGTAGAGGTTCGTCAGGTGCAGAGCCGCCATTGCCGTCGCCTCTCGAATCAGGATCGCGAGACGACGTGTGCCGGGGCGTGGTGCCGGTCAACCGGCGGCGGCTGCCGGGTTCAGGCTGACGGCGCGGCGCCGTTGGTGGAAGCCTTCTGCGCCGCGCCGTCCGTAGGGGCGGTGGCATGGCCGATTCGGGCCGCGGACTTCACCAGCGCGATGACATCGCGGCGCATCTGGTCGTCGCCGATCTGATTGTAGGCCCTCAGCAGTTCCACGGCCCCGGCGACCCGGAGCAAGGCCGGGCCGTTCTCGCTCGATGCTTCCGGCTCCGGCTCGAAGAAACTCGACACTGGAACGCCGAGGCGCTCGGCGATCGCCTGAAGGCGCCCGGCCCCGACGCGGTTCTTGCCGGTCTCGTATTTCTGAACCTGCTGGAAGCTGACGCCCAATGCACTGGCCAGGGCGGACTGGCTCAGCCCGTTGGCCGCTCGCAGGAACGCGATCCGGCTGCCGACCCCGTGATCGATGGCCGTGGTCTGCTTCGGCTTGGGGGTGGGGTTGGACATGATGAAAAGTCCGAACTTCTTCAGGTTGCGGCAATCGTGGTCGTCAGACCTTGGCCGCCGTTCACAACCCAAAGGCGCAACATCACGCGGCTAAGGTCCAAACGTGACGTATGTTAGTGCCATAGTGCAGCCGAGTGCGCAACGAATGGTCACGCTTATGCCACCATGCAGAGCGAACATAGCCACCTTGGTTTCGCAATCGTGCCAAGGCGATCGACACACAGATCGGCGACCGACCAATTTTAATGAAAACGACTACGCAAGCCGGGACTTTCCGGAGATGATCGACTGCGCACGATTGCCTGCGGCCCAAGTGATTCGCTTTTGTCTAAACTGGCGCGCGACCCACCGACCGGACTTCGAACTGTGCCGGGCCCTCCGCTCAGTCGGCGGGACCGAGCCAATCGGTGACGATGCGAAGTTGATCCGCGTCGAGCAGAGCCGGTGCGTGCCCGCAATCCGGGATCTCGACGCGCTCGGTGGGCGGGCCGCGGCGGGTCATCTCGTCCGCCGTGGAGGCGAGGAGCAGTTCCGAATGCTCGCCACGCAGAAGCAGGACCGGGCAGGTGATCGCGTCCCAGTCGCGCCACATGCTGACGCTGTAGACCCGCCCCGGCCGGAACGCGTCGCCGATGCCGGGATCGTAATGGGGCCGCCAGCCGCCGTTGGGCTCCGGGAAGAAGCTGTGCTTGGCGATGTGGCGCCACTGTTCGTCCGTGAGCGGGCCGAAATCCGACAGCACGGTCCGCAGGCGTGATTCGCCAGACGCTAGGTTGTGGTGGAGGCGCGGCGCGTCGCGCAGCCGCGTGCCGATATGGCGAATCGGCGCCCAGGGCAGGAACGGCCCGATGTCGTTGATGACCATCCGGCGGATCGGCGTATTGGCCGCGGCCGCCAGCACCATGCCGGTGAGGCCGCCGAGCGACGTGCCGACCCAGTCGATCTTCCCGCTGATCCGCAGATGCCCGATCAGCGCGGCCATGTCGGCGGCGTATTGCGGCAGGCCGTAGAGTTCCGGATCTTTGAGCCAGCCGCTCAAGCCCCGCCCGGGCAGGTCCGGGCACACGACCCTGTAGCCCATCTTCGCCAGTTTGTAGCCGAGCGGGTCGAAATCCCGGCCCTGCCGGCTGAGACCGTGGACGCAGACGACCACGTGCGGGCTGTCCGGATCGCCCCATTCGACATACGCGATGCGGTGGAAGTCGTGGGGCGCGTAGGCCGCGAAATGGCCGGTCCGGAACGGCACCTCGGCGCGGCTGAGGTCGTCGAGCCGCGGCATGGATTCGGGTGCCGCCACGCCCTCGGCAGCCAGCGCGGTCACGGGGTTTCCGTGCGCGACGCGGCCTCACGGGCGAGACGGCTGGTGGTCTGGTGCAGGTCGACCATCTGGTCGGTCAGGCGACGCGACTGCTCCTGCATGAACGTGACGTGCAGCGCCGCCATCTCGCGGGCATCGGCCGCCTTGGCCAGCCGCTCCGCGAAGTCGAGGGAGGCGCGGACATTGGTGTCCGAGGCGACCAGCATGCGGTGCCCGATCTCCCGCATCGCCGCCATCGTGTGCGCGGCATTGTCCTCGAAGGCGTTGTAGAGCCGCGCGCCGGCGGCGTCCCATTGCTCCCGCATCTTGCGGGCGCCGGCGACGTTGCTGTCGGAGAGCTGGTGCGCCGTCTCCCGGCTCGAGCCCATGACCGAGCGCCAGCCTTCGAAGCTCTGCGCCATCGAGGTCTCGAAGGCGTTGAGCGCCATCTCGCCGGCCTCCGCGAAATGCTCGTAGGCCTCGCGGACCCGGGCGAGGCTGCCTTCGGCGAGTTCGCGCCCGGCCTGCGGCGAGACCATCGGCAGGTTGTCGTCCTTCACAAGCCTCTCCCGCGTTTCGACCGTGCCGCCGCGACGGGCAGCACCCCGGCATCCGTCAGGGCGGCGGCCTCGTCAACCGCCGCGGCCTGACAGAACAGCCGATCGCCCCGACAGGTTTCCGCATCCGTGCAAGGGGATGATGACAGGCCCTGCCTGTAACCAACGCGCCGATTGACAGTCCGGCGGGGCGCGACGTCATCTCTTGCTCACGCGCACGCCACGCCAGACGCCCGATCAGAAGGCCGAGAGATGACGGAGACAGATCCGCCCCGAGCGGGCGCCCAGGAATCCGCCCGTCATCCGTTCGAGACCGGCCTCGACCGGACCCCCGCGAATTACGTCCCGCTGACACCCGCCAGCCTGCTCGCCCGGGCGGCCGCCTCGGTCGGGGCCCGAACCGCCGTCATCGACGGGACGCGGCGCCTGACCTACGCCGAGCTGTATCGCCGCTGCCGCCGCCTCGCCTCGGGGCTGGCTAGGCGGGGGATCGGACGGCTCGACACGGTGGCGATCCTCGCGCCGAACGTGGCGGAGATGATCGAGGCGCATTTCGCCGTGCCGATGCTCGGCGCTGTGCTGAACCCGCTAAACACTCGCCTCGATCCGGCGACGATCGCGTTCTCCCTGGACCATGGCGGCGCCCGCGTGCTGATCGTCGAGGCCGAGTACGGGGCTCTCGCCGCCCGGGCGCTCGCCGACCGCGCCGGGCCGATCCTGGTGGTGGAGATCGGCGCCAGCGGCATCGCCGGCGCCGTTCCCTACGAGGCCCTGCTCGCGGAGGGCGACCCGGACTATGCCTGGCCCGGCCCGGCGGACGAGTGGCAATCGCTCTGCCTGCTCTACACCTCGGGCACCACCGGCGATCCGAAGGGTGCGGTCTACAGCCATCGCGGCGCCTATCTCCAGGCGCTCGGCAACGCCGTCACCTTCGGACTCACGGGCGAGAGCGTGTATCTCTGGACCCTGCCGATGTTTCATTGCAGCGGCTGGTCCTACCCCTGGGCGAGCGTCGCCGCCTGTGCGACGCAGATCTGCCTGCGCAAGGTCGAGCCGGCGGCGATTTTTTCGCTGATCGCCGAGCATGGGGTGACGCACCTCTGCGGCGCGCCGATTGTGCTCTCGATCATCGCCCACGCCCCGGCCTCGGATCGCGTGCCGTTTCCGCAACGGGTGCGCTGTGCGGTCGGCGGCGCGGCGCCGTCCTCGACGATCATCCGCACCATGGAGGAGCTCGGCTTCGCAGTGACGCATCTCTACGGCGCCACCGAGAGCTACGGCCCGGCGACCGTCTGCCTGGAACAGCCCGACTGGGCAGACCTGCCGGACGACGACCGCTACGCCCGAATGGCCCGCCAGGGCGTCGCCCTCGCCACCCTCGAAGCCGCCATCGTGGCCGATCCGGACACCGACCGGCCGGTGCCGCAGGACGGGCTAACCGTCGGGGAGATTTGCCTGCGCGGCAACACGGTCATGAAGGGCTATCTCGGCAATCCTGACGCCACCGCGGAGGCGCTCGCCGGCGGCTGGTACCGCACCGGCGACCTCGCCGTCTGGCACCCCGACGGCGCCGTCGAGATCAAGGACCGGGCCAAGGACATCATCATCTCGGGCGGGGAGAACATCTCCAGCCTGGAGGTCGAGGAGGTGTTGATGCGCCACCCCGCGGTGATGCTGGCGGCCGTGGTGGCGCGCCCGGACGCGACCTGGGGCGAGAGCCCCTGCGCGTTCCTCGAGATGAAGCCGGGCGCGACGTCCCCCAGCGATCACGAGTTGATCGCGTTCTGCCGGGAACGGATGGCGCGATTCAAGGTGCCCAGGACGGTGGTGTTCGGCCCCCTGCCCAAGACCTCGACCGGCAAGATCCAGAAATTCGTCCTGCGCGAGCAGGCCCGGGCGCTCTGAGACGTCAGGCGCCCGCTTTCGCCGGCTTCCAGATTTCGGCGGCGGCCTCGGCGGCGGCGCTGAGGGCGGCGTGAAGCTCAGGATCGGCGTCGCGCGCGCCGGCCCGGATCGCCCGGACCAGATCGTCCAGTGCGTCATCGCCCTTGCTGCCCAGGACCCGCGCGCCGGCGTCCTTCAGCCGATCTGCCTGAGCGAGCTCGCGGGCCGCGATGCCGATCGCGTTGGCCACCATCAGGGCGACGTAGCGCGGCCGGCCGGCGAGGCCTGGAACGACCTCCTCGGTGAGCGCCCGGCGGGCGGCGTCGAGAAGGGCGGCGCCGGAGGGTTCGTCCTGCATGCTCAGCTCCAGCTTTCCGGGGCGGTGGCCCGCAGGATCGTGCGTTCCAGCTCCGGCACCATCCGGCCGGTCAGGGCCAGCTCCAGCGAGAACTCCCGGCCGGAGACGTGGCGGGCGCCCTGTTCCAGGGCGATCACCGCCCAGCGCAGATGCGCCAGCACCTCCCAATAGGCGACGCTCTCGGGTTCGATCGCGCGCCCGCTCTCCTGTGTGTAGCCCCGGTAGAACGCCGCCCTGGAGCCGATGCCGCCGGCCTCGAGATCCGGTCGCCCGAAGCGCCAGCAGGCGGCGCAGAACCAGCCCAGATCCTGTGCGGGATCGCCCCAGCCGGCGAATTCCCAATCGAGGATCGCGGTGAGCCCGGATCCGTCGACCATGTAGTTTCCGGTGCGGAAATCCCGATGCACCAGGGATGGCGACGGACAATCCGGCGCCCGGACCTCGCCCCAGCGCAGCCCCCATTCGATCGCCGGGCGCTTGGCGCCGATCCCGTCCAGGCTGGCGCGCAGGCGCGCGATCTCGGCGTGCGCCGGCTGCGCCTCGGGCGCTCCCAGGAAGGCGAGCGCAGCGGGCGGCTCCCGCGGGTCGAGGGAACCGTGGATCCGGGCGAGTTCCCGGCCGAGGGTCTCGGCCAGAACCTCCCGGTCGCCGCCGAGGGAGAGATCCTTGACGATGCGCGGCCCGAGACCGACGCCCTCGACCAAGTCCATCAGCGCGAAGGGCGCGCCAACCACGGCGGGATCGTCGCAGAACCCGACCGGCTCCGGCACGCGTACGCCGGCCCGCCAGACCGCCTCCAGGATGCGGAACTCCTCCGCCCGCGAACGGCTCGACGCGATGGTCGCGGCGGCGTCCATGCGCAGGACGAAGGCCCGCGCCGTACCGCCGATCCGGCACTGAACCAGCCGGTTCTCCTGAATCGAGCCGCCCCCCAGCGGCCGAATGTCCTCGATGGCGAGATCCGGACAGCCGAGATGCTCGGCGATCCAGTCACGCAGCCGCGCCTGTTCCATGGGCTAAAGACCCGACACGAGGTGGCCGCCGTCGACCGCGACGACGCTGCCGGTCATGTACGACCCGGCATCCGACGCGAGCAGCAGGAGCGGCCCGTCGAGCTCGGAGGCGTCGCCCAGACGGCGCTGCGGTACGCGCTTGATCAGGGCCTTGCCGGGCTCCGATTCGAAGAAGGCGTCGTTCAGCTCGGTGGCGATGTAGCCGGGGGCCAGGGCGTTCACCCGGATCCGGTGGCGGGCCCATTCGAGCGCCAGGCTCTTGGTGAGCTGGACGACGCCGGCCTTCGAGGCAGCGTAGGGCGCCAGCCCGCCGGCGACCCGCAGGCCCAGGATCGACGCGATGTTGACGATACTGCCGCCCGCCCCGTGCCGGACCATGCGCCGCCCGGTCGCCTGCGCCACCAGCCAGACACCCTTCAGATTCGTGTCGAGCACGAAATTCCACGCGGCCTCGTCGAGGTCGAGGGCCGGTTTCGTTGCGGTGACGCCGGCATTGTTGATGAGCACCGAAACGGGTCCGAATCGCGCCTCGGCGGCGTCGAGGGCCTGCTCGACGCTTGCGGCCTTGGTCACGTCCATGACGATGGCGTGTGCCTCGCCGCCCTCCCCTTCGACCCGGGCGACGGTCTCGGCCAGGGCGTCGGCGCGGCGGGCGCCGAGCGACAGGCGGGCGCCGGCCTTGGCTAGCGTGAAGGCGAAGTGGCGGCCGAGGCCGCTCGACGCTCCGGTGATTAGAACGTGCCGGCCGGTGAGATCGAATAGACCCGCCATCTCAGTGCAGCCGCTCGATCGCCATGGCGATGCCCTGGCCGCCGCCGATGCACATGGTCACGAGCCCGTAGCGGCCATTCACCCGAGCCAGCTCGTAGAGCGCCTTCACGGTCACGATCGCCCCCGTGGCGCCCAGCGGATGGCCGAGCGCGATGGCGCCGCCATTCACGTTGACCTTGTCGGGGTCGAGGTCGAGGGCACGGGAGACCGCGCAGGCCTGAGCCGCGAAGGCCTCGTTCGATTCGATCACGTCGAAATCGGCGGCGCGTAAGCCGGTGCGTTCAAGGAGGCGCTGTACGGCCGGCACCGGACCCATGCCCATCTCGGAGGGATCGACGCCGGCATGGGCGTAGCCAACGATCCGGGCGAGCGGCCTCGACCCGTCCCGCTCGGCCGCGGCCGCGCTCGCCAGCACCACGATCGCGGCGCCGTCGTTGAGGCCGGACGCGTTGCCGGCGGTGACGCTGCCTGTCCTGGAGAAGGCCGGGCGGAGCTTGGCGAGATCCTCGGCGGTGGTGGCCTTCGGGTGCTCGTCGGTGTCGAACGCCACGGTCTCGCGCTTGCGCTGAACCTCGACCGGCAGAATCTGGTCGCGGAACCGGCCCTCGCGGATCGCTCGCGCGGCCCTGGCCTGGCTCTCGGCCGCGAAATCGTCCTGCATGGTGCGGGAGATGCCGTAGCGCTCGGCGATATTCTCGGCGGTGACGCCCATATGGCCGTGGCCGAACGGGTCGTTGAGCACGCCGACCATGTAGTCGACCAGGGCGGCCTCGCCCATGCGATGTCCGAAGCGGCCGGTCTTCAGCAGGTGCGGCGAGCGGCTCATGCTCTCGGCGCCACCGGCGACCGCAACCTCAGCATCGCCCAGCATGATCGCCTGGGCGGCCGAGACGATCGCCTGCAGGCCGCTGCCGCACAGGCGGTTGACCGTGAGCGCCGGCACTTCCTTCGGCACCCCGCCCTCGATGGCCGCGACCCGGGCGATATAGGCGTCCCGCGGCTCCGTCGGGATGACGTTGCCGAGCACCACATGGCCGACCGCCTCGGGCGCGGTCCCGGCTCGCTTGAGTGCTTCCGCCACGCATTGGGCCGCCAGCGCGGCCGGCGGGACCGCAGCGAGCGAGCCCCCGAAGGTGCCAATCGCGGTGCGCACCGCACCGGTGATCACGACATCGGTCATTGTGTTCGGACCTTTCCTCTCGCTCGCCGGCTACCGATCACGGCATTCTCAGAGCCGGATTTTATTCTTCATTGCTGAATTAGCAGACAAACGATCGTTCGGCCCGCGCCATCATCCTGAGGCGACCGGCGATCGAAGAACCTTGAGCCTCGAAAGCGTTCTGCAAAAGCAAAGCGATCCCTGGAGTCTCCTTCGAGGCGGCTTCGCTGAAGCTTAGATGCTGTGCGTTTTCCTCTTCTTCGGGGACGGAGCGCGACGGGCCCCCTCTCCCGTGCGGGAGAGGGGGCCCGCGCTTCGTCCTAGCCATGCGAGCCCGCCAGTCCATCGAAAGACTTACAGCCTGTCAGGATGAGGGGTTTGGGTTGGATGTTCTCCCCACGGGTGGCAGAACACCCATCACGCCTCGACCCCCCAAGTCCAAAATGAATCGCCTTCGGCCTCGAGACTGCGGTTGAGCACCATCTTGTGGACCTCGTCGGCCCCGTCCACCAGCCGGGCTTGCCGCGCGTAGCGGTAGATCCATTCGAGCGGCGTGTCGGTGGAGTAGCCGCGGGCGCCGTTGATCTGGATGGCGATGTCGGCCGCCGCGTGCACCAGGTTGGCAACGTGAACCTTGGCCATCGACACCTCCTTGCGGGCGAAGCTGCCCTGATCGAGCGCCCAGGCCGCCTTCATCACCAGCAACCGGCCGATCTCGATCCGCATGGCGAGGTCGCCCAGCATGAGCTGGATGCTCTCCCGGTCGGCGAGCCGAATCCCGAAGCCGTGCCGCTCGGCCGCGTAGGCCCGGGCGATCTCGACGCAGCGCTTCGACAGGCCGAGCCAGCGCATGCAATGGGTCAGTCGGGCCGGACCGAGGCGGATCTGGGTCAGCTTGAGGCCGTCGCCTTCGTTCATCAGGACGTTCTCGGCGGGGATCTCCAGCCCGTCGAACAGCAATTCGCAATGGCCGCCATGCTCCTCCGGACCCATGATCGGGATCCGGCGCAGGATCTCCCAGCCGGGCTGGTCCTTGTGGAACAGGAAGGCGGTGAGCCCCTTGCGGGCGTCGTCTGAGGTGCGCGCCATCAGGATGAAGTGGGCGGCCTCCTCGGCGCCGGTGATGTACCATTTGCGGCCGGTGACCACGTAGGTGTCGCCCCGCCGCTCGGCCCGGGTCTGGATCATGCCGGGATCCGAGCCGCCGCCGGGATGCGGCTCGGTCATGGCGAAGGCCGAGCGGACCTCGCCCCGCACGATCGGCGCCAGCCAGCGCTCCTTCTGGGCCGGGGTGGCGACCTTCTCCAGCACCATCATGTTGCCGTCGTCGGGGGCGGCGGAGTTGAAGACCACCGGCCCGAAGATCGAGCGGTTCATCGCCTCGTAGCAGACCGCCATGCCGACCTTGTCGAGCCCGGCCCCGCCGGTCTCGGGCTTGAGCTGCAGGCACCACAGCCCCTCCGCCTTGGCCAGCGCGCGCAGCCGGGCTAGCTCGGCCAGGCCGATATTCCCGTGCGCGTCGTACGCCGACCGATCCGCCTCCACCGGCAGGATCTGCGCATCCACGAAGGCCGCAATCCGCGCACGGTAATCCTCGATGCGGCGGGAGATGGTGAAATCCATGGTCGCGGGCTCCGATGGGTTCCTATGCGCGGAAAATTACCGGCGGCCGAACAGCCGCTCGATGTCGGAGAGCTTCAACTCGATCGAGGTCGGGCGGCCGTGGTTGCACTGGCCGGAATTGGGCGTCGCCTCCATCTCGCGGAGCAGCGCGTTCATCTCCTCCGGATGCAGGCGCCGCCCGGCGCGCACCGAGCCATGACAGCTCATGCGCGAGAGCACCGCGTCGAGGCGCCGGCCGAGGGGGCCGCCCTCGGTGGCGGGGGCGCCGCCCTCCTCGTCGCCGCTCGCCTCCAGCGCGTCGAGGATGTCGGTGACGAGATCGCGGACCGAGGCGCCGATCAGGGCGGCCGGCACCTCGCGCACCAGCACGGCGCCGGTCCCGAACGCCTCGATGGACAGGCCAAGCCGGTCGAGATCCGGGGCGGCGGCGACCAGGCGCTCGGCGGCGTCGGGGCTCATCTCGACCACATCCGGGATCAGCAGGCCTTGGCGGGCGATGCCGCCGCGCGCCCGCTCCGCCTTCATGCGCTCGTAGACGAGGCGCTCATGGGCGGCGTGCTGGTCGACGATGACGAGGCCGTCCCGGGTCTGGGCCAGGATATAGGTCTCGTGGATCTGCGCGCGCGCCGCGCCGAGCGGGTGGTCGACAGCCTCAGCCGCTTCGGGCGCCAGGCGGACATCCGCCTGAGGCGGCGCCGCGAGATCCGCCGGCCCTTCGAACGGGGCCTGCGCCGCCTCGCCGAGGCCCTGCGGCTCCCCGAAAATCGGGGCCGCCTCGTCCTCGGCCGCCTCAGGCGCCGGGCGCCAGCTCTCGGTCCGGCGGTAGTCCGACGGCGCCGCCACGGACGGCGTGCCGGCCGGAAAGAAACTCGGTCGCGCGGTGCGGAACAGGCTCGGCGCGGCCGCGCCGGTATGGGTGGCGAGCGCCGGGCCGGCGGGGCGCAGGGCGTCGAGGGTCCGGCTGGCCCCAGTAGTGGCCGAGCGGGCGCCGCCCCGCCGCAGGGCGTCGTGGATCGCGCTGACCACCAGTGCCCGCACCAGGCCGGGCTCGCGGAAGCGCACCTCGGTCTTGGCCGGGTGGACGTTGACGTCGACATGGTCGGGGTCGCACGCGATTGCGAGTCCGAGCACCGGGTGCCGGTCGGAGGCGAGCGTGTCGGCATAGGCCCCGCGCACCGCGCCGAGCAGCAGGCGGTCGCGCACCGGCCGGCTGTTGACCACGAGGTGGATGTAGCCGGCCGCTCCCCGGTGATAGGTCGGCAGGCCGACATGGCCGGTCACCCAGAAGCTCTCGCGGATGAGCGACACCGGCAGGGCGTTGGCGGCGAAATCCGGCCCGAGCACCGCGGTCAGGCGGCGCAGTTCCGCCTCCGGCCCGGTTTCGGCGGGCAGCACCAGCGGCTGGCCAGCATCCGCCTTCAGGGTAAAGCGGATGCCGGGCTGGGCCACGGCGAGCCGACGCAGGGTCTCAGCGATGGCCGCGTTCTCGGCCCGGTCGGATTTGAGGAATTTCAGCCGGGCCGGTGTCGCCGCGAACAGCTCGGTCACCTCGATCCGGGTGCCGCGCTGGGCCGGGGCCGGCCGGACCGCGCCCTTCAGGCCGGCCTCGACGGTCAGGCTCGCCCCGGCCTCGGCCCCCTCGGTGCGGGTGGTGATGGCGAGCCGCGACACGGCGCCGATCGAAGGCAAAGCCTCGCCGCGGAATCCCAGCGTGTCGATAGCCGAGAGATCGCCGCCCGGGAGCTTCGAGGTGGCGTGACGCTCGACGCACAGCGCCAGATCCTCCGGGCTCATGCCACGGCCGTCGTCGACGACCCGGATCAGCCGGCGACCGCCATTCTCCACCACCACGTCGATCGTGCGGGCCCCGGCATCGATCGCGTTCTCGACCAGCTCCTTCACGGCCGAGGCCGGGCGCTCCACCACTTCGCCCGCCGCGATGCGGTCGACGAGGATCGGGTCCAGGCGGCGGATGACGGGTTGAGGGGCGGACATCGGGGCGCACGATAGCCGGCGGGCGGCGGCGCTCCTAGCGTACTGGATGACAGGGACCGTGTCGCGAAGCTGCGGCGTTCAGGCCCGGCGGCTCGAACCGCCGAGCGAGATGCGGCTGCCCGCGGGCCGGGCGCCGTGGCTCGGCGCCTTGTAGGGCCGGCGGGACGCGTCGTAGAGGGCGGTGCCGACGAGGCCGGCGGTGCGTCGAAGCGTGGCACCGTCGCAGGTCGCCGCGACGCGCACGCCGATCTCGTGGGTGTGGCTGCGGCCGTACAACCAGACCGCAAGACGCGCCCGTGTCGCCTCCGGGATGCCGTCCAGGATGTATGTCGCCGCATCGGCGTCGGCCTTGATCAATCGGCCGACGGTCTCGACCGGGATCGGGCAATCCGCCGCGGGATCGTCGATGCTCAGCGGCTGGGTCTTCGTCATCTTCAAACCTGTCAGCCTGGGAACTGCAGGTTGAGCTGCCGTGGTTAACGATCCGTCAACGCGCCGGCGCCGGCCGCCTGCGGCCGCCCGTCACAGCGGCTTGCGGATCATCCGGGCGATCAGCCCGACGATGCCTTCCCGGAACAGCAGCACGCAGAGCACGAAGACGCAGCCCTGGATGATCGTCACCCAGGCGCCGAACTGCGCCAGGTACGTCTCCATGGTGACGATCACCAGCGCGCCGACGATCGGCCCGAACACCGTGCCCATGCCGCCGACCAGTGTCATCAGCACCACCTCGCCCGACATCGACCAGTGGACGTCGGTCAGCGAGGCGAGCTGGAACACGATCGCCTTGGTCGAGCCGGCGAGCCCGGCCAGCGTCGCCGAGAGGACGAAGACCGCGAGCTTGTACTGGTTGGCCCGGTAGCCCAGCGAGATCGCCCGGGGCTCGTTGTCCCGGATCGCCTTCAGCACCTGGCCGAACGGCGAGTGGATGATCCGGTAGATCAGCAGCATCCCGGCCATGAAGACCACGCAGACGACGGCGTACATCGCCCGGTCGTCCGCTAGGCTGAACACCCCGAACAGGTTGCCGCGCGGTACCGCCTGGATGCCGTCCTCGCCGCCGGTGAACTTGGCCTGCAGCGAGAAGAAGAACGCCATCTGGGCGAGCGCCAGGGTGATCATCGAGAAGTAGATGCCCTGGCGCCGGATCGCCAGGGAGCCGAAGACGAGCCCGAGCAAGGCCGCCGTGGCGGTGCCCGACAGAATCGCCAGTTCCGGGGCGAAGCCGAGGCTCTTGGCCGTGTAGGCGCAGAGATAGCTGGCCATGCCGAAATAGGCGGCGTGGCCGAACGAGAGCAGGCCGCCGTAGCCGAGCAGTAGGTTGAAGGCGAGCGCGAACAGCGCGAAGCACAGCACCTTCATCAGGTAGACGGGATAGAGCACCAGCGGCGCCGCGATCAGCAGCACCGCGATGCCGACGAAGATCATCCGGTGCAGCGCCTTGTCGTCGCGGCGCGTCGGCAGCGCGGCGGCGATCGGTGCAGCGTCGATGGCGGCGGTGTCGGCCATGGGGATCGAGCCTCAGATCTCTATCAGGCCGTGCGCCCGAACAGGCCGGCGGGTTTGACGAGCAGCACCAGCACCATGATCACGAAGATCACGGTCGCCGACGCCTCCGGGTAGAACACCTTGGTCAAGCCCTCGACCAAGCCCAGCGCGAAGCCAGTGATCACCGAGCCGATGATCGAGCCCATGCCGCCGATCACCACCACGGCGAAGACCACGATGATGATGTCGGCACCCATATTCGGGTTCACGGAGTAGATCGGCGCCGCGAGCACGCCGGCGAAGCCCGCGAGCGCCACGCCGAACCCGTAGGTCAGGGTCAGGAACAGGGGCACGTTGACCCCGAATGCCTGGACAAGCGTCGGATTCTCGGTGGCGGCCCGCAGATAGGCGCCGAGCTTGGTCTTCTCGATGACCAGCCAGGTGGCGATGCAGACGGTCAGCGAGGCCACCACCACCCAGGCCCGGTAGTTCGGCAGGAACATGAACGGGAGGCGCTGGCCGCCCGACAGCTCGGCCGGGATCGCGTAGGGCAGGCCCGAGACCCCGTACTGGTTGCGGAACAGGCCCTGGATGATCAGCGCCAGACCGAAGGTCAGGAGCAGGCCGTAGAGGTGGTCGAGTTTGTAGAGCCGGGCGATCAGCACCCGCTCCAGCAGGATGCCGAAGGCGCCCACCACCAGCGGCGCGAGGCCCAGCGCCCACCAGTAGCCGAGCCCGACATAGGTCAGCAGCATCCAGGCCACGAACGCGCCCATCATGTAGAGCGCGCCGTGGGCGAAGTTGATGATGTTCAGGAGCCCGAAGATGATCGCGAGCCCGAGCGACAGGATCGCGTAGAACGAGCCGTTGATCAGGCCGAGCAGCAGCTGCCCGAAGAGGGCCTGGGTCGGCACGCCGAAGATCATGGTCATGGCCGTCCTCCGTGCCGGACCCGCACCGTCAGCCCTTCACCAGCGGGCAATTGCCCTCGTTGAGCGGCCGAAAGACCTGATCGCCCGGGATCGTCTCGAGCTTGTTGTACAGGTCCCACTCGCCCTTCGACTCGGACGGCTTCTTGACCTCGAACAGGTACATGTCGTGGATCTTGCGCCCGTCGGCGCGGATCGTACCCTTGCCGAACAGGGGATCGTCGGTCGGCATCGCCTTCATCTTGGCCACGACGGCGGCGCCATCGGTGGCCGTTTTCAGCTCGGCCATAGCCTTGAGGTAGTGGAGCACGTCCGAGTAGACGCCGGCGTGGTTGGCGGTGGGCTTCGAATTGCCCTTCATCTGCTTGGCGAAGCGGTCCGAGAAGGCCCGGGTCTGGTCGTTCAGGTCCCAGTAGAACGGCTCGGTCAGGACGAGGCCCTGCGCGACCTTGGTACCGAGCGAGTGCACGTCCGAGGAGAAGACCAGAAGGCCGGCGAGCGCCTGGCCGCCCTCGGTGATGCCGAACTCGCCGGCCTGCTTGATCGCGTTGATCGTGTCGGTGCCGGCATTGGCGAGCCCGATCACCTTGGCGCCGGAGCCCTGGGCCTGGAGCAGGAACGATGAGAAGTCCGAGGTCGGGAACGGCGTCTTGACCGAGCCGATGACCTTGCCGCCGTTCTTGGTGATCACCGCGCTGGTATCGCGCTGCAGGGTCTGGCCGAACACGTAGTCGGCGGTGAGGAAGAACCAGGTGTTGCCGCCGCGCTTGACCATGGCGCCGCCGGTGCCGTTGGCGAGCGCCACCGTGTCGTAGACCCAGTGGATCGTGTTCGGCGTGCATTGCGGGCCGGTGAGGTCGGCGGTGCCGGCGCCGGTATCGATGAAGACCTTGTTCTTCTCCTTGGTCACCTGGCTGATCGCCAGGGCGACCGACGAGGTGACGCCGTCTGTGATCATGTCGACGTTGTCGCGGTCGTACCATTGCCGGGCGATGGCCGCGCCGACATCGGGCTTGTTCTGGTGGTCGGCCGAGACGATCTCGACCTTCAGCCCGTGCTCGGCCGGCTTGAAATCCTCGACGGCCAGCCGGGCGGCGACGACCGACCCCTCGCCGCTGATGTCGGAATAGGCGCCCGAGCGATCGCCCAGGATGCCGATCTTCACATTCGTCTGCGCGCTCGCGCTGCCCATCATCAGGGCACCGGCGACGGCGGCGAGGGAGACGGACCCGATGAGACGTCCGAACATGGTCTTCCTATCCTCCAGCGGCGCGGCGGATCTCGCCTGCCGAGCGTTCGACGCCGTTCTCCGGCGCTTATTGGGTATTGGTCGCCCGCCTCAGACGCCGAGATAGGCGTGAAGCTTGTCGATATTGGCGTCAAGATCGGCATTGGGGATCATGTCGACCACCCTGCCCTGCTCGATGACGAAGTGCCGGTCGGCCAACGTCTGGGCGAAGCGGAAATTCTGCTCGACCAGCACGATGGTGTAGCCCTGAGACTTCAATTGCTGGATCGTCCGGCCGATCTGCTGGACGATCACCGGCGCGAGACCTTCGGTCGGCTCATCCAGCAGGATCAGCTTCGCGCCGGTCCGCAGGATGCGGCCGATGGCGAGCATCTGCTGCTCGCCGCCAGAGAGCTTGGTGCCCTGGCTGCCCGCACGCTCCTTCAGGTTCGGGAACAGGGTGTGGATCTCGGCCACCGACATCCCGCCCGGTTTCACCCGGGGCGGCAGCATCAGGTTCTCGTGGACCGTGAGGCTCGCGAAGATGCCGCGCTCCTCCGGGACGTAGCCGAGGCCGAGGCGGGCGATGTTGCGCGAGGCCATCCGGATGGTCTCGACGCCGTCATAGACAATCGAGCCGGCCCGCCGGCCGAGGATGCCGATGATCGCCCGCAGCGTCGTGGTCTTGCCGGCGCCGTTGCGGCCGAGCAGCGTGATCACTTCGCCGGCCCGGACATCGATGTCGATGCCGTGGAGCACGTGGCTCTCGCCGTACCAGCCCTCCAGCCCGCGCACGGTCAAGAGGGCATCCGTCGCCGCGGCCGGCAGGGGCGTCTTCACGGCGGCCTCAAGCATGTCCCGCCCCGATATACGCTTCGACCACGCGCGGATCCTTCGAGACGGTGGCGTAATCGCCCTCGGCCAGGACCTGGCCGCGGGCCAGGACGGTGATGCGGTCGGACAGCGACGCGACCACCGAGAGATTGTGCTCGACCATCAGGATGGTCCGGTCCTTCGAGACCCGGCGGATCAGCTGGGCTGTCCGCTCCACATCCTCATGGCCCATCCCGGCCATCGGCTCATCGAGCAGCAACATCTCGGGATCGAGGGCCAGGGTCGTGGCGATCTCCAGCGCGCGCTTGCGGCCGTAGGACAGCTCGACGGCCAGCGAATCCGCGAATTCGGACAGGCCCACCGCCTCGACCAGGGCGAGCGCCTCGCCGTCGAGCGCCCGCAGCACTCGCTCGGGCCGCCAGAAATCGAAGGAATCACCCCGGCGTCGCCGCTGGAGCGCGATCCGCACGTTCTCGGTCACCGTCAGGTGCGGGAACACCGCCGAGATCTGGAAGGAGCGTACGAGCCCGAGCCGCGCCACGTCGGCGGCCCGCATTCCGGTGATGTCCCGATCCTTGTACCGGATGGTGCCGGCGGTGGGGATGAGGAACTTCGTCAGCAGGTTGAAACAGGTGGTCTTGCCGGCGCCGTTCGGGCCGATCAACGCGTGGATCGTCCCGCGCTCGACTTCCAGCTTGACGCCGTTGACGGCCCGGAATCCCTTGAATTCCATCGTCAAGCCATCGGTCGCCAGGATCACGTCCCGTGCCAAGCGCGTCCCTCCCGCGTATGATTTATTGCCTGCCATATCGCCGATCCGGCCCTGAACAGTCCATCGCAAACGCTCGGCGCGGCGGGACAATCCCCGGCTCATGATATGCTGATGCTTGCCGCGCCTGATCTGGTAGCCGGCATCGGGGATTGCGGAGCCGGCGCGGCCAAGGTTTTCCCTCCGGTTCGGCGGTCCGGCCGAGCTTGACCAGCCTCGCAAGCCCCATATAACTCAGACAAATTCGTGAGAGGGAGGAGGCGCATGGTCGGCCGATCGGCCTACATCGCCATCGACTGGGGAACCACCAATCGGCGCGCCTACGCGATGACCGCGGGCGGCGCCGTGGTGGACAGCCTTCAGGACGACCGCGGCGTCCTCACGCTGACCCAGAGCGACTATCCCGACGCCATCACGGCGTTGCGCGACCGCTTCGGCGTGCAATCCGTCATCGCTGCAGGCATGGTCGGCTCGACCCGGGGCTGGCGCGAGGCCCCCTATATCGACGCGCCCGCCACGCTCCAGGATCTCGCCGCCGCCTGCCTCGAGGTCGCGCCCGATGTGCGGATCATCCCCGGGATCGCCCTGCGGAGCGGCCCTCGCCCGGACGTGATGCGCGGCGAGGAGGTCCAGGTGCTCGGCGCGATCAGCACCGGTGCCGCGCCGTCCACGGCCCTGTTCTGCCAGCCGGGCACGCACAACAAGTGGATCGAGACGGTCGACGGCGCGATCACGGATTTCGCCACCGCCATGACCGGGGAGCTCTTCGCACTGGTCCGGTCGCACGGCATCCTGGCCGGCATGCTGGATGGCCCGGTCGCGGATTCCGATGCCTTCCGGGACGGACTTCGGCGCGGTCGCGAATCGCGCAACCTTGCCGCCGCGCTGTTCGAGGTCCGAGCCGGCGTGCTGCTCGCCCGGCTGGCGCCCTGGGACGCGGCGGCCTATGCGAGCGGCATCATGATCGGCGCGGATGTCGCGACGCGCAGCGATCTCGGCCAGCGCCCGGTCTACCTGCTCGCCGGCGGGGCGTTGGCCACGCTCTACGCCGTGGCGATCGCCGAAGCCGGCGGCCGCGCCGTCGCGGTGCCGGACGGATCCACGACCGCCGGCATCCACGCCATCTGGAGCTTCCGGGCATGACGATCCTCAATCGCTTCGAGTCCGCCTTCGCGGCTTGCCCGCTGGTGGCGATCCTGCGCGGACTCACGCCGGACGAGGCGCCCGCCGTCGGCGATGCGCTGGTCGAGGCCGGCTTCACCCTGATCGAGGTGCCGCTGAACTCGCCGGAGCCGCTCAAGAGCATCGCGTCGCTCGCCGAGCGTTTCGCCGGTCGCGCGCTGGTCGGTGCCGGCACGGTGCTCACACCGGCGCAGGTTGCGGAGGTCGCGGCGGCGGGCGGCACCCTCATCGTCTCGCCGAACACGGACGCGGCGGTGATCCGCGCAACCGTCGCGGCCGGGCTCGTTTCGCTGCCTGGCTACCAGACACCAAGCGAGGCCTTCGCGGCGCTTGCGGCCGGGGCGACCGCTCTGAAGCTCTTCCCGGCGGACATCGCCACCCCGGCGGCGCTCAAGGCGCACCGGGCCGTGTTCCCGTCCAGCGCCCGCGTGCTCGCCGTCGGCGGCGTCACGCCCGACAGCGTCTCGGTCTGGCGGCAGGCGGGCGCAGTGGGCTTCGGGCTGGGCTCGAATCTCTACCGCCCCGGAAAGCCTGCGGTCGATGTCGGCCGGGACGCGGCCGCCTTCATCGCGGCGATTGGGGGATCTTGATAAGCGCGAAGCTGCCGTGACGGCGCATCGATCGCTCATTAGAACCTCGCCCAGGTGGAGAGCGCGGGAGCGGGCGGATGACGGATGGGCGCATCGGGCAGGCGGACGGCTTCGAGGCGCTGGAGACGCCCTGCCTGCTCCTGAACTCCGACAGGCTGAAAGCCAATGTCGCCGGGATGCGGGCGCGGCTCGACCGGCTGGGCGTGTCGCTGCGACCGCATCTGAAGACCGCCAAATCGCTCGACGTCGCCCGCATCGCCATGGCGAGCCCGTCCGGTCCGGCGACCGTCTCGACGCTGCGGGAGGCGGAGTACTTCGCCGAAGGCGGCGTCCGTGACCTGATCTATGCCGTGGGGATCGCGCCGCAGAAGCTCGACCGGGTGGGCGCGATCCGGCGGCGCTGGGGTACCGATCTCGCGATCGTTCTCGATTCGGTCGAGCAGGCCGAGGCCGTGGCAAGCTGGAGCCGTCGCGCCGGCGATACGCTTCCGGTCCTGATCGAGGTCGACGCCGACGGGCATCGCTCCGGCGTTGATCCGCGCGACGCCGATCGTCTTGTGGCGATCGGGCGGGTGCTCGCTGCGGGCGCAACGCTCCGGGGCGTGCTGCTGCATGCGGGCGACAGCTACGGGCTCAGCGACCGGGCGGCGCTGAAGGCGGCGGCCGAGGCCGAGCGTCGGGCCGCTTTGGCAGCCGCCGCGATCCTCCGCGAGGCGGGCCTGCCCTGCCCGGTGGTCAGCGTCGGCTCGACCCCGACGGCGCGCTACGCGGACAATCTCGACGGCATCACCGAAGTTCGCGCCGGCGTGTTCATGATCGGCGACCTGTTCCAGGCCGGAATCGGCTCCTGCACGATCGATGACATCGCGCTCAGCGTCCTGACGACGGTGATCGGTCACCAGCGGGATAAGGGCTGGATCATCACTGATGCCGGCTGGATGGCGCTCTCGCGCGACCGCGGCACGGCGCGCCAAGCGGTCGACCAGGGCTACGGCGTCGCCTGCGACGGGGCGGGCCAGCCCTATCCGGACCTGATCGTGCGGGACGCCAACCAGGAGCACGGGATCCTGGCCCTGCGGCCCGGCTCAACCGCAACGCTGCCGGATCTTCCAGTCGGTGCACGCCTGCGGATCCTGCCCAACCATGCCTGCGCCACCGGCGCCCAGCACGATCGCTACCATGTCATCACCGGTCAAACGCTGACCGGCGCGGTCTGGCCGCGCATCAACGGCTGGTGAGGGGTCGCGTCAGCGCCGGTTCGAGACGGTTCGGACTGAGCGGTCGGACTGGTCCATCACCAGGCCGCAGCCGGGGCTGAGATTGAGACGCTGCTTGCGCAGGCAGGCTGCGATCGCCGTGGCATTCGGGATCTGCGATGCGCAGAGGCGCATGACGTCCGGCGTGCAGGCGGCACGGTCCGCCCGGGATTCGGCCAGCGCCGGCACCGCGCCGGCGATCAGGGCGAGCAGAGCGAACGAAGCGGACTTCATCGAAACGGATCCTCTATCCAGAGCGTAGACGGCCCGAACGGCCAAGCCTCGAAGTGGGGCGTGAACGCCGGACCCCGCCGAAATATCCCCCGGCCGGCGGACCATTCTGTCGCATGACCGGTGCCCGGCCGATGTGCGCTCGCACTCCGATGTGACTGGCGACGGGGAGGCAGCCAGCGCGATCAAGGCCTCGCGCCGGGCGTGATGGCCCCGGTCGCCGTAGGCTCGCTTATAGCCGCGGCATGGGCCGGCGGCTTGCGCCGATCGAGCTTGTCCGCCGAGACGAGAGCGGCCGTGATCAGTGCCACCACCGCAATCGTCGCCTTCAACACCTCCCAGATTCGCGCAAGCATGACTGAATCCCAACGGCTTCACAGGATCGTCAGCACATCTGCCTGGGGCGAAGCTGTTCAGGCCGCTCGGCGCGCGCGATTTGATCGATCCGTGACTTCCGGATCCTCGCCGCCGACCCTTCCCAAAACCTTTCGCGGTGCTGCGTCCGAAACGATGCCCGGACACCTGATGCATCCGCGCCTCACCCGGGCGAGGATGCCCCTGCGGCCTCCGCCGCCAGCGCCTCGAAGACCAGGGCATGCCGAAGCGCGAGCGCCTCGACATCGTGGGTGTATCCGCCGCCGATCACGGCCACGAGCGGGATGAGGCGCGCGCGCGCCTGCGCCACCACGTACCGGTCCCGCGCTAGGAGCCCGGCATCGCTCAGGCACAGCCGCCCGAGGCGATCGTCCCGATGTGGATCGACCCCGGCATTGTAGAAGATGAGGTCGGGAACCAGCGCGTCTAAGAGCGGTGGCAGGCGAGCGCGCAGCACCTCCAGGTAGCCGGCATCGTCGAGACGGTCCGGCAGTCCGATGTCGAGATCTCCGGCAATCTTCTGGGTGGGGTAGTTGTTCTCGCAATGGATCGAGAGCGTGAACAAGTCGGGATCGAAGGCCAGGCAATCCGCCGTGCCGTCACCCTGATGGACATCGCAATCGACCACCAAAACCCGCCGCACTGCGCCCTCGGTCTGAAGGGTCCGGGCCGCGACCGCGACATCGTTGAGCACACAGAAGCCGGCGCCCTGCAGACGCCGAGCGTGATGAGAGCCGCCGGCCGCGCTGCCCGCCAGCCCCTCGGCCAGCGCCAAGCGGGCCGCCAGGAGCGTCCCGCCCACCGAGGCGCGCGACCTTCGAACCAGCGACGCATCCACCGGCAGGCCGATCGCCCGCTCGATCTCCCGGGGCACGGCCACGCCGAGGACCGCCGCGACGTAGGCGGGATCGTGCGCGTTGACCAAGATCTCTGCGGTGGCCAGTTCCGGCGTCACGAAGCCCAGCGGTGCTAGCCCCTTGGCCACCAGCGTTTCGGCCAGCAGGCCGTATTTCCGCATCGGAAAGCGATGCCCGGCCGGCAGGCTCGACTCGTAGGCCGGATGGAAGGCGATGGGCGGGATCACGCAGCCCCGCCAAGATCGGCCAGAATCGCGTCTGCGAGCGCCAAACCGCTGTCATGCGCCGCCTCGATGCGCGGTCCGAGACACCAATCGCCCGCCGCGCCGAGCCGCAAGTCGGGATCGTACAGGCATGGCTTTTCGAGCGCGGTCTCGACCTGGGCGAAGCGCCAACGGTGCGCCTGGACATAGCCGATCGGAAGCGGTGATCCGAGCCACGCTTCCGCAGCCTTCGACAAGACCGATACGATCGCCTCCCGGGGCACCTCGAGATGGGCGCGTGACCAATCCGGCTTGGCATGCACGGTCAGGCGGCCGCCCTCCGGCCGGCCGGGCTTCGAGGAGTCCGAGGCGATGAGCCCGATCGGCCCCTCATTCGGCTCGATCAGCATTTCCGGGGGCGCCCGCTCGACCGCCAACATCAAAGACCAGCACGGTGCGTAGGTCGCCCGCTCGACCCCGGCCAGGGCAAACCCCGATGCCGCGAGCAGCGCAGCGATCTGAGGCGCCGGGAAGGTGATCGCCACCGCCGCGAACGGACCGTGTTCGCCACCTGCACCGTCCGCCAGCCGCCAGCACGCCCCATCGCGGCTGATCCACGTGATCGCCATACCGGAGGCGACGGAGAGGTCGGACAGGAGATCTCGGACCGGTGCGGCCATGTCCGGTATGCCGACCCGCCGTCCTGCCCCCGCCCAGGGGCCGACGATACCCCGCCGCTCCCAATCCGCGAGGCGCGTTGCGAAGACGTCGCCGTGCGCTTGCATGAATTGCGCACCCTGGTCGAACTGCATCCCATCCGCGCGCCGGTTCGCCATCCGGCCGCCGACGCCGCGTCCCTTGTCGAAGACGCGCACATCCAAGCCAGCCTCCGCGACGCCGCGGCTGCGCCGGCCATACCGGCTCCCAGGATCGCGACGCATCGGCGCTGATTCACGAGATCGCCTTACCCGCGCGGCGGACCTTCCTTAGCCGCCTATCCGCGCGATGTAGTCGACGATATTGGACGTGTCATAGGGGCTTGGCCGCGACACATGGACTGGCGCGAAAGGCTCGCTTGAAGCTTCCGGTAAGACGCCTTTAGCTTTATAAAGCGAGCTTATTTCTATCCAAATTTAAGCGTATGACTACGAAAATGATTGCAGAAACGTCGGCACTCATATCTAAACGTTGGCCGAATGCTAACTGATATCTGGTAATTTCGCCTTTCATATGGATCATTAAGTGGAATGGCGAATTTTTGATCTCATCAGGTATTTATCCTTGAATTTGCGGCGCCTTGAAAATTCGACATCATCAGAATTGTACATATTGTAGTTTCTAGCAAGGGCTACAATAATGACCTATATGCCGGGCGCTTGCCAACAACAAACCCACCTAATAAGGCCGAAACACGGGTGAATTCCATTCGAACAACGCCCCTAAACTGCTCAATTATGCCAACTCGATCTTTTGCTCGCGCACCAATATATCGCCATGCATCAATCTGGGCATTCCGTCGATTCAAAACATTTGAACCTAAATAGTGCGCATCCGACGAAGGCCGCCTTATCGGCTGGCCCGGTGAAGCTGAGGTCATAGGAGTAATCCTAGGATCTCGAGAATGATGCAGGCGGGTATCGAACTAGTTAGAGCCGGACGGCGTCGACGATGGACGCGGGCTGAGAAGGAGCGGTTGGTCGCCGGTTCATTCGAGCCGAATGCGTCGACCTCGGATGTCGCCCGCCGGGCCGGTCTCCACGTCAGTCAGCTGTTCCGCTGGCGCAAGACGCTGTGCAAGCATGCCTGTGCTCCAACGCCAGGGCTGGTCCCCGTCGTGATCGCTCCTACGCCCGCCGCGATGATGGCTGAGCCCGGTCAAGAGCCCGACCGCGGCCGTCGCTCCGGCGGGACGATCGAGATCGATCTCGGCCGATGCCGGCGCGTGCGGGTCGGCTCCGAGGTCGATGCCGCGGCGCTGCGGCGGGTGCTCGATGTCTTGGAGGGCTGATGATCCCGCTGCCGGCCAACGTGCGGGTGTGGCTGGCCACCGGCCACGCCGACATGCGCAAAGGCTTTTCCAGTCTCGGCCTGATCGTTCAGGTGACGCTCAAGCGCGATCCTCATTCCGGGCACCTGTTCGTGTCCCGAGGGCGGCGTGGCGACCTGATCAAGGTGATCTGGCACGATGGCCAGGGCGCGTGCCTTTACACGAAGCGGCTCGACCGCGGCCGTTTCCTGTGGCCGTCGGTGGCGGACGGAGCCGTAACGATCTCGATGGCGCAACTCGGCTACCTGCTCTCGGGCATCGACTGGTGGATGCCGCAGGAGTGCTGGCGGCCGAGCGCTCTCGGCTGAGGATAACGCGTTACAAAAGCTGAGGAATATGTTCTTCTCTCAAGCGTGCCGAACACGCCCGAGCCCCCGCCGCCTCCCACGGATCTCCCCGCCGCCCATGCCATGATCCTGGCCGAGCGGGCGGCGAGGCTCGCCTCGGAGATCGCGGTCGAACGGCTGAAGCTGGAGGTCGCCCGGCTGCGGCGGGAACGGTTCGGGACCTCTTCGGAGCGCAGCGCCCGGATCGACCAGCTCCAACTCGTCCTGGAGGATCTGGAGGGGACGTTGGCCGAGACGGAGGCGCAGGCGGCCGCCGAGCCCGAAGCGCTCTCCGATGCGGCATCCTCGCGGCGCAAGCCCGCCCGTCGGCCTCTGCCCAAGCGCCTGCCGCGCGAGCGCGTCATCCATCCCGGTCCGACGACCTGCGCGTGTTGCGGTGGGGCGCGCCTTCGCCCACTCGGCGAGGACGTCACCGAGACCCTGGAGCGGATCCCAGCGCGCTGGGTCGTGATCCAGCACGTACGCGGGCGCTTCTCGTGCCGCGACTGCGAGACGATCAGGCAGACCCCGGCCCCGTTCCACCCGATCCCGCGCTGACGAGCGGGCCCGAACCTCTTGGCCGAGGTGATGATGGCCAAGTTCGGCCTGCACCTGCCGCTGCATCGCCAGAGCCAATGCTTCGCCCACCAGGGCGTAGCGATCGACATCTCGACGCTGGTCGGCTGGGTCGGAGCGGTGGCGACACCCCTATCGCCCCTGGTCGCCCGGATTGAGGCCCATGTCCGAGGGGCTGAGCGCCTGCATCTCGACGACACGCCCGTACCGGTCCTGGCCAAGGGCAAGACCCGCAATGGGCGGCTCTGGACGGTGGTGCGCGACGACCGTCTTTTCGGCGGTCCCGAGCCGCCGGCTGTGGCCTACTTCTACTCCCCCGACCGCTCGGGTGCGCACTGCCGAGACCTGGCTGGGCGATTTCCACGGCATCGTGCAGGCGGATGCCTTAACCGGGTTCGGTCGGCTGTACGAGCCCGGTCGCAAACCAAGCGCGATCCACGAGGCGGCTTGCCGGGCGCATGCCTGGCGCAAGTTCTTCGAGCTGGCCGACCTGAGGAAGGCTCCGATCGCCATCGAGGCGGTGGCGCAGATCGACGCGATCTTCGCGGTCGAGCGCACCATCATTGGCCTCGGAACGAACGAGCGCCGTGCGCATCGAAGCGCCCGCTCGGCCGCCCTCGTCGCCGAGTTGAAGGCGTGGCTGCTGGCCAACCGCGCCAAGCTCTCGTCCAAGGCTCCGGTGGCGCAAGCGATCGACTACATGCTCAAGCGCTGGAGCGCCTTTATCCTCTTCCTCGACGACGGGCGCGCCTGCCTCTCAAACAACGCCGCCGAACGGGTGATCCGGCCGATCGCGGTAGGCCGCTGCAACTGGACCTTCGCCGGCTCAGACGCGGGCGGCCATCGCGCTGTGGAACTCTACACAATGATCGAGACCGCCAAGCTCAATGGTGCCGACCCACAAGCCTGGCTTGCCGACATCCTCAGCTGTCTGCCCGGCCATCCGGCCCGGCACATCGATGATCTGCGGCCCTGGAACAGGACCCCGTCTCGACCCGAGCAGATCGCCGCCTGATACCCCGTCGGAAAAACGACCGCGGCCTTCACTGCAGGCGTACGGCGTCCGCTTCGGCCAGGATGATGCGTTTCTGCTCGGGCGATAAGACGCAGTGCGTGCCCGCAACGACGACATGAGGAGAGCTGGTCATAGGCCCAGACACAGGGCCGATACAGCGCCTTCTGACGCCAGAACCCTGTATGTAGACCAAAGCACTACAGGCACAAGGCGGCCTTCACTCAGTGCTTACTCCAAATAAGACAAATACTGGAATGGAAATTTTTTATTCGTGAATCAGCTGAGTGTTTGTCTGACTCGAGATAATATCGATGACTAAGATGTAATAGAGCGATATTTTTAATCAAACTGCTGCGCAGCGTCTCGCAAGGTCTGCCTTTTCGGACTATGGATCTTACTCGGGTCGTTTGCGACCATCCGAATCGAGCAAGATTCATCCGGTGGAATGGTATGTCGTTCTTTATTTTTTAGACGATTAAAGTCGATACCTGCGGGCTCACTGCGCTGAATAACATCAAAACGTCGGCGCGCTTAGAGGAAAACTTGGATGGCTCTTCCGCTCGTCTCCATCATCATCCCTACATTGAATCGCATTGAACTTCTCATCCAGACCATACGGTCCGTAAGTTTGCAGAACTATGCAAACATTGAGCTGATTATCAGCGACAATGCTAGTCGAGACGGCACGAAGAATGCAATTCCGCATCTCATCGATGCCAAAACAAAGATTATTAGGCGGCCCTTTACTCTGCCCCTTGAAGTAAACGTGATGGAGGCGGCAAAAGAGGCGCGCGGCAAGTATATAATGATTCTCAGTGACGACGACCTGATATCAAGTGATTACGTATCGACGATGGTGGGTGCGTTTGAGAGCGACGAAAAGATACAAGTGGGGCTCGGTCGAAGAATACTCATCGATGGGAATACAAATATATTGTATAGATCTGACCCGTTGTCCGACAGTTCGCATTCTGAGTTTTCAGAAAAATGGATGACGCAATATTTTCAGAGTCAAAATGCGCACAATCAGATCAACACCATATTCTCCACTTTTTATCGCCGATCAGAATGGATAAATTCAGGCGGACAACCACCTCTTTCCGGATCGTTTTTCGCTGACACCATTCCATTCGTGGGTGTCAGCAGCACTCGGTCAAAAGTCTTTTATTCTCCAGATGCACTTTTCCTATATCGCGTACATCAAAAGCAAGAAATTCAGCAGCCGTCGCTCGCTGGTAGACAAAAATTTTTAGGGATGTTTCAGTTCTTCCAACACCTCAAGCCGGCAATGGGGGATCTCTCTTACTCGGATGGACTGCGAGCGGCCATTATTAAATACATCATTTCGATGTTCCTCGGATCCTCCCACGAATTTACCAAGGACGAAGCCATCAATCCTTACGTGCTTTATGACACATTCTGGGACTATCTGAGCCCAAACCGCACTTCGAGTCCCAATCCAACTGGCCTGTCGGACAAGTAAAGAATCACATTGCGGACTTATGTATGCGATCAAAATATCATACTTTATTGATGTCAGCTCTGAGTTGTTGGATGAATATTGAGAGATATCGAGGCGCCCGCGTCTTGGTCACGGGGCATACCGGGTTCAAGGGGGCATGGCTCGTCGCGTGGCTGCTCAGCCAAGGCGCGGAAGTAATGGGACTCGCGCTGCCGCCGCCTAACGATAGACCAAACCTGTTCATCGATATCGGGCTGGCAGACCGTATGCGATCCCAATTCTTGGATATACGCGATGCGGAGGCCGTGCTGGATTCCGTTGCCGCTTACCGTCCGCAAATCATATTTCATCTGGCGGCGCAGGCGCTCGTAAGACGCTCCTATCAGGACCCGCTCGAAACCTTCGCAGTCAATGTCATGGGCGCGGCCCATGTGCTCGAGGCGGCACGCCGCACTGATTCGGTTCAGGCGGTTGTCTGCGTCACCTCGGACAAGTGCTACGAGAACCGTGAGTGGGTCTGGGGCTACCGCGAAATCGATCCTCTGGGTGGCAAGGACCCGTATAGCGCGAGTAAGGCTGCGGCGGAGATCGTTGCGGGTAGCTACCGGCAGGCGCTGCTGTCGGGATCGCATCTGCATCTTGCGACCGCGCGTGGTGGCAATGTGATTGGGGGCGGTGACTGGTCCGAGGACCGACTCGTGCCCGATTTGGTCCGGGCGATCCGGACACGTTCGCCGCTGGTTTTGCGAAATCCCGAGGCCGTCAGGCCGTGGCAGCACGTGCTCGAACTCTTGCACGGCTATCTTTTACTCGGCGAACGCCTCCTCGCGGCCGACGCCAGCGCCACCGGAGCGTGGAACTTCGGGCCAGCCCGCGCAAGCGAGGTGTCGGTGCGCCGGCTAATCGATCAGTCACTAAAGGCATGGGGGGGAACCCCAATCCCGGTGCATGTCGAGCCCTCGGCCCTCAGCGAGGCAGCTATACTCAAGCTTGATGCGGCAAAAGCGGAGGCGGAATTGGGGTGGCGCCCCTTGCTGGGCTTCGAGCGGACGGTGCGATTAACGATGGATTGGTATCGTGGTTACTGCGAGCGCCCGGCATCGGCCCGATCGCTCGTCGAGGCGCAAATCGCAGACTATCGCCGGATCGCTGCTGCGGCCGGCATCGCGGACGGCTCTAAAGCCTGACCATGATTGTCTACCGGCTCACAATCCCCTTGCAGCCAACGGCCAGTGAGGGCTGCCTATGAAGGCCGTCATCCTCGCGGGAGGGCTCGGGACGCGCTTGTCCGAGGAAACAGCGACACGACCGAAGCCGATGGTTGAGATCGGCGGTCGACCGATCCTCTGGCACATCATGAAGAGTTACAGCCAGCATGGAATCAACGATTTCGTGATCTGTCTCGGATACAAAGGATACATAATCAAAGAATATTTCGCCAATTACTTTCTACATATGAGCGATGTGACGATGCATATCGCCGACAACAGGATGGAGATACATAGACGTACCGCTGAGCCGTGGACCGTTACGCTGGTCGATACAGGCGATCACAGCATGACGGGAGGACGCTTGAAGCGCGTCCGGCATCACCTCGAGGGCGAGGAGATGTTCGCGCTGACCTACGGCGATGGCGTGAGTGATGTTAATTTCACCGCGCAGATCGCCTTCCATCAAGCTCACGGGAAACGCGCCACGGTGACGGCAGTGCGGCCGGACAAGCGCTTCGGCTATCTGGCCCTGAATGGTCATCAGGTCACGGCCTTCGAGGAGAAGCCGGACAACGAAGGCGGCTGGATCAACGGCGGTTTCTTTGTGCTCTCGCCGTCCGTCCTGGACGAGGTGGAGGACGACGAAACCGTCTGGGAGCGTGGACCTCTGGAGCGCTTGGCCCTTGAGGGGGAACTCCAGGCTTTTGTTCACGACGGTTTCTGGCAGGCGATGGACACGTTGCGGGACAAGACGAACCTCGAAGCGCTTTGGGCATCGGGACGCGCGCCGTGGAAAACGTGGTAGGCGAGGGTTCGGGCTTCCGACGCCTGCTCATCACAGGTGCGACCGGGTTCGTTGGCAGCCGCCTCGTCCGGGGTTTCCTCGATTCCGGCATCTCAGTAGGCGCCCTGCTGCGTGCAGAATCCTCTGCCGACCATCTTGACCCGCGCGCGACGATCCTGCGCCACGATGGTACGACCAGCGATCTTCACGCTCTGACGCAGACTTTCGCGCCAGAAGCTGTGATTCATGCGGCGACGCATTTCGTCGGCGCGCATCGGCCAGACGACATCGTTCGGCTCATTCGCGCGAATCTGCTCTTCGGCACGCAGCTCCTCGACGCGATGGGGCGCTGCGGGATCCGGAAAGTCTTGAATTTTGGAACAAGCTGGCAGCATTTCGACGGTGATCGCTACAGTCCGGCGACGCTTTACGCTGCAACCAAGCAGGCTTTTGAGGACATAGCCGCTTATTATGCCGAGGCGGAAGGCTTCTCCATCCTGACACTGAAGCTTCCGGATACTTATGGACCGGCGGATCGACGCGGCAAGCTTATCTCGGCGTTGCTCCGCGCACGAGCGGAGGGAAAGTCCCTAGATCTGTCCCCGGGCGAGCAGCGAATCAACCTCTTGCACATCGATGATGTCTTCTCGGCGGTCTGCGTCGCGCTGGGCAGGGCTTGTACAAACCCGACGGGTACACGCGAGGCGTTTGCCCTGCGCGGTCCCGAGACCGTTTCTTTGCGCGAGCTCGTGGCTCGCATCCAGCGCGTCGGCGGGCGTCCTGTGCCCGTAGCCTGGGGGGCACGTCCCTACCGCTCACGAGAGGTGATGCGGCCCTGGGTCGGTCCCCTCCTGCCCGGTTGGTCTGCCGACATTGGTCTGGATCGGGGCCTGACAGAACTGATTGATACCGCGTGATGTTTGAAACTCAAGCCAGTGGCATTCCTGGGGTTTGTTCCCTTCGGGCACCCGGAAATCGCGATCTTCGCGGGAGCTTTCACAAGTTGATGCACGCGCCGACCCTGGCCGCAGCGGGGTTGAACACAGATTTTTCCGAAGTCTATTGCTCGACGTCGGTGCGCGGCGTTGTCCGGGGCATGCATTTCCAGAAGCCGCCGCACCAGCACGCAAAGCTCGTTTGGTGTCTGGCAGGTGCAGTCACTGACGTGATCCTCGACCTGCGGCGAGGTTCGTCGAGCTATGGCCGTGCCATTGCTTTTGAGCTCGTCGGAAATACGCCGTCAGGCGTTTACGTACCGGAAGGTTGTGCCCACGGTTTCGCGGTACAATCGGCTGAGGCGACGTTACTCTACCTTGTGACGTCAATTCACGTTCCCGCGGCGGACGCCGGAATTAGGTGGGACAGCTTCGGGTTCGATTGGCCTATCGTTCAGCCTATTTTATCGGAGCGCGATCGGACACATTGTGACTTCGCGACCTTCGACTCCCCGTTTTAGTCGACTCATACCGGCGGCGAGTCCCGCCGCTCAGGGGCGTTCTGCCATTCATAGGCATCGTTTCTTGAGAACAGAGGCTCGGCACCCTGCCGACCCAGCCGCTTGGCTGCTGGGGCTCGGCGACGAGACAACAGTGTTCCATCACCCATGACCGATGCCCTGCGTGCCGAGATTCTGAGCCTCGCCCGAAGCCATTTCGCGGCGCGCCAAACGCCGTCCTTCGTACCGGGCGAGACCTACATTCCCCCGTCCGGAAAGGTCATGGACGCGGAGGATTGCGCGCATCTGATCGATGCATCGCTCGACATGTGGTTGACGGCGGGACGCTATGCCGACCGGTTCGAGCGCGAGCTCGCGGATGTGTTCGGGCGTCGGCATGCACGGCTCACAGTCTCCGGGTCCGCCGCGAACCTGCTCGCCTTCGCGACGCTCACCTCGCCCAAGCATAGAGGGCGCCGCCTACGGCCTGGCGATGAAGTGATCACCGTGGCGGCCGGTTTTCCCACCACCGTCGCCCCGATCGTGCAGCACGGCTGTGTACCCGTCTTTGTCGATGTCGATCTCGAGACTCACAATGTCGACGTCGATCTCCTTGAGGCGGCGATAACGTCGAAGACCCGTGCGGTGATGATCGCGCATTCGCTCGGAAACCCGTTCGACGTGGTGCGGGTGGCCGAGATTTGTCGCCGCAACGACCTGTGGCTGGTCGAGGATTGCTGCGACGCGTTCGGTGCGACCATCGCGGGACAGGGTGTCGGTACCTTCGGCGAGTTGGCCACCCTGAGCTTCTATCCGGCGCACCACATCACCACCGGCGAAGGCGGCGCGGTCCTTATGGACCGCGGTCCGCTTGCTAAGATCGCGGAATCGTTCCGGGATTGGGGCCGAGACTGCTACTGCAAGCCCGGGACGGACAATACCTGCGGCAACCGCTTCGGCTGGAAGTTGGGTGACTTACCGCACGGCTATGATCATAAGTATACGTATTCCCATATTGGCTACAATCTGAAGCTGAGCGATATGCAGGCCGCCCTCGGGGTCAGCCAATTGACCAAGCTCAGCCATTTCATCGTGCGACGCCGTGAGAACTTTCAGGGGCTGGAGCGTCGCCTGAAGGAGTGCGGACTCGACCACATTTTTCATCTACCCGTCGCGACTCCAGGGTCCGAGCCGAGCTGGTTTGGTTATCTTCTGACCGTGCGCGACGGAGTTGGTATCGAGCGAAACGCGCTCGTTGCGCGTCTCGAGCAAAAGCGCGTCGGGACCCGGTTGCTGTTTGCTGGCAACTTGACCAGGCAGCCAGCCTTCCGAGACGTTGCTCACCGTGTGCACGGAACGTTGCGACAAACCGACAAAATCATGCGCGATAGTTTCTGGATCGGGGTTTGGCCCGGTATTACGGAGCCAATGCTCGATTACATGGCCGATATGCTTCTCGCTGTGACGCGCGAGCTTCGAAGCGCCTGACGGGCAATCCGGGCGTTCACACGAATCCACACATATGAAGGCGGCATACGAGGGACGCTCTCACCATTGGCCTGGTTTCGCCAGCGGTCCGTGTGAGCACTGCAATGCGGAGAACACGACGGCGCTGACGGGATCTCGACTCCGGCCTGAGCCCTGCATCGGACGGCGGCAGGTCAGCAAAACTGAACGGTGTCAGGATCCGGCACACTGTGCCCTGCCGACCAAGTCTTGTTCGCGGAACTCGATAGGAGGGAAGGGTCGAATGTTCGATTCGGCGCGTTACGCCACCCAACGGACTTGATGGGTCCTACTCATGCGCGCTGGGCATTCGCCGGTTCGCCGGTGAGCGCGATCGCATTAAAACGCGATCCACCGATGTGAGACGATGGTGCGGGTAGAGGGAATCGAACCCCCACGCCTTGCGGCTGGCGATTTTGAGTCGCCCGCGTCTACCAATTCCGCCATACCCGCGCGCGTCGCGCTCATCGCATAGGTGTGGCGCCCGCGCCAAGGGTGCGCGCGCGGTTTTTTGCCGAGCCCGAGCAATCTGGTCATTCCGCGGCGACTATGCTCAAAGGGCGGCCGTTCCCTGGCAATCTGGAAGTTGTATGCTCCGCCGGCTCTACGCGTGGATCCTCGCGCTCAGCGGCAGGCCCTCCGCGCCCTACGTGCTCGGGGCCGTAGCCTTCGCCGAGAGTTCGTTCTTCCCGGTTCCTCCGGATGCGATGCTGGTGCCGATGGCGGTGAGCCGTCCCGACCGGGTCTGGCTCTACGCCACGATCGCCACGGTGGCCTCGGTGCTCGGGGGCCTTGTCGGCTACGCGATCGGGGCGCTCCTGTTCGACTCGGTCGGCGCGTGGCTGATCCGCCTATACGGTCTGCAGAACTCGGCCGCGACCTTCCAGGATTCCTACGCACGCTACGGCCATTGGGTGATCCTGTTGAAAGGGCTCACGCCGATCCCCTACAAGCTCGTCACGATCACGTCGGGCTTTGCCCATTACAGCCTGTTCTGGTTCACGGTCCTGTCCGTCATCACCCGGGGGGCCAGATTCTTCATCCTCGCCGGACTGCTCGGCCGCTACGGTGTTCAGATCCGCGGCGTGCTGGACCGGCATCTCAACGCGGTCGCGGCGATCTCGGTGGCCGTGGTCGTCCTTGGCTTCCTGCTGTTCAAGGTGATCCTGTAGCCATGAACGTCGCGTCGGCCCTTCGCCTCAAGAGAGCGGGTCTCTGGCTCGCCCTCGCCTCCGCGCTGATCCTGGGCACCGTCCTGGTGCTCCAATACGGGTACGGCTACGCGCCCTGTAAGTTGTGCCTGACCGAGCGCCTGCCCTATTACGCCGCAATCCCGCTCGGGCTTGCGGCTTTGTTCGCGCCGGAGCGGCTGGCCCGCCTGGCGCTCGGGCTTGCCGCGCTTGGGCTCCTCTACGGGGCCGGGATCGGGGTCTACCATGCCGGCGCGGAATGGAATTTCTGGCCGGGGCCCAGCGATTGCGGCGGCGGCACGGGGGCCAATCCCGGTCAGGTCGGCGATTTCCTGAACCAGCTTCAGAGCACGAAAGTCGTCGACTGCTCGGTGGCGGCGATGCGGGTTCTGGGACTCTCGCTCGCCGGATGGAACGCCGTCGTCGCTTTCGTGCTGGCCTCGCTGGCCGGCACCGCCGCCGCGCGTCCCTGAGCGCAGCCCGCTCAGTTGCGGTCGTCGGGCATGATCGGGATCGGCGCCACGTCGATCCCTTCCTCGATGAGGGCCCGCGCCTCGGCCGGGCTCGCCTCGCCGTAGATCGGGCGGCCTTCCGCCTCGCCGTAATGGATCTTGCGCGCCTCCTCCGGGAAGCGTGGTCCGACATGCTCGGAATTGGCCACGATCTGCTCGCGCAACGCGCGCAGCATCGCGCGAACCTGGCGCTCGGGCTCCGCGATCATCGGCATCGCCGCCTCAGGCTGGGCCACGACCGGTGCCGCAACCTGCCCGCGATCGGTGCGGGCCACGCTCGGGGCCATGAGCGCCTTCGTCACCTTCGCGCTGTCGCAGATCGGGCAGGTCACCAGCCCGCGCTCAGCCTGCGCATCGTAGGATTCGGAGGACGGGAACCAGCTGTCGAAGCCGTGGTCGGCGTCGCAGACGAGACTGTACCGGATCATTCTCTTGCTTACCGTGCGGCCCGAACCTCGGGTCCGATGCGCTCGACCGTGAACGCGCGTCCGTGTTGCAGCGCCGGGATTCGCGACCGCGCATCCGCGACCTGAGCGAGATCGATCTCGGCCAGGATCACCCCCGGCTCCGACCCGCCGGCATCGGCCAGCACCCGACCCCAGGGATCGACGATCAGCGAATGGCCGAAGGTCTCGCGCCCATCCTCGTGGACGCCGCCCTGCGCGGCCGAGATCACGAAGGCGCCAATCTCGATCGCCCGCGCCCGCTGAAGGATGTGCCAGTGCGCCTCGCCGGTCTGGCGGGTGAAGCAGGCCGGCGCGGTTAGGATCTCCGCCCCCGCCTCAGCCAGCGCCCGGTAGAGAGCCGGGAAGCGGATATCGTAGCAGATCGTCAGGCCGAGCATCGCCCAGGGCGTGGCGGCCACGACGGCGCAGGCGCCGCCCGTATAGGTCGCCGATTCGCGCCAGCGCTCGCCGCTCGGCAGGTCGACATCGAACAGGTGGAGCTTGTCGTAGGAGGCCAGGATCTCACCGTCGGCGCCGATCAGATAGGCGCGGTTGGCGATCTTGTCGCCGGACCGCACGGCGATCGAGCCGATATGCACCACCGCGCCGGTCTCGCGGGCGGCCTGCCGCAGCCCGGCGAGAGTCGCGTCCTGATCTTCGGTTGTGACGCGCTCGAACAGGCGTTCGCGGCTGCGCTCGACCAGGGAGGTCATCTCGGGGGTCTGGATATAGGCCGCGCCGCGGCTGGCCGCCTCGCGCACGCCGGCCACGGCCGCGTCGCAGTTGGCGCCCGGATCGCGGCCCGAGCGCATCTGCACGCAGGCGGCAATGAAGCGCGTCTCAGGCATCGGCCTTGTCCGTCAGCAGGGGGTCGAGCTTGCCGGCGCGGTTGAGGGCGTAGAGGTCGTCGCAGCCGCCGACATGGGTCGTGCCAACGAAGATCTGCGGGACGCTGGTGCGCCCGCCGGCGCGCTCGACCATCGTGGCGCGCGCACCCTGGGCGCGCTCCACGTCGATTTCCTGGAAGGCGACTCCCTTCTCCTTCAGCAGGCTCTTGGCCGCCGAGCAATAGGGGCACCAGGCCGTGGTATAGATCGTGACCGGCTGCATGGCGTTCGTCGTCTCGCGCGGAACCTCCCACCATATAGGAGCGCGCCCGTCGAATTACCTATGCCCCTGTGGTCACAGCCGGACCGGTCGAAATCGGCCCTCCGGTCAGGCGGCCATCAGCTTCTCGACCTCGTTGACGAGATCGCGCAGGTGGAACGGCTTGGAGAGGACCTTCGCGTCCTTCGGAGCCTTCGAGTCCGGGTTGAGCGCGACGGCGGCGAAGCCGGTAATGAACATCACCTTGATGTCCGGGTCGAGTTCGGTAGCGCGCCGCGCCAGTTCGATCCCGTCCATCTCGGGCATCACGATATCGGTGAGCAGCAGCTCGAACGGCTCCTCGCGCAGCCGGTTATAGGCAGAGAGGCCATTGTCGAAGGACAGGACGTCGTAGCCCGCGTTCTGTAGCGCCTTGGCCAGAAACCGGCGCATGTCGTTGTCGTCTTCCGCCAGCAGGATTTTCATCGGCCGTTTCCGAGCCCTCGAGTCGAAATGTTGATCCCATAAAGGGAGGCGATGGTAAACAAGGTGTTAGGATCCGAGTTTGCAGCCGGCGCCGCGCGTCTCATGAATGGCGGTGTGGGCCGGCTGCACCAGAGTGGACAGCCGACCGTTCGCATACCACAGTGCGCGTCCGCCGCGTTTTCTCAACCGCCGGGGCCTGCACACATCCAATGATCGCGCCCGAAACGGTACAGCCCGACGCCTTCGGTTTTGCCCCGGCCTTCGAGGTCGACGAACCGGCGGCGCACACCCTGCCCTTCGTCTTCAATACCGGCCATTCCGGTGCCGTCTACCCCCCGGATTTTATCGCGGCTTCGCGTCTGGACGCGCTGAGCCTGCGCCGGTCCGAGGATGCGTATGTCGATCGCCTGTTCGCCTCGGTGGTTGAGCTCGGGGCGCCCCTGTTACGGGCGAATTTTCCGCGGGCGTTCCTGGACGTGAATCGCGAGCCGTTCGAGCTCGACCCGCGTATGTTCGACGGTCGGCTGCCGCCCTTCGCCAACACGCGCTCGATGCGGGTGGCGGGCGGGCTCGGCACCGTTCCGCGGGTGGTCGCGGATGGTCAGGAGATCTACGCGCGCCGCCTGCCGGTCGGCGAGGCGACCGCGCGGATCGAGGCCCTGTACAAGCCCTACCATCGGGTGCTGCGCAGCCTGATCCAGCGCACGGCGCGCACCCACGGTCACTGCGTCCTGATCGACTGTCATTCCATGCCGTCCTCGAGTCTCGGGCGCGATGCCGAGGTCAAGGCGGACATGGTCCTGGGCGACCGGTACGGGACGGCCTGCGCCCCCGGCCTGATCGAGGCTTTCGAGGCCGCGTTCCGGAGCCAGGGCTTCCGGGTGGTGCGCAACAAGCCCTATGCCGGCGGCTTCATCACCGAGCATTACGGCGAGCCGAATCTCGGACGGCATGCCCTGCAGATCGAGGTCAACCGGGCGCTTTACATGGACGAGGCGAGCCTCGCGATGACGCCGGATTTCCCGAGCTTGGCGAAGGCGTTGCGGATCGTCGTGGCCACCGTGGCGGCCGATCTCGGCGATCTGACACCCAGCAGGATGGCGGCCGAGTAGGGGCGCCGCCGTCTCACCGCACAATGCTTACAGCGGCGAATGTGGAGGCTGGAAAAGAAAAAAGGCCACTCCCGGAGGAGCGGCCCGAAGTCTAGGGAGGAAACGCCCAAGAAGGGCTACGAGACCGCGACGCCATCGCGATCTCGCAATGCACAAATTACAGTGCGGCGCACAAGAAGCAAGGATTAAATCGCTCTGGCCTCCGCACAGGCTGCATGCCTCCGCCGCGCTTTGCGCAGAGCGCTCAGCCCTGCTCCAGCAGCTTCGCGATCTCGGCCTTCAGCGGTCCCGCAAGGTCCGGCCGCTCCAGCGCGTAGGCCAGGTTGGCGGTCAGGAAGCCGATCTTGGAGCCGGTATCGTAGGTCCGGCCCTCGTAGTGCATGCCGAAGAAAGCCTGGGTCTCCATCAGGTCGATCATCGCGTCGGTGAGCTGGATCTCGCCGCCGGCGCCCTTCTTACCGTGCTCCAGGATCCCGAAGATCTCGGGCTGGAGGATGTAGCGGCCGGAGATGATGAAGTTCGACGGCGCGGTACCCTGCTTGGGCTTCTCGACCATGCCGGTGATCTCGAAAGACTGGCCGTAGGTCTCGCCGACGCTGACGATGCCGTATTGGTGCGTCTCCTCCGGGGTCACCTCCTCGACCGCGATGATGTTGCCGCCGTGACGCTCGTAGGTCGAGAGCATCTGCTGCATGCAACCGCGGCTCAGCATATCCGGCAGCAGCACCGCGAACGGCTCGTCGCCGACGATCTCGCGGGCGCACCAGACCGCGTGACCGAGGCCGAGAGGGGCCTGCTGACGGGTGAAGCTGGTCTGGCCCGCCTTTGGCAGATCGCGCTTCAGCTCCTCGTAGGCGGCGGTCTTTCCGCGCTCCTGAAGGGTGTGCTCCAACTCGAACGCAATATCGAAATGATCCTCGATCACCGCCTTGCCGCGACCCGTGACGAAGATGAAGTGCTCGATACCCGCCTCGCGCGCCTCGTCGACAACATGCTGGACGACCGGCCGGTCCACGACCGTGAGCATCTCCTTCGGGACCGCCTTGGTGGCGGGCAGGAAGCGGGTGCCCAGGCCCGCCACGGGCAGGACAGCCTTGCGGATCGGTTTCATCAAGCGGCAACTCCGGAAACTGAACGGAACGGCATGGGCAATGGTTCGGGCAGTGAGATAGCCTGGCGCGATGCTTCGCAAGGCCTCTACGTCGATAGTATGAGCCAAAGCACCGTAAATATACCGTCTGCGACCACCTAATGGGGCCGTTATCGAAGAGGAATCCCACGCGGCGCTTGAACGTGCGATGACGCCGCGCCGTTACGCCTTCCCCGTCGCGGCCCGATCGGGCAAGGCTCGTCGGTGGCAGGCGCGAGACGGCATCGGAGCGGACGACATGGCGGTTCTTGTGACGGGCGGGGCTGGGTATATCGGCAGCCACATGGTTCTGGCGCTGCTGGACGCGGGCCACGAGGAGATCGTGGTCCTCGACGACCTGTCCACCGGCTTCGACTGGGCCGTGCCCGAGGGCGTCAAGCTCGTGGTCGGCGACGTCGCCGACCAGGCGCTGGTCACTCAGACCATCCTCCAGCACCGGATCGACGCGCTCGCCCATTTCGCCGCCCGGATCGTCGTGCCGGCCTCGGTCGCCGACCCGCTCGGCTACTACCTGGCCAACACGGTCAAGACCCGCGCCCTGATCGAGGCCGCCACCCGGGCGGGCGTGCGCCACGTGATCTTCTCCTCGACAGCCGCCGTGTACGGCGAGCCCGAGGTGGTGCCGGTGCCCGAGGACCTGCCGCTCAACCCGATCAACCCCTACGGCCGCTCCAAGCTGATGAGCGAGTGGATGATCGCCGACGCGGCGGCCGCCCACG